>NZ_OY763421.1:2634893-3293617 GCF_963667555.1 uncultured Methanolobus sp.
TGTTCTCTTGCTTCAATCTTCAACAAATTTGGTAACACACCTATCATTTCTGTTGAAGGTTCTTCTTTTTTGAGCAAATCATCAATCCGATCTAAGAGCCGATAATAACTTCCAATTAACCTAAATAATACATTTTCATATCTTTCCCAAATATCTTGAAAACTCTCTACTGGTCTTGGGGTTTTGTAAGCTCCGTGTCGGTGCGCAAACTTGTGGAATTCTTTAGATGTTTTATACCATTCCTTTGCTAAGGAATCTTCTTTATCGACACCTAAAGCTATGCAGATTGATTCTCGGTGAGATGTGGTGCTAATTGGTTTTTTGCACTTTTCGCATACTTTTTTCTCTTCACGGATGGTAAACACATCTCGAAAGCCACCATCAATTTCTCGTGCAATGTGTGCTAATATGTTTGATTTTGTCTGAATCTGTTCATCATTAAGAATTCGAATTCCATCTAAGTAAAATGCGGCAATTTCTTCTCCTATTTCCCTTAATAGCCTATGTATTTCTTCTTGTTTTGGATTAAGTATGTCCAGACTAATCTCTGCTTCTTCCGTGGTTCCACCTTCGATATAAAATAAAGTCTCTTCACATAATCTTAACAGATTTGATATTCATAAATTCAAGGAACCCGTGCTTTGAAAGCTCTCTACCCATGCCGCTTTTCTTAACTCCGCCAAATGGCAGGCATGCCTGCGGTGTGCAGAACGAGTTAACTCCAACCATTCCGGTTTCAAGTTCTGATGCAACTCTCATAGCCCTGTCACGGTCCTGGCTCCAGACACTGGCACCAAGTCCGAACTCTGAATCGTTTGCAAGTTCGATGGCTTCTTCCTCGGTTTTTACAGTAATTATCGGTGCCACAGGTCCGAAGGTTTCCTCTTTCATGACCTTCATTTCCCTGGTCACTCCGCTGAGAATTATAGGGGAATACATGTAACCTCCGGTTTCCATTCTTCCTCCTTTTATGAGAGTTTTCGCTCCCTTTGATATGGCATCTTCAACCTGCTTTTCCAGTATCTTTACCTGCTCTTTCCTGACCATAGGCCCGATGTCTGTTTCAGGGTCCATTGGGTCACCAATTTTCAGATCAAGAGTTCCTTCAACAAACTTTTCCGTAAACTCTTCGGCCACATCTTCCATGACTATGAAACGCTTGGCTGCGATGCATGTCTGTCCGGTATTGATGAACCGGCTTGGAACTCCTACTTTTGCTGCCATCTCGACATTAGCATCATCAAGGATTATGAAAGGGTCACTGCCGCCAAGTTCCAGCACGAATTTCTTCATGTTATGGGCTGCAAGTTCGGCAACCTTCTGTCCTGCATCGTATCCGCCTGTAAAAGATACTGCTTTAACCTCGTCTTGTGAAATAAGTGAGGATGCGGTCTTTCCATCAATTATCATTGTCTGGAAAACACCTTCAGGAAATCCGGCTTCAAGGAATATATTCTCAATTTCAAGAGCACACAGGGGAACATAGCTTGAATGTTTGAGCAGCATTACATTTCCACCGGCCAGCACATGTGCTGCTGCACTGAGAACCTGCCAGAATGGGAAGTTCCATGGCTTTATCGCAAGCACAGTTCCCATTGGTTCGTAATGGATCATCTGGTCACATGCTCCTTCTTCAGCAGGCTCGGGTTCCAGCATCTTCTCGGCATTATCAGCAAAATAATCAAACATGGTGGCACATTTTGCAACCTCGGGAACAGCCTGCTTCATAACCTTTCCCATCTCAGTTGTAATGAGTTTTCCATACTCCTGCTTGTTTTTCCGCAAAATCTCAGCAAAGTTCTTCAGAAGTTCATTACGCTCGGAAACATCAGTTCTTTTCCATTCCCTGAACGTCTCAGCAGATTTTTTGAGCATCCGGCTCACCTGTTCATCGGTGTGCATTTCAACTTCGCTGATAACTTTTCCTGTTGTGGGATTTATGGATGAGATTGTGTTCATGATGAAGCTTCCTTTGGTTAATTTTGCTTTTCTATAAAAGGAAATAGAAAATATCAGTTATAAATATGTCAGTGTTCTATTCTCACTTCTGATCAAAATACTGAAATCACGTATGGAGAAGGATCAAATCGACTAATCTCCAAAAAGTAACTCCAAAATCATCAAAATTAGCTAAATAAAAAAGAAAAGAACATCTGGTTGCAGATGTTCAGTTTAGTTTTTCTTGTGTTGTAAAACAAATGCTAATCCAATAATTGAGATCACAGGAAGAGCAATTGTTGGGAATTCAGGAACCTCGGTCTGTGGTGGTTGTTCAGGATTTGAATTTATTCCTGGCACAGTAACTACTCTTGAAGCGCTTATATCTGCCATCGCCTCGGCTGAAGCCAGGACAGAATAGGTAAAAGATTTCTCGCTTGTCTGCTCAAGGGCCTTGACTGTCCAGCTTACTGAACCCTGTTCGCCACTGGCAAGAGTTACTGTCTGTGTTTCAGATGGGCCTACCAGTTCAAGTCCTTCCGGAAGAGAAATGGTAAGATCAATGTCCAGGGTGCTTGATGAGTCATGTTCAACATATGCAACGACAGTAAATGGATTTGGAGAGTACTGGTCGTTAATTATGTCTAACTGAACCGGTCCTGTAATTGAAAGGCTTATGTCACCAAAGGACTGGCTCAGGTCACTCAGACCATAGTATGTTACGTATTCTTTTGTCTCCCCCGGACCTAAGCTAGTTGGGTTCCAGTACAAACCAACAGCGCTGTCATCTGTCAATGTTTTTCCCGAAGTTACAGCGTAATCCCACTCAGTGTTAACAAAATCAGGCCAGTCGGCAAATATCAAGCGGTCAGGTTCTGTTGCTCCTGATCCTTTAAGGGTTCCTTGGGAAACTACTGTAGGATTGTTCAGGTAATCAAAACATTGCCAGTAATCAGGTATTTCATTGTTGGATTTGAAAAATTCATTTTCGGTAGTTAATGCACCAAACCCGGGAACCTGGAAAGGTGCTCCATCATTATCACCCAACATTGTGTCTAAAAGAACTCTTAATCCAACATCATGGCTGTTGTCCTGGTCAAGGTTTGTAAACTGATATTCTATTTTCATGATATCAGCACGACCGGTTGAAGGATTTGATACAAGGGAGTTAATTTGTGTTACCTTGATGTCTTCATACTGCCAGGATGATTGGATGTAGCTGCCGTAATCTGTTGGGAAATCCAATACAGTTCCATCTGAACCGTAAAGATAGTCTGTTCCATCTACTTTAACAGTTGAAATTGAGCTCCAGGGTTCAGGATGCCCATACAATAATATTTTATTATCATCGCTTGATTTTGAAGGATCTCCACCAGTACATCCCAGAGTGAATGTTCCATCTTCATTTGTTGCAATGCTCAGATATTCATTTGAAACTTCAATGGGATAACTTATAGTAGTTGCCTGGGTCGTAAACATTTGAATGTTGCTTTCAGATTGTTCAGATGCATACAGCATAGCTGCATATTCATCTTTTGAATATTCTTGCGCATTTGCCGGTATTATACATAGCAAGCTTGCAATAAGTGCTAACAATATAATTGATTTTAATTTCATTTCGTACCACCTTAAAATTCAAAATAAACATAAACCTATTGGAAGTTTTTGTATTTATACTTTATATAATTTAAAAAGTAGGATATTTATTAAATTATTCTTTTAGAATTTTAAAAATATGCTACTTACTTCTCATTATTTTGATAGGATAAGTTCTCTAAAACGGACATTATGACGGTCATAGCATTGCCATCTGCACAACACCCGGATACTTCTTCATGATCGCATAAGCTATGGACCTGCCAATCCATAATTTACCCTGCTTCATCCTTCTCATTTTACTCATTTCTCCCAGAATCTGTAAAGCTTCAAGAGCCACAGGGTCATTTAGATAACAACTGTCAGGAACTTTGTTGTCTGAAAAAAAGATAATGGGAATCTTCAGTTTCCTGTGCAGGTCGGCTGGCAGTTTATTTCCCAGTTCTTCCAGTATATCTTTATCAAAGACATGTTCGTCTCCTGATTTTGTTCTGGACGCAGGTATTTCTTCCACTAATAGCTGGGCAAGGTTCTTACGTTCTGAAACAAGCCCATCGTTTAGTTTTCCTACTTCAACTCTCATCCAGCGCATAAGGACGGAGTCATCAGATGCTGGAATTCTGCCGGACATGATATTCAATAATTATATGTGACTTTTAGTTGAAATTGGTTTTGAATTAACTGAATGTTGTGTAAAAAAGCTCTTATTTAACCAGATTTCAAAGGTTACATAAAAAAACAAATCAAAAAATAAAATATAAAAAGTAAGAGTCAAACCCTTACTTTTATTCCCTGCGCTGCATTATGAATGCCAGACCGATAATTGCGATCATTGGCAGTGCAATGGTTGGGAATTCTGGAATATTATTGTTATTGTTGTTGTTTTCACAGGGTTCGCCAAGCCAGGCAAAAATATTGCTAATAAGCATCTCGTTGTCTGCAGATGAAATATAATCGTTCTCACAGAAATTGATGTCTCCTGTAATTACAACTTTGCCTGGGCAATTCACCACAGTAATGCCGGCAAATCCTTGGCCGTTCCATGCTACTTCTTCTGATGGAGATGAACCAGAAATCCCACCTGAAGATATGAATGTGAATTCAGATACATCATTAAAGATGGGATGAGATGCCATGTTTGTGAAATAATCAGAAGGATAAGATACACCAAGCTGTGTGCCAAATGCTTCAGCTACAGGCTGGATGTTTTCATTTGGACAATAGACGTTATCTCCCATTATCAGTAGGCCGCCGCCATTTGCCACAAAATCCTCAATAGCATCCACTTCTGCAGTGTTGTATTGAGTGTCCCATGATGAACCAAGGCCGATGACTAGGATATCGTATTCTGCCATGTTGACGTTATCTACACCGAGAGTTGTAGTCTCAACTGCGTATCCCATTCCATTTAATATTGTCGTAAGAGTACTGTAGTCACCAGATGGAGTATAGCTAAATAGAGAACCATGTGTTGCATCCCACAGGATCTTGTGATCATATGCAACTACCGGAGCTGAATATGTTCTGAGCACCATATTCTGTGTTTCAGTTATCTCTTCTCCAGTTGTAGGATCGATCTCAGCAGCAGATACTGTTATTGTGCTTACCATCAAAAGCATCAGCACTGCAATGGCTAATGCTATGAATTTGTTTACATTCTTTATCATAAATACCACCATATATTGTTTTTGAGAATTGTCTGAGCATGCAGATTTTACCACTATCTCGCATTCAGCCCAATCAAGGCATAAGCTGGAAACAGCAATGTTTCTCTACAAGCAAAGAATAACCCAATTATCAAAGCAATTACTACTATAAGTATATTTCCGGGACTATAATATAAATTTAAATATATGTTAGGCAGTTAAAAATATTGATCCAGTAAAAATACAACAAATTTTAGTTCAGTGTGTAATCAGGAAACAATTTAAATCTGTAATTTCTAAAGAATATAATTATCTTTTACAAATTCATCATAGGAGTCAAAATGCCTGAAAGTTCAGAAGTATTCGATATATCCCTAAAAAAAGTCAAGACGGCTGTTCTTCAGGCTTTTGAAAATGAGGATATCAATATCTTCCTCTTCGGTTCAAGAGCAAGGGGAAATGCGCACAGCACATCAGATATTGATATTGGGATCATGCCTTCAGGTTCTTTTGACAGAAAAAAGATAACTGCCTTGAGAGCAGAATTAGAGGAAATGAACATTCCTTATAGTGTAGACCTTGTGGACCTTTCAACAGTTTCAGAGGATTTCAGACAGCAGGTGCTTAATGAGGGAGAAGTATGGAAAGAGAAAGGCAGTGCAAACTCACAATGAAAGCAAAGGTTGCAAAAAGAGCCCTTGAGACTCTTCAGGAAATAATGGATGAACCATACTCCGTAATTATCAGGGATGCTGCTATCCAGCGTTTTGAGTACACTTTTGAGGCTATCTGGAAACTTGTAAAAGAGTATCTTCTGGAAAGAGAAGGTGTGATATGCAATTCTCCTAAATCATGCTTCCGTGAAGCTTTCAAAATGCGCCTCATAAGTGAGGATGAGAGCATGCAGGCGCTTTACATGACCGATGACCGGAACATGACAACCCATACATATCACGAGGATGTTGCAGAAGAGATATACAAGGAACTCTCAGGATATTACGCTCTTATGAACAAGATCTACTCAAGCATAGTCAAAGAATGCTTGTGACATAACTCATTTTTCTTCCGTTTTTCCCATTTTTCAAACTTCAGCCTGACATTCATATGAGTTCATCAAGATGGTCAAACCTGAGTTTATAATAGGTTCCCCTGCCTGTTCTTCCGACCTGCACGAATATCTTTTTCTTAACCAGATCCTGCAGGTCGCGTTTTGCAGTTGAAACTCCCAGATCGCATAGTTTCTGATACTCTTTGTTAGTGATCCTTCCCATTTCACGTGCAAACTTAATAGCTTCCAGCTGGCGGTCTTTCAGTCCTGTCTGAATGTATTTTCCGATGGTTCCGTAATCACGACTGATATTCAGCACTGCATTCTCAACCCTTGAAACCTTGAGTGCAAGCCCGTAGAGATAATATTCCAGCCACTCATTTATGTCAGGTTTACTGTTGCCCCTGCCTTCAAGTTTTTCAAAAAAATCCCTTTTTCTCTGGTTAAAGAATTCCTCGACGGTGAATAGTTTCTTTGCTTCCCTGAAATTCTGGGAAAGCATATAAGATGAAATAGTTGTGGCAATGGTGCAACTTCCTTTCTCAAAAGGATGCATCCTGTAAAGCTCAAAAAGAACAATTCCTGCTTTCAGTGCAGGGAGTATATCCTCTGACTCCTCTCCGTATGCCCATTCCAGCAAATCCCTGATGCAATATCTCACTCTTTCAGGTTCCATAAAACCTTCTGCGATGGTGGTACGGTACTTCCATATCTCATCGTCAGGAACCATACCCTTCATGGCTATTTTGTGGAGTGTGAATACAGTGTCTTCGGTAATTTCCTCATCTTCCATTTCCTGCAGATATTCGTTAAGTTCCAGGAAGTTCAGAACCTGTTTCTTGTCGGTCTCATCCCCGAAAATATCCTGACCGTTAACAAGTTTTGTAACCTGCCTTATGGAAAGTCCGTTCTCTTCAAGACTTGTTGCATGGTATGTGAGTCTGAAGAGATTATTGATCTGCAGCCTTCTTTCCCATGCAGGTGGTACATGTGTGTTGAGAATTATCTCCCTTGCTGCATGTATTCGTGCTAATAGTCGCACTATTCTGTCGTTATACTGGAAATCAGGCTGGTACACGCTTCATGTCTCCGTTTTTGACCATTGATTGACTGGCTAAATATAAATTCTTTGACTACGACATATAAATATGAGTAATATGGACGACCTGAATACTACAGCAGAGAAGATAAAGACAATGGACATCAGGGGTGCCGGAAGGATTGCGGTTGCAGCTTCAGCAGCACTCCGGGATTATGCAATGACACTGAAATCACTTCCACTGAGTGAGTTCAACGTCAAGCTGGAAGCGGCAGCAAAGACGCTTGTGGATACAAGACCAACAGCAGTATCCCTACCAAATGCTGTTGCTCTCACAAAAAGGCACAGTGCCACCAACGTCTATGACGCTATCGATGAGATAAAGGCAAACGCTGAGAAGTTCATTACAAATGCAGAGCAGGCACTCGGCAAAATAGGAAAGATCGGAGCCCAGCGCATCCATGACGGCGATGTCATCATGACACATTGCAATTCCCATGCAGCCCTCTCAATTATCAAAACCGCTTTTGACCAGGGTAAGGATATTTCAGTGATTGCCACGGAATCCAGACCAAGAAGACAGGGTTTCATCACCATCAGGGAACTGAACGACTATGGAATTCCCACAACTCTTATCGTTGACTCCGCTGTGAGATTAACAATGAAGGAAGTTGACCTCGTAGTAGTCGGCGCAGATTCTATTTCAGTTAACGGCGCACTCATAAACAAAATAGGAACTTCCCAGCTTGCAATGGCAGCCCAGGAAGCCCGCAGAAATGTCATCGTTGCTGCAGAGACCTATAAATTCAGCCCCCGCACTCTACTTGGCGAAATGGTCGAGATCGAAGACCGCTCAAGCGATGAGGTTATAGATGCCGATATTCTAAAAGAGCTTCCAAATGTCAAGGTCAGTAATCCTGCTTTCGATGTAACTCCGGCAGAGTACATTGATCTTATTATCACTGAAGTCGGTGCATTCCCTCCAGCAATGGCTTTCACGATTCTCAGAGATTATTTGGGACTTGAAATAGAAATCTGAATATCAAAAATGGGCTGTGTAGAAATCGTGCCATTAAAACTCTAACGTAAGCAGGTCGTTTTGGTCATATCAACATGATCTATCGTAGGATATGAATAACTTTACCAATCCCGAAGGGTACGGCGGAGCCGGCGTTTTCCCATCATGTCGTACAAATAATTGACATGTTGCAGTGGAATACTTTCTTTGCGTGCTTTCTGTAGAATTCCCGGGCATGAATGCAATTTTCTCTGTGCAGGGATTGGAATGTGCCGCCTTCGGCGGGTAGTTACTTTGTATTTAGGTTGCCAGTTGTTTATGTGGAACTAAAACAGTTCAATGAACTGTTTTCTGGAAACTCTCAGTCTTTCCAGTTCCACCATTTCAGAAGTTCAGGGTCATGTTCATCATTTGATGCAAAGTAAACCGCTTCTCTAAAAACATAAAGCATGCATCTATCAACGTGCATCCCCTGAAAATCACATAATTGCTGGTAGAGTTTCTCCGGGTCTCTGTTCTTTAACTCTGAAACACTGCGGATTCCAAGATTCCATAGGTCGTCAGCAATCTGTTTTCCAACACCGGGAATAATCATGAGTTCTTTGGTGACGGCTTTATAGTTTTCATTCTCAGTATTGGGATTTTCATTCTTTTTTGCAGTCATCGTTTCCCCAATTCTCACTTTTTCCCCACGGTTGCAACATAGATCACAAACTCATTCTCGCCATCAATTCCCATTGCAGGATTGATCTCTTCATCAAGGAATGCTGCAATGGCACAAACACCGCAGCCAATGGATTCTGCGCTTAGATAGAGGTTCTGGCACACGTGACCAGCATCAAGATGCAGGTACCTGTAACCTCTCTGTCCGTATCTCCATGCCATTCTGTAGGGAACTGCTGTCCAGATGAAAGTTGCAGCACAGCTGGTTACAAAAGGCTGGTCCAAACATCCTCGACTGATATTTGTTGCAATGTCTTTTTCAGTGTTTATTTCCACAAGCTTGTGTTCGATAGGAAGGAACCTGTATAGACCTTTTTCAAGCCCTTTGACATTGTTTGCGAGAATATAGGTTTCCAGAGCGTGTCTTGCTCCTGCTGAAGGTACTGTCCTGAAAGTTGCAGCGTTCCTGACGACTTCCTTTACTCCCTGAGTGCACCAGAGCAGGTAGGAAAGTTCTTCCAATGATAGCGGTTCTGAACTGTAATTCCTGACACTTGTCCTCTTTTCTATTGCTTTTCTGAGGTCGATGTTCTCAACTTTAATATCCTGTGGCAAAGGCAGATCAATTATCCTGTCACTCTCTTCTGCACCAAGTTCCAGGTCAGGATTCGGGTAGCCCATTGACTGGTCTGACCTGTCAAGATACCGATACTGTGTCTTTTCCATGAATTCTTTGCCTGTCCCACTCATGATAATAGCCCTGATATTTCCTTAAACAATATCTCTGCAGAGCTTTATACTTCTTGTCCTGAGCATAAATGTCGTTTTTAAAACAGAGTGCCAGGAAGATAGGATATAAAAACACTAAAAAATAATGTCTGTCAGTTTTCCTGACAGATTAAAAATAGGAAAGTTCAGTTATTTCCAGAAATTATTTCTTCCGCCTTGTCCCTCATATTCGGGAACATATTGGATGGAACTTTTTCCCTTCCGACATTGATTGCAACCATGTATCTTGCACAATCTCCATAATTGTCCTGGCAATATTTTCTCTTGTACATAGTCGCTAAATTTGATTTACTTTCCATTTTATCATTGAAAAATATATATCCTTTTATAAAATCACATTCTGGCATTATAATCACCTTTTTTTCTCAACCACATCTATATATATTTGGATTTGTGCAACGGTGCACAGTTTCTTGATATATGTGTTTGTATATAAATATATTTATTTCTTAATAAATCGGAACATATAACTGTAAAGCAAGGGAAACTATTTTCCTATGAGAATACGCTGCCAATGGGCTGAATCAAACGAAAATGAAATTTCATATCATGACACAGAATGGGGAGTTCCTGAACATGATGACAGGAAGCTCTTTGAGTTCCTGATACTCGAAGGAGCACAGGCAGGACTTAGCTGGGATACGATTCTGAAAAGAAGGGAAAATTACAGGAAAGCCTTTGATGATTTTGATTTCGAGAAAGTGGCTGCTTATGATGAAAAGAAAATTGCCGAACTTTTGCAGGATTCCGGAATTATCAGGAACAAACTGAAAGTGCGTTCTGCTGTCAATAATTCAATAGCATACATTAAGATCAGAGATGAATTCGGTTCATTTGATGCTTATCTCAAAATATTCCTGCCTGATGGAAAACCAATACAGAACTCATGGAAATCCATGCCGGAAATTCCTGCAAAAACTGAGCTTTCTGAAAAGATAAGCAAGGACATGAAAAAGAGAGGATTTAATTTTGTGGGTCCCACGATAATTTATGCTTTCATGCAGGCTGTGGGAATGGTAAATGACCACGTTGTAAATTGCTTCAGGTATGAAGAATGCCGGAAAATGCAGTGATTATTGTTTTTGCTTTTCCGAATCTCTTTTCCAATACCTGTAAATGAATATTGCAGTTGCAGGTATGAATGATAGTGCACAGAGCGCATATATTGTGCCGGAACCGATTACTCCCAAAAGCTGATTTGCTGTAACTGGCCACAGTGGAGTAATATCAGTGTACAGAGGCGCATCCAGGATCACATGACTCCATGTTCCGATAATTGCGCCGCCTATAATTGAATTCAAAGAGTAGCTCTGCTCTACCTTCAGTTTATCAGTTATTTTCTGCAACCATGCTCTCTGACTGAAGATCAATGCTGCAAGCAGCAATCCTATGATGGTTGCAGCCATAAAAGTATGAAGTGGACCATGCAAGGGCCGACATCCTGCAAAAAGACAGTAGGTTGCACGAACATCAATAATGATACTGCCGATAAGAATTGAAAAAAGATTGACCTTTTTCTCGAAGAGTTCTCCGAGAAGAAAGGCCGGTCCTAAGTGAAAAGGTGTAAAGGGCATTTACATCAGGTAATGTAACCGTATGGGCTGTCCTCGTAGTAATACACCAGTTCTGCTGTTTCAGCTGCATCAGACTCTGAGCCAAAAAGCAGGCTTGAAAGTGTTGGCTTGTTCATGTAGACTATTGTCGGGTCCTCTATTCCTGCAAGGTCTGCTGCCATGTCAATGGCATCATAGAAATTACCCAGTTCATCAACAAGTCCAAGTTCTTTTGCTTCTCTTCCGGTGTATATCCTACCGTCTGCAAGGCTTTTGACCTCACTGACACTCATACCTCTGCCTTCCGCCACATCTCTGACAAAATTGCTGTAAACTTCCGCTACAACCTTGTTGGCGTATTCTTTCTCATCATCAGAAAGTCCTCTGGCAGCATTACCCATATCCTTGAACTCACCGGACTTTACAATGTAGTATTCTATACCTTCTTTGTCATAGTATTCCGACAGGTTCTGGAACTGCCATATAGTACCTATACTTCCGGTCATTGTTGACGGGTTAGCAACGATCAGATCTGCTGGTGATGAAAGGTGGTAGGCAGCACTTGCCGCTGTGCTTCCCATTGAGACTACAACAGGTACGCCGCTATCACTTGCTTTCTTAACTTCTTCATATGCCTCTTCACCAGCTGTTGAAGATCCTCCACCACTGTTTACTCTCAATACTATGGCTTTCACATCTTCATCATCCAGGGCTTTTCTTATGTTGTCAGATATTACTTCGGAGCTTGCATAGCCAAGTCCGCCAGGTACGCTGCTTGTAACCATGGTTCCTTCTATGTAAATTACAGCGATCTTATCGTTTGAAGAGTAAAGATCACCGTTGAACGACTGGTAAATAGCTGCAAAACTGACACCGATAACGAACAGCAGAGCCAGAAAAATAGCAGCATATTGCCATTTGCGGCTTTTCTTCTTAACGACAGGAGTTTCACGGGATGGCTCATAATAACCTGTTCCTGCTCTCGTTGCAGGTTCTGCCACTTTCTCCTTTACAGGAGCAGCAGTTACAGGTTCACCAATCTGAATGTCGCTTGAAGTATCCTTTGAACTCTCATTTAAAGTTCCTATTTCCTTTTGGGTCTTAACTTTTTCCTGAACAGGTTCAGAAGCTTCAACTACAACCGGTGATTCATCTTGAGCTATCTTTTCACTTGCTTCTATCTCAGTATCTTCGGATACGGTGCTGGTCTGCATCTTCCTGTTCTCTGGTTGAGCGTCATCACTCTCGTTTTTATCATAGCTATACGGGTAAAGATGATATTCGGTATCATCCTCTGTGTTTTTTTCTGAATTATCTCCGTTCATCTATTCGCTCCATCCCGCGTATAAAATGTATTTGCACATTCAAAAACCTTGCCTTGTGGCTAGCGAGCGAAATATATTTTATAATTGCACGCAATGCAACACAATATATATTGATCATTTTTAGTGGAGAAATTAAATGTCAAACATTCCTTCTGATAAACCCGTGCTTGTGACATGTGGTCTTCCTTATGCAAATGGAAAGGCGCATGTGGGGCACCTTAGAACATATATCCCTGCGGATATTTTTGTGAGATCGCTCCAGAAGAACTCACAGGAAACAACATTTGTCTGCGGCTCTGATACCCACGGCACTCCTATTGTGGTAAATGCCGAGGAACTTGGTCTAACACCAAAGGAACTTGTACAGCAGTACCACACTCATTTTGATGAAGTATTCAAGAAGATGGGTGTAAGGTTTGATGCATTCGGAACAACCGATGATGAAGAGAACCACAACCGTACAACTGAGATCGTTGACAAGCTTATTGAGAAGGGCTATGTCTATCCAAAAGTAATCGAGATTGCTTACTGTCCTCAGTGTGACCGTTTCCTTCCTGACAGGTATGTTGCAGGAACATGTCCTCATTGTGGCGAGAAGGCACGTGGAGACGAGTGTGACCAGGGCTGTGGAAAACACCTGGAGCCCGGAGAGCTTAATGAACCAACCTGTACAATATGCAGAGGTCCTGCTGAATATAGGGAACAGGAGCACTTTTTCTTCAAGCTTTCAGAATTCAAGGATTTCCTCATGGAGCACCTTGAGAACCTTGGCGGTACACTGAATGCACGTAACTATGCAATGGGCTGGATAAAACAGGAACTTACTGACTGGTGTATTACAAGGAACCTTGAATGGGGTGTAAGATTCCCAGGACACGATGACCTTGTGGTTTACGTGTGGGTCGATGCGCCTATCGGTTACATGGCTTTCACAGAAGAATGGGCAGCAGAGACCGGCGGAGACTGGGAGAAGTTCTGGAGAGGCGACTGTCCGATAGTTCATTTCATTGGCGGAGACATCATTTACCATCACTGCATTTTCTGGCCGGCAATGCTTAAGGGAGCAGATTACAGCCAGCCGTCAGCGGTTGTTGCATCAGGTATGCTGAAAATTGAGGATAAGACATTCTCCAAGAGCCGTGGATATGTCGTATGGGTTGAGGAAGACTATCTTGATCAGGGTTTCCACCCAGACCTTCTCCGGTACTATCTTGTAAGCTACACCTCACACACCAAGGAGGTCAACTTCTCATGGAAGATTTTCCAGGATAAGATAAACACGGAGCTTGTTGGTGTATTGGGCAATTTCCTGTACAGGAACCTGCTCTTTGCTTTCAAGAACTTCGGTGAGATACCAGAGGGAGACATTGACCCTGAGGTCATAGAGAAGATCAATTCAACCATTGAAGAAGTTGTCAGAGCAAACTCCGAGTACGAGTTCAAGAAGGCTGCTGACACTGCAATGGCTCTTGCATCATACGGGAATTCATACTTCCAGTCAAACGAACCATGGAAGCTCATTAAGGAAGATAAAGAAGCCTGTGGAAAGGTTGTTAAGAACTGCATCCAGCTTGCCAAGGCGCTTATCCTGCTGTTCGAACCAATGACTCCTGGCAGTATGGAAGTTGCATGGAAGCAGATTGGTATGGATTCAGATGTTCACGAAGCAACTTATGGAGAATCAACCGTTCCTGTTGTAAGCGGAACAAAGCTTGATATGCCGCAGATCCTGTTCACCAAGCTTGAGGATGACAAGATCGCAGAGATGGAGAAGATCTCTTCAAAACGTGTAAAGGCTGCAATGGCAAAGGAAGCAGGCGTAAAGGAAGTAGAAATAATGGAATACAAAGAAGAAATAGAATATGATGATTTTGCAAAGCTTGATATCAGAGTAGGTAAGATCGTTACCGCTGAAAAGATCAAGAAATCAAAGAAACTCCTTCGCCTTCAGGTTGATATCGGAGATGAGCAGCCAAGGCAGGTTGTTGCAGGTCTTGCAGAGTACTACGAGCCTGAAGAGATGATAGGTAAGGTAGTGAATGTTCTTGTAAACCTGAAACCTGTAAAGCTCTGTGGCGTTGAATCACAGGGAATGCTCCTTGCAGCAGATGCCGGTGAAAGAGTCTCTTTGCTTACAACTGACAAAGAAATGGGAACTGGATCCTGTATCAGATAATCTTGTTTTAGTTACGGGTGCATTGATGCACCCATTTAAGTTTATTCTCTTTTCGATTTCTTTTGAGTCAACTTCCTATTGTTTTTCGGTATGATATTTTTATTTATGAATAATTTATATATTATCTTAGTTATTATGAAACAATTACAAAGTTGCTTTTTTGCTTCTTTTTGTGTTTCTATTAATTAACTGAGGATATCAAAATGGAAATGGAAAAAAGGGACATTTTTCGGCACGTAACTTTATTCGTGTCTGCAATATTTTTGATGATCCTTTGTAGTTATCTTCTTTTTTCCTCCAGTTTTGACAATTTAGAAGAAAGGTATACTATGCATAATACGCATATGTTGATTGATGAAATAGAAGATGATGAGGTGAGAGTTCTAAGTTCCAGTGCTTCAAATCTGGCATTGTATGCACAATATGAAGTCCAGGGTCCTGAGTTTGATAAATTTGAGTACAGACTATTAAATGATCAATTACTTAAGAATCATGATGTTGAATCACTTTTAATCTATAATACATCTACAAAATCTCTTCTATTTGATTATACAGTTGATGGCGCCCTATCATCTTCTGATCTTGAGGATTATTTAGTATCCAATCCTACAATATTTTCTAAGTGTATTGAAACAAGCTCCCTTTCAGGTCTTATATTTCTCCCTGAAAGAACTCTGTTAGTTGCTATGGAATATTTCACTCCGGCTGAGGAGGCGGGTGAAGATGGCCTGGTAATTGTCGTTTCACGTACAATTGATTTTAATGAATTAGAAATTGCACAAGACAGGTCTATATCTTTCATTTTAGAGGATTTAGGTTCTTTTTCAGAGGAAGATAGAAAAGCACCTGGTTATACAACAGGTGATATTTCGATTAGTACGTTTGAAAATGGAAATCCTGCAGGTGCAGTTCTGCTGTATGATATGATGGGCAATCCTGTGAAATTATTAAAAGTTGGAACAACACTTCAGACTTCTTCACTTGGATTGAAAATAGCATTATATATTGGGCTTGCACTTTTGATAGTAAGTTCTATTGAACTTCTTTTCCATATTTTTCCATATATATTTAGCAAAGAACATGAGCTTTATAGAGTTCAATCTCCTGGTAAAGGAACTTGAACATATAAAGAATAGCGGAGACCTTTCATCCAGAATTGAAGTAGAAGGTGACGATCAGGTAAACTGGATAGCTGATGACATTAATAATATGTTGAGTTCACTTGAGGAAAAGGAAGGAAAATATCATTCCCTTTTTGAACAGTCAAACGATGCCATCATAATTTTTGGAAAGGGTGCCTGGCTGATTGATACTAACAGTAAAACTTCTGAATTGCTTGGATATGAGAAATCCGAACTTTTTGAGATAAATGTTACTTCTTTATCTCCTGCTGATTCTCCGCTTAATCTGACTGATATCTATGAGCAGACTATCAGAGAAGGTTCTGTAAGATCTGAGATCAAGCTGGTCCTTTCTAACGATATTGTAATTGATGCGGACATAAGTTCTTCGATCATTGATAGTGAGGAAGGAACGGTTCAGGTTATTATCCCTGACATCACTGAAAAGAAGATCTATGAAGAAGCTCTGTTACACGCAAAGATAGAAGCAGATGCTGCTAACCGTGCAAAGAGCCAGTTCCTTGCCAATATGAGTCATGAACTGCGCACTCCTTTGAATTCAATTATCGGTTTTTCAGATATGTTATTGTTGAGGTCTTTCGGTGATATTAATGATAAGCAGGAACATTACCTGAATAATATTTCAGGCAGTGGTAAACATCTTCTTACTCTAATTAATGGCGTACTTGACCTGTCCAAGATAGAGGCAGGTATGATGGAGTTAAATACAGAGGATATTGTTGTTCCTGAATTAGTGGATGATGTCATGGGAACCATTTCATCAATTGCAGTTCGAAAGAACATTTCTCTAAATTCCAATGTTGACAAACAACTGACCACTATCAAAGCGGATAGGATTAAGATTAGGCAGACTCTTCTAAATCTCCTGAGCAATGCTGTGAAGTTCACTCCTGAAAACGGAAGCGTTACCCTTTATGTTGAAAAATCCGGTACAATCGTTATGTTTTTAGTAAAGGACACTGGTATCGGCATATCTGAACATGATCAGGAATATCTATTCTATGAATTCACTCAGGTGGATTCAGCTCATAACCGCAAGTACGAAGGAACCGGACTCGGTCTTGCTCTTGTAAAGAAATTCGTTGAAATGCACGGTGGCAGGGTCTGGGTGGAAAGTGAGCTGGGTGAAGGGTCGAGTTTCTATTTTGAGATTCCTGTTGATGGGAAATAAAAAAGTAAATTTTATTTTTCCAGGTGTATCCGCTTAGAACTGATAATTATATGGATGTAGAGGTTATTTAGCACACAGAGCAAATTAGTTTACTTCAACTATTACTTTCTCTATTTATCGATAATAATTGAGATGTCTTTCATTACGGAGGGAAAATAATAACTATCATATGAGAATATATATCAATAGGATTGCAAACCTTCGTCTAATATTTAGTGGGAATGTTACCAGAGGAATTTGATACTAAATGCTTTCCTGATTGTTGGATTATTTTTTCTTCATTGTTCCCAATCGTATTGTTTTAGAAAATGGTTGAGTTTTGATGTTGAAAACATAGCCTGTGACATGGGATTCTCTGAATATCTAAAAGAAAGACGCGCTAGGTGTAACAAACGCGATGAATAAAGAAGAAAAAAAATCTGAAGTGCAAAATGTAGTTGGGGAAGGAACTGACAGCTTTGCAATTGTGGGTATCGGTGCCTCGGCTGGAGGGTTAGCGGCTTTTGAGGCATTTTTTTCAGGAATGCCTGCAGATACAGATCCAAACATGGCTATTGTCTTGGTGCAACATCTTGACCCCGACCACAAAAGCCTCCTGGCTGACCTGATCAGGCGCCGCACTCGCATGCAGGTCTTTGAAGTAGAAGATGGAATGATGGTTCGTCCAAATTGTGCTTACATTATCCCTCCAAATCGTGACATGGCTTTTCTTAATGGAACACTCCAATTGTTGGAACCTTCATCTCCACGTGGTCAACGAATGCCCATTGATTTCTTTTTCCGATCCTTAGCTCATGATCAACAAGAACGAGCTATATGTGTTGTTCTTTCTGGTACGGGCAGCGATGGCACACTTGGAGTGCGTGATATTAAAGAAGAGGGGGGCATTGTCATAGTACAGACTCCTGAATCTGCTGAGTTTGATGGCATGCCGCGTAGTGTCATATCCACTGGTATGGCGGACTATGTGCTGGATCCGGATAAAATGCCTTCACAGATAATAGGCTATACATCTCATGCTTTTGACAAGCTTTCACGATCATTCACTGCAGCTGCGCTTAGTGACGAGGCCTCATTGAAGAAAGTATTCATCCTGTTGCGTTCACAGGCAGGCCATGACTTTTCCCAGTACAAAGAAAAAACCATTATGCGTCGTATTCAAAGACGCATGGCTGTCAACCAGATTAATACACTGGAAAGATACACTAAATATTTACAACAGATGCCTATGGAAGTGAATGCTCTCTTTGATGACTTGTTGATTGGTGTGACCTATTTTTTCCGTGATCCTGAAGCTTTCAAGAGTCTTGAAGAGCAGGTCATACCCTTGTTATTTGTCAATAAAAATACAGGCGATGATATTCGTGTCTGGTCAGTAGGATGCTCCACAGGGGAAGAGGCCTATTCTCTTGCAATTCTACTTGCTGAACATCAGGAGAAACTGAAAAAAAGTTTTAAAATTCAGGTGTTTGCCACAGATATTGATAGCAACGCAATCGCTACTGCTCGGACTGGTATTTATCCTTCCAGTATAGAGGCTGATATCTCTCAGGAAAGGCTAAGCAGATTCTTTGTTAATGAACAAGAAAGTAACAAGTATCGTATTTGTAAAAGTATTCGTGATACGATTGTCTTTTCCGAGCAAGACCTGATAAAAGACCCTCCATTTTCAAAGATGGACCTGATATGTTGTCGCAATCTTCTCATTTACATGAATAGAGATTTGCAGAAGAAAATCATTCCTCTATTCCATTATTCTCTAAATCCGGGAGGCTTTCTCTTCTTGGGTGCATCTGGGTCGGTAAGCTATTTAAATGCTTATTTTTCTGTGCTGGATCGTAAATCCAAGATTTACCAACGTAAAGAAGATTTTCACAGCTCACAGAATGTGAATCCGTCTCCATTTTTACTCTTAAAGACGGATATAACAACCATGCAACCTGCCAAAAAGAACTCAATTCCTGAAAAACCATCGTTGCGTGAACTGACCGAAACTATGCTTTTGCAGTATGTAACTCCAGCTGCGGTACTTGTCAATAGCCAGGGCGATATTCTTTATATTCATGGCCGCACTGGTATGTATCTGGAGCCCACTCCCGGTGAGGCAGGTGTAAATAACATCATCAAGATGGCTCGTGAAGGATTACAACGTGACTTGACAGTATCCCTGCATAAAGCCGTTGGCGGCAAAGAGCTTGTACAATGTCCGGGTCTGTCTATCAAAACAAATGATCATACTTATACTATCAACCTTACTGTGCGTCCTGTAATGTCCGAATTAAACGGGAAATCAGAAAACTCTCTTTATTTGATTACTTTAGAGGAGGCTCCTAATCTGGAACTCAGATCGCAGCAGATAACAGCTGCATTGAATTCCATTGTGGGAGAGGATGAGTTTAATTTAAAAGACGCTGAAGCACAAATCTTGACTCTAAAGCAGGAGTTGCGTGCTAAAGATGAATACCTCTATACAACTAAAGAAGAACTGGAAACCTCAAATGAAGAGCTCAAATCTTCGAATGAGGAGTTACAGTCGGTCAATGAAGAATTGCAATCCACGAATGAAGAGCTGGAAACTTCTAAGGAAGAATTACAGTCGTTCAATGAGGAATTAGCTACTGTCAATGCTGAACTGCAAACCAAAGTTGTAGATCTTGGACAGGCCAACAATGATATGAATAATTTGCTGGCCGGCACTGGTATTGGTACTGTCTTTGTAGACGTAGATCTACATATCCTTCGCTTTACTCCATCTGTAACTCAAATTATTAATTTAATCCAAAGTGATGTTGGAAGACCAGTGGGTCATATAGTCTCTAATTTGGTAGAATACAACAATTTAGTGGAAGATACACAGGCAGTTCTGGACACGTTAGTTCCTAAAGAAATGGAAGTGCAGACGAATTCAGGAACCTGGTACGCGATGCGTATCCAGCCCTATAGGACTCTGGACAACGTGATTGAAGGCGCAGTAGTTACGTTTGCTGATATTACTAGCTCAATTAACTTACAAAAAGCGCTCCGATTAAACGAAGAGCGTCTGCGTGTTGCGTTGAAAGTATCTCCTGTAATGGTCTTTAATCAGGATGAAAAGTTGTGTTACACATGGGTATATAATCCTAATGCAGCGTTTTCTTCTTACTCGATTATCGGTAAGACAGACCATGATATATTGACTGCAGAAGAGGCATCCAGACTTTCGGTCATTAAAAAGCAAGTTCTGGAAAGTGGGGTTGGATTCCGTAGTGAAGTGTTTATTAGTACAAATGGGAAACAGTTATCCTATAATTTGACAGTGGATCCATTGTATGATATCTCCGATGGGATCATAGGGATTACTGGTGTTTTGATGGCCAGTACCAACTAAATAATTCAGGTTACAAGTGATAGCAGGGAGATCGTTACCGTAAATATGGGTATTGGGTGTAAAGAATGAAAAGCAAACCATCTCAAAATACAGAATCTTCTGAACTGCGTAGAGAGGCCGAAGAAAGGCTCATTGGAAAAACTGACAAGTTACCCGATAACTTTGAGAGTGAGCTGTCTGAAGATGCCCAAAAGCTTATCCATGAGCTGCGTGTGTATCAGATTGAGCTGGAGATGCAGAATGATGAATTGTATCGGACACAACTGGAACTTGAAACTACGCAGGCACGTTATTTTGATCTCTATAATCTGGCACCAGTGGGTTATTTTACAGTCAGTGAAAAAGATATGATACTGGAAGCAAACCTGACTGCTGAGACTCTGCTGGGAGTGTCACGAGGTTCGTTGGTCAAGCAACCATTAACACGTTTTATTTTCAAAAATGATCAGGATACCTACTACCTGTGTCGCAAACAACTTTTTAAGACAGGTGAGCCGCAAACATGCGGGTTGAGGTTGGTGAAACCCGATAAAACAACACTTTGGGCTTTATTGGAAGCAACTGTTACTCAAGAAGTCAATGGTGCCCACACTTCCCGTGTAGTGATGAGTAACATCAATGAGCTTAAGATATTGGAGACAAACCTCATAATTGAAAAAGAAAAAGCTCAGGAAGCCACCAAAGCCAAGGGTGAATTTCTGGCAAATATGTCTCATGAGATACGCACTCCAATGAACGGTGTGATCGGTATGGCCGGTTTGCTTCTGGACACTAAACTTGATGATGAGCAACGATATTATGCAGAAACGATTCTGGCTAGTGGAGATGTGTTACTTGATATTATCAATGATATACTTGACTTCTCTAAAATGGAAGCTAATAAACTCGAAATGAAGTTGCTTGATTTTAATCTACACAATGTCCTGAGTAAGCTAACAACTATATTGTCCATAAGGGCTCATGAAAAAGGAGTGGAATTGCTCTGCACGGTAGAACCAGAGGTGCCAGCTAATATTATGGGTGATCCTGGGCGCCTGCAGCAGGTACTGACAAATCTTGTTGGGAATGCTATTAAATTCACACAGAAGGGTGAAGTGTCTGTACGTGTGAGTCTGGAATCAGAAACTTTCTCATCAACAGTGTTACATTTTTCAGTAACAGATACCGGGATTGGTATTCCCCTGAATAAAATAGACCTTCTCTTTGACAAATTCTATCAGGTCGACAGTTCCACAACACGTCTATATGGCGGTACTGGACTTGGCCTTGCTATCTCTAAACAAATTATAGAAACGATGGGGGGAGAAATAGGTGTGAAAAGTACTGAAGGCAAAGGTTCAGAGTTTTGGTTCACAGTCCCTTTTTCCAAGCAGCAAGAACCTGAGATTTCTTCAATTCAGTCTGTTTCTCTTCAAGGTATACGTATACTTGTAATGGATGCTAACACAAAAAATCTTGAAGTGCTTTTAGATCAATTATCCTCTTGGGGCGTAAGAGCAAAGGGGGCTTTAGATGAAGCTATGGCAATAAAAGTCCTTTGTAAAGCATATGAAAACCATGAGCCATTTCAGGTTGTAATTCTGGATTTTCATATTTCTGGAATGGATATCGGAAATCTTGCAAAAACCATTAAGGTTGACGACAAATTTAAAGATATTTTTGTTATATTGCTGCTCTCAATAGATGAGTGGCTAAACATCAGACAGCTTGATGAGAACTATTTTGATGCATACCTTGGCAAGCCTTTGAAGCAGTCAGAGCTATTTGATAAATTATCTACTATTTTGGACATGAACGAAGATGGTGAAAATGCGCAGTCTTCTGTAATTAAGCATATTGTTCATGGTATATATGCCAAAAATGGAAAAATTCTTCTGGCTGAGGATAGTATGATCAACCAGAAGGTTGCCCACAATATGTTAAAGAAAGTTGGATTTGATGTAGATGCTGTAGTTAATGGGGCAGAAGCAGTAAAAGCTCTTGAAATTAAGCCATATGACCTGGTGCTTATGGATGTTCAAATGCCTGGTATCGATGGTTTAGAAGCTACAAGGCTCATCAGGAGTCCGGATTCAACGGTTCTCAATAGGTCTATACCAATAATCGCAATGACAGCTCATGCTATGAAAGGGGACAGAGAACATTTTATAGAAGCTGGTATGAATGATTATATTTCAAAACCGTTTTCATTTAAAGCCCTTATGGAATTGCTAAGTAAATGGGTTACACCGGTTCCAAGGGAAAATACGGAAGATAGTTTATCCGCAGGAAAGATGATTAAAGCTGCAGAATCTTTGGTGTTGGATAGGGAGGTGCTTTTTGAAAGTGCAATGGGAGATAAAGAATTTGCCATGGGTTTGATATCAACTTTCATGGAAGAATTGCCCCGACATATGATCTTGCTTAAGAACAGTATTGAGCAAAATGATACCTCTAATGTCACATTTTATGCGCATAAGATAAAGGGGACTTCGTCAAGTCTTGGATGTATAGCTCTGTCTGGTACTGCTGCCTTAATGGAGAAAGCAGGTAAAAATGGCAAAATTGATGAAATCGTTACGATCATGCCTGAACTGCAAAAGCAAACCAAGTTGCTTATGAATGAAATAAAGAGAATATGAAATCAACATTTTGATGAACACTTTGTGTCTATAGAAAAGCGATTTAATTTAGATTATATCTATCTTTATTTTAGGTCTCATACTAATTCCTAGGAGGATCTTTCTTATTATTTATATTAGGGTATAGTAAGGGCACTAGCTGTTAAATTTCCACTATTGAACACAGTAACTACGAAATGCTGCAATAACGGAAAGTATTTCGGGATGCAGCTACTATATAATAATGGGAGATGGAAATAATGTATACTGTTTATATAAAAACATTAAGTAACGCACGTATCAATGTGGATCATATAAATTAAATATGGGGTGAACTTAACCAAATAATGGTTGTGACTTCTGATTCCTCAGTAGAAACCATCTACTGTGGAAATACTGATCATGTAGATAGAAAGATAGAAACAATACTTTCTCTAATAGACGAAGCAAAAAGAAAATCTGAAAACATTGGAGATCTTTTAATACTAGATTTTTCCAAATTTATCAATTAAATATAATCTTCTTTTTTTCCAAGTCTGTCAATCAAAGGAAAAACTTCATGAGTATTCTAGTTAGATTTCAGAATTGAAAAGAAAAAATATTTTGACTTGTAGTTCAGAGAAAAACCATATAACATCATTTTTTAAAGTTACTTCCAAAAACTACTTATCTATATTTCCTCAAGCCCCATCTCAAGATAAGATGTCCTGATGGAATCTTCTTCTCCAATCTCAAAATTAGCCAAAAATGAGAATATCTGTTTACGGTGGCCTTCGATATCTGATTCAGCACCTATCTCAACTTCCATGAATTCGCCAAGTCCTTCGACTTTGTCAAGGCAGATGGTCATATTTTCGTACTTGTAGACTTCTCTCGTTTTCTTAACAACGCCTGACTCACGGAATCCAAGTGCAAGCAGGATGCTTCGGGTTGTTGCACCGTCAACTTCGGTCTCGAATTCCTCTCTTGTTTTGGAAACAGTGTCCAGTTTCTTGCCTTTGTAGGTCATGACAGACCTGCCGTCAACGGAGCGTATTCTAAGAGCTTCATCCGTGTTGGCAAAATCCCTGTGCGGGGCATTAAAATAGGTGTCACAGTGGTGCTGGACACCCACAAAAACAGCACCCATGGCCGACAACTGCTCTTTAACAGGCAGGTGGTCGGCACGGGTCTTAACTTCAATTTCTAACATTTATCTGCAACTTCTAGTTCTGGTACGAACTTAGTACCGTAGTAGATCATTCCACGTTCTCCGGCCTGTCCGAGCTTTCTGAACACAGGTTTGACCTTCATTCCTATCTTTACAGCCTTAGGGTCACATATTATCTGGCTTGTGAGGCTTGGTCCTTCGTCCAGTTTTATTATTGCGAGGACATAAGGTGTCTGGTTCTCAAAGCCCTCAGCAGCAGTGTGGATCACAGTGAACGTCACAACTTCTCCTTTGCCGGAGAATTTGTAATCCTCTATCTCACCTTCACGTCTGCAAGCAGGACACATGTTACGTGGTGGGTAGAAATACTCATCGCACTTTTTACAGTGTGTACCTACAAGGTTGTACCTGGCTATCTGTTTTCTCCAAAATCTTGGTACGGACATGATGATCACCTGTTCCTCGAAAATATGTGTACAACAGCAGTCGCTCCGGAACCTCCCACATTATGGGTCATTCCAACTTCTGCTCCGTCAACCTGACGCTTTCCTGCTTCACCGCGAAGCTGCTCAACTATCTCAACAGCCTGCTTTACACCGGTAGCTCCAACAGGATGTCCGCAGGATTTGAGTCCGCCTGATGTGTTAACAGGTATCCTTCCACCAATTGCGGTCTCACCGTTCTGGGTTACGATTCCGCCCTCACCTTTCTTAGCAAAGCCAAGGTCTTCAATTGCACATATCTCAGCAATGGTGAAACAGTCATGGACTTCAACAAGGTTGATGTCCTTTGGCTGCAGACCTGCCATTTCATATGCTCTCTTTCCTGCTGCAACACTTGCGTCAAGGGTTGTAATGTCCCTGCGGTCGTGCAGTGCAATGGTATCTGATGCCTGTGCAGTTGCCTTCACATAAATTGGAGTATCAGTGTATTCGTGTGCCACGTCTGCAGGTGCAAGCACAACAGCAGATGCACCGTCTGTGATTGGTGAGCAGTCGAAAATGTGTAATGGGTCTGCCACCATGATGGATTTGAGTACTGAATCAATGGTGATCGGGGATTTGTACTGGGCGATCGGGTTGTGCTGACCATTCTGGTGGTTCTTCACAGCAACCTGTGCAAGCTGCTCGCTTGTGGTTCCGTACTTGTGCATGTGCATCCTTGCAATCATTGCATAAAGTCCGGGGAATGTTGCACCCATGATACCTTCCCATTCCCTGTCAGCTGCTGCTGCAAGTGCGGATGATGCCTTTGCAGAAGGTACATCTGTCATCTTCTCGGCTCCGGCTGCAATAACAATGTCATCCATTCCGGAAGCTACAGCATAGATTCCCTGCCTGAGTGCAAGTCCACCTGAAGCACAGGCAGCTTCAACACGTGTTGAAGGGACATGAATATCTTTTGCAAGACCTGAGTAATCAGCGATTAGAGCACCGATGTGTTCCTGTTCTACGAATTGTCCGCCACTCATGTTACCGACAAACATCGCATCGATTTTCTCACCTACAACGCCGGCATCACTTACAGCACCTACACCGGCTTCAACTACAACGTCTCTGAAAGAGCGGTCCCACAGTTCACCGAATTTTGTGTTCTTAACACCTATGATTGCTACATCTCTCATTTTCCACACCTCATGCTATCTTTATCTTACCCTTATGCCTGGCGTACGTTGCGTAGTCTACATAGATAGGGTCTGCAAGAAGCTCTTCGACTTTCGGTGCATTGTCACGTATCTCATCTATCCTGTCGGTGACTGTTATGCTGAAAGCATCTCCACCGGCACCTGAACCGAATGCGGTTGCAAAGATACGGTCTCCTGGTTTTGCCTGGTCAAGTGTTGCTGCAATTCCCATCATACAAGAACCGGAGTATGTGTTTCCAAGTCTTGGAACTACAAGTCCGGGTTTAATCTGTTCCTTGCTGAATCCCAGCATCTTGGCTGCACGGCTTGGGAACTTTCCGTTTGGCTGGTGGAATACTGCATAATCATAATCTGTTGGTTTTGTACCCAGCTTGTTCAGAAGTCCCTTTGCAGCGTTTGTAACGTGCTTGAAGTAACCTGGCTCTCCTGTGAACCTTCCGCCGTGCTCAGGGTATGGCATTCCCTCACGTCTCCAGAAGTCTGGAGTGTCAGTTGTAAAAGAGTATGTGTCTTCGATAATTGCCACAAGTTCAGATTCCTTGTTACCGATAATAAACGCGACACCACCGGCAGCTGCGGTATATTCAAGTGCATCTCCCGGTGCACCCTGTGCTACATCAGAACCTATAGCCATTCCAAGATCTATCATACCTGAACTTACAAGACCCATACATGCCTGAACCGCTGCGGTTCCTGCCTTACATGCAAATTCAAAATCAGCAGCAGTAAGAACTGGAGTTGCTCCGGTTGCTTCTGCAACAATCGTACTGGTAGGTTTTACAGCATAAGGGTGGCTTTCAGAACCGGTGTATACCGCACCTATTCTCTGCGCATCTATGCATGACCTGTTTACTGCAGCTCTTGCAGCCTCCACTGCAATAGTTGCTGCATCTTCGTCAACATCAGGAACTGCTTTCTCATTGACCATCAGTCCTGACTTGAGAATCTCTGCATCGTCTCCCCATACGCGGGCGATGTCCTCTATTTTTATTCTGTATCTTGGTACGTATGCACCATAAGAGACTATCCCTACACTCATCTTAACACCGTTCAAATGTGTATTTAGTGATATTTACTCGATGACATGGTATTCGCTGTATTTCTTCAGCGCTTCTACCATTTCGTCAATGTCCATTGTCGTTGCAAGTAGGGGAATCCTGTCGATCTCAGCCATTTTCTTAGCCATCAGATGCACTTCATTTCCTCGCAGGCCATGCATTACAACAGCCCCGGGTTTCAGGTTTGTAACCCTTATGGCGACCATTGGTGATTTTCCAGTCGTGACCTTGGTGAATATCATTGCACGTTCAGTACTCCATCCGTAGAGTTTCTGGAACTCGTGGGATGAAAGCTCAAGAATAGCTTTTTTACTGTCAACAACAGTAAATCCGTAAAGCGGTTTCTCTATTCCTTTATTAACGATGTCTGCCTCAATGATATTGGCAAGTTTTGCAACCTGCATGGGAAATGTGTATTCGTAGGTGGCGTAAATAGCCTTAGACTTCTTGTCTGCGAAGAGTATCCCCTCATAAGCATGAATTTTCTGTCCTCCCCTCTGTGAGTCAATCTCAAGGAGCGCATCGACTATTCTGCTCACTATAAGTGTTCCGGGAGATTTTCTCCTGCCGCTCTCATAGTCGCTGATGACCGAAGGAGATACACTCAGATAACCCGAAAGGTCGGTCTGTGCGATCTCGAAGTTCAATCGCCATTTTTTCAGGGCTTCACCAGGCTTCTCAGACAGCGTAATCTCGCCTGCCATCTTTTCTGCAAGACGCTGGCGAACCATATCATGCGATTCGTCTTCACTCATGCTTTATATTCCTAAGGGTAGATTACCATATATATTTAACGAATACAAGTTCGTTTATTGTCGACACATCTCGATTCAAACCATTTGCTTATTTATAGTATGTTATATATCAACTATAAAAATATGTTTCTTAAAAACGAAAAAATAAAAATAACCGTGTCCGAATTATCCATGTATTTTTCCTGTGAAAGGAAATTATATTATTCATGCCGCGGCCACGAGCAGTTCCATTCTTCCTCTATTAGCTATATAGAACACCTTGTATTAAAGGAAATGGCTATGATGTATTCCGAGCTGTTGAACAGCTCTTCGTCAAAAGACGATGTGCTATCCACAGACTTTGATGCCCTGCTCTTGCAGGTAATGGATGACCTTAGTATTATCTATCCTGATGAACTTTCAGGAGTCACGCCTGAAGATCTGAGCGAACTCACGGAAACTGTCCGCTCTTATCTGCCAGAGATCCAGCAGAATCTTGCTGAGCAGGTCGAAGACCTGGAAATCTCCAGAATTGCAGAATTGATCTCCTCATCAGATGATGAACCATATCTTCATTCTGAAAAACTGAATGTAACAGGTGTTCCTTACAGGCTTCTCACCATTGATGATTCATTTATTCCTGTGATGATAAAAACATCAAAAGCTCCCGAAAACGGTGTATGGAATAACGACAGGCTGCATGTTACTTCATTTGCAATGCTTGCAGAAGAAACCAACAGAGTTCCTATAAAATCCGGTCTTGTTATTTACGCAAAATCAGGTCATTTCAGAAAGGTCAATATTCATTCAAATGATCGAAGGCAAGTCTTAAAGGCTATCAGCCGTGCAAGGCAGATCAAGGACGGCAAAATGCCGGACAAAACTGAGAGTGCATTGTGCGCCAGTTGTGAATTTACAGAGATGTGCAATGTGAAAGTCTCGCTTGTTTCAAAGTTGTTATGAGTCTTTGAATCTTGAATCAGATGGCGAAATTTAGGATTTCGGGTTTGTGTCTATGTAGATTTATGATCGATAGTAGATTCTGAATAACTTGAACGGTTCCGAAGGGTCCGGCGAAGCCGGCATTTTCCCATAAGAATAAACAAAATGATCTAAGTACCACTCCAAATATGTTCTTTTTAGAACACCTGTATTCTTAATGGCATAAATGCAACAATCTTCCGTATGGAATCATTGGAATGTGCCGCCTTCGGCGGATGGTTACTTTGTATTTAGTCTACAATTTGTTTTTGTGAAATCAAAAAATAACAAATTCTGTGTCACTCACATTAGTACGGTTATTACAGATTCGAATTTGCCAAAAAGCATTTAAGACTTAAATATCTAGGTTGACAGAATGTCCAAACCTCTTTATCTCGGTGAACTGCTCCTTTACTGGTGCCCTTCATGTAACGTTCCTGTACTCGGAAAAGAATGCTCCTGCGGGGCAAAGACCAAACAGGTAACTATTACTCCTCCGGGAGATATCAGACCTGCTTTTCCTTATGAAATTGAGCTTATCAATAAGATCTCTGTTGAACAGTTCAATGCACCACTTATCACAGACCAGCGCACAGTTGTACTTAACAAGTCTCCCTATGACGACCGTATGGAAGAGGTTATTGTAGATGGTGAGGTCATAGGCAGCATACGCTTTGAGCTTGAGCAGCTAAAATGGACACTTCTTCTAAGGATCAATGGTGCAAGGCGCATATTTGGTAATGTGGATCATAAGACCCTGAGTAACTGGGTTATGATCGATGCAGGTGCTGAGAAGTTCATTCTTGGTGGTTCCAGTGTACTTGCTCCAGGTATAAAGGATGCTGATCCTTCTATATTAGAAGGTGAAGAGGTAGTTGTCCTTACACATGAAGGGAAAGTCCTTGGTGTAGGCCGCACCCGCATGACCGGGGAGAAGATGCTCGAAAGAGGAAAGGGCGTTGGTGTAAAAGTGAGGTTCAAGGAGGAACCTGCTGAAATTAAAGTTCCAGAGGGTGGACAGACCTGGGACGATGTTGTAAAAGCCAACGAGAGCTACATGAATGATTTCATTGAGCGTTCCCACAAATTCATTAAAAATGTATCTTCATCCGTAGACCGTCCGGTCACAGTATCCTATTCAGGAGGAAAGGACAGTCTTGCAGTTCTGCATCTTGTAAGTGAGTGCCTTGATAAGTACGACCTTCTGTTTGCAGACACAGGTATCGAGTTCCCTGAAACTGTAAAGAATGTACACGATGTCGCAGAGGCCTATGGCAGACCTCTTAATATGCTGGACTCAGGAAATGCTTTCTGGGACTCAGTTGACAGTTTCGGCCCTCCAAGTGTTGAAGTTCGCTGGTGCTGCAAGGTCTGTAAACTTGGGCCAATAACTCAGATAATCAATGATAATTACGATAACGGATGTCTCACTTTCATCGGGCAGAGAAAGTATGAGTCTGATACAAGGGCAAAGAGTGAGCGTGTCTGGAAGAATCCGTGGGTAGGTAACCAGGTTGCAGCAGCTCCGATACAGAACTGGACTGCAATGCATGTTTGGCTCTACATTTTCAAGAATGACCTGCTCTACAACCCGCTTTACGCTGAAGGTTTTGACAGAATTGGGTGCTGGTTATGTCCGTCATGTTCTGTTGCAGACCTTTACAGACTCAGGGAAACCCATCCTGAAATGGAGAAGAAACTCAATGATTACCTGCTTTCCTATGCAGAGCGCATGGGTCTTTCAGAAGATTGGGTGAAGCATGGTTTCTGGAGATGGAAGGACCTGCCTGCTCCGCTAAAAGAGATTGCAATGAAAAAAGGGATCAACCTTATTCCGCAGAGTAAGAATGAGTACAATCTCAATTTTGCAGTAACCACAGGTTATAGACCATGCAAACAGGGCGGAATTTCTGCAGAAGGCGGTTTTGATGGTCCGGTTGATATCAACAGGCTGGAGCTAACCGGAATGCTGGAAGCGGTTGGAAATTCTTCTTACATGGAAGGCGTTGCAATGGTAACTGAGGATGAGGACCGCGCCCAGGTGTTTGCTTCAGGTAGCGTGACTGCCAGGAGTGATTCAGATAAGGATGCCCGCAGGCTCATGAGAAGAGTTGAACTCTCTGTCAGAAGGGCGCTTCTTTGCAGTGGCTGCGGTGTATGTGTTGGTAAATGCCCATCAGGTGCCATAAAAATGAAAAAAGGACTGGCTATCATCAATGACAGGTGTACACACTGTGGTCAGTGCATAAGTGTTTGTCCTGTTGTAAAATTCAATTCCTGATCCAACCAGAAACCTTTTAGTATATATTCACCTCTTTAATACGGTGATTTTTTGGTAAAAAGAGCACTGCTCAGCGTTTCTGATAAAACCGGAATTGTAGATTTTGCTCGTGGACTCGAAAAATTGGATATACAGATCATCTCTACCGGCGGAACTGCCCGCATGCTTCGTGACTCAGGTATTGAGGTCATGGACGTCTCAGACGTTACGGGCTTCCCGGAAATGATGGGCGGCAGGGTCAAGACTCTTCATCCAAGGATCCATGGTGGAATTCTCAGTATAAGAGATGACCATGACCATATGGGAGAGGCCCAGAAAGCAGAAGTAGAAATGATAGACCTTGTAGTGGTCAACCTTTATCCTTTTGAGATCACAGTTTCAAAAGAAGGCGTATTGCTTGACGAAGCTATTGAAAATATTGACATTGGCGGACCTGCAATGCTCAGGTCGGCAGCTAAGAATTATCGTTATGTAAGTGTTGTATGTGATCCGAATGATTATGGTCACATCCTAAAAGAGATCCGCTCCACAGGAGTAGTATCCCAGAAGACAAGAGAAGTGCTTGCTGTGAAGGCTTTCAGGCACACAGCCGATTATGATGCCACCATAGACACTTATCTTAGTAAGGAACTTCTTGGTGAGGAAGTACTGCGCCTCAGTTACAAGGATGGCGTAACCCTCAGATATGGTGAGAACTGGCATCAGACTGCTAAGTTCTATAAAGAGGACGGTGTAACCGGTCCTTCACTTGCCAATGCAAAACAGCTTCATGGGAAAGAACTTTCCTATAACAACTACATCGATGCTGACAATGCCCTCCAGACCGTTAAGGAATTATCATGTTCCAATGCGGCAGTGGCAATTGTAAAGCACAACAATCCATGCGGTCTTGCAACCGGCAACACTCTTTTGCAGGCACTTGGTGCAGCATGGGACGGAGATCCAATATCTGCATATGGAAGCATAATATGCACCAACACTGTTTTTGATCTTAAGGCAGCAGAATTCCTCAACGGTAAATTCGTAGAGATCATTCTTGCTCCCGGATTTGAGCCGGATGCTCTTGAGTTCCTCAAGAACAAGAGTGCAAACCTTCGTTTGCTTGAGTTACCTGAACTGAACGAACCATTCGAAGTTGAAAATACCTACAAGTTCGTGATCGGCGGCATACTGGAACAGGCACGCAACGTAGGCATCTATGACAAATGGGATTGCGTGACAGAAACTCCATATCCTGAAGACCTCCGCGCAGTTTCTGAGTTTGCCATGCACGCATGCAAATGTGTGAAATCAAACGCAGTTACCCTTGCATTTGAGTATGCGGATGGCTGCTACATGATGATCTCAATGGGTGCGGGACAGCCCAACAGAGTGGATTCCATCAGGAAGCTTGCCGCAACTAAGGCACGTGAGAACCTCAAGGTCATGTATGACCGTGAGAGCCCTGACATGTCATACGAGCAGTACTGCAATGATGTATTTGCAAAATGTGTAATGGCATCTGATGCTTTCTTCCCATTCGATGACAGTGTTGTGCACGCAGAAGAAAACGGTATAATGTATATTCTTTCACCGGGCGGCTCAATTAGAGACCAGGAAGTCATTGATACAGCTAACAGACTGGGCGTATCATTGGTTTTCACCGGAATGAGACACTTCTTGCATTGAAGTGTTTCTTTATTTTTTGTTCAATTTTGTATTTATTTGTATTTATATCTGATTTATTTTGGATTGCTAGTGGTTTTGGCGTATTCTTCAGCTGAAAGTTTACCTCTAAATCAATTAAAATTTACAAGCCATTTGTAAAAATTGTCTTCTGCTGCTTTTTGCGCGAAAAACCTTATAAATCATTAACTAACTTTTATATTAATTGGTTAAGCTTTGCTTACTGGTTGGTTGGATACATTACTCTACATAAATTGAGGTGGAAAATTGAAGTCTAAGGGGCTTTTAAGTATATTGACATTTTCGGAAAAAAGGAAGGACATATTATTCCTGCTTGAAGAAAAGCCATGTACATTATCCGACATCAAAGATTATTTTAACGTATCCTCTCCAGAAATTTCCCCAAGGATCAAGGAAATGCTGGAACACAACCTGATCGAAAAAACAGACAAGGATTATCAGATAACTCCTATTGGTAAAGCGATAATCCACCATTTCAGACCTTTTCTGGATATAATTGAAACGATAGAGAAAAACGAGCCTTTCTGGGAAGAGCATTATCTGGAGGATATACCTCAACATCTGCTTAACGACCTCATAGCTTTGAAAGAATGCAATGTTGTTTCAGGTAGCATAGAGAATATCTATGAATCCCATAAGCTTTTTGTGGAAAATCTTCTCAAATCGACAACCATCAAAGGAGTCTCCTCTATATTCATTCCGACGTATCCGGATTTTGTAGTTGACCTTGCCAACAAGGACGTGCCAACTTCCCTGATATTAACCGAAAAGGTATTTCAAAAGGTCAGGGATGAGCACCATGAAAAACTGGAGTTCTATCTCAATGCTCCACAAACCGAGCTTCATGTAATAGATGATGTAAAGCTTGCTTTCGTGGTTAGTGATGTCTTCTTCTCTATGTCCTTATTCTTCAATCCTGACACTTATGATCCCAGAGATGATCTTGTAGGGTATGATCAGGCAGCATTAAAATGGGGAAGTGACCTTTTCGATTATTACCTGGGTAAATCCCGTAAGGTCACATCTATCTGAATATTCAGATCAGAAGTCCGCTTGCAATTGTCCTTAGTCCGACGATGGTGGTTGATTCACCATCGATCATGAACAGTCTTCTGGCAAGTCTATTCTTTGTTTCAACTTCAACTGGTTCTGCAAAGTTATTAATGTAGAGCAACCCGATGATGAAACTGTATCCAAGGATTATGGGTTCAAATGCCAGGGTTCCTGTAAGTATGGATATTAACAGGATAGTGTGGGACAGGGTATGCAGGCTGAATAGCATTACCTTTGCTTTCTTTTGTCCAAGGGCTACAGGCAGTGTTTTGATGCCTGCAAGAGTGTCACCTTTTATGTCCTTGAAGTCATATATGGCAGAATTGACAAAGAGTTTGAGGCCAAAATAAAGGAAGACCAGTGCAGGTGCAAGCATATTAGTTGAGTAGATACCTGCAATGCCTGCGATGAAAGCTCCCCACGTTGTACCAACAACGATGTTCTTCATCCCAAGTCCGCCTTTAAGCTTGATATTGAATTTGCCTATCTTAGCACCTTTGCTGTATAGGTAACCTGTGACAAGAGGGAGGAAAGCGAAGAGTATAAGACCATTTGCCGTAAGGATTGCGGCTCCGATCAAAAAGCAGACAAGTGAAATTATCAGGGCAGTCTTTTTCGAAGCTCCCTTGAGTTCCGGTCTGTTGGCCAGATCCTCTTCGGAGTCCAATGCTCTGTCTAAAGTGTAGACTGCGTAAATTATCAGTCCGCCTGCAAGACAGTTCAAAAAGACTGAATGTATCTGGAGCAACAGGAAAGCGATATGTATCCTCAATGCTCCGGAGAATGAGACCAGTATGGAACTTTTAAGAAGATTGATAGTAGGAGTAGGATCAATACGTGGCTGGCTGTAGTTTTGTTCGTATTTCTTTACTGGAAGACCCGGAAGACCTATTGTGCAGTTCGAGCTCATATCAGTAAAGAGGGCCAGAACTATCTAATATTATTTTTTGAGTATAATATTATATCACTAAACTACTATTTTTCGAATATAGATGTAACTAGTCAGGCAAAATATTCAAACCAGCTTTAATATGCCTGCACACGTTGCTTGTACCTGTGGCTTTTACGCTATTAGGCGTGATCTGTGTAAACTTCCGTAATTATTCATGTATTATTATTTATCTATATATAATTTTTGTGACTGGTACTTATACTGATAGTAAAAAAAGGTCGACCAAACTATTGTTAGTGGAAATTCACTATATATACGAATAGTTTCATTCAAAAGCATGCTTGCAAAGTTGGCAGATCTGAGTAACACCGTCTGATATCTGCCATTCATTCATCTGGTTATGGTATAGTGGTATGTGCAAATGGTAGATGATATTCTGGATCCCTGTATGTTCTTCATTTGTAATTCACATCTAGATGAAAGATGTGTGGCTCCTCATTACATTTTAAACCGCTGTGGTCTTTCCCTTCATTTCTGCCTCATGGGTTCAGAGAGTGAGGAAATTATCTCTTCAATATGTAACTATATAGTTGATGTCCTGCAGTCAGTATATCCTATTGACAGGTCTTTTTTATCCTTTTTTTCTTCCCGGCTGCTCAAAGAGGTAAAAAAGCTTCCATTTCATGCGAGAGGACCACGTGTAATGGTAGTTATCTTCATAGAATGGATGTCTTTCGCTGCATTGATACTATCATTTAGAAGATCGATCCCATCTGCAGTAAAAGTAAGAATTAATTCAATTGACTATGTCGTTCCTTGCGGCCTGCAATAAAATATATCCAAATGCTCCGAAAAACAAAGGAGCTATCGGCAGTGTTTTGAAACTGCTGTTCCATACTGCAAGAGAGCTTATGAGTGAAAGGCAACCACATGCGATTAGTATGTAACCTGCGGTCTTTGTATCTATCTCATTCTCTATTTTGTCTTTGAAGAGTTCATAGGCAGCCAGTCCTATGCAGATAAAGGATGCAAGAACCCATCCAAGCGTTCTTACAGAGGGCAGGAATCCTCCCATGGAAAGCAGGATCATCTGCTTGATCACGCTGACAAATATCGTTCCGTAATTTATATCGAAATTGGCGTAGAATACAGAGAATTTGATTCCCCAACCCTGGGAGAATGCAGAATAAAAGTAAACTTCCCAGGGAACAGCCAGACATATGAATGGCATTATTTTCCTCAAAAGCTTAATATCGTCCGGTTTCAGTCTCAAATTTCTCATAGCAGCCATTGTATAATTCAAGATATATATTTTTATGCAAAGGGAAGTGCCTATATATTACCTTGTGTTCTATATATTCAGATTATCTATAAACATAAATGAGGGATTTCAATAGAAACCAGAAAAGTTCAGCAAACAGGTGGTTCCACTTACATAATTTCTCTTCCAAAGACCTGGGCCGATAAAGTTGGCATAAAAACAGGTAGCAGAGTAACTTTACAGCCTCAGCCTGATGGGAAACTGGTAATAGACCCTATACATGACGCACCTCCGGTAAGAAAGATACAGATAGATGTCACCGGAAGCATGGGCGATGCGCTTATCAGGGATATGATAGCAGCTTATCTTGCGGGTTCCGACATTATTGAAGTAAAAGCAGACAGGATCCTGGCGGAACAGAAGAACATCATCCGCAGCATGTGTTACAAGCTTATCGGACCTGAAATAATTGAAGAGACCGCCAAGAAAGTGGTTATCCAGGATCTTTTAAACCCTGATGAAATATCCATAAAAAAGAGTGTCAGGAGAATGTACCTTATCTCCAACTCCATGCACATTGACGCAATTAAAGCCATCAAGACCCGTGATGCGGATCTTGCTCTTGACGTGGACCAGAGAGATGATGATGTTGACAGGCTTTTCTTATTGATCTCAAAACAGTTCCGTTCAATCCTGCGTGGTGCAAGGCTTCCTGATGCGGCAGAAACCTCAATTGATGAATATCATGACCTGAGAATGGCAGCCAGCCCTATTGAACGTATAGCAGACCACGCACGTAAGATCGCAAAGGTCACAAACAATTTAAGTGAACCAATTCCTGATGATATCATGGAAATGATAGAGTCAACATCCGAGATATCAAGGAAGGTTGTTGAGGACGCGATCGATGCCCTTTATAACTTTGATGTAGGGCTTGCTAACCAGGTTATAGACCAGGTTTCCCGCATGTCTCCCATGATCAACAAGCTGAACGCTGCAATTCTTAAGATCGATTCTTACAGGGCTGTGGTTGCCCTTGGAATAGTTGTAGACAGTATTGACAGGACGGCTGATTACGGTTCAAATATAGCAGAGATTGCTATAAATTCTGCAATGTCAAGAAATGTATGAGTCAAAAACATACGCTTAATATGGTAAAAACAGACAATTTGCAGATTCAGATAATAAAAATTATATGTCAATGAGTGTTTATACTACTAAAATTATCCATAATTAAATATAATGCTACTTCACGGAGGGAATGAATGGGCGTAATCAGATCGTTCAAGAGGAATTTTTCAGACCTATTTAAAAAACTGTTCAAAAAGCAGAATGCCCGAATTGGAATATACGGCCCGCCTAATGCGGGAAAGACTACCCTTGCTAACAGGATCTTAAGGGATTGGACCGGTGACGCAATGGGTTCTGTTTCACACATTGCCCACGAAACAAGGCGCGCAAGACGCAGAGAAGGTGTGACCATCAAGACCAACGGGAATTCCATAACTCTTGATATCATTGATACTCCCGGACTTGCCACAAAGATCGATTTCCATGAGTTCATGGAGCAGGGTATGGATGAAGCTGAGTCGAAAAGACGTGCAAAGGAAGCCACAGAAGGTGTTATTGAAGCTGTAAAATGGCTTGAGAACCTTGACGGTGTAATTCTTGTAATGGACGCAACCGAGGACCCATTTACCCAGGTCAACGTGACTGTTATCGGCAATATGGAAGCAAGGAGTCTACCACTTCTTATTGTAGCCAACAAGGTAGATCTTCCGGAAGCTTCTCCTTCAACTATCAGAGATGCTTTCCCGCAGCATCCAATGGTTTCCATATCAGCCCTGGAAGGAAAGAACATAGATACATTCTATGAAGAACTTGCAAAGAGGTTCGGGTGATCGCAATGCAGGGCTTCCAGATGGATCTTGTATCAGAGCACAGATTATCACAGATGTCACCTGTGGAAAAGGTCAGGTTTATTATTGATGAGGTAAAAAGCGGAAAGATACTGGTCCTTGAAAAAGGCCTGAGTCCTGAAGAGGAGGCAAGCCTTATTGAGATGACGATGACTCTTATTGAGCCAGACGGATTTTCCGGTATTGAGATGGAAAGTTACCCGTCAGAAGTGGACACTTCTTTCATAGGAAAGATCCTCAAAAAGAATGCTCTAAAGTCCCGTCTGACTGTGATCGGACCCGCTGATCAGTTAAAGACCCTGAAAAAGGACCGCAACATGATCAGTGCACTCATTTCCACAAACAAGTAATTTGCGTGAAGCAATAAATGGGTCAGAAATCAAGTAAAGAATATGAGATATCACCTGATCTCTCCCTTTCTTCTTTTGAGATGGGGAGAGACGATGTGAACGTAGTTTGTACCTACGGTAAGATTTCCATATGGTTTGGAAGGCAGGCACCGGATATAGTCATAGGACAGATACTTCTTGGCATATCCAATATCGATAATTCGGCTGTGCATGAACTTGAACTCATATGTGATTTTGACGAAATAATGGAATTTGAAAGCCATGGTTACGTTCTCGTGTCCTATGCAAAGTCAAAGGATGGCTATAGGACAACTTTCAATGTTCCTTTTTCCAGCAAAAAAGCTCTTTTCAACCTTGCAGGTTCCATAACCGAAGAACTTAAAGACAAGGACACTATCTTAGACTGCTATTGGACCGGAGATGACTCAGACATCATGCGTTTGTATGAGGAGTTGAGTACTATCGAAGGTTGGAAACTTAAAAGCATCAATTATAAGGATGATGCAAAAGAAAAACAAAGTGATCTTACAATTTCTGACTGATCTATTGAGGAACTCTTATGAAAGAAATCCACTTAACTGAATGTAAATACTTAACTTCTTCTATTTTATTAATGGCTGAGCACCTTGAAAATGTGGCAAACAAACTTGACAAGGATTCTGTCAGGCAGATGCTTGAGGACATAATGGGTGCAAATCGCATCTTTGTAATGGGTGCCGGACGCTCCGGTCTTGTTGGAAGGGCATTTGCCATGAGACTTATGCACCTTGGACTCACATCACACGTTGTCGGTGAATCCACAACTCCTGCTGTCAGCAAGGATGATGTTGTCATAGCTATTTCAGGCTCAGGCCAGACCCGCTCCATTGCAAATCTGGGAAGAGTTGCAAAAGAGATCGGTGCAAAACTTGTTACCATCACATCCAATAAGGAATCTGTTCTTGGTGAAATATCCGACACAACAATTGTCCTTCCTGGCAGGTCAAAGGATGACGCAGGTGGCTATGTTGAACGTCATATGCGTGGTGAATATTCTTATCTCACTCCACTTGGCACTTCTTTTGAGACATCTTCAAGTGTTTTCCTTGATGCTGTTATTGCAGAGCTTATCTTCATAACAGGTGCTTCAGAAGAGGATCTTAAGTCAAGACACACAAATATTGAATAATTGAATAGACTTAAAGTGATAACATGCCTGATTCGAAGTTCGCACAGAGGGTTCTGGGTATTGATATTTCCGGAATAAGAAAGATGTTTGAGGGCGCTGGTCCAAACTCTATCAATCTTGGTCTTGGACAGCCGGATTTTGATACGCCGCAGCACATAAAACAGGCTGCGATAGATGCTATCAATGGTGGTTTTACAGGTTACACCGCAGGCCCGGGAATTCCTGAACTTCTACAGGCTTTGAGTTCCAAATTCAAAGATCAGAACAATTTTGAAGTGGCACCAAATGAGATAATTGTCACATCCGGTGCTTCTGAAGCGCTTGAGCTTGCAATGGCATCCCTGGTAAATCCGGGAGATAATGTGCTCATAGCAAATCCGGGTTTTGTGTCCTACAATTCTCTTGTACATATCATGGGTGGAAGTGTAACTCCTCTGCCTCTTGCAGACGACCTTACAATAAGTCCTGATGTTGTAATGGAGAATGTCAGTCCGAAAACAAAGGCTGTAATAATTAATTCTCCTGCAAACCCAACAGGTGCAGTGCAGAGTAAAAGTGACATGAAGGCATTTGCAGAAATTGCAGATGACCATAACATTACAATCATTTCTGATGAAGTGTACGAGCATTTCATCTATGAGGGCGAGCACGTCAGTCCTGCCCAGTTCTCAGATAATGTGATAACTATTAATGCAGTGTCAAAGACATTCTCCATGACAGGATGGAGAATTGGTTACGTTGCTGCAAAGAAGGAATATACCGAGCAGATGATCAAGGTCCATCAGTACGTACAGGCATGTGCAAATTCCATTGCCCAGAAGGCTGCATACGCAGCAATCTCAGGTCCGATGGATTCTGTCTACACAATGCGCGATGAGTTCAAGGCCCGTAGGGATATGCTTGTGGAAGGTCTGAATTCCATAGGGCTTAAATGTGAATCTCCAAAAGGTGCATTCTACGCTTTCCCTGAAGTTCCAGAGGGAACAACATCAGCAGAAATTGCTTCAAAATTAATTTCCAACGGAGTAATAGTTGTCCCAGGTACTGCCTTCGGTGACCGCGGTGAAGGCCATATACGCCTTTCCTACGCATCATCAATGGACAACTTAAAACAAGCTCTAGATATAATGGAAAAAGTATTGTGATGACTTTTAATAGTCATCAATTATCTCTTTCTCTTCAACTACTTCTTTTTCTGCGATAGCTTTTTTGACCATCTCTATAAGAGTTGAAGTAACTTCTTCGATGCCTTCTCCGGTTGCAGTTGACATTTTCATGTCCACGAAGTCAAGCTCTCTGAACTGTGGCAGGTCTGCCTTGTTAGCTACTACAAGCACCGGTAACTTAAATTCTCTGCAAACTTCTTCAAGCATGCGTTTCTGGTCTTCGATCTCATATCCGCATGTTTCAGTTGCATCGATTATAAAAAGAACAACAGCATCGAGGTTCTTCAGTGCGGTGATTGCCTGAAGCTCGATCTCATTGCGCTCTGACATTGGTCTATCAAGAAGACCTGGGGTGTCCAGTACCTGATACCTGTCATTACTTACAAAGAAATGTCCGATGGAAACTCCTTTTGTGGTAAACGGGTAAGGAGCTATCTCAGGTGTTGCTCCGGTGACCTTGGTTACAAAACTGGATTTACCGATATTCGGGTATCCTGCAACGACAATGGTTGGTTCGTCATGTACTGAAGGTAGTTTCCTGAGCTTGTTGCGCGCTTCATTAAGGAATAGCAGATCCTTGTCAATTGAGCGCATAATAGATGATAATCTTCCAAAACACTGTTTTCTGACAGGCAAAGGGTCTCTTGATTTTCTTATTTTACCAACGTGCTCCCTTGTAACTTCATGGATCTTTGCGCTGGCCCAGTCAAGCCTGCTCAGGGATTTCCTCATCTCGTCAACGCCTACCATGACATCTGCCAGTTCATAATAGAAAGGTGGCAGATTCTCAAAAGTAGGGAATCTTCTAACGATGTTCTTCAGGTTATCAGTGAGTATGTTACCAGCAGTAAGCATCATTGACTCGTTTGCCTCAAGTGCTGTCTTTCTTCCACTGATGGTCTTTCCAGCCATGGCTCTGCTTGCTCTTCTGAACGCCTTGTCCAGTAATTCTTCGGATGTCTGGACTGTATTAATTTTCTCAAAGATCATGTTTCTTCCTGTCGTGGCTTCAAATCACTTCAACATATAAATCCCTATTCCTATAAATAGAATCTTTCAAAAAATGTATTCTTCAAAAAATACCTTATTTTTGGTCAACTAGCAGAGATACTATACTATGTTTTATATATCTCCTTAGAGTATCTATAAACTATATTTGAGTTTATGGACCCGGTGATTTTGTGGAACTGACTCCTATACAGAAAGATATTCTTATTGCATTGATCAATCTCCAGAGAGAAAAAGATCGAGCTGTCAAAGGCGAAGAAATTGCAGAGCTCATTAGCAGGAATCCCGGCACTGTCCGGAATCAGATGCAGTCTCTGAAAGTTCTCGGTCTTGTTGAAGGTGTTCCTGGTCCAAAAGGTGGCTATAAAGCAACAGGCGAGGCCTATGAAGCTTTAAGCATCACAGCAATGGATCATGAGGCAAAGGTTCCTATCTACAGGAACGATCAGATAGTGGACGGTGCAACGGTAGCTGAGATCAGCTTTACCACTGTAAGGCATCCTGATCTTTGCCATGGTATGATAAAAGTACTTGGTAACATTAAGGGATTTGAACAGGGAGACCTTGTCCAGGCAGGGCCCACACCTGTGAACAAACTTGTTGTTCGTGGTGAAATTGTAGGAAGGGATGATACGCAGAACACTCTTGTTTTCTCAATAAATGAGATGATCTCCCTGCCAAAGAAGCCTGTTAAGAACTATGCCCGTACCAATATGATATCAATTAGCGGCAATGCTTCCATCCAGGAAACAGCACGTTTGCTTGTTGACAAAGGCATACACGGAGCTCCTGTAATAGAGGATGAGGTAATTCTTGGCGTGGTAACTTTTACTGATATCGGAGATGCCGTAGCAAGTGGAAAGATGACTGCAAAGGTCAAGGATATCATGACCCGCGACCTCATTACAGTTGATTCCAATACGTCACTTTACGATGCTGTGAAGATGTTCGATACTCACAATATCGGTTTCTTGCTGGTATCCTACGACGGCGTACCAAAAGGAATCCTATCCAAGAAGGATGTATTCCACGAACTTGTGGTGTATTAAAAAAGTTAATGAAATTGAAATAGTTCAAAAGAACTATTTTCTTCTTTTCTTAAGCTCAGTGGCGAGCTCATCAAGAGTTATTCCTTTAGCCACGAACATAACCATAAGATGGAACAAAAGGTCTGATGATTCATATATCATCTCTTCCTTGTTCTCGCTCTTTACAGCAAGGATGGTTTCTATGGATTCCTCTCCTACCTTTTCCAGTATCTTGTCGATTCCTTTTCTGTGACTGAGCAGGGAACATACGTATGAGTTTTCAGAAGGATTCTCTTTTCTGTCCTTTATAATATCATAAAGTTCGTTGAGTATTGAGAGATCAGTTTCAGGCATGATTTATCCTTTCCTGATAGATGGTAATCATATTACATCTTTATGGTGCATTATGGTGCACAGTTCAAACGGGCAACCTACGCGGTAAGTTTAGAAGGTCAACAGATTAAAAACAGTTAGAGTGACGTTGGTTGTAATCCACACACAATATGACGGGATAGTGTTGGTTATACCAACGTCTGAAACTATCATATTAATTTGTTTAATATATCTTTTGTGGTCTCACAGTTGAAAAAAAGAAAGAAAAAAGGGGAACTCAGATCTTTCTAGGATCTGTAATTTCTCCTGTGAGTGCTGATGCTGCAGCGGTTGCTGGTGAGCTCAGATATACGAATGACTGTGGACTGCCTTCACGACCCTTGAAGTTACGGTTGGATGTTGCAAGTCCCACCTCGCCGTCACCAAGAAGTCCGAAAGAACCTCCCATACATGGACCACAGCATGGAGATTCTACCATTGCACCTGCTTCCATGAACTGCTCAATGTAACCTGCTCTGAGAACCTTCATGTACTCTGTCCTTGATGCAGGAATGATAAGAAGCCTTACGCCCTTTGCAACAGGCTCGTCACCCATCATCTTTGCCACAACTTCGATATCCTCGAATCTTCCGTTGGTACAGGAACCTACAAAGATCTGGTCTACCTTTGTGCCTTCAACTTCTGTTACAGGCTTAACGTTGTCTACGTTGTGTGGGCATGCGACCTGTGGTTCAAGGTTGCTGATATCATACTTGTGAAGCTCACACTTTGAACCTTCGTCAGACTTCCAGTATGGGTCAAACTCATAACCTGGTATTCTCTCCTTGAGGTATGCTTCTGTAGTTGCATCAGCTTCGATGATACCTGCTTTACCGCCCATTTCGATTGCCATGTTTGAGATGGTCATACGCTCGGACATTGGAAGTGAGCTGATAGCTGAACCTGCGTATTCTGCTGCCTTGTATCTTGCACCTTCTGCACCTACGTCACCAATGAGGTGGAGGATGATATCCTTTGAATATACGTGCTTTGGAAGCTTTCCTTCAACTTCAAACCTGATTGTGTCAGGCACTTTGAACCAGAGTTTTCCTGATGCAAAGACTGCTGCCATGTCAGTTGAGCCGATACCTGTTGAGAATGCACCGAGTGAACCGTATGCACAGGTGTGTGAGTCAGAACCTACTACAAGGTCGCCTGGCTTTACGTGTCCCTTTTCAGGCATTACCTGGTGGCAGACACCTTCATAAACGTCATAGTTAATGATGCCCTGTTCCTTAGCGAACTTTCTGAGCATTATGTGGTTCTGTGCAGCGTTAAGTGAGTCTGCAGGAACCTGGTGGTCAAAAAGAATTACGATCTTGCTTGGGTCCCATACTTTCTTCTCTTCCTTGTCCCTCATTATCTCGTAGAATCCTTCTACTGCAAGAGGTCCTGTGATGTCGTGGGTCATTGCCCTGTCTATGTTAGCCAGTACGAATTCTCCGGCTTTAACCGTCTTCCCGGCAGCCTTTGAAAAGATCTTCTCAGAGATCGTCATAGGTTCATTGTTAGTGGACATGTTTATTCCTGCATAATGTTTATTCGTTATAAATCAATCGATAAACTGAAATTAAGTAATGTGAAATGTAATTTTGAGTACGATTCTTTAAATTCAATTTTAAGTTTAATGGGGTAAATTCAGATATTTTTTACTATCCTGTAACTTCCCTCACTATAATGGACGACGTAATTTAAGTATCCTTGCTTCAGGTGAGATCCTGCAATATTTCGTCCATTTTCCCCGGTTTTGAACCCATTATAGTTCTTATACGTAAGGATCGTGTCCTCTAATTCCAGGATGTACCTTTTCAGCAAAAGTTCTGCAAGCTCATAACTTTCCTTAAGTCCGATCTCTTCTCCAATACCTTCACATTCCGATGTATTGAGTTTGAGCTCTTCCATGTAAAATGGGTAAGTGCTGCACAAAAGAGGCCTTATTTTGTATATCCTGCACCTGTTGTCAGTGTCGTCATCAGGAATGAATGAACAATCCCTGTTCTCTTTCCGACGAAGCATCCACCCGAAAGTATGGATGTTCCCATCTTCATCGATAAGGCCATCTGCTGAATTGATCTCACATTCCTCTTCTGGGGATTCGACCTCTGCTACAAAAGGCTCTGCAATCTCTTCCCACTCAAGGTCGCTTTCATTCTCTATATTGTGAATTTCTGTAGTGGTAATTGCAACCCGGTTATCTCCGCAATCTCTGCGGCAGCATTTTCCGCACATGATACATTTAAATCCGATATTGTGGATCTCATCTGCAATTTGGCGTACAGTTATTTTCTTAGCAGAATCAAGCTCCTGTTTGAGCTCACGAATCAGGATTTCCTTTAAGTTCTCATTCATTTGCTTATCTGAATGTCCTGATCAAATATATTCTTTAAAAATAGTGTTGGAAGAGATTACTCGTCGGACTCTTCCACGCCTACAGCTGACAGGAATCTTTTAACGACAGCTTCATTAACAAGTCTTAATAGTGTCTGACGGTCCTTGGATGCACTGAACACTCCCAGTGGGATCTGTGCGGCTGCAGCAGTTGCATGTCCACCACCGGCCTCTTCTCCGAAAGCTCTTTTCATGACATCTCCAAGGTTGACCCTGATGTCGTTACTGCGGCCTGAGATGTAGATCTTTTCTTCAGTAACTCCAAAAACGATTGATGTTGAAATACCTTCAAGGTTAAGCAGGTAATCCGCTGCCTGTGGCAATGTGTCCCTGTTACGGATACTTCCCACATTTGAGAGCAGATAGCTTCCAATAACCTGTCTGCTGTTAATAGCTTCACCAAGCACGTCCAGGGTTTCAATCGACATTGAAGGACGTTCCAGTTGATCCAGTATATCATGATCTGATAGCGGATAAAGATATGAAGCTGCAGAAAGGTCTGCTGAATCTGTATTTCTCTTGAAATCAAGAGTATCGGTCCTTATGCCGTAAAGCAGTGCAGTAGCAAGCTCACTGTCAATGTCAATATTGAGCTCCTGCAGGTATTTTGTAAGAATTGTAGCAGCAGCTCCGACGTGTGGTCTTATATCTATAAAATCTGCATCAATATCTGCATCAGGAAGAGGGTGGTGGTCAATAATGATATTTACATGTGTGTCAAGTGGAAGTGAGTTGTTTGCACCCGGCATTGAACAATCCACCAGTGCAAGGTTCTCGTAATTTGCAAATCCTACATCTTCCGACCTGTAAAGATCAATTCCAAGCAGGTTCACAAATGCCTTGTTTTCCTGATGTCCGATCTCTCCGTGGTAAATAATATCTGCAAGCACATTGAAAGATGCTGCAATGGTTTTCAAAGCAAGTGCACTGGATATGGCATCCGGGTCCGGATTATCATGGACAACGATACCAAGCTTCTTTCCTTTATTAGCCTCAAACCACTGGGTAAGTTTGTTACCTCTGCGCATTGCCTCAGCACGTTCAAGTGATCTTGAAAGGGACTTTGCCACCATTCTTGGAGGCATTATCACAAGGTCGGCCCCAAGGTTTTCCATCTCCTGCATGTTGATCACATCAGGAGCTCTCACCACCGAGTAGATATCAGGTGATACTTTTTCCTTGATATTTTTGAGGGCTATTTTGTTTGCCTTTGGATCAGAACTCAGTATAAGGATGCCTGCGAGGTTCTTGGTGTTTATCATGTCAAAAAGGTTAGGGTCGCTGACATCGCCAACCATGGCCTCGTATGCTTCCTCACGCAGTGTTTCGACCTTCTGCGCATCCTTATCAACGATAATAAGCTCTTTGTCAAGTTCCCTGAGTTCCTTGGCTAATGCAAATCCAAAACTGCCACTACCGAGAATAAGGTAAGTGGGCTTGATCTTAGTTTTGTCAGTTGCGTTGATCTCCTTTGCAACGTTGTTAATAGAATAACCTCCATCTGGTTAAGAATCATATTTGCATAAAACAATTTTCAATAAAATAACAGAAATAATACATCAACTGATAAATAGAATGCAAACTAAGGAATAAATAGGTAACTATGTTTTCTGTCACTTCTTCAAAAATGCGGGCTATAGATGCTAATTGCGCATATCTTGGCTTAAGCCCCGTGCAGCTTATGGAAAATGCAGGTGCTGCAATTGCCCGGGAAATAATGTCAAAGACAAGCTCCGGTAGAGTCCTTTTTGTTGCAGGCAGGGGAAACAACGGAGGAGATGCCTTTGTTGCTGCACGCCATCTGGCAATGAATGAGAATTATGATATTAGACTTATATTACTTGGTCATTCTTCCCGAATAAGAACAGAAGAATCAAAACATAATTTCGCCCTTTTAGGTTACAGTGGTCTCACAGAACTAAAAGAAATAGCAGATTCAAAGGAACTTGAAAAATACTCCGGCTGGAAAGACAATGACATCATTGTTGACGGAGTACTGGGTTCCGGAATAAAAGGTGCTCCAAGAGAACCTGAATCAACTGCAATTGACCTGATAAACTCCTCAGGTTCATACATAATCTCTATCGATTCTCCATCAGGATATGATCTCGATGGCGGTGAAGTAGTAAAAAGTGTGGTTGCAGATCTGACGCTCACATTCCATAAAATGAAAGCCGGCCTTGAACTTCCAGGTTCTGAGAAATACACCGGTCTGGTAAAAGTTGCTCCTATTGGTGTTTGCAGGGATGCAGAGGAATATGTGGGTATGGGAGATTTAATGTCCCTCACACACAGAAACAGTGATGCTCACAAAGGCAATTCAGGTAGAGTCCTGATTATCGGCGGCGGTGCGTACTATGGTGCTCCTGCCCTTGCAGCCATGGCAGCGCTTCGAACAGGTGCAGATATTGTAACCGTAGCAGTACCGGAAAATGTTGCTGACACAGTTGCTTCATTTTCCCCGGATCTGATAGTAAATCCTCTTAAAGGTGGCAGGCTAAATCCTTCAAATATTCCAGTTCTCAAAAATCTCTTTGAAATCCACGATGTTACTGTAATTGGTCCTGGTCTTGGAAGGGAAAAGGAAACTCTGGAAACAGTGGAGCAGCTTTTGCCTTTTTGCAAAAAAGCTGTCGTTGATGCTGATGCGCTTTTCAGACTCAGATTGCCCGTGAAAAGTGAGGGCAAGTTCATCCTGACACCACATTCGGCAGAGTTCTCAAGACTGTCGGGGTCTGAAATCCCGGATGCACTTGCTTCAAAAAAGGAGATTGTCAGCAGATTTGCTTCTGAAAAAGATGTCACTCTTGTTCTAAAAGGAAAGATAGATGTCATCTCGGATGGCTCAGTCACCCGGCTTAACAGGACAGGCAATGCCGGCATGACCGTTGGCGGAACAGGCGATGTCCTGACAGGAATAACCGGTGCTCTTTTTGCAGTAAACGATGCTATGGAGGCAGCTTCATGTGCGGTTTTCATTAGCGGTGCAGCCGGTGACCTTGCATTTCAGGAAAAAGGTAACGGGTTGCTTGCGACAGATATAATTGACCGGATAACCGATGTTATATCAGGTGTATTATAATGGGGCAGGAAAGCAGAAAAATTAGTGTGGATATCGAAAGAAAGTGGATACGCATCATTGTAAATCACGGAAAGGATGAGGAAATACTCAAACTTACACTTGATGAGGCACGTGGTCTGAAAGAACAACTAAATACTACTATTGAGGATTACCTGCAGAGACAGAATATTAGAATCGATTAAAAAACGGTGATCAATTGGAAGCTACATTCACACATATCGAGAACGACCGTGCGGTCATGGTAGACATAAGTAAAAAGGATATCGTTGTAAGAAAAGCAATAGCTTCCGGGGAAATTGTCCTGAACGACGCTACCATCGAGAAGATACGCACAGGCACGGTTGAAAAAGGAAATGTATTCTCCACCGCGCGCGTGGCTTCAATTCTTGCGGTGAAGAAAACTCCTGAGCTTATTCCTATGTGCCACCAGATCCCAATTACCAAGGTGGACGTAGATTTTTCAATTCATGAGAACATCGTTCGTGCAACTGTAGAGGTGCGTTCCGTTGGAAAAACAGGTGTTGAGATGGAGGCTCTCACAGGAGTTTCAGTTGCCCTGCTGACAGTGTGGGATATGGTCAAGTCTGCGGAGAAAGATGAGACGGGTAATTATCCTGCTACCGGAATTCAAAACATCAAGGTTCTTGAGAAAGTCAAAATGAACCAAAACTAATGTATTTGAGGGATGCATTAGGAAGCATTCAAAATTACACTGATCAATTATCAAACTTAAATATCAATTAAATCTTAAAGAGGTAAATTATTTGAAAATTATAGGAGGACCAGCATCCCAGGCTCTTTCATCAAGGGTTGCAAGAGAACTTAATATTGAGCCTACTGTATGTGACTTCACAAAGTTCCCGGATGGTGAGCTCTATTCACGTATACTTGATGAGGACGTGGATGAAGTTACTATTATCCAGAGTACGACTACGGATTCTGATCTTGTTGCATTATTACAGCTTATTGATGCTTGTGAGGATTCACCTGTCATCAACGTGGTTATACCATACATGGGCTATGCCAGACAGGATAAAAAGTTCAAGAGCGGTGAGCCAATAACTGCAAGGGCTATCGCAAGAACCGTCAATGCAGACAGGATCTTTACAGTAAATATACATGAAGCAAGTGTTCTGAGCTATTTCAATGCTGATGCATTCGATCTGGACGCTTCACGCCTTCTGGGATATCATATAAGGTCACTGAACCTTTGTAACCCTCTGATCGTGTCACCTGACAAGGGTGCAATAGCTCTTGCGGAGAACACGGCTGCTGATGTAGGACTGGAATACGATTACCTTGAAAAGACAAGACATTCCGGTGATTCGGTTACCATCAAGGCAAAGAATGTCGATGTAATGAACAGGGATATCATCATTATCGATGACATGATCGCAACCGGTGGAACAATGGCAGAATCTATCAAACTGCTCAAATCCCAGGGAGCAAAAGATGTCTATCTTGCATGTGTGCACCCTGTCCTTGCAAGGAATGCGGTACTTCGCCTGTACAATGCAGGGGTAAAAGATATTATAGCTACCGACACAATAGAAAAGGTGCAGAGTTGTGTCAGTGTGGCACCTCTTATAGCCAATGCTTTAAGAAGTATCTGAACATTAATATATTGAGGTTAGATCATGACGTTGCCCGATGTTTGTCCCAAAGACGGAGTTTCCCAGTGTAAGAAAAAAGCCTGCCACCTTTACGTAGTAGAGTGGCGTACCGGGGACGAACAATGTGTTATCGGGTATCGCTCAACCCACAAGGAGCTTTCAAGGTCCACTCCTATGGAAGATACTTATGCTGAAAGGACACGCATGAGGCTTCAAAATAAAGCTCCGGTTGAAAGAAGGTCATGGCCTGAAGCAGAACAAAGCACAGAAAGGCGCCAACATCTTCAGCGTCAGCCGGCTTCTGAAGAAGCTCCCACTGAGATCGCAAGACTTGCGCCAAGAGAGCCGATACATCCTGTTAACCGCGAAGAGGTCGTGGTAAACGACAAGGACACCACGGTTTTTGAAGCTCGCAGGGATGGTCAGAAGGAAGATAAAAAGAGAAAGTCTCTGGATGAGATGATGGATCTGGATCTTCCAAAGGATTATGAAGAAAAGTTCTGGGATTGATTCTTCTTAAATTTCATGACGGCTGGAATACTTTGCAGTGTATATGATCTGCTGCTGGATGAACTTGGACCTCAATACTGGTGGCCTGCAGATACGGCATTTGAAGTTGTTATAGGTGCAATGCTTACCCAGCAGACCAAATGGACCAATGTGGAAAAGGCTATTGAGGGTCTGAAGGAACACGGTCTTCTGGAAGTAGAACCTCTTGCTGAAGCTGATACAGAGCTTATTGAGGAGCTTGTGAGGTGTTGTGGTTTCTACCGGCAGAAAGCTTCCCGGTTAAAGGGTGTAGCAGCTTTTTTTGCAAAAAATGGTATGGAAAATGTCTTTTCCCTGCCTGTGATAGAACTCAGGAAAACCATATTGTCGCTCAAAGGAGTTGGCAATGAAACTGCTGACAGTATTGTGCTCTATGCCGCCAACAAGCCGAAGTTCGTAATTGATGCATACACAACACGTATGATGAAGTGTATTGGGATCGAGGGTGACTATATACAATTGCAGCAGAGGTTTGAGGCAGAACTTCCGCAAAGCGTAGATATCTATAAGGAATACCACGCCCTCATAGTTGAATATTCAAAAGCCTATTGCGGCAAGAAACGATGTAACGAATGTATTCTGAAGGATTTGAATAAGAATGGATATTGAGACGTACAATAAGATATGTGAAAGCCTTGAGAGTGTCGATGACGTAAAGAATGTTTCACGGCAGTTCTCACAGCCCATAGGTACTATCCATTCAATATTGAACCAGAAAACCGTTACAAAGGTAAAGAGAAATTTCTCCAAAGTCAAGAATAAGTCTCCAAGGCATCTGAGGCAATGGAGGAAAGGAAAAAGCATCATTGAGATAGCAAAAAAGAATGATATTCCTGCAACTCTTATGGTTTCCATGCTGCTTAAGGAAATGGGCATTCCTAAAAAAGGTTTTATCAGGAATCTTGAAGACCAGCCTGACGGGCGTCTTAAAAGAGAAGTTATTGCAGCTATGGAATCTGATTTCTTCTTCTCTCCCAAAGCTCATGCACTTCATGCAGAGAAAGGTGAAATGGGAGAGTCCATTCTTGCGCAGTGGCTTGGCGAACACGAAATAACATACAGGTCAGAAAATGACCTCAGGGCTGAAGGCTCTTCAAAAACTCCTGATTTTCTGCTGGATTCAGAAATTGTAATTGATGGTATCGATATTTTCTGGATAGAAAGCAAGGCTCTTTTCGGTGATGAGAAAGAGCATGAATATTATATTAAAAAACAGTTCAGGGAATACGAAGAGAATTACGGTACTGGTATGATCGTTTACTGGTACGGTTACATAGATACTCTTAGTTACAATGGGAATCTGATTAAAGATTACAGGTTCTTCGACAGGGATCGTGATACCATAGAAGAACTTCTGAACTTCAAGACTTACTGGTAATATATGTTTATAGGCAATATAATGGTAATTATTATTCCAGTGTTTTGCTATTCTGTAGCTTTTTCAGTTCAGACATGACCTTTTTTGTATATACCTGATAGACACCTTCGTCATCATATACAACAACTTCCTTGTTGATGGTGGCATGATTTGCGTGGACCACGAGGAATGGCCAGAGCTCATTGTTGTTCGGATCACGCTGGTTTTTCATGTTGAAAATATCCTCAGAAGTGCATAGTGAGATCCTGTGCATATTTTCGGTAATACGAGTCATATTAAAATGAACAGTAATTTTTTATTAATACCTTTCGTATTGAAATTATATGAGGTGGGAATCTGTCCGCAAACGGACAAAAAACTCTTATAAGATTCCTTTCAGGAATTTTGTCTTAAGCAAAGATTATAATAGTAACAATCATCTAAGGTTACTGAATCCGGAGCATCCGTGAATTTCAATATTTTCAATAATATTGTTCATTAATACTCTTATCATAGATCGGTGAAATCATGGCAGATATTACACATTGGGCAGATGTCATCGCAGACGAGGTGCTGGCAAAAGGCAAGAAGCACCTTGTTGCAACAGGCATCACACCCTCAGGTCACATTCATATTGGTAACATGCGCGAGGTCGTAACTGCAGATGTAGCATTCAGGGCTCTTGAAGACAAAGGCGCTGATGTGGAGTTCATCTACATTGCAGACACATACGACCCATTAAGAAAGGTCTATCCTTTCCTTGATGAAAGTTATGCGCCACACGTTGGCAAACCACTTTCAGAGATCCCATGCCCATGCGGTAATCATAGGAATTATTCCGAACACTTCCTTGAGCCATTCCTTGCAGCTCTTGAACACCTGGGAATTCACCCTAAGATCTACAGGGCAGATGAGCTTTACAAGGAAGGTGTCTACGTAGAAGCTATCAAGCAGGCTCTTTTGAAGAAGGACGAGATCGCAGCGATCCTCCAGAAGAAATCCGGCAAGACCCCGGTAGATACATGGAACCCTTTCAACCCTATATGCAATGAATGTGGAAAGGTAAACACCACCATTGTAACCGGTTTTGATCTTGATGCTGAAACCGTGGACTACAAGTGTTCATGTGGAAGCGAGGGCAAAGTCTCTATGAAGGGCGGCGGAAAACTGACATGGCGTGTTGACTGGCCTGCAAGGTGGAAGGCTCTTGGTGTTACCGTTGAGCCATTCGGAAAGGATCACGCTTCAAGAGGCGGTTCATACGATACCGGTGTTGACATTACCAGAGATATTTTCGGCTATCAGGCACCACACCCAATAGTTTATGAATGGATCATGCTGGGTGAGAAAGGAGCTATGTCATCATCAACTGGTGTTGTTGTTTCAATTGCGGATATGCTTAAGGTGGTGCCACCTGAGGTACTGCGTTACCTTATCATCCGTACAAAACCTGAAAAGCACATCAGGTTCGACCCTGCATTACCACTTCTCACACTTGTTGATGAGTTTGAGCGCCTTCAGACAAGCGACAATGCTACATCCTATGATAAGAGGATGATCGAGCTTTCACATGCAGCAGGACTCTGCCACACAGATATCCCATTCAAGCACATGACAACTATCTATCAGGTTGCAGCAGGTGACTTTGACAGGATAATGAATATCGTGAAGAGAGCAGGTTACAACACCAGCAGCGAGAAATGCATACGTGAGCTTGTTGGCAATGTTGGCAACTGGCTTGAGATGTACGCTCCTGACAATGCAAAGTTCAGTGTTCAGGATGAGCTTCCTGTAAGTACTTCACAGCTTAATGATCTCCAGAGAGCTTTCCTCAGTTCATTTGCAAGCATACTGGACAAGAGCGGTGAGCTGAACGGTGAGGACTATCACAACCTTGTATATTCCGCAAAGGAAGCAGGTTCTGAGCTGAACACAATGATCGTAGATGCGCTCAATGTGGATGCAGCTTCACTTGAAGTAAATCCGAAGGAACTCTTCAAGGCAGTATATATTTCAGTGCTCGGACAGGCTTCTGGTCCTAAAGCAGGATGGTTCCTTTCATCACTTGAGAAGGACTTCCTTGCAATGCGCTTTAAGGAAGCAGCAGAGTATAGGCCATAGACCCTGAAACTGATCATGGAAAACAATTCATCCCCGGGCAGTTACCTTCAGGGTAAGTCTCATTTCCTTGCCTGGGATGAAGAATACAAACATGTGACCTGGGGTGGTCCCAGGTCGATATCGATGCTCGAGGGATTAATCTCTTCCAGTTCACTAATTCTTGATCTTGGCTGCGGGAACGGCAGGTTCCTTTTGCCACTTTCCCGTAAGTACAATACAATTGGCACTGATGTCTCAACAATTGCTGTGAGAAGAGCCAGAGAATATCTTTCAAAAAGCAATGTTGAAAGTGAGAACAGGGCTGAATGCCTTGCTTCAAGCATAACATCGATTCCTTTTTCTGAGAATTCTTTTGACGCAATCTTGTGTCTTGGGGTTTTGCAGCACCTGCTGGAAGATGAAAGAAAGCAGGCTATCTCTGAGATAAAAAGAGTGATGAAAAGCGGCGCTATCTTTGTGCTGGAAGTTTTTGGAACAGAAGACATGAGATATGGCGGTGAGTCTGTGGAAAAAGACACCTTCATCAGAAAAAATGGTATCATATACCACTATTTTACACAGGATGAACTGGCATCACTGCTCGGCGGATTTGAAATATTAGAAATGAAAGACCTGGTATCTGAAAAAAAGTTTCATGGCGAGCCACACAGGCGCCATCAAATAAGAGTAATTGCACGTCTTTAGAATGCGATTCCAAAGTAGTTAAGCACAATGATAAGAAGTGCGCCAAATATTCCTGCAATTGCACATACAAGGATCACTACCCATGTATAAGCAATGTTGAGGCCTAATACGAGGTTTGCAACAACCAGTACTACAAGTCCTAAAACGGTGTTAATAGCCATGTTCTTGACGGTTTTCAGTACTTTCCAGAGAATTATTGCAGCTATGATAGCTACTATCAGAAAAACTATTTCGGTTACCATAATCACCATTTTTATATTACAACGATAAGTATTTAATCGTTACTAAAAAATTAGAGTTTGTTAACATCACTCAGGAATTGAGTAACCTCTTCTTTCAACTCATCAATTGTACGATACTCTTTGCAGATTATCCTCTTATCACCAAGGAGCATTGCAGAAACGTTTGCTTCAGCAGTATACAGGCATAGCACTGGAAATCCTTTTTGAAGTGCGCTGCATATTTCGTAACCAACGCCAATTGAAGGTGTGCTGACCTCTGCTATCACACATTCGCTTTTTTCAAGGAATTCCATGTCCCTTATGTAAATCTCTTCCTCTGTGAGCAATGATTCTGTCTTTTCAAGTTCAGGGTCAGCAACATGCCAGCTCAGAATTTCGTGGCCGCTATCCTGAAGATAGTTGCAAATCTCCATGTAAGTGGAAAGCATCTGCCTGCCACCTCTAATAGAAGCTGAAAGGAATACTCTCATTGCACACCTCTGTGGTAATGTCCTCTGGTATGGAACTCACTGATGTCACTTCCTTGCCAGATGTGTTTTGTGTCACCTGAGTAGTAAGCATCAATATTCGCTCTGTATGCTCTTGTAACCATACTGACGTTGTAATCATCCATGTTCCTTGCATCAATTCTCAGTCTTGAAACACTTGCTTTGATAAGTTGAGGAATATCGTCCAGAAGGCAGAGTTCCCTTGAATTGAAAATGTGGGTTCTGCACTGGGAATCTGTTTTGATCGGGAACTCAAATCCTTTCTCATCAATTATCTCAAACTTTCCGCCTTTGCACTGAGAGCCACAGTTGAATCCATTCTCATCTTTCTCTCCGAGCACACCGCCTATGAGACAGTGTTCGGATTCCATTATCTGGATCTGTCCATGTGCAATATATTCGCAATCTCCATATTTTGCAATCTCAGTAATTTGTCCAAGATTCATCTCAGTTGAGAGTGTGACAGCGTTTGCACCCTTTTCTTCGAGTGCATGAAGGCTGTGTTTGTTGAACACATTCAGGGAACTGTCAGTTAAGATTTTCAGACCTGCATTGCGTGCAATTTCAAGAATACCAAGATTCTCTGCAATGATTCCCTCAAAACCCAGTTCCTTTGCAAGTTTTATAGTTTCTTTCACATTCTGTAATTCTGGGTCTTTCGTAATGACCTGAGTGTGCAAATATACAGGGATATTCTTTTCAGTTGCAAGCTCAGTCATCACTTTCCACTCAAGAGTCTGAAGCTCTTTTAATGATACATCAATGTAAACAAGGTCTGCTCCGCTTTTCAATGCGGAATTGAACTTTTCTGAATCACTGACACTGACCGAAAGCAGTATTCTTTTATCCTCTTTGCTTTCAGTGCCTGATTCGATATCTGTTCCTGTTCCTGTTTCAGCTTCCTTTTCCTGTATTTCAGAACTTCTCTCATGTGCCGGTCTTCTGAACTTTTCGATTCTAATCCTTTCAAGTTCTGCTGTAGCCTCGGTTCTTGCATTGTTCAGCTCTTTAATCGGAATGAATGCATCATCCGGCATCTCAACTTCAATTTGCTGAGCTTCAAAAACAGTATTTCCGGTTTTTGCAAGCTGCTTTCTCACATCTTCTTCTGTTGTTGGTCTTTTCTGCGACCTTTCAACGATGTAATCGGAAACGACAGTTGATGTGTTATTTTCATTATCAGAAAGTGAGAGTTCAAGCTTCTCACCGATGAGTGCTTTGAATCTGATGGAAACCGGAACTTTGCGTATTGGTGAAGGAGAACTGTATGATGCCTGCGATTCTTTCATCAGGGAATCATCAAGTGTCCTGTAAACCGTGGTTCCATTCTTAGGAGGCTGGTCAAAATTGATGGTAATGATATCTCCAATGCCTGCTTTCTTCTCCAGTTTGTCACCTATGTAGATTCCTCTTACAATTGTGCCGGCATCCCTGCTGCCTTCAAAACCGATACCATCTCCTACTTCAAGCTCTCCGGTAAGCGTTATCTCCATTCTTTTGAATTTATTATTGAACCCGCTAACCTTTCCAACCACAATTCCCTGGTTATGAGGTCTTTCCCGGCTCATCAGGTCTCCAGCAGGATCACCTTTGAAGTATCCGGTTGTGAATTCACGGTTGAATAATTGTTCCAGATTCTCCTTCTCTTCATCAGTGACAAAAAAGTTGTCAGGGTCTTCTGCGAACCTGTCAATAAGGTTGCGATATATTCTCACAACGCCTGCAACATATTCAGGGCGCTTCATCCTGCCTTCGATCTTGAATGAATCTATTCCCGCTTTAATTAGTTCAGGTAAAATCTCAGATGTATTCAGGTCTTTAGGACTCAGAAGGTAGCTGCCTTCAGTCTTTAGCTCCTTACCATTCCTTCGTAATCTGTATTGTTTGCGGCATGGCTGGGCACAATATCCACGATTGCCGCTCCTGCCACCTATCATACTGCTCATGAGGCACTGGCCGGAATAGCATATACAGAGTGCACCGTGAACAAATGCTTCGATTTCCATTCCGGTTTCGTTTTTAATCCTTGAAATCTCATCAAGTGAGAGTTCCCTTGCAAGCACAACTCTCTTCACTCCCATCTCTTTCAGAGAAGTCACAGCTTCTGTGTTGTGTATCGTCATCTGTGTGCTTGCATGGATTGGAAGTGAAGGAACTTTTTCTCTTGCAAGTTCCAGCAGTCCCATATCCTGCACAATGATGGCATCAGTTCCAAGTTCATCAAGGGTGTACATCAGTTCGAGTGCCTTTTCCATCTCACTGTCCTTGATGAGTGTGTTCATGGTAACATAGACCTTGACACCTCTAAGGTGAGCAAAGTCAAGAGCTTCACTGAATTCTTCTATGGTAAAATTGCCTGCATATGCCCTGGCGCTGAAATCCTTCACTCCGAGATATACTGCATCTGCTCCGTTTTCAACGGCAGCGATCAGGGATTCCATATTTCCGGCAGGAGCTAAAAGTTCGGGAGTTTTAAGCATGATAATCGCTCAGATGAGGTGAGAGTATATAAATGCCCCTCTCAATAAATCACAGAAAACTCACTGTTTCACGCAAAGGTAGGTTGCCATGAAACCCTTTTTGTGTACATATTCCACAATTTTAAAACCTGCCTGCTCGATTAATCCTTTCATGGTCCAGTCAAAGGTTGAGTATTCTTCCTTGATGTGAAGTTTCATTTCCTCTACAACCTTATCATCCGCTTCAGGTGGCATGTTCCGGAATAACTGAGAGAAATACTCATCGAAATCCTGGATATCTGATGAAAAAACCACATCTTTCAGGAAGAATTTCCCACCGCTTTTCAGCATTGAGTGGATGTTCTTCAGGGCGATGAGTTTCCAGAAATCAGGCAGGTGGTGCAACACAAGCTGAGTGACAACAGCATCATATTTTGTCTCGCCGGAGTCATATGTCAGAAATCCTGACTTGATGAACCTGATATTATCTCTCTGTCTTGACTTTGCTTTTTTTTCTGCAAAATCAAGCATCATCTGTGAAATATCCAATGCAGTTACCTGTTTGCAATGTTTTGAAAGCTCGATTGAGAACTCCCCGGTTCCGCATCCGATCTCAAGTATCTCATATTCCGGCTGGATGTCGATGAGTTTGCACATGGTTTCAGCTTCACCGGCAATATTGCGGACGCTTCCCATTTTCCTGTCATATTGCAGGACTTCATCTTCGCTTCCGTAATCCGTTCCAACCTGGATCAGTTCATCGTAATACCATTCAGGTAATTCTTTCATAGGCATCCCTCTGTGTATGTTTGCAATATCTTTTCAATGAATAAGGAACTGTTGCTGGATGAATTACTGGAAATCGAGTGAAAAGTAGGGAAAAGTGAGGACAAAATAAGAAAAAGGAGAGGAAAAGAAGTTATTTCTTTTCCTTTTTCAGGAAGAACCTGTTCAGTACTAAAATTCCGGCAACGATGACTATCAGATAATACAATGATCTGAATATCGGTCTGTACTGGGGTTCGAACCAGGTATAGATTATTTCGTCAACCGAGAAATACAACTGAAGAGTTGCAAGAGCAATGATGATACCTACAATTGCAAGCATCCCATTTCTGAAATAGTCTTCAGCTGTCTTTTCTTTCTTCTCCTTTTTTTCCGTTTTAGGAGCAAAACTTACTATCTCTTTCTTCACTTCCACACTTTCATTTTCCTCACTCATGCAATCTCCTCCTCACCATGTATATTGCTGCGATAAAACCAATTAATGCAAATGAACCTGTAAATCCTGGACTTTCTTCCTCTGCCGTTTCGTATGCCACTTCTTCGTCATATGCCCATTCAAAGTCATCCTCCACAACAAAGTCAGCAGTATTCACATTTTTGTTTTGTATCAACTGATCCCTGTCAATTACTTTCTCAGGATTTAGTTGCACATAATCCTCGCCTGTCTGGATTACAGTGTCACCATCCCATATGCTGACTTCAACAATGTAATTGTAGTTGTCAGGTACAGTCAGGTTGACACTTCTGATGATAGTGTTCTCAGGTGCAATCTCACCGGAACTTATCCATTTCTTGTCAGCAATGAGTCTTGCGTCCATTTCCCTGGCCTTTACAAGTATGCGATAGTCTTTTGTTGTCTCAACACCCTCATTTTTGAGATAGATGTCATTTTCGATCAAGACACCTTTGGAGCTAGTATCTCTTGCTATGAAGTCGATTCCTTCTATCTGGATGCCGGTTTCCTGCTGGTCGGTTGGCAGGTTCTCAAGTCCTGAAAGTGTCATCCAGAGGTCATATCCCATCTCTCCCTCGTTGACGACAGTAGCACTTATGCGATAACCACCGCTCTTTGGAAGACGTATCTTCTGGCTGACCATCTTAGTCTCGTCTTCCTTTATCGGTCCGATCTTTGCTTCCTGTTTCAGTTCAAGCAATCCGGTCTGTTCGCTGAAGGCTTTCAGCATTACAGTTGCATTGCCGTTGCTGTCAGCTCCCCAGTTCTCTACATACGTTGTGACATTGAGCCATACATAAGTGCTTTTGACACTATCTGCAGATATCTCAATATCCCTTATCCCCAGATGCGCTTCCTGTTCATCGAAATCCCGCAGGCATCCACTGGATGCTGCTGAAGCCAGAACAATAAGCATAATGAGGAATGAATAAATTGAACATTTCTGTATCATAAAATCCCCGAATGAATAGAGGCAGGGATATTATATATATATTGTTAAATAATTTGTATATACACAAATTTAGTGGTAGAAGTATATGGGGTTAGAATAAAAGCAGAATCAAAAGTTTAAGTTTTAAAATGAAAATTTAATCCGTACAAATGCACGGATTTTGTTTGCATGTAGGACAATGATCAGGATATTTATCCATAAATGCAGCTTGAAGGTCGATATCATAAAGGTTTGCCAGCGCGCCTATCCATGCAAAACAGTCGGCAAGTTCCTCCCTGATATTTTCCATGTCTTCCCTGCGGATAGCTTCTGCAAGTTCGCCTATCTCTTCCACAAGCCAGAGTGTTGTTGCGGCTGCTCCTCTTCTTTTGTCGTTGTGTGCATAGAGGTCGTACATGCGTTTCTGGAACTCGGAGATTTCCATGTCTTTTCCTCCTATATTCTCTTAAGATCTATCTGGATTTTAGAGTCTTACAGGAATATCCTTTTCCTTCAGATGCTCTTTGACATCATTTACAGTGTACTCGCCAAAGTGGAAAATACTTGCTGCAAGTGCTGCATCGGCTTTTCCTTTTGTGAATCCTTCGTACATGTGCTCGGGATTGCCAACTCCACCGGATGCGATGATCGGTATTTCGAGTTCCTCTGAAAGCTTCTTTGTGATCGGGATGTCAAAACCGTCATAGGTTCCATCCTTATCCATGCTTGTGAGAAGTATCTCGCCGGAACCGAGTTCCTCTACTTTCTTTGCCCACTGTACGGCATCAAGTCCTGTTGGCTGCCTGCCGCCGTAGATTACAACTTCATACCATGCAGGTGTGCCGTCCTCAAGTTCAAGGATTGTTTTGTCAGGATTGTTCTTTACATCAAGGTTACGTTTGCAGTCAATTGCTGTAACGATGCACTGGGCACCGAATATCTCCGATGCTTCCTTGATAAGATCAGGATTTTTCACGGCTGCTGTGTTTATGGATACCTTGTCAGCGCCTGCCCTGAGTATCTGGCGTATGTCTTCGATGGAGTTTATTCCGCCGCCGACTGTAAGTGGAATAAAAACTTCGTTTGCGGTCCTTTCGATGACCTTGACCATTGTTCCTCTGCCTTCATGGGATGCGGTAATGTCAAGGAATACAAGCTCATCAGCACCCTGCTCGTTATATCTCTTGGCGAGTTCCACGGGATCCCCTGCTTTTCTCAGGTCTACGAATTCTATTCCCTTGACAACAGTTCCGCCTTCTTCATCAAGCGTAACGTCAAGACATGGTATGATCCTTTTTGTAAGCATGTATGACTTTTTCCCTTTCACTGCATTTGATTATTCATATCCACCAGACTGGCCGGCAGATGCTAGTTTAATAAGAAGATATCGAGTTTTTATTTAATACTTGTTGTGGGGACAAGGATCGATAAAATTTGATGTGAGTTCTTACCATAGGTATCTTTCAGGATAATTTCGGCATATTTATGAATAAAGACAGTCACTAAGAAAAGAAATAAGATATTCAGTGATGTCCAATTTAAAGAGGACATGCTTAAATACAGTTATCAACGTATTACAGATAGACTAAAAAAGATATTTTCTGTCAATCAGGAGAAGATTCATAATGGGCATACTAAAGATGGCAAGTAATCTCAGAATTATTTACTTTGTTACTTTATTGATTGCTCTTGGTATCATGTTCCTGTTATGATTATCTCTGATCTTTGTACTTATGCTTAGTCTGTTCATTTTCTTTGTTCTTCTTTTCGGGTTACTGGGTATTTTTGTTTCACAGTATATCGCTCAATACAGAGAGGCTTATGCTTTCTGGATCGAGTATGTTGTTTACGGAAAAGCCGATGACGTTTCAGGTTGTAAACAAAAGGCAAACATTTGCAGCAAACTCGAATCTTACTCTCGTGAGATTTGTGAGCTATCTCACATGATAATCATTATCTTTTCAGGGATTGCAGTTGTTTTTCTTTCCCTTACCTACATGATCACGGTAAACATTCCTTTCATCGCAGATGAATCCACGATATTCTACGAGTTTATGGGTTTAGCTTATTTCTCGTCGAATTACGAGATCAATGTGCTGCTGGCGGCAAGAATACTTGCTTTCATGTTGTTTGCAGGTCTTTCTTTTGTACTGATGCAATCCAACATAAATATCATCAATATTTCCCAGACCAGTGCCATAGATGAGAAAATATTCGATGTATGGGAAAAGCTTGATTGTGAAGGTTGTAAAAAGAAAAAAGACGAGCTTGAACCCAGAAGACTTTATGAGATATGGGCTGAAAAGGTGAATAATGGAGCGCAGATATCTTCTGATAACAAAGAGCGTTTGAAATCTCTGTTAATTGACAAAGACGTTGATAAAAAGCCTTGAAATATCTTACTAATTTTAGTTCTTCCACTTGATGTTGGTTCAGAAAAGACTTCATCCAATGATGTACGATAATGTGATGAATGACGGTGGTTTTTTAGATTTATTTTGTATGCAAAGGTCGGTGATAGGGTCGGAGAAAATCTCACCCAGAACCAACAAAAGATCCTTGATTCAATTCTGGAAGACTCTTCCATTTCCGCCAGACTATTATCTGAGTCAATTGGCATTTCCCAAAGAAAGATAGAAACGAATATCGCTAAATTGAAAGAAAAAGGTCTTCTCAGGCGTGTAGGTTCGGCACGAGGCGGTCATTGGGAAGTTATTGGTGGGGAATGAGGGAGGGACTTTTATGTAGAACGTTATAACTGAAATATGGGGAGTAAGCAATGACCGATATAAACGAAGAAATTGTAAGATTGTTTTTTGAGTATAATGATTTTCTTGTTAAAACAAACGTACGTTATTCATTGAACAATGTTGATAGTGATATTGATTTGATGGTTTTTAATTTAAATCAGGAAGACTCAGAAAGTCAAGATGTGGATTTTGTAATTAAAAACATGGATGAATTAAAGAAAATAAGCCGAGCATCTGTGGAAGTAAAAGGATGGCATGGGATGAATTTTACTCCTTCAGTGCTCAAAGAATTTAGTAAAATATTCAATTTCGTTTCTGAAACCGCTATGGAAGCAAGTAGAAAATTTTGGAAAACCAATGATTTTACGACCATTTTAGTATTATCCCATTTGCCTGCGACGGAAAAATCATGTGATGAAACAATAAGCATTCTCAAAGAAAGAAAAGTCGACCATGTAATTGAGTTTAAGACCATAGTCGACTTTATGATATCTAACGTTGATAAAAATAAGAATTATGGTGATTCTGAATTTCTTCAAACAATTAGAATTTTAAAGGTTTATAAAGAAAACTTTGAGTATTAAGTCTAATTCGAAACGTTGTACAAATGTTTTCCCAAATCAAACCAACAACACCGCAATAACCCCGGCCAAGAACACACCATCAAAAGTTCCCGCGCCGCCAATACTAACCACAGGCGCGCCCAGTTTTGTAATGGCTCGCATGTTCAGCAGGTCTGCCCCTATCAGAGTACCTAAAGTGCCGCTGATGTAGGCTACTGCGAAAATGAGGTCATGCTGGATGCCGGTGATGTAGACGATAAGAATCGAACTCAGGGCGGCTGCAACTGGGGGAAGCAGGGCCGGGGATACAATTCCCACACCTTTAACCGGTCTTGCAACTGCTTTTGTGATCATGGCAACCATCAGGGTTGCGTAGAGAACGTAAATTGCAGAGCCAGGAAAAAGTCCAAGCAGGTAGACGGAAACAAAAGTTGGTATAAGGGCGCCACCTACGTTGATAGCTACCGTTGTTCTGGTGATGTGAGTTTCCTTGAAAGGCACTCTGTATGATACACCAAACACCTTCACATATCTCTGATCCTCTATCGGCGTTTCAGTCTCCAGAGTTCTGAGCGGGATATTTATACCGCTTCCAATAAGTGAAGCCAGAAGCAGGATAAGGGCATCGTTCCACGAAAAACCTATCTTACTAAAGGCGCTGCTGATCAGTCCGTAAAAGAGAACGGAAATACTGAACGCCAGCACAAAGGCCAGTATTATCGTAAAAATGAACGTAAAAGGATTATAGAATATCCGATGCCTCATAGCATACTGTCCTTATTTTCAGTATATACTTTTTTGGGTCAGAAAAAATGAACGTTGCAGTTTTTCTCATAAAAGAAAAGTTCATGCAAATCCTGTTATCGCCTTTGAGCCTGTAAAATTCTCCTTACTGATGGCATCGTCATTGAACACTTCCTCGCTAATCATTATAGGAGCGTTATTACGGAGTGCAATTGCGATACAATCACTTGGCCTTGCATCGAACTCCATGCTCTTGCCATCCTTTTTCAGGGTCATTCTGGCATAATATATGTTATCTTTCTTCTCATCTATCAGGATCCTTTCAACATCGGCCTCAAGTCTTGAAAGTATAGATACAATAAGATCATGTGTCATAGGCCTTGGCATAGTCTCATTCTTCAAAACAGAACTGATAGACAGAGCCTCAGATTGTCCGATATGGATCGGCATGATCATTCCATCTTTATCTTCAAGCATCACCGCAGGCACAGCCCTTCCAAAGATGTTTATCATGTAAACACCCTTTACGGTAACTTCCTTTATGTCGCTTCCAGTGTCCATATTATTTACAACAGCCTTCCCTTTTAGCAATATATCCCTAAATCCACTGATGTTTAATTAGTATCTTTACTTAACTCTTTCTTTTTGGTCGCTTACCAAAACCACCTGCACCGGGAGTTTCAATGACGAACACATCACCTTCGTTCATCTCCGTGATATCCCTGCCACCAAGTTCTTCGACCAGTGAACTGCCAGCTCTGACCACATAATTCCGTCCGGTCTTTCCATTCTCACCGCCGCCAAGTCCTTGCGGTGCAAAGTTCCTGTGACTGGAAATAATAGCGGCCTTCATGTTTTTCAGGAACAGTATCTTCCTTACAACACCGTCTCCACCATAATATTTCCCCTCCCCTCCGCTGCCATCACGAATAGAGAACTCCTCAAGCCTCACCGGGAATCTCCATTCCAGAACCTCCGGGTCAGTGATCCTGGAATTAGTCATATGGGTCTGCACAGCGCTGGTTCCATGAAATCCTTCTCCTGCACCGGAACCACCACAGATGGTCTCATAATACTGGAACTGCTCATCTCCAAACGTGAAATTGTTCATGGTTCCCTGAGAGCCTGCCATTACTCCCAGCGCACCGAAAAGAGCATCAACGATATACTGTGAGGTCTCAACATTTCCAGCCACCACAGCCGCAGGATATTCAGGATTTAAAATGCTGCCTTCAGGAATAGTAATCCTGAGCGGTCTCATGCAGCCTTCATTAAGCGGAATATCCCTGTCAACAAGCGACCTGAAAACATAAAGCACAGCCGCCTTGCAGACCGCAATCGGAGCATTCAGGTTTCCTGGATGTTGTCTTGAAGTTCCGGTAAAGTCAATATGAGCTTCCCGACTCTCACGGTCAATAATCACTTTAACACAAACAAGCGTTCCATCATCAAATGAAAGTGAGTATTCTCCATCCTTTAAAACCTCAATAACTCTTCTCACAGATTCCTCAGCATTATCCATCACATGCTGCATGTATGCCTGCACAGTCTCCATTGAAAAGTGCTCAACAAGCTTCAAAAGCTCCCTGGCACCCTTCTCATTTGCAGCCACCTGTGCCTTCAGGTCAGCAATATTCTGGAACGGATTGCGTGCAGGATATTTTCCATAACTCAGCCACTCTGCAACCTCATCTTCAAGGAACTTCCCGTCAGCAACAATAAGCTGCCCTCCGGTAATCACTCCTTCTTCATCAATGTGCCTGCTCTCTGGAGGGATCGATCCAGGAGTAATTCCGCCAATATCAGCATGATGTCCTCTTGAAGCTACATAGAACTCAACATTTCCAGTGTAGAATACAGGAGTTATAACCGTAATATCCGGCAGATGCGTTCCACCCTCAAACGGAGAGTTCAACATGAAAACATCGCCTTCTTCCATGTCAGGAAACTTCCCCTTCATCGCCTTTACACTCTCTCCCATGGAACCCAGATGCACAGGTATGTGAGGTGCGTTTGCGATCAGGTCTCCGTTCCTGTTAAAAACCGCACATGAAAAATCAAGTCTCTCCTTGATATTAACTGAATAAGCAGTATTCTGGAGAGTGTAACCCATCTGCTGTGCAATGGACATGAACCTGTTATTGAATATCTCAAGCATCACAGGGTCAGCCTCAGTTCCTACTGATTCTCTCTTTGGCAGAGGAATAACCCTTTCCAGTACCAGTTCCTGACCTTTCCTGAGTTCTGTTCTCCATCCTGGTTCAATTATAATTGTAGTATTTGTTTCAACGAGCATAGCCGGTCCGATGATTCCATTTCCACCAATTTTAAGTTCCGCTCTCCTGAAAACCGGTGTTCTGTGGAACTCTCCATATGTATACATTGTAGTTTCAGGAAGCCTGCTGTTTTCTTCCTCTCCTGAAACTGAATTATCAGAAAGAGAACCTCCATGCATTCTTTCTCCTGAACCTATTATTTCCGTAGACACAGCTTCTATGAAAAGCTCCTTGTTCTCCATTACAAAACCAAAACGGCTCTTATGCTCTGTCTCAAAAGCATTTCTGATCTCTTCCACAGAACCAAGGTCAACAATAATAGAAGTTCCTGCATCCTTATACTTGACATGAACCTTGTGCAGTGCGCTGATATTCTCATCTGCAACACCCTGCATTCTCATATCTTCCCTGCCGGCTGTTTCAAGTTCAGAAGCAACATCCTGCAACTCTTCGATCAGGCCGCTTTCAAGTTTCTTCTCAACGGCCTGATCTTTCATGATTCTCTGGTCCGCAAGTCCCATTCCGTAAGCTGAAAGAACACCTGCAAGAGGATGTATCAATATCCTGCTGATCCCAAGCGCGTCTGCAACACCGCAGGCATGTTGTGCTCCTGCTCCTCCAAAACAGCAAAGAGCATATTCCTTTGTATCATAGCCACGCTGGATCGATATTTTCTTGATGGCATTTGCCATGTTCTCAATTGCTATTTTCAGGAAACCTTCAGCAACGTGTTCAGCACTGTGATTCTCTCCGGTAAATTCGCTAACTTCCTTTGCCAGGGCAGAAAACTTCTCTTTAACAACATCGGAATCAAGTGGCATGTCTGCGTTATGTCCGAACACATGAGGGAAATGCTTCGGGTCAATTTTGCCAAGCATCAGGTTGCAGTCTGTGATAGTGAGAGGTCCGCCTTTCCTGTAACATGCGGGTCCGGGTTCAGAACCTGCGGAATCCGGTCCAACCCTGAATCTTCCTGCATCGAAGTGGAGAATAGAACCTCCACCTGCTGCAACGGTATGAATGTAAAGCATGGGTGATCGCAGGTGAACACCGGCAATTTCCGTCTCAAAACTCCTCTCGTATTCCCCGTTATAGTGAGCTACGTCTGTTGAAGTCCCGCCCATATCAAAAGTGACGATTTTGTCAAAACCTGCTTTTCCGGAAGTTTCCACGGCTCCTACAATACCACCGGCAGGCCCGGAAAGAATACAGTCCTTGCCTCTGAACTGGCTTGCTTCCACAAGTCCGCCGTTTGACTGCATGAACATGAGTTTCGTGTTGTTGCCGCCTGCTTCAAGGGTGGCAGTTATCATGTTGATATATCTTTTAAGAACCGGGGAAAGATATGCATCAACAACCGTGGTCTCGCCACTGCTGATAAATTTCATCAGCAGACTGACCTCATGTGAAAGCGATATCTGGGTAAATCCAATTTTCTCAGCAATATCACGAAGTTGAATTTCATGTTCCGGGTAACGATAAGCGTGCATCAGCACAATAGCAACAGAGCGTATTCCTGATCGGTATATTCTCTCAAGTTCCAGGCGTGCACTTTCAGTGTCAACAGCTTCTAACTCCTCACCTGATGCACTGTACCTTTCATTTATTTCGATGACTTCATCATAAAGAAGGTCTGGAAGCTCGATCTTAAGTGCAAATATGTCAGGCCGGTTCTGGTATCCGATCCTCAGCGCATCCCGGAATCCTCTGGTGATTACCAGTGCAGTAGGCTCTCCCTTGCGTTCAAGGAGTGCATTTGTTCCCACAGTGGTTCCCATCTTAATGGAAGCGATTTCCTCAGTTGGAAGTACATCTTCAGAACCCAGTCCCAGAATAGTTCTGATTCCGTGCATTGCAGCATCTGTATAGTGTTCCGGGTCAACTGAAAGTAGTTTGTGGGCAAGCAATTGTCCGTCAGGTTTTCGGGCAACAATATCAGTGAATGTGCCTCCCCTGTCTATCCAGAATTGCCATTTTTTATTAATCGGAGTCATAGTATTTTCATCAAAAAGCGGTTGTGATCGTACTTATAATTACAATTTTTATTATAATTGTAATTGCAACTGTAATTGTAATTTTGCAAAAGCTGCTACGCTAAATGAACTCATGTCAATAAAAGTATTTTTGCCTAAGCGGTTACCTTGTAGTTTATTAATTACCGCAAAGCATGTTAAATCCGTGATTTCCTACCAGAGGAACAAATATCACTCCGCCACAATCCTCTTTTGTGATATTCCCTTCCATGTCCTTTTTGATACGATAGAGGCGCTGGTAAGCTTTGCCTTCGGGAATTACCATGATTCCACCCGGTTTTAGCTGCTCTACAAGAGGCAGCGGAGTGCATGGTGCTGACGCAGTCACGCATATTCGGTCATAAGGTGCATGTTCGGGAAGACCCAGAGAACCGTCTGCGCATATGATCTCAACATTGGAGTTTCCTGCCTTTTTCAGATTCTCCCGTGCAAAAACAGCAAGCTTCTCAAGCCTTTCAATAGAATATATCTTTCCCTTTGAACCGATCATTTCCGCCATAACTGCAGCGTTATAGCCAGAACCGGCTCCAATCTCAAGTATTGTCAGTCCTTCATAAAGTTCAAGAAGGTCGCACATCATAGCCACCATATGTGGTGCTGATATTGTTTGTGCGTAGCCTATGGGCAAAGGGTGGTCAACATAGGCATTCGCTATTTGAACAGAAGGTACGAAAAGGTGCCTGGGCACCTTATTCATTGCATTAAGTGTTTTTTCAGATATTCTGTACTCTCTCAGAGCATTTACCAGCTTCTTCCTTTCCCTTTCATACTCCATTGGGTTTTTCCATCTCCCCAGCTCTTCATAGCTATTTCTTCCGCAAATATTCTTTTTATGAACTTTGCCGGTACTACAATGCCTGTCCTGGATTCAAGGCTCCCATCCCGTATCTTTATTTTTTTGACGCGGATCTTGGTTTTATCAACAGTTTCTTCCTGACCGATGGTAAACTCATATCCACCTGGCACTCTTTTGTGCATCGCTTCAGTATTTCTGCCTCTGTGCACTGCAATTTTCACAACCACTTCATCGATAGCTCTGCCCCAGATCGTGGTAATTTCAGATGCATTAGCATTTTTGAGTCTCTTTTCCCCGGATTCGATGGCAGTTACCAATACTGGAAATACTTCCTCGGATTCTCCGTCATCTACAATTATCTCATCGTCCACAGATATATTCTCTTCTGATGTCAGAAGGGTTGTCTGCGTGAAAGATGCTTCGCCTTTGCTGATTATTACTTTGACATTGAAAGTCTTGACCTTCTCTATTTTTGTAGGATGGACATTTTCACATTCCTGACACTGGACGACAGGGTTCTGTCCTCCTTTTAAAACATCATGCGGTACTGCTATTTTCGGTGAACATACCGGACATACAACTTCAACTTCGTCGTTCATACTCTCAATGATGTCATTGTCTGGAGTATGTAAATAATTATCTGTGACTGCATGTCAAACCACCCATTTAGTATTATGGTAAGTAACAACTGATCTGCAAGAGCCAACAATAATCCATTGTGATCTGTAAATAGTTAGTGAGTATCAATTGCATTTTTATACATGTATTGTGTATAAAATATATTACCTATGTTGAGCAATGATATGGGATGTATAATAAGTTGAGTTCTGTCATATTTATAGCAAGGAACAGGTCAGAGGATAACAGTCCTCTCAAAAGTACGATCGAAAGCGATTTTGATGTGGTAGAGGTCAACCCATGCAGTTCTATTCTGACAAAACTTAAGACCATTATCCCGGACGCGATAGTTATCCATGAGTCTCTCAACGACCCGGACGCATATCTTGCGTGTCAGCAGATAAAATTCTCAGAAAAATATCATTTCATACCCCTGGTCTTTATTGGTCCTTCTTTTTCCAGCGAGAACAAACCACGGCTGATAGAATCTGGTGCAGACGATTACTTTGAAGAGCCATCCGATCCTGCTGTCACAGTTGCCTATTTGAGAGCTTTAATTAACAAGAGGCAGAAGTTCAATTGTCTGGTTGAAAAATTTGACCGGCTCAAAATGGAAGTTTCTGGTTCAGAAGACCAAACCCAGAGCTGTCGCAATCCGGATGATGAGGAGTTATTCAAAGCTACTTTCCAGCAATCGGCAGTAGGTATCGCCCAGATGTCCAGAGAAGGTAATTTCCTGAAAGTCAACGAGCGTTTTTGTGATATTGTAGGTTATACACGGGAAGAACTACTTTCTTTAAATTACATGGATATTACTTATCCTGACAAGAATGGAACTGAACTCAAAATGGTGAAAAAGCTCCTTGAAGGAGCTGCCGATTCATTTGAGATCGAAAAGAGATACATTCACAAAAAAGGACATCCTGTCTGGGTGAAGCTATACACAAATGTTACACGTGATAGATCAGGAAACATAAGGAATGCCTTTTCCATTGTAGCAGACATTTCGGCTCAAAAGGAAGCAGAAGCCCGACTTCATGAAAGTGAGGCTTTTTTCAGGACAATGTATGAATCCAGCAGTATTGGTATTGTAAGGATGTCTGTACATGATAAAAGAATTGAACAGGCAAATGCTGCTTTCTGTGATATGCTGGGTTATGAAGAGCATGAGCTTAAAGGGAAACACCTGAGTGACATAAGTTTCCTTGACGATTTGCAAGAGAATATTAATCAGCAAAATAAACTGGAATCTGGTAAAATTCCTGCTATCAAAATGGAAAAAAGGTATATTCACAAGTCCGGTTACCTTGTATATGCTCTTCTCCATGCAAATCTTATTTTCGATGAAAATGGAAATCCACTTTACTATATGGGTAATGTTCTTGATATTACAGACATCAGGACATCACAACAGCGCCTGAAAGAAAGTGAGCAAAAATATCGTGCTTATGTTGACAATTCTCCTCATCCTATTTTTGTAACAGATGTTTTTGGTATGCTTCTGGATGTGAATCCTGCGGCATGTGGTCTGACTGGATATTCTCTTGAAGAATTAATGGACATGAATATCATAGACTTGTGCAGCCCGAAGTCTGTTGATGCTGCTACAGAGCATTTTCTGAGTGTAAAGGATAAAGTCAAGGCATCTGCTGAGTTTCTATTCCAGAAAAAAGATGGTGACACTTATTATATGCAGGTCGAAGCTGTCATGATCGATAAGAAAACGATTCTGGCACTTTGTGTTGATACTACTGAGCGTAAACTCACAGAGAAACTCCTTATTGAGGCAAAAATGCTTGCAGAGGCTTCTTCTAACTCAAAGAGCGAGTTTTTGGCTAATATAAGCCATGAACTGCGTACTCCTTTAAATATTGTCATCGGTTATTCAGATGTTCTTCTAAGCGAAGTATCAGGCGAATTAAATGAGAAGCAGATGAAGTATTCCACCAGCATAAAGGATGCAGGTTCCAATCTTCTTGAGATCGTCAATTCTCTTATCTATATTGCTGAGATAGAGGGTGGAAGCCGTGAACTCAACATTTCTAAATTTGGTCTACAACCAATAGTGAATGACCTCGAAAAAATATTCCGGGCTTCAGCTTCTAAAAATTCAGTTTCAATAGAGTTTGATGTCAATAATGATATTGAATACATTCTGGCAGATGAATCCAAGTTCAAGACAATCCTTCATCATTTGATTGGAAACGCTATCAAATTCAACAAAGAGGGAGGTTTTGTAACTGTTGTTTTTGGCAGGAATGGGGATAATATCCATGTGCAGGTAAGCGATACTGGAATCGGCATCCCTGAAGATAAACAGGATACGCTTTTTGATCCTTTTGTCCAGCTTGACTGGTCACATGCACGCAGATATAGTGGTGTAGGTATCGGTCTTTCTCTTGTAAAAGGGCTTGTTGAGATGCATGGCGGCAAGATATCTCTTGTAAGTATGGTTGGGGAAGGTACTAATGTTACTTTTACGATTCCTCAGCGTTTCTAATTGTTTTTACGGATTTTCCTTTGAATGAAATGTTTCATTCTCCAATTGTTCGAAATTTGTATTAATATTCGATAGCTGTACCAGAATTGTTAATATAAGCCATTCCAATTTTTATTTAAGAACTTTTCAATCCGGAAGAGAAAAGGGAGGTTTAAAATGAGATCTAAAATTATCAGAATTTCGATTGTGCTTCTGATCGGAGTGGCAATGGTTATGATGTCAGGGTGTACTGACACATCAGATTATGAACAAACATCCGAAGATGCCATCACGGAAGAAGAACCCGGTGTCATGGATGATGTAGAGGATATGGTTGATGTAGAAGACGATGAGGGTGCTGAGGCAGAAGATATGCAAGAAGCTTCCATGGAAGAGTCTACGGAGGGATCAGATTCTGTAATTGACCCTGCAGATTTCACCGATCCGGTAGCTAATCCATATTTCCCTCTTGAAGTTGGAACCACCTTTATTCTTGAAGGTGAATCCGATGGTGAGGACATCAGAGTTGAGATATATGTCACTGACCAGACCAAAGAGATAATGGGTGTAACAACCATGGTTATCAGGGACAGGGAATGGGAAGATGGTGAACTTGTGGAAGATACATATGACTGGTTTGCCAATGACAATGAAGGCAATGTCTGGTATTTCGGTGAGGATTCCAAAGAGTATGACGATGGTAAACTGGAAAGCACCGCAGGTTCATGGGAAGCTGGTGTTGATGGTGCAGAGCCGGGCATTCTTATGAAAGCAGACCCACAGGTAGGAGATATCTACCAGCAGGAGTACTATGAAGGAGAAGCCGAGGACATGGCTGAAGTTCTAAGTCTTACTTCATCTGTTACTGTTGAATACGGTTCATTCGGTAATTGTCTGCAGACAAAAGAGTGGACACCACTTGAACCGGGAGTTGAAGAACACAAGTACTATGCAAGCGGCGTTGGCATCCTTAAAGAAGAAGCCGTAGTTGGAGGCGATGAGGTGCTTGAACTTGTGGAGATCACAACTGAATGAGAGGAAGACCATGTCTTTCTTTTATTTCTTTCTGTTCTGATATCTCAGGAGGTGACAACGTTAAATGGAAATGGAACCGGATAATGTGATTGTTCTTCTTTCAAGTATACTGGCATTGGTACTTTTCTCAGTATCTCTTGCTGCATATTTGAGAGAGCGCAGGAGAAAATTGCTTATGGTCACTGCTGCATTCTTTGCATATTTCTTAATGGGTTTTCTGGATTCAACCGAGTCTGTTTTTCCTTCAGCGGGAGAGACTTTTGAGATATGGGGCAGTATACTGAATTTTGTTGTTTTGCTGTTGTTCTTCTTTGCCATGATTACAAAAGAGAAGGCTTGAAATGGAATTCGAACTCAATACCCGCAAAAGGATATTTGAAACCATCCGCAGTTCGCCGGGAATTCATCTACGTGAACTGGAAAGAACCCTTGGTCTGGCAGTTGGCAGTCTGCAGTATCACCTTCATTACATGCAAAAGAAGAATCTTATTTTTTCACAGAAAGATGAACAATTCATCCGTTATTTTGTCAAAGACAAAGAACTGAGTGACAGCAACCGCATAGTCATGTCCTTCCTGCGCAAAAAGGCATGCAGACATATTCTTATTACTTTGATGGGAGGTCCAGGTCTTAACAACAAAGATATTTCCACAGCCATCGGACTTTCTCCATCTACTGTTTCCTGGCATCTTAACAAACTCGTGGCATCAGGGATCATAAATAAAACCATAAATGGCAGGGAAAGCAATTTCAATGTAAACGATCCTGAAGAGATTGCAGAACTGGTAATCACCTACAAAAGCAGCTTCTTTGACCGTATGCTCGATAATTTCATTGAGATGTGGGAACTTGATACAGGAAAACAAAAGTAGAAACTAAAACTATGGCTATAAATCCAAACTCATATTTGTTTTCTCATGACGATTGCATCAGACTTTTCATCGTCATCAAAAAAGCATTTGATTTTCTGAATTTCTCTGAATCCGCCATTTTCGTAGATCCTTTTTGCAGCATGCCAGTCCTCTGAAACAATGAGAATTATACTCAATATTTCATATTTGCCGCGGATCCTGTTAACGAGTTCCATGAAAAGAGCATTTCCATAGCCTTTACCACGATACTTTTTCAGAACTCCGATGGATGATATGTAAAGTTCCTTCCCGTCATTTCTATGAGTTTCAGTAATGCTGTGCCCAAGGACGAATTTTTCAGTGTCGATGTTCTCTGAATGATCCCAGAGCTCTGAAGAAATGTATCCTGCAATCTCTCCGTCAATTTCCACGACCAGAAATCCGTCTGAGAATGCTTTAACTCTTTCAAGAAAAGTGTCACTGTTTTCAACGATATTGCTGTGGAACGAGTCATGCTCAACACTCATTATTCCTTCAATATCTCCTTTTTCAGCATTCCTTATTGAAATTTTCACAGGATCACCGGATGAATTTTGTAAAAATGAGTGTGCAGGCAGGATTTTATGCCTGATTTCCTGCGCTTTCTATCTCTCACTTGCAGCGTGAGCAGCAATGAATTCCCTGAGAAGTTTTGTTCCCAGAAGTGCGCTTATACCGTTATCATATTCCGGGGCTATTTCCACAACATCAAAACCAATAGAAATTGGTGCCAGTGCACGTATAATTTCTCGTACATCAATGTCTGTAAGTCCGAAAGGCTCAGGTGTGCCAAGACCGGGAGCATATGCGGGGTCGATTGCATCCATGTCAAGTGACAGGTAGATCTTCTTGCAGCCGAGATATTCTTTGACCTCGGAAATTACCTGTTTAATTCCAACTTCACGCACATCGTCTGCAGTATAATATTTGATGCTGTTTTCTCTGGCATAGACCCATTCTTCCTTTGGTCCGCTGCGAACACCTATGGTTACATAAGTGTCTGTGATGTCATCACGGACGTGTCTGGAAACACATGCGTGGTTGTTTTTTATTCCTCCGTACTCTTCACGGAGATCAAAATGCGCGTCCATAACAACAAAGCCGATATCTTCTCCGGCTTCTTCTGCGCATGCTTTAACACAAGGATAGGTAAGGGAGTGCTCTCCGCCCATCATGATGGGAATCTTGCCATCTCTTGCGATCGGCCTGACTGCATAGTACAGGTCCTCAAGAGTCTCATCAACTGAAGAATAAGGCTCAAGGTTTCCTATATCATGAATAAGAAGGTCTTCAAAATCAATGTCAAAATGCTGGTTATAGGTTTCAAAATTCACTGAGGCTCTCCTCATTGCATCAGGAGCCCAGCGACTTCCAGACCTGAATGAGGATGTAGCATCAAAGGGGACACCGAATATAACATACCTTGCAGAATCATAGTCTGCATAAGCATCCATCATATCAGGTTTGTAAAACATAATTTTGTAAAGAAAAATGAGAAAAGAAAAAGTTGGGTCCGATCATCTGAGATCGAACTTCATTTTGCCAAGTGCAGTGAGGAATGAAACCTCTTCTCCTTCCTTTATCCTTTCCTTGTACTCGTCAGGGATCTTCATTTCAAAGGTTGAGAAGTCGCCCATGTCCATGAGCTGTGCGATCTCGCCAGAAATGGAAAGTACCTGTGCGTTCTTTCTCTCAACAACTGGTACGTAGATCTTGTCAGATACAGGGCCTACGATCGATCTTTTCTGGTTGTCGAAAAGTCCGATAACATCGATCCTTGCTTTTGCTGAACCGTGCTTACCTGGCTTGGACTTGGATATGCTCTTGATGATGCAGGCCTCGTCGTCTACGATAACGTACTTGCCTTCTTTAAGTTCTTTAACTTCAACTTGTATTTTCACTTAAAATCCTCCATAATCGTAATAATTATTTATGAGCTTAAAAGGTCTAAGGGTATAATTCCTAATGCCCTATATGAACTTAACCTTTGATTCCGCATTAATCGGGAGTAATAATAGAAGATTCCATTATATATGTATTTATATCTTCTCTATTCTGCAGAACGGTCATTTTCCCTATTTTCATTGAAAATACCAAGTTCTTTCAGTTTTTCCTCTTCCGGTGTACCTTCAGCATTCCATCCTCTGAAGTGGTAATAGTCATGAATGGCCTTTTCAAACTCATCTCTATCAATGCCATTCTCAAAGAATCTCTCAGGAAGTGTGTCATCTTTGAATGTGATTCCTGCTTTCAGGTTGAAAATCCTTTCCATATTGAATATCCTTTCACCAGCCCTCAATAGTTCTTCAGCAGAATAGTTCTCTCCGGTCAGATTGTTCAGCAGTGTGGCAAAATCAACCTCTCCCACTGCAAGCATTGTGAACGGACACATAACAAGAGAATCAATAACTGCTGCAAGATCCTGGAAATATAATACCAGGGCAGCTTTCCCGTCAAATTTATCCCTTTCAAGAAGTATGGGCTTTCCCATAATCTCAGGGCCAACCATGAATGCACTCAAATGTGAGCCACCTGTATTTGATGTAGCATAGGCAATAGCCATTCCTTTGATCTCCCTAGGGTCGTATCCCGGAATCTCAAGCCCTTTCACTGCAGTATCGCATTCCTCTTTCCCGGTTGAATGCAGGTAATCATGAGTGCCTTTGCACACGTAATGTGTTCCTTCTCCTATCTCCGTGGCAATTTCTTTGATTTCTTCCATTTCGATCCAGGGTTTGATCTCCATGTAGGCCGCAATTGCAGAACCAACTGAAACAGGATCCAGCCCGTAATCCAGGCAGATTCCGTCAAGTTCCCTGACTAGTCCTATTTCATCATTTCCAATGTTTGGTCCAAACGCCCAAATAGAGTCATAATCCGGAACAGGTTTCCCATCCTGGTCGGTTCGCTTGCAACCAATAGGGCATGCGTAGCAGGGAGCTTCCTTTAAATGTAATGTATTGTTGAGCTCTTCACCCGAAAGTTTGTCTGCATTCTGGAACTTCTTTTCACGGAAATTCATTGCAGGTAGGGTTCCCATATAATCCAGAAGGTCTGTAATTACTGAACTGCCATATCTTTTGAGTCCTTTGGATGCGGGAGGACTTGCAATTAGCAGTTTCTTTGCCTTCTCCATTACCATTTCAAATTCATCAGGCCTTGCAATTTCTATATGATTAGTACCTTTAACAACAATAGCCTTGAGATTTTTAGAACCTGCAACAGCTCCATGTCCTCCACGGCCACTGGTATATATGCGGTCATTTACGATATTTGCCATACTGACTAAAGTTTCACCGGCTTTGCCTATGCAGGCTACCTTGCCTTTATCTTCAAGAAGGGCTGTTGTTTCAGCAGTGTTCTTTCCCCAGAGGTGCTCGGCGGATAATATTTCCACTTCTTCGTCATTGATGCTGATATACACGGGTTTTTCAGCTTTGCCTGTTATCACAAGGGCATCAATGCCTGCAAATTTGAGTTCGGCTCCAAAATAGCCGCCTACATTTGTACTGAATATTGTTGACGTAAGCGGAGACTTGCATGTGATAGAAAAATGTCCGGACATGGGGACTGAGGTTCCTGTGAGTGGTCCGGTGGTAAGTATAAGTGGATTTTCAGGGCTTAGCGCTTCTATTTCAGGGTCAGCAAAGTCCTGCATAAGCCTGCATCCCAGGCCGCGCCCTCCTATAAATTGCTCAACATACGTTTTTTCAGTTTTAGTTTCTGTGACCGAGTTGTTGCCCAGGTCAATGATAACTGTTCTTCCAGTCCATCCGTACATGATTTTCCCCTTCTGTTTTTCTTCCAACCCACCATCAATACATTATATCTTTTTCATCATTTATTTTCTTTTGTAGTTTCGTTCAATTTTGCTTCCATTTCAAGCATTCTTCTCTTAAGTTCAACCTTCTCTCCACAGGTTTCACCACAAAATCCACCAATGCCGGAAGATGAGACTATGCGGTGGCAGGGTATGATTATAGGATAAGGGTTTCTGGCAACAGCAGAACCAACGGCTCTGGCCGCACCACTTCTCTCAACTCTGCAGGCCAGTTCCTGATAAGTTACTGTTTCACCATAAGGTATCTTTCTGACTTCTTCAAGGACTTCACGCTGGAATTGTGTAAGCCCTGACAGGTCAACTTCGTAGTCTGAAAAATCGATAATTTCCCCGGCAAAATATCTCAGAATAGCCTGGAAGATAGTCATGTTATTCATTTTTCTCCTCTTTTCCCGGATAATTGAACACGTCTTCTTCAAGCTCTTTTCTTTGTTTTTTGCAGCGAAGCCATCCTGTTCCATGATATGAGACAATGAGCGCTGCTGCGATAAGCAGAGCCAGAAGCACATAGCGGGTGGAATTGAAGAGTAATGGATCAAGATTATCCCGCCGGTCATATTTGGGGTACATAATATCGCTTCTGTCATTGCTGTGTCCCAGTCCAAGTGCATGTCCCAGTTCATGCGCGGCTATATCTTCCATGGAACTGTCACCATATTGTCTCCATGCATAGCCTTCATAATTGCCAGCTTCAAGGACAATGTCCACTCTTTCAAATTTACCGCTTACGATATATGGTCTTGTGAACCCTGCAATCCCATTTGCTGAACCTGCGTCCTTCTCAAGGTTGTCCACCCACATTATCAGTATGTCAGCATTGTCAGTTTCAAGTACCTGAAATTCCGGCTGGAACCCAAGCTGGCCGTTTCCCCCGTTTTCCCAGTATGTGAGAGCATTCATTACATCTTCTTTGTAAGTGAGGCTGTAATGCTGCGGTACGTCCTTGTCATCAATATAAACAGTGATGGGACTGTGGTCCCACGGTTGTGAGACTATTGCTGGTTCAGTATAATCTGTATGTCGCATACCCTCAAATGCAAGAGCCAGTAAAATGATAATTATCAGGACCTTTATGATCAGGTTAGTTCTGCTCATTGTTATTCTGAAATAGTTCCTGTTTGCTTATTAGTTATTTGGCAACCCGAATCGCCGTGATCTTGCAGTAGAGGAGTAAACGTTTATTTGATAAATCCTATCAGAATTTATGAAAAAACGTGTTGCTGTTGTCTTTGACAGTGCCGGGACACTGTTACATATGTATCGTGTTGCCAAGGACATGAACGATGGCTCAATGCTGGAAGATATACAGACAACTCTTTTGGTTGCAGAAAAAGCCAACAGGGCACTTGTAGTATTGCGTACCCGCTTTGATGAATTATGGCAATGTTCCCTTGATCTTGAGCTTCGGGAATTCATAGATATGTACAATATTCCTCTGGGAATCAGTTGTTCAAGCAGTCCTTTTGAGCTGGAAGAGGTTTACAGCATAATCCGCGGCAATAATGTAAGAGTGAGGGATCTCTATGATGTAGTTTCCCACGTAAAGGGTCGCTGTCCTGAAATCTCCTATCTTGCAGCAGGTCTGGTTGTTGACTCCCAGGAAGATATGGTTCCTTATGTTCTTAGCACAGGTGGGAAGATGTATTCCAGCACCCCGGAAACCATCAAGACGGTGAGAGAACTTGGTGTTGATATTTTCATAGCTTCAGGAGATGACGCGCAGAACCTGCAGGTTCTTGCATCTTCGTTGTCCATCCCCATGAAAGATGTTTTTGCAGTTGCCACAACGCACGATAAAGAGCGGATAGTAAAAAACCTGAAAAATGACCATGATATTGTTATTATGGTGGGTGACGGGATGAATGATATACTTGCATTAAGGGCCGCTGATGTCGGAATTCTTACTTCCCAACAGGGTGATGAGCGCCCTCCGGTATTGAGGGATTCTGCGGACATTATCATAGGCAATATCATTGATGTAGTGGACATTATAAAGAACATAGATACATCCATCACTTTGTAAAATCGCAATCCTCCTCCTCTTTTTAGAAGTTAACACCGCGAAGCAGATGCGTTACGTTTATGTATTGAGTTCAATAATCCAACAGTAATTCTTTAAAAAAGACGCTAAAAACTTGTTATCAGGTCTGCATGGGTTCCAGCAGAGCTAGTTTTGTATGTAGTCTGCAAAACCATTAAGTAATTTGAGTAGATATGCATATCATTATTAGTGAAACAGGACTCCTATGCACCCCTGGGCGGAGGAAATCAAATGACATTATTCATTGAAGTCAAAAACCTGACACTTGAATTTGATGGTGTCAAAGTTCTCAAAAATATAAACCTGACCATCAACGAGGGAGAAGTTCTCGGTATCCTTGGTAGAAGCGGTTCAGGCAAAACAGTATTGATGCACGTCCTGCGTGGTGTTGAAGAGTACGAAGGCATTAGTGGAGAGGTAATATACCACCTCGCAAGATGTGAGAAATGCGGACATATGGAGCCGCCAAGCAAAGCAGGACAGCAGTGTCCTTCATGTGGTGACACTCTCAATCCTTTCGAAGCTGATTTCATTAAAATTTCCTTGCATGATGCTGACAGGCGTGAGATCACCAAGAGGATCGCGATCATGCTCCAGCGTACCTTTGCGCTGTATGGTGATGACAGGGTCATAACCAATGTAGTGAACTCACTGACAGAGATCGGTGTCAACAGTGAGACTGCAGTTTCCCGTGCAGTTGAGCTTCTTGAAAAGGTTCAGCTCTCCCACCGCATGATGCACGTTGCACGTGACCTTAGTGGTGGAGAAAAGCAGAGAGTAGTACTTGCCCGTCAGCTTGTAAGAGACCCAATGCTTCTCATTGCTGATGAGCCAACCGGTACACTTGACCCAAGGACAGCAGACATAGTCCACGATGTTATTGCAAAGGCAGTAAAGGACTTTAACATGACAATGGTCATAACTTCCCACTGGTCTGAAGTAGTCGAAGACCTTGCAGACAAGGCTATCATTCTTGAAGATGGTGCAATTGTCAGGGAAGGCGCACCTTCTGAAGTTGCAAAAGAGTTCATGGAAATGGTCTGCACTGTGGAAAAGAAGTGTGACGTTGTTGTAGGTGACCCGCTTATCAAGGTCGATAATCTTGTAAAGAAGTACATTTCTGTGAGCAGGGGTGTTGTTTACGCAGTAAACGATGTTTCCTTTGATGTAAAAGAAGGAGAGATATTCGGTCTTGCCGGTACAAGCGGCGCCGGAAAGACAACTACATCTGAAGTGCTTATGGGTATTGTATCTCCAACCAGCGGTGACGTACAGGTACGTGTCGGTGAGGAATGGATTGATATGAGAAAGCCAGGACCGGAATGCAGAGGACGTGCTGTAAAGTACATGGGAATTCTGCACCAGGAATATGGTCTTTACATACACAGGACTATCATTGACAACCTTACAGAATCTATAGGAATTGACCTTCCATACGAGCTTGCTGTCAGAAAAGCTATCAATACCCTGATGGCAACCGGATTTACTGAAGAGAAGGCAAAATCTATATTATCAAAGATGTCAGATGAGATTAGTGAAGGTGAAAGGCACAGGGTTGCACTTGCCCAGATCCTGATGAAGGAACCTAATATCATTATAATGGACGAACCAACGGGAACAATGGACCCGTTCACAAAGAAAGAGGTTACAAAATCTATTCTGGAAGCACGTGAGAAGATGGGCGACACATTCGTCATTGTATCTCACGATATGGACTTCCTGGAAGAGATATGTGACCGTGTAGCTCTTATGAGAAATGGTAAGATAGTCAGTATCGGCGAACCAAAGGCTGTTCTGGCAGAGCTTACCGAAGAAGAGCGTATGGAAGCAGCAGAAACTTGATATTTTAGACATATACGGAGGAGTTTGGCACGAGTGGCGAAATAACGGTAGAGATCAACGGACAGGAACTGAAATTATCCGAAAGTTCAACCCTTGAGGACGCCATCAAGGTGTCAAACGCCCCTTACAAAAAGGGTACAGCGATTGGTATTCTTATAGAGAAGGAAGATATGAGGTCACAGGCTTCAAAGGAATTCCTTGTGAAGACATCTAAAGGTGAGTTTAAAATAGAACTCCTTGACGAATCTTCTCCTTCTTCCAAACGCTGGATCTCAATTTTTAAAAGTCTTACAGAACTTCCTGTGCGATGGACAAACAAGGATGTACTTGCCTTCGGTCCTTTCAGCACTGATATGGAGCCTTCACGTGAAAAATCCGATATGGAAAGGTTCACAATGCTTTTTGGTGCAGGTGGTGGCGATGCTGCGAACACTCACATTATCGTGAGCAAAACCCGTCACTCCGCAGAATATGGCGCACCTGAGGAAGGTGTGTTTGCAAGGCTTATAAGCGGAAAACATGTGATCTCCGATCTTGACAGGGGTGACAGGATATTATCTGTTGAACCGGTTGTCGAATGGGAAAAAGTAGGAGAACACATTTCCACTACCGACCTCTCAACAAAACTTGAGAACAGTTACCGTATTTTCACTTACATCAAGATCGAGATCGACCCTCTGGCACCGGAAGGTGCAGAGTTCTTCTTTGCCGTAACAAAGGATGACACGTTCCACATCGATTATCTTTCTACTTCTTTTATATCCGATCACAGGTTCCAGGGTGAACTGGTGACATACGAGAATTTTGAGGCACGTTCCACAGGTTCTGTATTCGTGAGAACCGTAGGATACGGTGCCGGAAAACTTTTCATTTCAACTGATGCCCGCACCTCATCTATCATGCATTCTGTAATAGGTCATGTTGTGCAGGGAATTGAACTTGCAAGGATGGCAGAAAAAGGCCAGAAAGTCATGGTTGAGTCTGTTCCGGACAGGATCATGCTTCTTGGAATGACCAATGCAGAGGCAGAAGCGGAAATGGCAGAGCAGGATATTGAAATCACAAGGGAAGGCTATACCGGTGATGATGGTTTTATTGTAAAGCAGTCTCCTCCAACTACAATTGAGATCCTGCATGAAAAGAAAGTAACAGTGCAGGGCGTTGACCCTGAGATGCTAGTAGAGATAGAACTTTATGATGATCTGGCTCCAAAGACCCTTGATTTCTTCAGACATGCGGTGGGTCTTCAGTATGACCCGGTAGGTCTGCTTCCAGTGATGATGACCTACGAGAACACCTATATCTTCAAGGCAGAAAAGCCTGCGGAATCCTATAAGGAGATCTTCCCGGAGAACACTCCGAAAAAAGCAATTGCAGGTGAGATAGGTGTTACTAATCAGGCTGCAAAGAGAGCCGGAATGATAGGTGTCAAATTGGCTGATGATGACCTGTTCGGTCCGACAGGTGAGAGATTTGGAAACACCAATATTATCGGTAAGATACTGAACCCTGAGAAACTCAGACATTTCAAGGATGGAGACCTGATGTATGTCTTAGAGGGCAGCAAGGAGGAATGAAAATGGTAGAAGAGAATGCTGATGTCATAACAAAGCTTGTTGTCACAAGTTCTGATAGTGTGCTGCCAATCGATGCTGCCATGAAGATCTACGAATCCAGCATAGATATCGTGATCAAGGAAACCTGCTTTGGAACAATGGTCACAGGTCCGAGAGATGCTGTAAACAAAGTAGTAAAAGAGATAGTGGATCTTGATAAGAATCATATTTTCGTAAAGGAAAGAGGTTTCCCTCCCGGAGATGACAGGCGTTGCCGTGCTTCACGCGGAGGCGGTTCAAGACCTGGTTTCTATTTCCTCAAGGAAGAAGCAATGATGCTTCCGATGATAGGTAAGGCGCTTGACAAATACGATGCGCATGTTCCGCTTAAAGAGAAAGAACACAAGAATAAATTTGGAGTAAAAGACCTCCAGGACATAGTTGAATCCAGCTTATGAGGCAATACCATGGCTAAAGTTATCATATACCCTACAAACAGTCTGATCCTTTCTGACCTGGTGCAAAGGTTCGGTCACACACCACTGGCAATGATGGAAAAGATAAAGGAAAAGGTCACGACCGTTGGTGTTGATTCACCACCCATGAATATTACAGCAGAGGAACCAAAGCATGGTCTGAAATATGCGGCTGTCGAGGTTCCGGCAGGTGTCAGAGGCAGGATGGCTATCGTGGGCCCGATGATCGATGAGGCAGAGGCAGGCATCATTGTAGGTGAGTCTCCAATGGCTTTTGGTTGCATGGGGTGTGCCCGTACCAACGAACTTACCAAGTATCTTATCAGAAGCCGCGAAATGCCGCTTCTGGAACTGGAATTCCCTAAAGATGATGATGAAGGACAGGAATTCGTTTACACTATTGCAGAGTTCCTGAAATCACTTGATGAAGTCAAAGGAGAATCAGAGGAGGCAACAGAATGAATGATGAGGCTGTTGTAAAAGTGGCACTAGTGTCATGTGGTTCCGAATATGCAGGTGTTCACGGGGAACTAACTTCAGTGGCAGAAAGTGTCAATGCTAAACTTGTTTTTCCAGAAATTGAGATCAATATCCTTGATGATATCGGCAAGGATTTTGGTATTGAGGCAGCAAGTCCTGATCTTCGCCTGATGATGGCAAGGGCAAAGGCTGTTGTTGAAGGAATATCTGATGTTGATGGTGTTTTTATCACATCATGTTTCAGATGCGCAGAAGCAGCGATCGTCAGAAATGAGATTCGCCGTTACATCAACAAACATTCAGATCTTCCGGTTATCAGTTATTCATTTACAGAGCGCACAACTGCGGCAACACTGCTGACACGTATGGAAGCTCTCACAACTATCGCAAGGCGCAGACACCTGCTTGCAAGGGAAAAGCAGAGTGGACTTACTGCAGGTATTGACTCCGGTTCCACAACCACCAAGGCTGTTGTCATGAGAGACAATGAGATAATTGGTTCAGGCTGGGTGCCTACTATCAAAGTTATCGACAGCGCTACAGAGGCTTTCAATCAGGCCCTTGAAGAGGCTGGTGTCAAGCAGGAGGATATTCAGGCAATTGGTACTACCGGATACGGACGTTTCCTTATCGGTGAGCACTTTGGTGCCAAGCTGGTACAGGAAGAGATCACTGTTAACTCAAAAGGTGCTGTCTATCTTGCAGATTCCCAGAAAGGTCATGCAACTGTAATTGATATCGGTGGAATGGACAACAAAGCCATATCAGTTGATGATGGAATTCCTGGAATGTTTACCATGGGAGGCATCTGTGCAGGTGCTTCCGGTCGTTTCCTTGATATGACCGCAAAGAGGCTCGGTGTCGATATTACAGAACTTGGTGCTCTTGCAGTAAAAGGCATGGAACAGAATGTCGATATGAACAGTTATTGTATCGTTTTCGGTATCCAGTCACTTGTCAACTCACTTGCGAAAGGTTCAACTCCTGAGGATGTTGCAGCAGCAGCATGTCACAGTGTTGTTGAGCAGATATTTGAACAGCAGCTTCAGGAAGTCGATGTAAAGGAACCGCTTATCCTTGTAGGAGGTTCATCCCTTATCGAAGGAGTTCCAAAGGCGCTTGGTGAGCTGCTTAAGATCAATGTTCTCGTTCCACCGAACTCTCACCTTATCGGTGCAGTAGGAAGTGCTTTACTGGCCTCAGGATACGTGGAGGAGTAATTCTATGGAACCTCTTGAGACTTTCATTGTAGAGTCCACGGTACCGGAAGAGGGTGATGCCTACAAGAGCATAGTTTCGGACATAATTTCCGAACTGGTACTTGGCGGTGCTATCGGAAGAATAAAGGCCAGAGTAAGACCTGAGGATTCCCTATTCATGATGGCTATAATCCTTAGAGGCACTCAGCCAAAAGTCAAAGTATCTGATATGGGCAGCGTGGATGTTACTAATCATCTTACTAAACAAGTCACAATTTCAATTGAACAGGAAAAATATCTTCCACAATTACTTGAACAGCTCTGGGCAAAATATGGACGTGCAGGTATACGCCAACCGGAAAGGAAGACTCTTATCCTGACAGCAGAGAATCTTGATGAAGAGGTAGAATTCCTTAAGAATATTGTTGTTGCCGACCCACAGAAGACTCTCCAGTCAAGGCTTGTTGAAATGGCTATCCGTGCAACACCGGAAGGATTCAGGGTGCGCTATCATTCAATGGATAAGCATGTCTTTGTTTTTGCGGCCACTGAGGATATTCTTAAGAAAGAGTGGATACAGGAAGCTCTGGACATTGCAAAGGAACTTCAGGAGGATGAATAATGGCAGCAGTTCTTGAACCTTATATTTACGAGGGTGGAATTCACCAGCACACTCTCATCACTGAACTTCTGGAAGACCTTGGAGGATACCTTATCCAGAAAGTCCCGGCAGCCACTGAAGTTACTCTTGTGATGCTTATCCCAAGAGACGATGTTCATCTCATCGAGGCACTTGGAAAGAAACTTCTTGGCAAGCTGGAACGTGCACCTCTTACCGGAACTGAGATAGCTGTAGTTTCTCCTACTCTTGCTTCTCATCATCTTCCGCACTCTGCATGTGATGTTGCGGAATTTATGCGTAGAGGTGGCGGAAATACCAATATGATCGGTCTTGCAAGAGGCATGGGCAGAAGGGTATCGCTTTCTGATAATTTCGAAAGGAAACTCATTAATGAGCATGACCTTGCAGTTTTCTCATTCGGTACATTCGCAGATTGTATCAAGAATAAGAAACCAAAGCTTCTTGAAGGCGTGACCGTCCCGAAGATCGTTGCAGGAGGTCCACTTACCGTTAAGACGGAAGAAGTAGTTGGTGCTGATCTCTATGTTGGCGGTATCGGCAGAGTTGCCCATCGTCTGAGAAAACCCGGAGAGCTGAGTTCACTTGATAATTTGCTTGAAAAGGTCGTGGAAGTTGTGGAAAAGATGCGTGAGGACCTTGCAAAGGATCCGCTTGCAGTACTTCCACCAAGGGTGATGAAAGAGATACATGAACAGATACCTGAGATTTATGATGTGTTCTCTCCTGCACCAGTGACCCTTCAACTTGATGGTCTGCGTGTGAAACTTCCATATGATGAGTTCCATGAAAGAGTGGAGAACCTGGAATTTGATGAAGGTGTCAGACTTTCTGATATGGCAACCATCACAAGATCCCGGATGAAAAATTATATATTGGTCAAGATCAAACGAGAATCTGAGGTAGGATTTACGGCATAAATTACCTAGTAGTTTGCATCTTATATTACTTCATTTAAAAACGTTGAAATTATCCGGGGTTATTATGGAACTTGAAAAAATCAAAAAGCTTCTTGACAAAGAGCCAGAGGAGGCTGTAGATGAAATTCTGGCAGATGTCGAGAAAAGATATGGAGAAATTCCCTATATTACTAATTTTATGAAGGATATGCCGGAGATTTTCATATCAAGAATGATCTACGAGAACAGTGTTATGCGTGAGTTCAAACGAATGGATCCTAAAACTGTGGAACTTATCAGCATTGCAGTGGCATCAGCACTTCGTTGTGAGCATTGCCTGAAAACCCATGTCAGGGTTGCAAAAAGACTCGGCGTGTCAAAAGAAGAGATCTTTGATTCCGTTCTTATAGCCAGCAGTGTCTCAACAGCAGCAGTTCTTGCAGAAGGAACTCGTTCTGTGGACAATGCTTTTACTGAGGATGAACAGGGCATTGTTCCCCGTTCCTCTTCTAATTGCTCCATATGTAATCTCAATTCAGAGCTTCCTGAGGAAGACTGAATTGTTTATTTTTTGAAGTAAATTTAAAAAAGAGACTAGTAGAGCGGTGCTCCGCTGAGCAGTACTCCTGCTAAGAATCCCAGAATAACTCCACTGTTAAGGAATGGAAGGCCTGCCTGTGGTTTCCCTCTCATTACCAGTATGCTCAGAGCCATAAATCCGATAACAGTTCCTATCATTGCACCGATGGCAGGGTAGGATATGAATCCGATTGATGCAATTGTAATGTTCTGTTCGAGAGCTTTCTCCACAAGGAACACGTTTGCTGAAACTACCAGGATCGTTGGCATAATGGCATCTCCAAGTCCCATGAAGAATGCTTCCTTTTCTTTGCCTTCTTCCTTTTTGAGTGAGTCTTCAATAAATGAGTATCTCAGATGTTTTGGGATCACAAAGAGAATTGGAAGGTGAAGGTCCATTACTCCTTCTGCGAGGTCTATCATGTGTTTTGTCTTGTAAACGGATATTGCGTCATAGACTGCAAGCAGTGTCAGGAGCACAATGACCGGCAGAATGGAAAGTGAAATTCCAAATATTGCACTGGCACCAGCTCCGATGATAAGTCCTACTATGTCGATGACATACCATTCCGGGAACTTGTAGAGCAGTACTGTGAGGACGGCGGCTACAAGACCTGAAACTACGTTGTTTGTCATGATCGATATGTCAAGAAGTGAGAGCAGTGCATAGAATACATAGTACATGGTGGCTCCCACAGCAAGCAGTATAGTGAGTTGTATTATCCATTCCATGTTCTTTTTAATAGCCAGCAGCAAAAAGCCGGTGAACACAAGGATGATCCCGATGTAGTAGATTGCGTTTGAAGTAGAGTCAGGGTCTTCAAAGGCCTGCATGTCATTTGCATTCATTGGCGCAGCAAGAAGCAACGCCGTGATCTGTACTATAAGTATAATGCCTACCATTACAAGCATTGGAACGTAATCTTTGATTACCGTCTTTTCCGAACTCAACTCAGCAACTCCAAATATATAAATCAATGAATAATATATTATTATGTATAGTAAATACTCTGTTCAGTATTTAAGTAATTCTCTTTAAAAAAAGTAGAGTTAAATAATATAAATAGCAAAAAAGCCCATATTAATAATGAGGGAACAGAATGGAAACCAGAGATATATTATTCTCAGTTGTAATGGTTGTGTCTTCATTTGTACTTACATACGAATGGCTTGGTAGATTCAAATATAATCCTGCAAATGCTTTGATCATATTGTCTGCGATGGTGATGATTGGTGCACTGGCTGCTATGATCCTCTCTGTGGATATGCGCCTGCGTAAGATCGACAACATACTTGCAGCAAAAGAGCGTTCTTTAAGGATCAATGTTCAGAGTGTAGAAAACAACCTTGATTCACGTATGAATGAAGTACTCATTAAGATGGACGATGTAATGGATTCAATGGACAGGAGAAGGTACAGGTAATTACCTATCATCATAATGATACCATACCAAGTTCCGAAAACCATATTAACTAGATTGTAGTAGATTGATGAGAAATATTTTCTATCTATTAGAGGTGCGTATATGCGCATTAATTTAGAACCGATTGGTATTATCAAGAAAGCCGGGAAATGTTCTGAGATTCTTATCTACTCTGACTTTGAGCAGCTTGTGAAGAACATGATGTCAAAGTTAAATAAGAATGAGACTGATAAGCACAGTCTTGTGGTGGTACACAAAAACAGAGATTCGAACGATCTCCATCAGGTGCAGATCACTAAAACACACTTAATTGACAGAGTAGGAAATATCCTTAGAGTAGGAAAGATAGACGCAAATGATGATTCCGTCATCGATGTGCGACTTGAATGCAATGGACTTATAACAACTGAAGCCTGAGGGTTTCAATTACGTAAAAATTACGATTCTTCATGGGTGTTGATATAGGGGAGCTCCTAAAAAGGAGCACGATCGAAGTATCTGACCTTTCTTTAAATATTGTGGCGATAGACGCCTTTAACACACTTTATCAATTCTTAAGCATCATCCGGCAGAGAGATGGTACTCCCCTGAAAGATTCTCAGGGTAATGTCACATCACACCTGTCCGGTATCCTTTACAGGATGACAAATATCGTTGAAGCCGGGGTGAAACCTGTTTTTGTCTTCGACGGAAAACCACCTGAGTTCAAGTCATCGACTATCCAGAAGCGAACCGAACGGCGCGAAAAAGCAAAAGCCAATTATGAGCTGGCTAAAGAAGAAGGACTCGCAGAAGAGGCATACAAATACGCTCAGGCATCTGCCAAAGTCGATGCGACAATTGTTGAGGACTCAAAAAAACTGCTGAGTGCCATGGGCATTCCTTATGTTGATGCTCCTTCAGAAGGCGAGGCACAGGCAGCCTATATGGTGAAAAAAGGAGATGCTGACAGGATAGCATCTCAGGATTATGATTCACTGCTTTTTGGTTCCCCAAAAGTTGTAAGGAACCTTACAGTTTCAGGTAAGAGAAAGCTACCAAAGAAGAATATCTATGTAGATGTCAAACCTGAACTCATTGACCTGAATGAAAACCTGAATGAGTTAGGAATCAACCATTCACAGCTTATCGACATTGCTCTCTGTGTAGGTACTGATTACAATGACGGTATTGAGGGCGTAGGTCCAAAGACCGCTCTTAAACTCGTAAAAGAACACGGCAGCATAGAGAACATTCTCCATGAAAAAGGTCTTGAAATCGAGAATCTGGAAGGAATAAAAGAGTTCTTCAAATCCCCGCCAGTGACTGATGATTATTCTCTCAAATGGAAAAAACCTGATTCAACAGCGGTAATATCTTTCCTCTGCGCAGAACATGATTTCTCAGAGGACAGGGTTACAAAGGCTCTGGAACGCCTCGAAGCTTCATCAGGAAGCGGCCAGAGTACCCTTGACAAATGGTTCTAGATTTAGAGTTTAGAACCTAATTTTAGCTTAGTTTTTGATTCAATTGTCTTTTGCAATCAGTGAAACTCCTGTCATCTCACAAGGCTGTTCTATTTTCATTATCTCAAGCATGGTTGGTGCAAGGTCTGAGAGCTTACCGTCATGCAATTCTGCTCCCACAGGGCCATTTACAAGAACACACTTAACAGGATTTGATGTGTGAGCGGTATGTGGCTTGCCGGTTTGGTAATCTATCATTTTTTCAGCATTTCCGTGGTCTGCTGTAATGAGTGCGGCTCCACCTTTTTCAAGGATCGCATCGATGATCTTTCCAACGCATCCATCTACAGCCTCAATTGCTTTGATGGCTGCGTCCACAATTCCTGTGTGGCCTACCATATCCATGTTGGCGAAATTTAGAATGATTGCATCATACTTGCCGGACTGTATCCTTTCCACAAGCTGCTCTGTAACTTCATATGCACTCATCTCAGGTTTGAGATCATATGTTGCAACATCCGGTGAAGATACAAGGCATCTGTCCTCACCTTCATTCTCCTTTTCCACACCGCCATTGAAGAAGAACGTCACATGAGCATACTTTTCAGTTTCAGCTATACGGAGCTGCTTTTTGTTATTCTTGCACAGGACTTCTCCCAGAGTATTGGTGATAGTCTCTGGCGGGTATGCAATTGGAATATCCAGATTTTCATCATATTCAGCCATGCAGGTGTAGTGAACTTCTGGCTTTACTTTTCTCTCAAAACCGTCAAAATCATCGTTCACAAAAGCATAGGTCATCTGTCTTGCCCTGTCAGGACGGAAATTGAAAAAGATAACTGAGTCTCCATCTTTCACGGTTGCAACAGGTTTACCATTTTCATCGGTAACAACAGTAGGCTTTACAAATTCGTCATTTTCGCCCCTTTTGTAAGCCATGCTTACGGCTGAAACAGCGTCATCTGCAAGGATGCCTTCACCAAGTGTCAGTGCATCATATGCCAGTTTTATACGATCCCAGCGTTTGTCACGGTCCATTGCATAATATCTGCCGCTTACAGTTGCAGTCTTTGCAATACCTGTGCTCTTGCAGAATTCCTCGTGAGCTTTCATGTCATCAAGTGCGGTCTGCGGTGGAACATCCCTGCCGTCAAGGAATGTGTGGATGTAAACTCTTTCAACACCTTCGTCCTTTGCCATTTCCACAAGTGCTCTCATATGGTCCATGTGACTGTGAACGCCTCCGTATGAGAAAAGTCCCATAAGGTGCAGTGAAGAGTTGTTCTTCTTCACGTTTTCCATGGCTTCAAGCAAGACCTCTTTTTTGAAAAAAGAACCTTCTTTTATGTCTTTGTTGATGCGTGTAAGGTCCTGGTAGATGATCCTTCCTGCACCGATGTTAAGGTGTCCGACCTCTGAGTTTCCCATCTGTCCTTCAGGAAGTCCTACACCTTCGCCTGAAACCTGCAATAAGCATGAAGGATACTTTTTTACAAGTGAATCAAGTACCGGGGTGTTTGCAGCCATTACTGCATTTCCTTTTTCTTCGGTGGTGTAACCCCAGCCGTCAAGTATCATAAGTAAAAGTGGTCCGTTCTCGTATGACATGGATTCAGAATTGTTCCGATGCCTTTTAAATGCATTGTATCAGCCGGTCAGGACTTACTATCAAGCCGTGTAAGTATCTTGAATTCCCTCAGTACCATGACAAAAGTGAGCATGAACGAAAGGCTGTCTGACAGTGGAAATGCCAGCCATACACCTGTAAGATTGAAGAAATGCGGGAGGATTATCACAAGTGGTATCAGGAACAACAGTTGTCGGCTCATGGCAAGTATGAAGGATGGTAAGGCTTTGCCAATGGCCTGGTAAAGTGAAGCTCCAACGACCTGAAATCCCACAAGCGGAAGTGCCAGTATCATTATTCTTGTGGCAGATGCGCCGGCAGATATCAGTTGCTCGTCAGATGTGAATATTCCAAAAAGCTGACCCGGGAATGCAAGAAGTACTATAAACCCAGCAATAGCCATTGTAGTTGTGACAATCATGGAAAGTTTGACCGATTCCATTACCCTGGAAAAGTTCCTGGCACCATAATTGAAACCAACGATGGGTTGCAGTCCCTGAACGATGCCGTACATCGGCATGAACGTGAACATGAAAAGGCGGTTAACAACACCGAAAATTGCAATAGCAACGTCTCCTCCACCGTATATGAGCAGTATATTGTTGAGCACGATTACTACAAGACTGCTGGATGCGTTTCTTGCAAGTGGTCCCATTCCGATGGAAATACTCTCATAGGCGATATCAAATCTTGGTTTTAGATTTTTCAAACGGAAGCGAAGACTGGAGTTTCCCGAAGCGAAATACCATATAAGGAATAAAGCTCCCGTTGCCTGTGCAAGGATTGTTGCAATGGCTGCACCTTTTACACCGAGTCCGAAACCATGCAGATACAGTGGCTGGATTACTATTCCCAGGTTGTCGGCAAGGAAATTGAATTCAATGTAGCCGGATTTGAAAATGAACAAAGGGTCAAGGATTACATTCACAAGGGCTGAGATTAGCATTGTATACATTGCAACCCTGGCATTTCCTTCCGAACGCACGACATTGTTCATAGCAAGAGCAAACATAAAGAACACTGATCCGTGCAGTATCACGGTCATATATTCGGTGGCGTAGGGTAGGATTGTATCAGTAGCCCCGAACAGTTTCAGAAGCGGCGTCAGGTAAATGCTTCCTGCAGCGACGATGACTGCACTCATTATCAGAACAAGTGACAGTACGTTACCCATAACATTCTCTGCTCTTTCCTGATTGCCTTCACCAAGGCTGCGTGATATCATGGAAGCCCCGCCGATGCCAATGGCAAGTGAAATTGCCATGATGACCATCATTATCGGGAAAGCTATGGAAATTCCGGCAATACCCTGAACGCTGTTCTCACCGAGAGCCTGACCTACAAAAACCGTGTCCACAATGTTGTACAGAGCCTGTACCAGCATTCCCACTGTGGCAGGGGCGGACAATTTGAAAAGGAGCTTGCCTATGTTCTCGTCAGCTAAGAGTTTACTTCTTTCGTGCAATGAGCATGCCTTCTTCCCGGAAAAGGGATGCAACTAATACGTAAAATAGGTGTATTTATCCCTTTTCTTCCGTTTCCCTTCTTCCTATTTTTCTGGGAATTGAAGTTTCTATTTATTGGGAAGATGGCTATTGTGGTGGTTTATGCAGTTCTTATGTGTTTAAGCATAAGGTTGAACATAAGCAAAAGGTTGCTTTCAAAGAAGATGATATCGCAGTTGTTCCTGTCCCTGTTATTTGCTCTGAGAACAGTGAATTCAAGATCCTTCTCCGCTTCCATGCGAATTCTCATAAAAGGATCGGAGCTTTCTCTTCTCTCCTCTGCTATTGTTCTTGCAACTGAAAAAGGATCCAGGTATTTGTTTACCCAGCAGTTGAGCTCACGGCTGTAACCTGCAGAGAGAGCCATGTTGTCTATTCTCATCAATGCTGTCTGCTTGTTGTCTTCATAGTAGTTTATCCAATCCGACATGTTCTTTCCCCTGTGATTATACCCTTATAATTTAACCCAAATTGAACACAATACTGTGATTTTGTTCAACAATATTATTCTCTCAAAAATAATATTTATAATTATCTGTATATTTATACTGTATTGGTGGCTTCACTTAATTACTTCCAGCCCCACAACACCTTTTTATGCTAACATCCACACAATTTGAATGGGAGTATCAAATATGGCAGATATGGATGATATGGAAAATACGGCAGATACAGCAAAGGCTATTGAAAAATCGGATAAGCAGTGGAAAGAGCTGCTCACAAAAGACCAGTTCATTGTATTAAGGCAGAAAGGCACAGAAGCACCTTTTACGGGAAAATACTATGCAAATAAGGAAAAGGGAATCTATCTTTGCGCAGCCTGTGGTCAGGAATTGTTCAGTTCAGATACAAAGTATGATTCCGGCACTGGATGGCCAAGTTTCTTCAAACCTGTTTCTGAGGATAAAGTCTCGCTTAAAGAGGACCACAGTCATTTCATGGAACGGATAGAGGTTGTATGCAGCCGATGTGGAAGCCACCTTGGTCATGTCTTTGATGACGGACCGGCTCCAACCGGTAAAAGGTATTGTATGAATTCAATCTCACTGGACTTTAAAAAAGAGGAGTAAAGTAGTGACCGGAGGCTTTCACCTCTGATCAGTTGACTGTTACTGTAAGGGTCATGTCAGGGACATCAACAACACTGAAGGTGTAGGTGCCACTGTTCATGAATGTGTATTCATAAGTGTCGTGGACATACATTTCATGGTCTTCAAAAAGTCCGTCATCGCTGACAAGAACGAATGTGTTCTGTGGTTTGAGGTTTGTCCATACCAGAGTGTCGCCTCTGTTTATGTCAATTTCAGAAGGCTTCATCATACCATAGTATTCCATTCTGATACCATAGTCCACTCCTTCACCAACGACATCTGTGACATCTTCCTGAACTTCTTCTGCTGTTGTCTCTTCTACAGTTTCTTCTTCCATTGCAGTGTCATCTGCGTTGTCGGCACATCCGCTGACAAGCACGCCTGCAAGCATAAGTATTGTAATTAATATCAGCCACTTTTTTGTCATATTATACCACCCAGTTTCTGAGTTTTAGTTCTCTCTGAAAAAGCCGGTCAGCTGCTAGTTATAGTTGCTGGCTTATTCCCCGGCAATGAATTCATATCCTATTCCCGGAAAATTTATACGGCTTATAGTGAAATAAAGGCTATGGAAACATCCTTTATAATTCTTATGTATCTGTTGCTGGTAAATGTTATCGGATTTTACCTGATGTGGGCAGACAAAAGAAAAGCAAAAAAAAGTGCATTCAGGGTTCCTGAAAAGACCCTGTTCATGGTTGCGATAATAGGTGGCAGCGTAGGTTCTATTGCAGGAATGTACCGTTTCAGGCATAAGACAAAACACTCCTCTTTTACAATAGGAATGCCTCTTATACTGTTGATCCAGATCTATGTTCTGATACGCTTTATGCTGCCATAATACGTTTAAAAAAGGGATGGAACTTAGAACTCCAGTCTTTCCATCTCTTTAAGGACTTCAGGGCTGATATTGGTAAAATTCTGTATTCCATTGGTCCAGGCCGCTATCATCATTACGTCTTTTATTTCCTGTGCGGTCACGCCATATTTCTTAAGTCTCTGGAGGATCTTAACCGCACTTTCTGTTTTCTGGCTGGAGCATGCGATTGCAAATACCAGGAGATGTTTCTGCTTTTTGGAAAGTCCGCCTTCTCTTTCATCCCATACGGAATTGTAAAAACCTGCCACAGCTTCAGCGAAATTATCGTCCATCTTTTTTGCATAGGCCACAGCTCTTGGCTGGAATCCTTTCACATCTTTTGCATCCTTTGTTCCATCTGTCATTTCTTATCCCTTCATTTGATCTTAATTGTCTGTTTGTATTTTTGTACTTTCAGACCTGTGAATATGATTTGGCAGGAAACGATTTAATGCTTTCTTTGCTTTTTATTTAATATGCAGGACAAAAGAAAATTCCCTGACATTTCCGAAAAAGGTGTTTACTGCCTTATATTCAGAAACAGGAATTGTGTTCTTGACGCAGGTAGTCTCAAAAATATCGAGTTTTCAAAAGGTTACCATGTATATGTCGGTTCTGCACTTGGCAGCGGAGGTCTGAAAAGGCTGAAAAGACACGTGCTGCTCTCACTGGAGAAAAACAAAAAACCACGCTGGCATGTGGATTATCTCTCAGTTTCACAGGAATTTGAACTTGTCTCCGTTGTGTATTCAATAACTGACAAACCGGTTGAATGTGAGCTTGCAGAAAAACTGATGTCCGGGTTGAAAGATTCGGTCCGGGGATTTGGAGCGGGTGATTGCAGTTGTTCTTCGTATTTACTTTACAGTAAAAAACGTCCGCTCAATCTGGTAAAAGACACATTCAATGCATCAGGCTTGAAATTTAAAGTTGCACACTTTTCATGAATTACTCTGTAATACGGAACTAGAACACGGAAAACTTTTAATTCAGTCGCAGAGTAACTTCCACTATGTCTCTTGAAAATTACGGGATATTGAAAGGTAAACCAAAAGACTGCAGACGAGGAAAGGGCAGTAGTGCTCATTACCAGATACTTGTCGATGATGGAAAAAATGAACACCGCATAGCTGTGAACATTAATTCAAAAGTGTCTCCGTCTGAATTGCTTTATTTTGCAGATAATAATTTCAGTCATCCTATAATTGAAAAGCTTGTTGATCTTGAAATGGGTTACAAAAACCTTGACCGTTCATCAAGAGAGCTGCGTTTAGATTATGTCCGTGGAGGACTTTTTGATCCATCAAAAATGGTTCCTCTGAAATGTGATGTTCCCGGTCCTTCTAATGACCTTAATGAACTGATCCAGAAATACGTGGAGAAAGCCGCTATGTATGACGGTGTTATCTATGCTTTCGGAGAAAGATGGGGTCCGGAGTCATTTTTACCAGACAGTTTCTTTGGTTTCAGACCCGGAAGCGGGATCCACGATATTCATATGAATCAGGGAAATTCTGAAAAATGGCAGGACGATGATGCACCGTACCAGGATGGCGGTCTGCTCATCTATTTACCTGAAGAGGACCGCTGGGTTGCTATTTTCCTTGCATTCCAGTCCCAGAGCTTTAACACCGATGATATGACAGGACACAGTTTGCCTGATGTTCCAAAAGCTCCCGAAGTTTCTGAACCTTCATCTCCTGCATGTGAGATAAAAGAACCAAAAGAACCCGAGTCTGTAGAGGATGGCTCAGTGTTTATTGTAGGGGCACTTGTAAATCCTGATGGAGTGGATTCAGGTAAAGAATCAGTGACACTTTTCAATGCATCACCAAAACAAATAGACCTTGCAGGCTGGTCCATAGAAGATGCATCCGGTCGCAGGTCAAAGCTTAAAGGCAAGATCCGTGCCGGTTCCGGTACAAGAATACTGTTCTCCGGAAAAGGGGTGATCCTTCCTAACAGTGGTGGAACTATCAGTCTTTATGATGCTCATAGCAACCTTATACATGAAGTGAAGTACAGCAGCAGAGAGGTCAGGTCCGGCTGGACTATTGTTTTCTGATACTTGCTGGTTTTGTTCTTTCTTTTTCCTTTTTCTTTTCTTTTTGCCTGCTGACTTTATGTGTTCCAATGATTGTCGCTATATTTTGAGGAATATTCTAAAATATACGCAACAGTTTTATATTTAGTACTATATATTCAGAGAGTAACACTCAAATGTTCTTTTTGTATTCCGTTTAATGGGAGCACATTTGTTTGAATAAAATCCGATGCAGCTGGTTAGCGGGTCAAACAGGAGAGATACAAAATGACAGGACAACTAGAAAATACAGAACTCGCCGGAACTATGACTGCAGTACATAATGACATTATGGCTCACATTGGGATTACTGATGCCCAGTTAGAGAAATTGATGAAATTGTCTCAGGAAGAAGTGATCCTTGGAGCAACTAAAGATATCACTTTCAAGCTCAATGTCAAGAACGGAAAAGGTCACCAGTCTGTGTCCCAGGTGACATTTGGTATCACTATAAAAGGCGATTTTGAGATTACATTTCCTGATGAAGGAACCTGGGATATTGTTGTAAAAGATGGCAGCAGTACGATCCTGGATAAAAAGGGTGTTAAGAAAGGTGAGAAGATCAATTTTAAACACAAGACCGGTTTTAAGGCAAATATCTCACTCGATGTAAAATGGAGTGAAGTCAAAGACACAACTCTTGAAGCTAAGATACACGCATCTTATTGAAAGAAAGAAGTTATTCAGGATATGTGGGAGTTTCCACATATCTTTTGCCTTATCCATTTTCTATTGATCACTTCAGGTTGTCAGTCTCTTATACAAAAGCGGCAGCATCAATACGTTATTTAAAAGCTATTTTTAATGATGAGTATGTTATTTTTTAAGAACATGTTGTTTAAATATATTCGTAGATTTGTATTATTCTTTTCAAAAATAAGGTGGTTTAGTGCTAATTTATATATACAGTCCGTTACTTTCTCTGTATAATACATTGGTGGTACAATGGATAAATCTAATATGATATTTTTAGGAACAATACTAATTATAGTACTATTTAGTATTGGTATCGTAAATGCATCTGATATTGGTGTTGATACATGTTATGAGATTAGAAGCCCTGTAATTTCAAGCTTCTCAGGTACAGTAATAACACCGGAGAATTTCTCGGGATTCTGGTATGACCTTGATGACAATATAGGTTCAGAAATTCTCACAATATCCAGCATTGCCGGAAGAAATATTCAGGAAGAAGAACTTGTTTACAGCTCATCAATTGTTCAGGTTGAATATGAAGCTGATTTTGCAAGTGAAGATTCCTCTCCAACTGCTGACACCTACCCTTTAATCAGTCTTTTTGGTGAAATATATATTCCAACATCTGATGTTGATGCAGGAGAACTTGTAAATCTTCTTCTTGATACCGGTGATAAGTACACACTCCGGACTGTTTCTCCTCTTGAACTTCCAAATGGATATGAACTGACTGCGAAGCAGATTGATGTGGATGGTGAAAAGGTCTGGATGGAACTCTACAAGGATGGAGAACTCATTGAGGATGAAGTTGTAGATGTTTCAGTAGGTGAAGCAACTTGGGACTACGATGTTGATGTAGGCGATCAGTCTGAAGTTATTGTATTTAGATGTCTCATCACAGATGTTTTCCAGGGACAGGTAGACAGTCTTGTAGTTGTCGAAGGTCTCTGGCTTCTGGATTATGAGGACATCCTTGAAGTAAGTTCATCTGATGAATTCGGTGAGCTTGAAGTTTACAGTGTTTCTGATAGTATTGTGATGGCCAATCCTAGCATCTTAACTCTTACTAAAGGTGAATCTATTAATCTGGCAGAGGGCCTAAAATTCAAAGTAGCAGACGATGTTATCCTCCGTTTCTATCTCATGAAAGAATGTATAGAATCAGGAACTTATCAGTTGAGAGGAAGTGTTGCAACCGGTTCATCTGCCTGGACAGCTCATAACTTTGCAGGATTCATGTATGATCTTGATGATAATATTGGTTCTGAATCTCTTACTATTTGTGATGTTGGGGGAAGGCTCATTGAAGCACAATTCCTTCGTTACAATGCTTCAATTGTACAGGTAGAATACGAAGCCAATTTTGCAAGTGAAGCCTCATCTATCTATAATGACACTTACCCTGTTCTGGGTCTTTTCGGTGAGCAGTATGTCTCTCTCTCAGATACCAATCCACGTGAGCTTGTGAATTTGGTTGTTGACAGCAATGACAATCATGTTCTCAGGGCAGGTTCTGCTCTTGAATTGTCAAATGGATATGAGCTGACTGCAAAACAAATAAATGTTTCAAGAAATTTGGTTTGGATGGAGTTGTCTAAAGATGGTGTTTTCGTCGAGGATGAAGTAATTGATGTCACAGCCGGTGAAACAACCTGGGATTATGATGCAGACGTTGGAAACCAGGACGATGTCATTGTATCCAGAGTCCTTGTAACCGAGGTTTCAGAGGATGTTGAAGGTAGTTTTGTAGTCTTGAATGGTCTCTATCTAATTGACTATCAGAACATTCTTTCAATTGAACCCGGTGATGAGTTCGGAAAACTTATGGTTGATACAATTTGGGATGCCGGTATACAAATGTGTAATTATGGTCCAATTACCCTCAGCGCTGGCAGCACAATTGAACTTGCTCCCGGTCTGAATTTACAGGTGGCAGATGACTCTGAATTGAGATATTATCCATTTGTTGAAATACACAATGACCAGGATCTTTTGGAGATAGAGTCTTTCAGCCCATCAACTAGTATCTCAGGTTATGAAAGTGCATCCAGACTTTTCGAAATAAGTCTGAACCAAATGGCAAATATAACCTGGTTCCTTGATGGTGTTAACGTACAGTTGAATTCCTCTTGTATGGATGCTTCATACTGCACTTTACCACCTACATATGGAGAGCACACTGTCAAGGTGCTTGCTTCAAATGAAAACAATAGTGTTATACAAGAATGGGAATGGCTGGTGCAAAAAGACCCTGTGGTCGTTGATGATCTGGAGTTTAGGAGCTCTGTGATCTCAAGCTTATCTGATATAGTAATTACACCAGAGGATTTCTCAGGATTCTGGTATGATCTTGATGACGGCATTGGTTCCGAAGTTCTCACAATTTCCAGCATCGAAGGAAGAACTATCCCCGAAGGTGCGCTCAGGTATGAACCTGTAATTGTGCAGGTGGAATACGAAGCTGACTTTGCAAGCGAAGATTCCTCTCCAACAGGTGATACGTATCCAGTAATTGGTGTTTTTGGAGAGAAATACATTCCCACATCTGATGATGATGCAGGAGAAATTGTCAAACTTCTTATTGATGCAGATGATAAATACACACTCAGAGTTGGTTCCACTCTCGAACTAGCATATGGATACGAACTGACTGCGACTCAGATTGATGTAGAAGGTGACAAGGTTAATATGGAGTTGTCCAAGGATGGTGAGTTCATTGAGGAAGAAATTATTGATCTCACAATGGGCGAAGCAACATGGGATTATAAAGTAAATGTTGGCAATCAGGACGATGTAATAGTCTTCAGAGTGCTCATCACTGATGTTTTCCAGGGGCAGATAGACAGTCTTGTAGTTGTTGAAGGTCTTTGGCTTCTGGATTATGATAATGTATTAGAAATCGAGTTGGCTGATGAATTTGGTAAACTTGAAATTGACAGTGTTTCCGATAGTATTGTAATGCTGAACCACGAACCTTTAACGATGGCTATGGGAGATATTGTTTCTCTCGCAGAAGACCTGAAATTCAGGGTTGCTGATGACAACGATCTTCATTTCTATCTCACAAAAGAATGTACAGAATCAGGAACTTACAATTTGAGAGGAGATGTTGCTACCGGTTCATCTGTCTGGACAGCTCAGAACTTTGCAGGATTCATGTATGATTTCAATGACGATACAAGTTCTGAATCTCTTTCCATACCCTATCTCATAGGCAGGGTAATTGACGAAGATTTCCTTATTTACAATACTTCAATTGTGCAAGTGGAATACGAAGCCAATTTTGCAAGTGAAGCCTCGCCTATCTATGGTGATACTTACCCTACTCTGGGTCTTTTTGGTGATCAATATGTCTCTCTCTCTGATACAGATTCAGGTGAGCTTGTGAAGTTACTTATTGACAGCAATGACAATCACATTCTCAGAATAGGCTCTGCATTTGAGCTTTCAAATGGTTATGAACTGACTGCAAAACAAATAGATGTAGAAGGTGACAAAGTATGGTTGGAACTATCTAAAGATGGTGTGTTTGTCGAGGATGAAGTTCTCGATTTAACATATGGAGAAGCAACATGGGATTATGACACAGATGTTGGAAGTCAGGACGATGTAATAGTATCCAGAGTCCTTGTAACCGAGGTTTCAGAGGATGCTGAGGGAAGTTTTGTAGTTATCAATGGTCTTTATCTAATTGACTATGAGGATATACTTTCAATTGGATCAGGTGATGAATTTGGTAAACTTGAAGTTGACAGTGTTTCCAATAATATTGTAATGCAGAACTCCGGTCCAATTGTTCTTCGTGCAGATGATGTAATTGAACTCGCTCCGGGTCTGTATTTGCAGGTGGCAGATGCTTCCGACTTGAGATACTATCCATTTGTAGAATACAAAATCATGGAAATACTACCCAATAATATTCCTGTGGCAACATCAATCTCTATCTCGCCCAACCCTGCTAATGAAGGTGAATCTGTCTCATTTGCAGGTAGTGGTGCCGATAGTGACGGTACGGTGACAGGATATTACTGGACATCAAGTATTGATGGTTGGTTAAGTGATTCAGCCAGCTTCAATACCAGCGATCTTTCTGTTGGTACTCATACAATTTACTTCCAGGTTCAGGATGATGATCGTGCCTGGTCTGATGAGATATCAGCTACTATTACCATAAACGAACTTCCAAACAATAACCCTACAGCCACAATGGTATCCATTACACCAAATGTCTCTGTTGTGGGAGAATCTATCAGTTTCAGCGGAGAAGGAAACGATTCAGATGGTAGCATCGTTGCTTACAATTGGAGGTCCAGTCTCGATGGTCAGCTAAGTACAAATCTCAGTTTCTCATCGTCATCTTTGTCCGCTGGAGAACATACGATCTACTTCAAGGTTCAGGACAACGATGGCGCCTGGTCAGATGAAGTAAGTGAAAATATCATAGTAGATGATGGAAATCCATTTGTCAACATTGATGTTGGATTCAATAGTAACATCAGTATCAATAATCCTGTAAGTATAGCTCTCAATAGCAGTGATATGTACCCTGGTGCAACTGGATTCACTATGATCAACAGCACAGGTGTTGTAATTCTGACAGAGAATGTAACTGATGCTATCGCTTCAGGTGAATACATTTTCACATGGAATGCAACCAGTCAATCAGGTGAAATACTTCCAAGCGGGGAATATTTCCTGAACCTTACAAGTACTGATGCTTTTGGACATTCATCATCAGAAGCTATTATACTTGCAGTTGATAACACGGCACCTACAATCTCAATTGGAGATATTGCAGGTTCAACCACTCAAGGAAACCTTGTATATTCAAACTCTGATGTGGTTGCAGAGATTCTTGCATCCGATGATGTGAACTATCTGGAATGCATCCTTAGATCGGTTAGTACAAGTTATAGCACAAGTACAGATGCAGAATTTATCGATGGTAAATGGGTAGCTACACTTAATCTTTCATCACTCGATGAAGGAAAGTATGAGCTAACTGTAAATGCAAACGATGCGGCAAAGAATACCAACTCTACAGTGTCTGATATTCAGGTTGTAGTAGACCACACATATCCTGTTTTCATGTCAACAACTTCAAAGTATAATGATACTTACAGGAAAGTTTCTGTAACTGCTTCTGAATCTATCATTGGGTCTCCGGTTCTTGAAGTAAACTCACAGCAGATTGACCTTACACTGGAAAGTGGCAAGTGGATCGGCTATTTCCCACTGGGTACTGACAGTCTCTTCATTGTGAATGTAACAGGAAGCGACCTTGCAGGAAATATTGGTGACAGTACTTCGATGGTGCATGTTGAAACAATATCCTATGAAAATGGTCAGTGCAAGTTCAACAGCAGTGGTTCTGGTATGTCAATTGTTTTCAATGGAACAAACGGCACTACAGGTAGCATGATCTTGACAGAGAGTGCAACTCCAATGGTGAATCTGGCAAATGGCTCAATAGGTCTCTATTTCATTGATGTTGAGCTGGATGAGATTCTTGCAGGAAACATGTCAGATGCTATGATAACAATACCTGTAGATTCACTTGTCCTGCCAGATGGAATGAGCAAAGAGGATGTTTCAATCTGCTACTATAATGAATCTGCAGAAAACTGGGATGCGTGTCCAACTTCTATAGAGATTATTGATGGAGTAGAATGCTGGACTACTTATGTCACTCACTTCTCAATGTATGGAGTTATTGCAAGTGATATGGTCATTCCTGTGCTTGAAAACGTAACCCCTGTCTCAGGAACTGCGTTTGCAAAAGGTACAACTTCAGTGAATATAAGGTTCAATTACAGTGATGCGCAGACCGGCATCAATGTAAGTTCTGTTGTCTTAGAGTATGATGGCAGTATAGTCAATGATTCTTCTCTTGAGATCACAGCCTCATATGCATCATATACTGCTACTAACCTGAGTTCCGGTTCGCACACTGCATCGGTAACAGTTGCAGATATGGCTGGAAATTCAGTAGTTTTCAGTACTACATTCACAATAGCCTCAGATTCAGTAACATCTACTGGTGGCAGCGGTGGATCTTCCGGTGGTGGAACTACCGGTGAGAAGTATGAGAACGTCCTTGTAAAGGAAGTTGAAAGCATCTTTGTAAACAAGGGTTCACATGTGAGTTATGAGTTCAACGAAGAAGGCAATTCAATCTCTTCTGTAGAGTTTGATTCTCTAAAGAACTCCGGAACGATATCCACTATTGTAGAAGTACTGAAGAGCAGGTCATCATTTGCAGATCTCGATGCTCCGGGAACGATCTATCAGCAAATGAACATCTGGGTTGGTAAATCCGGTTTCGTAACTTCTGAGAATGTTGAGAACCTGTTTGTCACTTTCAAGGTTGAAAGATCATGGCTTGAAGAGAATAATCTTGAAGCAAGTACAGTAAACCTATACAGGTATGCAGATGGTTCATGGAAAGCACTTCCAACATCTATCACTGAAGAAGACGATGACTTTGTTTACTTTAAGAGTCAGACTCCGGGATTCTCTCCATTTGCAATAGGGTCGGAATCAGTGGTGACTGAGACCATAGAAGATACTCAGGAATCTGTGCCTGACGTAATAGCAGAGGAAACAACAGTTGCAGACACAGAAACAGAGCCGGAATCCAGCAGTTTCACTGGAATTTTAGTGGCGTTTGTAGCGATTCTGGTTGTTGCTGCAGTTGTTATGTACAAAAAACGGAGTTAATCTCCGTTTAATTTTCTTTTTTTTATCTCAGATACATTTGCAAGATCAGGTTGTCAGTCTCTTATACAAAAGTGGCAGCATTTCCGGCAACATTAGAACATCATCAATAATAGTATATCCTACATCGGAAAAGATGTTATTGAGGTATTCTCCCGGATTCTTGTCCACGGTTATGCAGAAGAAATGCATTCCACGATTTTTTCCTTCTGAGATCGCCATTCGTGTATCTTCCTGCGCAATGTCACCCTGGTATGAATCTTCTCCTCTGGCCCTGTCATAGGGTTCACCGTCAGATAACAAAACCAGCATCTTAGTCCTTGCACCGGCTTTTTCCAGTTTCTTTATGGAATGTCTGATAGCTGGTCCCAGACGTGTGTTTGATTCGGATGCCAGTATGCTCATTCTCTTTGCAACGTCATCTGAGAATTTTTCATCAAATTCCTTGATTTTAAAGTATTCCACATTATCCTTACTTTTTCCTGAGAATGCGTAAATGGCATACTTGTCACCAATGCTCTCAAGAGCCTGGCTCATTATTATCAAAGCATCTTTCTCAACGTCAAGTATACTCCGGCCATCCATTCCAAGTATCTTGCGTGTGGAAGCGCTCACATCCATAAGGAACAGGGTCGCAACATCCCTTTCCTGTTTATCCCACCTGATATACATTCCTTCATCAGGACTTGCTCCGCATCTTTTAGTTATCAGGGATTCAGTGTAGGCATCAATATCAATCTCTGTACCGTCATTCTGACCTTTCAGCCGGTGGAATGCTTCCGGTTTCATTAGTCCGAATGTATGTCTTATAAGGGCGATCTCATTCCCGTAGCGTTCCAATGCTTTTTTGTAGTGGGCAGTGTTCCCACCACCGGGTTCCATCTCATTGACAGTGCTCCACTCCGAGCGATAATCGTTGATAGTGCTGTCCCATTCATCATACTTGTAGCTGCCAAGCACACGCCAGTTATTGTCAAGAGGTTGTGTGGGCTTATCGGTAGCCTGTTCCTTTGGTCTTTCCTCATCGGCAGTAAGGTCAGCTTCTGTTTCAGGAATGAAGTTCTTGATGACGTTTTCGTATGGTTTTGTCATCATAGGGTCAGTTTGCCCGCTTGCACCGACATCCATCCCACGATAGGCGATATTTTTGATCATGCTATATTTTATCTCATCAAGCGGTCCAAGCTTGTCTTCCAGAGAACAGTATATGTCAAAAGCCAGTTCAAAGGCTGAAAATGTGGTGGATTCCGTAGTGAATATCCTGTTTTTAAGTTCATCCTGAAGAACTTTCAGGATTCCGTCCATCGTTTCATCCGCAACTCCATCCATTCCAGATTCAGGTTTTGGATAATGTCCGGTGGATATCCATAACAGTCCTTCCATGAACTTCTCAAGTTCACCTTCGGGAAAATCCCTCATCAAAAGCATTTCGTGTCGTACTTCTTCAAGATCAGTACGAACTCCCCTGTAATGTTCCATTATCATAAACTCGACACGTGCGTCTTCCAGTATTCCGAATATGGTTGCTGCAAGTATCTGATTTGGGAAAAGTGAGAGCAAGTCTACAAGATCGGTGCTTTTGGAATCTTGTTTATGGTCGGAACTCGTTGCAGGATATTTATCTCTGATTCTCTTCTCAAGTTCAGTCAATATTTCAGGTTCAGTATCAAGAGAACTGAAGCGGGCATGTCCAACCTCGTGCATCACACTGAGCTTGTATATCCTGAAATTATCCTCTATATTTTCGTAAACTCCTATCTTTGGTGCAAGATAGATAGTATTTCCTGCGATGATAGGATTCATTCCCTGAACTTCAATTTGCAAAGGAAGGGTTGCCATTGACCTTATTATAAAATTGCTGCCTGAAAGTCCGAGGGCATAGTATCTCAGGACGTTGGCCACTTTCTGGAGAGCAACAGCACCAGTGAGTTCTTCCACAAGTTCCCTGGAGCTTTTTGATTCAAGTGAGAAATAGGCTTTTCCGGCAGGCTTTCTCTCACTTGCAGCTTCCAGTCCTTTAATAGTCCATTCCTTCAGTTCTTCAATGTCAAGTTTTTCCAGCAGGGAAGGGGAATTTGCAAAGAAGTCAAGTGCAAGTTTCCTGTCATTTTCATAGACTATGAGTCCTATATCTGCCCATTTGTCTGCGTTTTCCGGTGGTGTCGTGTCTGAAAAGTTTCCAAGATTCTCAAAGAATGCACTGGCAAGAGCTCCTTCTTTCTGAAGGAGCCTGTCGGCTGTCCTGAAGATATCATCATACATCAAAGGTGGTATTTTTATCAGGGATGCAACAGATCTCTCGTAGTATTTTGATGCTGCTTCCGGGTTTTGAAGTGCGATTCCTTCCCCTATACCAGACCATAGGAAAAACAGTTCTCTTCCAAGAAGTATGCAGGCTGCAGATGCATTCTCAAAATAGCTTTCAAGGCAGTCGGGTTGCAGGTCTGCCAGCCGGATGCCGGCCTTAACAAGCAATGTCCTTGTCTCATGGTCTGTATCCTTGCTGTATTTTCCAAGTATGAAAACAGTTGTTATAAAGGCACGAAGAGCATTCTTATTGTTGCTCAATGCGCTGGTTGCTTTGTCTGTCCATTCAAAAGCTTCTGAAAGTTCCAGTGTGTCCAGATATTGGGGATATGTGTTAAGAAATGAGCCTGCGCTTTTATTATCCTCATCAGCAAGACTGCAGGTGGCATCAATAAGCCTTGTCAGTTTCTTCTCTTCAGTATTTTCCACAATGGTTCCGGCATTTTTGAACAATGCCATCGTGACAAGTTCTCCGCATTCCAGTGTTTTTTCCATGGAGATAAGGTGTTCTGTTCTTTTCTGAGCTGGAATCTTGCCTATTATTTTTCCGGTGCTGCCGATAAGTTCAATTCCTGTGAGCCAGTGTTTGCTGCTTATGTTTTCCACGATTCTGCAATAGAGTGAAAAATCATCCCGGTTAAAGAGAGCATTCAGGTCGTTCAGATGCTCAAAATATGATTCTGCAACCTTTGTATTGATAGTTCCAAGCGTACTTCCGTGTGTTGCAAGCTCACTGAACCTTTCAGGTCCGGTGGATACTATGACCTTACCGGTGTATTTGAAATAGGCGATTGCCATCCATTTGTTCTGCCCGGCCATTGCAATTCCCTGCATTGTCCATTTATCCAGAAGTTCAAGGCCGCCTTTTATGATTATATTCTGTGATGAATCGAAGAATCCCTCACAGCAGGATACGCTAAGCTCGGATACATTTTTTGCAAGGTTAAGCCAGTTTCTGAATTCATGCTGACCAAGGGCTTTGTACACTCCTGGCGCTGCTCCAAGATAAGCAATGAGAACTCTTTGTCCTCGTTTTTGTGCACTTTTTCCTGCGTGGAATATGATCTCCAGTGCAATGTCATCAAGATTGTCAAATCCTGATGCAAGCTCAGAAACCAGTGAACTTTCCAGTGTGGGAAAATTGGATGATATAAGTCCTGTGATATTTTCAGTACTCATAGTCTCTCTTTTATTTATCCCATAATTGCGGCAATGATCTCATCAATACTTTTCTGCAAGTCCTGATTATCAGTAATAGGCTGTGACATTGCTATCCTGCAGGCTTCTTTTGCTTCGATGCCTTCACGGATGAGCTTGCCTGCGTAGATGAGCAGACGTGTGCTTACTCCTTCCTCAAGTCCGTGGTGTTTGAAGTTCCTGATGCTCTGGCCTATCTCTACGAGTCTTGCTGCGGTTTGCTCGTCTACCAGTGTCTCGTGGGCCACGATCTGCTTTTCCAGTTCTGCAGGAGGATAGTCAAATTCAACGGCAACAAAACGCTGTCTAGTGCTTTGTTTCATGTCCTTGACTATGCTCTGGTAGCCGGGGTTGTATGAAACTGAGAGCATGAACTCATCCGGTGCCTTGATGATAACTCCGAGCTTGTTTACAGGGATTATGCGCCTGTCATCGGTGAGCGGGTGAATGACTACTATGGTATCCTTTCTGGCTTCGACAACTTCGTCAAGGTAGCAGATGGCACCGCTTTTCACGGCTTTTGTGAGAGGTCCGTCACTCCATTCCACGTTGTCTCCTTTGATGAGGAAACGTCCCACAAGGTCGGTTGCTGTGAGATCCTCGTGGCAGGCAATTGTTATCAGAGGACGCTGTAACTTCCATGCCATATACTCCATGAATCGTGTTTTTCCACAACCTGTCGGTCCTTTGAGATTTACCGGAAGTTTGTTCCTGTAAGCAGCTATAAAGATCTCCACTTCGTTGCCTACTGGTATATAATAAGGCTCTTCAGTTATCAGGTATTCATCGACCGGCAGTTCCTCGGATAAAGCGCATTTCATTGCCATAGCAATCTCCTCTTATGGTAGTATCTATCCTTTTCTGGTTTAAATGTGCTGTGCAGAATGTTGTCGGAATTTAAGCCAATATGCCTAATTCAAGAAATAGTGGGGAACATGAAAACTTTTAACAGGTTTTAAATCTATTCATCTACAATGTCAATTTTAGATGATATTACTGATATTTTGTCTAACAGCATATTCTTTTTCACTTCTTTTTTAATAGTTCGGCTACTGCTGAATATTTTGGCATATATTGGCAAATATAATACTGTTAATAGTTTTGATAATGACATTTCCCAAACAATAAGTACATTAAACTCAGCAATCATTGATGGGTTGGGCTTACTTTTGGATACAGCTAACCCGATTCCTTTTACAAGTATTAATTTGAGTACAGGTGCTTTGGAGTTTGATTTTATAGCAGGTGTTATATTTCTAATATCAATGTTAAGTGCTTTTTTTGTATATTCTTTGAAAAAAGATTAACATGCAATTTGGTGAGAGTCATATGAAGAACAAACAATGAGTCTAGATTGTAACTTCTTTTTATTAAAGTTGAATATTGATTTTAGTTTGAAAACCCAGTTACAACTCGTCACGATATTCAAGTTGCTGAATATAATTTCCAAATGCCGGTCATTTAAGATTAATATAACCTGCAGCTAACCCCATGACAACTATCATTGCGATATATAGGAGAATTACAAGCATAATTCCCATGGTGCTTGATTTGCCATTGTCACTCATGTGTCCCATATAAATGGGTGTTGTATGTGGTATATGTATTTTGTGGAAATGTGTTTAAAGATCAGGTTTCACTTTTATTCATGGGTTTTAAAAGGTAAAAAAGGAGGGTAACGGAAAATACTCTCCGTTTAGTTTCTTCTGTGCTGGAATATAAATGCCAGTCCAACGATTGCAGCTATTGGAATTGCAATGGTTGGGAATTCTGGGATTCCGTTATTTTGACAGGTATTCGTTGGATCCTCTGGACACGAATCACATCCATCAGGCACACCATCTCGATCAGTATCTATCTTGTCGTTGTAGCCTGGACAGATATCGTTACAATCACATACTCCATCTTCATCCTCATCACCATCCGAACATGGTGGTGCTAATGCAGTTGCAGTACCAGCTATCAACAGCATCACTACTGCTAATATCTGAATTTTCTCATTTCTGTTCATTTGTTTAACCCCGCTTGTAAGTAAGTAAGCCAATTTCAAATACAACTTGTATAGAAATTGCACAATATTATTTTGTGATATTGCGATATAATAGGGTTGCGAAACTGAGTTACATATGAGTTCAATTTAAAAATCTTTAATCTGTACTGGCAAAGTGTTTGCACAATGTAAAGTGCAGTGTAAATCACTGCGCTTCGATCACTGCCCAGTTCTTGGGAAGAACTGCCTTAGCTTCAAATGCTCCGTCAGCCTGGAACTCTCCAAGTAGTGTGGCATCTGCTGTTATTTTGATATCTTTTGCAGTAATGGTCTTAATGTGTTTTCCATCTTCTGTGTAAATCTCAAATTTGGTTCCCATTCCAATTCACTCCCATCGTTTGTTACTTAGTTATATATTGATGTAGAGATTTTAATTTTGTGTTACAACTCTCTTTTTATGCAACGACTTACAACGTTGTATGTGATAACTATGTTTGATCGACAAGAATGGAGTCAGATTCTGATTCCTAAGACTACAAAGGAATATATTTGCAAGATTGCAAAAGCCCATAATCTCAAGATATGGGAAGTTGTGGACAATTCTTTTCAAGGATCTAAGTACAGGTTGAACAATGAAACAGAACAATTTGACATTAAATCGAGGCTTGAAAGGATGGAGAAACATATAGAAATTATGGACGAACAACTGTCCAAAGTACTAAAAAAAACAATAGTCCCGGCCGAATTCGAATCGGCGTCTTCGGCTCCAAAGGCCGAAAGGATTGACCGCTACCCTACGGGACTACAATGATTAGCACAATAAATGCATAATAATACTTATTTGTTATGCAGGCAAGGGATTTAAGTCCATCATTTAGCGATGATAAGTGTCAGCAAGTCCTTGTCTGCAAGTACATGGTCAAGACCGGCTCTCTGACCGGGGTGCTTTGCTGATTCTCCCCATATCTGTGCGTATCTGAACTTTCTCCTGAAATCACGGTGCAGGTGGTCACAGATATCACCAACATTGACACCATTTCTCACAATAAGTGGCTCTTCAAGGTCAGCAGGTCCACCCTGAGGTTTCAGGTAGATACGAATGAAATCAAGAGCATCGTATATCATATCCTTCACAGAATCAAGGTTGATCTCCTTATCTGCGGAAATGTATGTAGCTTCAGGATATTCTGCTTTGCATTTCTTAAGCACATACTCATCGGCCATATCCACCTTATTCACAACGGTAACTGCAGGGATATAGACCCTGTTGCCCATTATAACATCGATGAGCTGATCCACGTCGATATTATCCCTGATAAGCACATGAGCATTGTGTATCTTGTAATCGTTAAGTATGGCCTTGATAAGGTCATCTGAGATGTCCAGGTCAATGGTACTGCTGATAGTAACTCCGCCGCGGTCCTGTCTTTTTATAACCACATCAGGAGCTTTCTGGTTAAGGCGGATACCCGCATCATATAATTCCTGTGTAAGGACTTCATGGTGATAATTCTGGAAAACATCAAGAATAAAGACCACAAGGTCACAGTTCCTCACAACTGCGATAACTTCTCTTCCACGGCCTCTGCCGCTTGCTGCACCTTTTACAAGTCCCGGTACATCAAGGATCTGAATAGTTGCATTGTTGTATTCTAGTACACCAGGAATAACGTCAAGTGTAGTAAACTCGTAGGCACCAACCTCTGAATTTGCGCCAGTGAGCTTGTTAAGTAAAGTGGATTTACCTACGGATGGGAAACCTACAAGTGTAACCGTGGCATCTCCTGACTTTTTAACGGAGTATCCTTCACCGCCACCTTTACTTGCGGCCTTTTTTACAACCTCATCACGCAGACGTGCAAGCTTTGCCTTCAGTTTTCCTATGTGATGTGACGTTGCTTTGTTGTAAGAAGTTTTCTTTATTTCCTCTTCAACTTCCTGTATTTCCTCATGTAATCCCATTTGCAACCTACCATAACGTCAAAATAAAAAAGATTTTCCCGATTTTTGAATATGACTTAACGTTAAAAGGAGGATATTATACTACCGGTCATTTCATAAGTACTGATTCCCGCTGGCAGTCTCTTTGAGAACTCCTCAGAACGCAATACTGCAAGGAAATTCTGTATCTCCTTTATCTCCAGAAGGTCCTTCCTTATAACAAAATCAAACTCATCCTCTGCCAGTGGAATGAACTCAAGTCCCGCTTCCTCTGCCGCAGCTCTCAGACCAAATCCAACATCAACTTTGCCACTTTTCACAGCATCACAAACTGACCTGTGGGTCTTGGAACCGGAATTATATCCCTTCAGGTTCTTGATGATCTCACTCTTCTGGTTTCCCTTTCCTTCAGCCAGAAGACCAATTTCCCTGTCAAGAAGTGCTCTTGTACCAGAACCTCTGTTCCTGTTGATCATCTGGAGATTGAGTATATCTTCAAGACCATATACATGATTGTCCGGAGTAAATATGAGTCCCTGCTCACGCCTGTATCCTTTCACAAGCACAACGTTCTCAAGGTTCATTCTTTTGAGAACCGATGAATTGTAGTTCCCATCTGTGTCAACCATATTTACACATGCAATATCTGCAGTTCCGCTCGAAATGGCTGTAAAACCTGCACTTGATCCCATATTCAAAGTCCTGAATATAAGCTCTGTCATCTCTTCCAGAAGGTCAACTCCGGGACACTGTCCGCCAACAAGCATCAGGTCAGGACTTTTTACATTGCCAAACATTGTAACTTCAACTTCTGCGCCGGGTTCAATATACTCGGTATGTGCCCTTATCTCAATGATCCCATCAGCATCAGACAGCGTGGTGATAGCTCCGGATGTTTTATCTGCAGGATAGACTTTTCCACGGACAACTCCAACAGGGAAAAGTTCCTCTCTGCCGCCGGAGCGTATTCCGGTTCCCATGACAGCAGTTATCTTTGTCTTAAATGATGGCTTAACGCCAAGTGAATTGTAAATTATCGGTGCAACAAACTCGTTGAAGATACTGAGAGCAGATGTAGGATTGCCTGGAAGTCCTATTGTAGGGACATTGTTTATCATACCGATAACCACAGGTTTTCCAGGTTTGATGGCAATTCCGTGGGCAAGAGTATCTCCCTTCTCTTCAATTATCATGTACATGATGTCGCCTGCACCGGCTGATGTACTTCCAGAGGTAAGCACAATATTACATTCTGAGATTGCCCTGTCAAGGGCATCTTCCATGAGTTTCTCGTCATCATGCACGATCCCATATATTCGTGGAGTGCCGCCGCATTCTTCAATAGCTGCAGCGATTGCATAGGAATTAGCATCGTATATCTTGCTGACACCAAGTTTTTCACCGGGTCTGATAAGTTCACTGCCGGTTGAAATAATTCCAACTACAAGCTCCTTCACAGGAACTTTATCCAGTCCAATGGAAGCCAGAACTCCAATTTCACGGGAACCAATGCGTGTGTTTTTCCTCAGGATCCTCTCACCTTTCATGATATCGGTTCCTGCACGCATTATATTCTCATTGATATGCACCGGTTGGTAAACAAGAAGTGAGTCTGCGGTCTGTTTTGTGCTTTCCACCATCACAACAGCATCAGCACCATCAGGAATTGGTGCCCCGGTTGAGATTTCTATCGCCTCTTCGTCATCAACAAAAAAGCTGTCTTCACATCCCGCAGGTATAGCTCCTGTAACTTTAAGTTCAATTGGATCAGGTTCACTTGCCTGGTATGTGTCTTTTGCCCTGACTGCATAGCCGTCTTTTACAGAGCGGTTAAAGGCAGGCACATCAAGTCCCGAAAGGATATCCTCTGCGATTATGTGTCCTGCAGCTTTTTCAATAGGTAAAACAGTAATTCCCGGTTGAACCCTTATGCCGTCAACCAGTTCTCTCGCATCCTCTACGGATGTCAAATCTCTGAATTCTTTCCTTTCCATTCTGGTCGGTCTACTCTTTGTCAATATACTCAATAAGCTTTTTGTTAAGCGTGAATACCCTTGAAGCTACATACCAGAGTCCCATCAGGTACACTATCCATGTTGCAATGGAAATCCATTTGAGGCTTCCTGTATCATCAAGCGCTTCAAAAGTGATGACAAGGGTAACAGGCATCAAAAGCAATATGGCTAACACCGAATCGTTCAGATATTTCAGGTTCTCCAGAATGATCTTATCTTTTCTTCCCTCTTCTACCATTTAATGACCTCTTTAACAGGTTTAATCCTTCAGTAGTCAGTTATTTGATAATATCAAATCAATTATTATTGTAATTATATATTATAGGACTTATGCCTAATTAATGTTTTGAAAATTTTAGCTATACTTCGAACTTACAGACTCTTAGCTGGCAGAAAAGAAAATCAGCAAAAGAAAAAAGAGAATGAAGACCTATGTCTTCATTTTAGAATTTTAGAATATATCTATGCCTGAAAATCAGGGGTTGATCGGCGTGCCGGTGGTTGTAGTTGCCTTTTCAAAAGCAGCAACCATCTTCTTTGTGATAGGACCTGGCTTTCCGTCACCAATAGGACGACCATCAACCTTTACAAGAGGTGCGGCCTCTGCTGCGGTTCCGGTGACGAATATCTCGTCTGCGGTGTAGAGGTCGAACATTCCAAGGTTCTCAACGTGGGTCTCAATTCCAAGGTCTGCAAGAAGCTCAATAGCTGTTGCCCTGGTGATTCCCTTCAGGTTGTTGATGGTTGGTGGTGTGTAGACCTTGCCGTTCTTGATGATGAATATGTTGTCTCCAGAACCTTCTGAGAGGTAACCGTTCTGGTCGAAGAATATTGCTTCATCTCCACCTTTCTCGTTTGCCTCGATCTTGGCAAGGATGTTGTTCAGGTAGTTGAGTGACTTGATGTTTGGTGACAGTGCATCACAGGAGTTCCTTCTGACTGATACTGTAACGCCGGTAAGACCAACTTCATAGAGGTCGCCATACATTGCGCCCCATTCCTGTGAGATGATGAATATGTTTGGTACTGGACATTTTCTTGGGTCAAGACCAAGGTCACCAACACCACGTGATACGATAGGTCTGATGTATGCGTCTGTCAGGTTGTTTTTCCTGAGTGTCTCCAGGATAGCCTCTTCCATTTCTTCTTTGGAGAGCGGGATGTTAAGAGCGATTGCCCTTGCGGAATCATAGAGCCTGTCAACATGCTCACGTAACTTGAAAACACGTCCGTTATATGCTCTTATTCCCTCAAACACACCGTCTCCGTACAAAAATCCGTGGTCATAGACGGAAGTTGTGGCCTGTGATTTAGGAACAAAGTTACCGTTGTAATAAATCAATAGTTCACTCATTGTAAAGCCTCAGTATAATAACAATTGCTAGAGTTCATGTCAAACTATTATTTATTTTTATTCACACTGACATGTTGTATTAATTGCCGAAGTGAACCCGGTTTGACAAAAGTGTTTTATACTAAAAAACCTATTTGCAATCCCGGTCAAGCTTAGCGGTCCCGTGGCTTAGCCAGGATATAGCATCGGGCTTCTAACCCGAGGGTCAGGGGTTCAAATCCCTTCGGGATCGCTTTTCTTCTTTTTCACTTTTGTCATAAGCTTCTTAATTTATGGTTTTTTGTTATTACCTTTTTTTTATAAATCTCCGGAACATAGTTTCGCAACGAGGTTATATCTGTAAAATCAAACGCTATATTGTACAGTTTATTGTAAATTGTATGTAGATTGGAGCATATCTACTATAAAGGGGGTGTTTTCCATAGATGCAAAGGTTTTAAAGATTGCAATAGCAGTCTTGTCGATAGTGGGTACTGCATACGCATTGGCTGATGATACGGATGGTGATGGAAGACTCGATCCGGATGATAATTGTCCATATACCTACAACCCGGATCAAGCAGATTCTGATGGCGATGGTGTAGGAGATGTATGTGATCCTGTAGTGGATATTCCTGAATTTCCAACTATTGCTCTTCCAATGATAGCAATTGTGGGATTTGCATTGTTCTTTAAAAGAAGGAAATAAACTCCTTCTTTTTCCATTTTAAAAATCCCGCTCTGTAGAAAACCTGTTAACATGAGTATCATGAACTTTGCTCTTTTTCAGTTCCAACTAAAAAAACAATTTGGAAGCTTAAACCAAAGTAACTATCCGCCGAAGGCGGCACATTCCAATACTTTCATGCTACGAAAATTGTATTTGTGCTTGAGAATTCTACAGAAGCATACGAGGAAAGTATTCCACTGCAACATGTCAATTATTTTGTACTTCTTTGAGGGAAAACGCCGGCTTCGCCGGACCCTCCGGGATAATTCTAGTTATTCATGTTCTGCAATGACTCGATTTGTTGCTTGCCTTTAAGTTAATAGAAGGTTTTTGACAGAGACAAAATCCCATGTCTCAAAAAAGTATGGGCGCCGGTGAACCAGTTAGACGCCCTGTTCGTACACCAATACGTTTTTCAGAAATGTTTTAGGAAGGCACTTACAGTGAGTAACATGTTACTCGAAGCATACTAGCTCAGGCTCTATTTAGTTCTAGGCAAAAGAATCTATATAGGCACATGGAATGGTAAATATGCCACCGAAGAAGAAGTAGCTGTAAAATAAAAAAAGAGACTCAGTCATTAAGACCGAGGATATTTCTTTTGTCCTTCTTCTTCTCGTCTTTTTTCTCATTTTTGCTGGTCTTTACAAACTCGGTGACTTCTTTGAGTCTGTGCATATCTGCTTCATCATTTCCCATGTTTTTCATCTCCTATCAATTATCTGTTAATGAACTCAATTATATTCGATCTCACTTTCATCACCAAAAACGTCCCTTACGTTAGAAAGAAGTGATGACCTTGCCATCTCTATCTCATCTTTAAGGTTGTAGAGGTGCTTGCTTTCGGAGTCTATCTCGTTGTTCACATCTTTCAGATTTAGATTGTACTTCTCTATCTCTTTCTCTATCTCTTCTTTCTCCCGGTAGATGCTAAGACCATTCAGTTCAGCAAGAAGTTCATCTTTCTCTTCAATATGCTCTTTCCTGTGTTCAACAAGCGAGGATATCATTTTCTTATCGTTAAGAACATCTATCTGCTTCAGGGCCTTTTCACACATCTGGTCCTTCAGGCCGAGTTCTCCGCTTTCGATACGGTTTGTAAGTTCATTAAGGAACAGATCGATATTCTGTTCAATTGCAGAAGCCGGCTCTTCTTTGATCGACTTCAGTATTGCCCTGTTCTCAGGTGAAAGCACACATCTGTCATTATCATCCTGCTTCTCCATTCTTGAAATAGCCTTGGAAAGAGGAGTAAACAATCTCCTTGCTTCTGCCTCAATGTCTGTGATCTCTAATTCCACGATTTTGATCTCATCTTTCAGTTTCCTTGCTTTTTCAAATTCCTCACTGTTCTCCAGTTCAGTGATCCTATAATTTGCTTTGGTGGCTTTCTCTTTTGCAGCGTCATATCTGGAATGCATTTCCTGGATCTTTTTAGCGCTGTTGTCCATCTCTTCTTCAATTCTTTTTACATTCGCAACATCAGATGAGGTTTTATCCAGGTACTCGATCCTTTTTATTCCCTGCATAATTGAGGAATAGAGCTCATCAATAGAGTCCTCAAGTTCAGCAAGACCCTGGTTGATCTTCTGGTGTTCCTGAGGGTAAAGGGCTTTGATATACATCAGACTGCGACTGGTGTTATCTAGAACAGTTTTAAGGACTGATTTTACGTCCTTGTAGAATTCCGAAGCTGCTAAAGGTGATGTGTCTTCAGGGACTTTCAGCTTATCATGAATGAGATTCAGATTGTTAACAACATTATCCCTGTTAGAGTCTCCAAGTTTTTCTCCACGTTTACTGACATTTTCTATAGGTTCAGCAGCCAGCAGTTCTCCTTTCAGTTTTTCAAGTTCCTCAAGTGCTGCCTGAATTGAACCATAATTGTCCGCTACAACAGGCTTGAGTCCCTCTATCTGCTTTTCAGATTCATCTGTCATAATTGCGGCGAGTTCCCTGAACTCAAAAACAGTAGAATGAGATTCTTCTTTATCCTGCTTTTTTCCCAAAAGCCTTTCAATGAATTTCATCTCTTCATACAGAAAAGGTAATGCAACTTTAAAAGTTTATTGGATATCCTGCGTGAAGTGAAAAATGTAATCTCAAACAAGTCAGAACAGGACTATCCTGTCCCTCTCAATTCGGACAAGACACATGTCATCTTCTTTCAGGTTGAGATTTTCAAAGACCTGGTCAGATATCTCAACTATCATAAGATTCCTGTGTTCCTTGATCTTAAGTGCCAGGGTTTTAGTTGATCCTTTGTTCACTATGCTCTTTACAGATGCCTGGAATGTATTCTCATCTTTGACAGTTTCATCAGTTGCGGGCAGTATACGCAGGTTCTCAGGTCTTATGCCCCATGACATTTTTTCTTTGATCTTGCATTTCGGTCTTTTTGCAGTGATCTTCAGGTCTTCACAACCAATGGTGAGAGTTCCTGCCATCTCATCATCTTTGATTATCGAGGATTCCTCAAATATATTTGTCACGCCCACAAGTTCGGCAACATGGCAGTTCTTCGGATGATAGAACACTTCTTCCGGGGTTCCTATCTGCTGGACACGCCCATCATGGAATACCACGACCTTGTCTGCAAGTGTAAAGGCTTCGACATGGTTGTGGGTAATGAAAAGTATAGGTATCTTCAGTTCTCTCTGGATCTCCTTGATCTTCTCTCTGAGTTTCATACGGACTATCCTGTCAAGAGCAGAAAATGGTTCATCCAGTAAGAGTATGTCAGGTTTTGGTGCCAGTGCACGTGCCAGTGCAACCCTCTGTTTCTGCCCGCCTGAAAGCTGAGATGGATAATTGTTCTCCAGTCCCTTAATGTCAAGCATCTGGAGCATCTCATCGACCCTTTCTTCCTTTTCTTTCTCGTCCCATCCTTTCAGTCCGTAGGCTATGTTCTTTTTCACATCCATATGAGGAAAGAGGGCATAGTTCTGGAATACGTAACCAAGGCTGCGCTGTTGTACCGGCAGGTTGATCCTTTTGTGGCAATCAAAATACACGTTGCCATTAACGATTATCTTGCCACCGTTTGGCTCCAGCAGTCCTGAGATACACTGCAAGGCGGTTGTTTTTCCTGATCCTGAGCGACCGAAAAAGACTGCAAGTTCATCACCGACCTCAAATTGTGCATCAAGTGTGAAAGCGGCTTCTATTCCTTTTTTCTTATCACTTTTTTTACGATAATACCTTTTTCTGAAATCCGCTTTCATGCCCATGATATACCTCATATCTTCCAGTTGTTAATAATCCTGGCAGTTATGGCCATTGAAAGCAGGGACATTACTATCAGTATGATGACAAGCATGTTGGCAAGATCATTGTTTCCTGCCTGGAATGCGCTGTAAATTGAAATAGACATCGTGTTAGTTCTTCCGGGAATGTTTCCGGCAAACATGAGTGTTGCACCGAACTCTCCAACCGCTCTTGCAAAACTGAGAACTATTCCGGCAAGGATACCTTTCTTGGCAAGCGGGAGGGTGATAAAGAGTGCTGTGTCAAGTTCTTTTCTTCCAAGGGTGAAAGCCGCATATTCATATTCCCTGTCCACCGCTTCAATGGCTGCGGTGGTGGTTTTGACCATAAGCGGCAGGGATACAACAAAAGCTGCAATGACCGCTGCCTGCCAGGTGAACACTATGCTCCATCCTGTTAAGTTGTAAAGTATGCTCCCAAGTACTCCTTTTTTCCCAAGCAACACTACCAGAAGGTATCCTGTTACTGTGGGCGGGAGTACAAGGGGTAAAGTTACAATTACGTCGGCCAGCCATTTTCCCCGGAAATCACGTCTTGCAAGTATGTATGCTATCACCATGCCTACGATTGCCACAATTAATGTGGACAGGCCGGCAATCTTAAGTGTGATCAACAGGGGAAATCCAATCTGGTCGAACATTATCTGTTTTCCTTTTAAGCTGTGAATCCGTAAGATTCCAGGATTGCCATTCCTTCTTCAGATGTGACAAAGTTCACGAATGTCTGTGCTTCCGCCTGATGCTCTGATCCTGCAACTACTGCTATCGGGTAGCTGATAGGGGTTACAGTTGGAATGGTTGCTTTTATTTCAATTGTTCCTTCTTCTGCGGTTGCTGCATCTGTGCTGTAAACAAATCCTGCATCAACCTCTCCTCTTTCAACGTAGACGAGCACCTGCTTTACATCATCTGCAAGGAGTGTTTTGGACTGAAGTTCATCCCAGAGATCTGCCTGTTCCAGTGCTTCTACTGTGTATTTTCCAACAGGTGCTGTTTCCGGGTTTCCGATGCTTATTGTTGTAACTTCATCTGACAGGAGGTCTTCTGGTCCTGTTATGTCCAGTGTGCTGTCAACAGGTGTTATCAGTACAACTGTGTTCGCTGCAAAGTCCTTTCTTGATTCTTCAATAATAAGGGACTCATTACTTAATATATCCATATGGCTCTGTGATGCTGATGCAAACACGTCAATAGGTGCTCCACCTTCGATCTGCATCCTGAGTGTTCCTGAACCTGCAAAGTTATAGTTCACATCAATACCGGGATACTCATCTTCAAAAGCAGTTTCAAGTTCTGTGAATGCTTCCGTAAGACTTGCTGCTGCGGATACTGTGATGGTGGTAACTTCACCTGAACCACTGTCGGTATTTACGTCAGTCTCGATGTCTTCAGTTGTACTTGTGTCAGTACATCCGCTTACAAAGACCACAAGTGCAAGTATGGCTGCAATAGCCAGAATCAGTTTTTTGTTAAATGTCATAATTACTACCTTCCTTCATGCAGTCAGCGGACTTAACGTAAACTATCCATCGACCATGCGTTATGTTCTTGACTACATAACGCTAAACTTCCCTTTTTTGATATAAGTATTTTTCCTGATAGCGGTGCGTTAAGTTAAGGAGTATTTTGAATGAATAAAAGGATTTGCCATTCAAAATTTTAAAACAATATTTTTGAACACATGAGATTATGTCCTCATTGTGAGTGACATAGTTTTGTTAATACGGTGACAACTCAATAATCTATTTAATGTATGGTGGCTATGAATTATTTATACTTCTTTCTTTGTTTTTGTATGAGGATCAATTTATGCATTTAAGCCAGGAAGACCTAAAATCCATTCTCAACAACTTAAGAAATGCTTCATCTGAAAATGAGGTATTTGAATTTAAGGAAGCTAAAAACAGTTATGATTTTACAAAGCTTGGTAAGTATTTCTCAGCTCTTTCAAATGAGGCAAATCTTAAAGGAGTTTCTTACTCCTGGCTGATTTTTGGAATAAAAGACAAAGGGAGAACTGTTGTTTCAAGTCAATATAGGCCCGTTAGGTCAAAGCTAGATAATCTTAAAGGTGAGATTGCAAAGAAAACAACAAATCGTATTACTTTTATGGAAATTTATGAGCTGATGTTAACAGAGGGACGGGTAATTATGCTTCAAATCCCAGCAGCTCCCCGTGGAGTACCCATTGCGTTTGATGGACATTATTATGGGCGTGATGGCGAAGAACTTTCTCCCCTTAATATTGAAGAAATCGGAACGAATTCGTTCACAATATGTAATTGAAGATTGGAGTGCTGCCATTATTTCAGATGCAACAGTTGATGATCTAGACCCTGATGCATTAAAACTGGCTCGCGAGAACTACAAAAGTAAGTTCCCGACTAAAATAGATGAGGTAGACTCCTGGAATGATATCACATTTTTAAATAAAGCAAAAGTGACCATCAAAGGAAAGATTACCAGGACAGCAATTCTTCTTTTGGGCAAAGATGAATCTGAACATTATCTCTCTCCAACTGAAGCGAAAATTCGTTGGGTTCTAAAAGATTTAAACAATCAGGAAAAAGACTATGAAGTTTTTTGCTGTCCGTTTATCCTTTCAGTCGATAAAGTATATGGAAAAAATAAGGAATTTGAAATATCGCTACATGAAAGATGGAACGCTTTTTCCAGATGAAATTTTGAAATACGAACCGTTTGTGATTCGTGAAGCTCTAAACAATTGCATTGCTCATCAGGATTATTCTAAAAGTGGAAGGATCAATGTAATTGAAATTGAGGATGAACAATTGATCTTTACAAATTATGGGACTTTTATTCCGGGTTCTGTTGAAAAGGTTGTTTCTGATGATGCTCCTGAAGAGTACTATCGCAATAAATTTCTTGCGACTGCTATGTTTAACCTTAAAATGGTTGAAACAGCAGGTGGCGGAATTAAAAAGATGTTTAAATATCAAAAAGAACGCTTTTTTCCGATGCCAGAATATGATTTAAGAGATCAAAAAGTAAAGGTTGTTGTGACTGGTAAAGTTTTAGATATGGGATTTGCCCGTGTCCTTGCAAATAATCCAAATTTATCATTGGAAGATATCATGTTGCTGGATAAAGTCCAGAAGAAAAAAACTATAACAAAGTCTTGTGCAGAACATCTTAAATCCATGTCTTTGATAGAAGGCAGGAGACCTAATTATTTTATATCATCAAAACTTGCACAAAGCACTAAAAATCGAGAACTAAAAGTACAACATATTAAGCAAAAAGGCTTCGATGATGATCATTACAAAGATATGATTATTCAATATTTGGATAAATATAAGGAAGCAAATAGAAAGGATTTTGATTCTTTGCTGTACTCGAAACTCCCGGATATCCTTGACGATAAACAAAAAAATAACAAAATCAGTAATCTTCTTGGATTTTTGCGACGTGCTGGAATGATTGAAAACAAGGGCACTACCAACAAACCTAAATATATACGTTCAAAATCACGCTAACTCTATGAGAACTCTATGAGAACTCTATGAGAACTCTATGAGAACTCTATGAGAACTCTATGAGAACTCTATGAGAACTCTACGCTAACTTTAAAATCCTCTTTTCTTCAAACAATTAACTAAGGAAAATTGTTGAAATCAAACTAGCAACCCCACTAACCAACAACTAAAACCCACCAAAAAATAGAAACTAGCAGCACAAAAGCTGCCAAAACAAAACAATTATTCTTCTACAACAGTGACCTTGTTCATCTTGTCTCTTGCCTTGATCTTGTTGACGACATCCTGGCCTTCGATTACCTGACCGAAGACGGTGTGTACGCCATCAAGGTGTGGCTGTGGAGAGTGTGTGATGAAGAACTGGCTTCCACCGGTGTCTCTTCCTGCGTGTGCCATTGAAAGTGCACCTTTGCCGTGTTTGCGTGGGTTGCCCTTTGTCTCACACTTGATAGAGTATCCAGGTCCGCCGGTTCCGTCTCCTCTTGGGCATCCACCCTGGATAACGAAGTTTGGAATAACTCTGTGGAAAGTAAGTCCGTCATAGAATCCTTCCTTAATGAGTTTCTCAAAGTTTGCAACGGTCTTTGGTGCATCCTTCTCGAACAGTTCCAGAGTAATGTTTCCTTTATCAGTCTCGATGATTGCTTTCTTCATGAGTTTTACCTCTTTGAATTGGGTTAATGGGTGTGCACGATTTAAGTTTTTCGTAGGATGGATAATACTTCCAAAAACGCCACACATGTACTATAATAAGTATCTTATATAAGTACTAATATACATATGACACGTATACATAGTACTATCAATTGATAAAAAATCTATTTCGACCACGGTTGGTAAAAAAGGGTGAGCTGAGGTATTTCCATGGACTATTTTAAAAAACTGTTATACATATCATCTATACTTTTAATATTTTCAATATCGGCATTTGCGCTAGACGTAGAATTTCTTACAGCCGATGTACAGAGCAATGCTGCAGAAGCAGTCAACATAAGCGTGCTTGTCACAGACAACGGAACACCTGTGGATAATGCACTGGTGAACTTCACAACGGATCTTGGTGTCCTGAGTTCCTCTTCGGTATATTCCAATCCATCCGGAATCGCTGAAGTGACGATCAATTCGAGCGTTGCAGGCACAGCCAATATCAATGCAAGTGCGGGGAATTTCTCTAACCAGACAACAGTGACCTTTTCACCATTATCGATCTCTTCCATAATAGTCCATGCAGATCAATACCAGAATACCGCCGGTAACATCACAAACATCACATTTTCACCGACTGACACTCTAGGAAATACCAACTACAGCACCCCGGTTACCTTGAACGTTATCGTAAAAGATATCTTTGGGATCCCTCTTCATGACCTGGAAATGTATGTGGATGCTTCAACCGTGTCCTACCTCAATGCTAGCTCCTCCGCCAGGAACCTCACATATGTTGCAAACCCCACCGAAGATTTCCTTCTCTCCTTTAACTCCACAGTTGCCGGTAACATCACGATCTATTCAACTGCAGGTGTAGTCACAAACACCACATATCTGGATATTGTTCCTGGTTCTCCCGGACTTATGAGGGTCATATATGACAAAGAATACACCGTAAACACCAGTTCCAACATTTCCGCAATAGTTTACGATTCATTCTACAATCCTATAGAGAATGTCAACATCAGTTTTTCAGTAACACCACCAGTAAACACCGTATATAACAGCCATAACGTCTATAATTCAGCACATCTGGCATATTATAACGGAACTACAGACTCAAGCGGTATAGTTCCAAACACATTCACAACCGATAAAAGGGCAGGAGGGAATGTTATCACCATCAATGTCCTGAATACGTCACTGGAGCACAATGTAACAATTACAGGTACTGCAGACATTATTCGCAACTTCTTCCTGAGTTACACCCCGGAATATGCGTATTCGAACAATGAGGATTCTTACACACTTTCAGGAAGGCCGGTTGACCAATTCATGAATCCTATATTGCCTCTTTCAACTCCTATCAAAGAGCAGGTCCAGTTCAGAACAGATAGTGGAACGATTGTGCTGGTGCCGCTGAACAGTCAGGGACGTGCAAACACAGTTGTAGGGCCAACACCTTATATTGAGTCTCTTTCAGTAACTGCGACCTATAGGAACGAATCAGGTCTTACGAATTTCACAAACAGTACATCTCTTCATTTCACAGCAGGTCCTCTTGATTCAATGGACTTATACGCAAACCCCAGTGCAGTACTTTCCCAAGATCTGAATGGGAACCATAACGCTAACATGACACTGGTTGCCCTTGATGAATGGGGTCACTCACTTCCAAACATCCATGTCCTTTTCAACAATACAAATACATCCGTAGGAACGCTTACTATCACAGGTTATAATGATACAGATCTCATAAATGCAACAACAGATTCTGAAGGTCGTATCTATGGTGTGTTTACAGGAAACGTTTCAGGCAATACCACTGTCCTTGCAACCAGTGGAAATCTGACATTGTCCACAAACATCAGTGTCAAAGCAGAACCTTTCCTTAGTGTGAGCCTGAATGTCCGACCTACATCAGTAAACTCCGGTTCTATCGTCAATATTACTACTGTGATCTCTATAGAGGGTGAGCTGCCTATTGTAAGGCCAGCAGCAAGTGCAATGCTTGTGCTTGACCGTTCAGGTAGTATGGACCCTGACTACTATGCAGGAAGTCCTCTGGACGTTGTTCTTGTAATTGACCGTTCCGGAAGTATGTCAGGTACACCTATTCAGGACGCAAGGAATGCAGCAAAAGAATTCACTGATAATCTTGTCTCAAACTCAGAGGTTGGTATTGTATCATTTGCAAGTTCAAGCGGTGTTAACAAAGATATGACACTGCTCAATGCATATGACAACAAAGTATCCGTGAAGAGCGCCATCGATTCAATTACAGATGGCGGTTCAACCGCAATGGGTGAAGGTATGGCGGATGCAAATGATCTTCTGATAAACCACGGACGTTCAGGTGCCAGAAAAGTAATGATCGTTCTGACCGATGGTGAAACGAATGCAGGCACTGATATGGATGGTGAGAATGCCATAGCATATGCAAACACCTATGGTGTGATCATCTATACAATAGGTCTTGGAAGCAGTCTTGATGAGGCACTACTGCGTCATATAGCTTCAGAGACAGGCGGTACTTACTACAACGCACCGAGCAGTTCCGATCTGAGCGAGATCTATGCTACTATCTCTCAGGAACTTAGCGATTACGATGTATCCGAGATCGAGTATGGTGTTGAGGGTTTCACACCTTATGATTATACATTCCAGGGTTCACTCTCCACTCCATCTTCTGTAGACAATGTTACACTCAGGTTTGAAGGATATGATCTGGATACGGTGTTTGACGGAAATCTGGGAGAATGTCTTGTAAAGGTGAATGGTAATAATTTTGTGTTGATCCCATCATCAAATACTGGTATCAATGCACAATGGGAAGATTATGAATACGATATATCCAGCTATGTTCAACCAGAAAGCAATACCGTTTCATTCTATGATTATTACTCAGTAATCCATGGCGGTGGTTATGATAATGCTGTACGGAATGTAGAAATAATCTGGAACGGAAATACAGTTCATTCATATTCTGTTGAAGTTGATCTGGATGGAAGTGGATATGACTGTTCATTTGATCTGATGGAACCCTATGAGAATACAATATTCATCAACGAAACCATAAATGATCTGAAGGTTCAGCTCGATTGGGATAACAGTAGTAATGATCTCTCTCTTCAATTGACAAGTCCTTCCGGAACAGTTTATGGTCCGAATGACAATACCACAGGTTACTATCCAGATGACACTTCCGAATATATATGGATCCATCCATTGTCTTACATTTATCCAGATGACGATCTGGATACGGTAGAAAAAGGTAACTGGACAGTCACTGTAATGGGAAGTTCTTCACAGGATTTCACCGTCACAACCTACATCGATAAAAAGAGTGCAACACAGTTGTCCTCACATGCCTTCATGTCAAGCTTTGATGAATCAAGAGGTGACAAGGCAGGACTTGCACTTTACAGTTTTGAAGATGTAGTTTCAGGTGACAGCCAGACAAGTTATGTGCTGGCTAACAGTACATGGGTAGGTTATTTCACACCGGATACAGATGCTTATTACATATTCAACGTATCATGGGACGATTCCAATACCGTAAATGTCTCTCTCTATGATGGTATTGATGCTCTGTCATCAGCAACAGGAACCAGTTCATGTGAAGTCTCATCAATGCTTTCTGCAGGACAGACCTACAACATCGATGTCTCCAAAGGCGCTGGAGCCCAGGCAGATACAAGGTTCACTGTCAATGTTACCACAACAGAGATAGACACTGTGATGACAGCTTATTACGATGCTGGCGGCGGTGGCGGTACTCCAAAGGTCCGTACATGGGATGGTTTTGAATGGTCTTTAGAAGGCTCTGCCAATTATGTTGGTGCAAGTCCTGTATTCTTGGTCCTTGAATCAAGCCCAACAGGTTCAGAGATCATAATGGCAACCTCTGATAACAGTTATGATGTCAATGTCCAGGTCTGGGACGGCAGTTCCTGGGGAACTGTAAACCAGCTCTCAGGCAATCTTGATTCTTACGGACAGAGAGGTTTTGACCTGAAATATGAACAGGTATCAGGAGATGCTATCATAGCTTACATGGACATGAATGAGAATGACGGTGTTCCGCTATATCGTGTCTGGGACGGTTCTTCATGGAGTTCAGAGTCTCTTGTATACAGTAACAATGAAGGAAAAGGAGATGTAAGGTGGGTCAGACTCGAAGCAGATCCAAACTCTGATGAGATGGTTCTTGTAACACTGGATGACAAGTATGACCTTTGTGCTCAGGTGTGGGACGGTTCTTCCTGGGGTGACCAGATAGAATTGACAGATGATGTTGTTATTGAAAGCTACCAGTGTTTCGATGTAATGTATGAACAGGATTCCGGAAGGGCAATAGTTGCATGGGCTGACTATGATGGCCACATTAAATATCGCATATGGAGTGGCAGTTCGTGGGGTTCAGAGACGAACATGTATTCTTATTCAGATTATGTTTATTGGGTGAAGATGGCAGCAGATCCTAACTCCGACAGGATCCTCCTGGCCACAGAAGACAGGTCATATGATATTTATGTCACTGACTGGGATGGTTCCTCCTGGGAGACCGCTCAGAGAGTAGAGACAGATGTCTATGAGTACAGCCGAAGATCTGTTGATGTTGCTTTTGAAGCTAGCAGTGGCACAGGTATCATTGTATGGGGTGAGAGCAACCCTGTTCCTAAGTACAGAACATGGGATGGAAGCTCATGGAGCTCGGAATCTTCAGCAAGTGTCATAGGAAGCAGTGGTTATACCAGATGGGTCCAGTTGACCCCTGATCCTTCATCTGATGGTATCTTCCTTATGACATCAGATGGAAGCGATGATCTTAACATCCAGAAATGGGACGGTTCTTCCTGGGATATTGTTACCGAGGTTGAAACTTCATCCACCAGATACTATGAGTGCTTTGATATAGTCTTCAGTGACAGTGACCAGACACCGGTATCAACTCCTGTTTCATGGAACCAGTGGACAGGTAGTGTAACCTCAACATTTGAAAATGATTCTCTGGCACACCTGGAAAATGCAATTGACACAATAACCGCCGACGGACTTACAGCAATTGATGAAGGTCTGTATCTGGCTAACAATGAATTGTCATCAGTCAATGGTAATGCTACCATAGTTATCATGACAGACGGAATTGATAATGCAGGTTACCATTCATTGCTTGAGGAAGCCTACAAGGCCAGGGATAACAACACAGTTATCTATACCGTAGGATTCGGAAACAGTGAAGCAGATGTAGATCCTATCCTTGAGGAGATCGCAACTATAACCGGCGGAGAATATTATTTCGCACCTAACTCCAGTGTCCTGAAGGATATCTTCCAGGGAATTGCAATGCAGATAACGAATTTCTCTGCAGGCGGCCCGGTTCTGGATATTCGTGTGCCATATAATTACATAACTCCTCTTGCAGTTTCAAAAGCAACTTATCAGTCAGGTAGCACTAACTCTACGACAGGTAATTTGACGTACTTTGCAACACCAACAGCTCCTTCAACCGGAAATGCTGAACCTGCCATTACGACATCCGGTACAACATCTATACTGGAATGGCAGTTGCCAAACATGGGACCGGGCGACAAATGGGGAGTCTGGTACCAGATGAAAGTGGATGGTAGGGGATATGTGCCTATCATTTTGCCAACATCTACTGTGACATACACCGATCTCAGTGGTGAAAACATAACTGTAGTTGTAGGCGGTGGCGGAAGTATCTCCTTTGGTGGCGGTGGAAATCTTACTTTAAATGTAATCCGACTTGGGAATTTTGATATGCTACCAGAGGATCACATCATGTTGGTAGGCAATTCCACAACTTTGAACCTATCAGTTTCGGATATACAGGGTAATACAAGTTCTGCATATGTGTATCTTTACAGTAATATTGGATATTTTGAGAACAAGGATTATCCGGGAATCTATGAAAACCCTATCAATGTAACTGTGGTAGGTTCAAATAAAGTGAACTTTACAAGCAATATTGCAGGAAGAACTTATATCACTGCATATGCTTATCAAATACACAACGAGAGTAATATGCTTGTAGCAAGGGATGTGCTGGCTGTCAGACCAAAGGGAACGATCAGTATTAGCTGATCCTCAGTTGCAGATTGATTTGAATCTGTCCGGATGCTTAGGGATAACCTTAGCATCTTTATTTTTCTTATTTGTATTCTAATTCTGGTTCTGTAGAAATCTTCACAATACAACTTTAGGAAGTTTTGTAACTGATCTGTCGTCGGTCATGAATAACTTGAGCGAGCCCTGAGGGTCCGGCGAAGCCGGCGTTTTCCCACAAGACAATACAAAAGAATCTGCATTAATACATTGTACTTTCTTTACGAGTATCCAGTAGAATCATCAGCAGACATACACTACTCTTCGGGATTGTTTTCTGTATAGCAGCATCGGAACGTGCCGCCTTCGGCGGATGGTTACTTTGGTTTTTGTTTATCGGCTGATTTTATGGAACTGAAAAAGAGTAGAGTTTATGTTCCTCATAATAAACAGGAATTCTATATCTCCCAAATTCATTTAAGTTCTCTAAGTTCGCCACCACTTGTTTTCTCCATGAGTACGTTATCCTATGGTGGATAATTTGATGTTTCGAAAAGGGTGCTGTCAGTTAAGTAAGTCCAAAAAAGTCAGTATTAATTCAAAAGCAAAACCTGAGAATTCTGTTAAGATTGTAAAAAGAGTATCCGGTTCACAACCTGAACCGGATCAAATGTTTAAGATAAATTTTCCTGCTTAATAGATATCAACATCTACAGAATGATTGCTCATAATAAGCATCGTATTGTTGATGTGTGCAGATACACTGGGAGATGTGCTTGTTACATTGAATCCCATCTCTTCGAGATATTCTTCCCATTTGAATGGATGATTGGTGTATATGTCCACACTGACATTGGTTTTTGTCGGGCTCATGTACATGCCGCTTGAGTTGTGTCTGAGATTGATGGTTGCAATTCCTTTGCCTGATATCTGGGAATCACCGCTTACAGACACAATGCCTATGTTTGTCACACTGGTATTTTCAAAAGAAGTGACATATATGGGTGGCTCAGATACCATGACCGTGGCTTCACGAGGGTATTTCTTGAAAACGCCTCCCATCTCATAGCTTATTGTCTTCTCATCTTTTGAGAATACAATCTCTCCCGTGGAATAGTTCCACGATGAACCGTCGCTTGTAGTTACAGATATGGATGACTCGTTGGTAACTCCTATAGAAGAGCTCTGGAGTTTCAATTTAAGTACTTTAACAGGTGTCTGGTCAAAGGCCACCCTCTCCATATTGCTTTGCAGGACAATGAAATTCTGTTCTGCACTTTCAAATACATTTGCGTCCATATTTGTCTGCAGTGCCGGGTATCCTATTGCATAGATTACTCCCATGGACAGGGTTACGATTCCGAACAAAAGGATATATCCAAGTGTTTCAGAAACTGCTGCATTCCTTCTATCTTCTCGAGTCATAACTGATCATGTGGTTTGTTGAACTACTTGTTACAGTCCCTTCGATCGACATGGTATTACCAATTCCAGCGATTGTAACTCTTACTTTCTTTCCGGTATCTGATGAAACTACCTCTATTATCTGGCCGCTCGCAGAATCAACATCTGCCTCGATTATGTACGTCTCAGTGCCTACTTTAGGAGGGATGTTATATTCTGTATCAATTCTTCCATTTGCCGGGAGGATGAGATACATATCTGTGATCATTGTGCTCATCATATTCCCAATGTCACTCATCTCATCCTGCATGACCACTTCTTTTGGTGCCTGCATGAATATCTCATCAGAGTTGACACTCACTATCATGAAGAATCCGATACATATCAGGGAAAACAGGATGTATTCGAACAGGAGCGAAACTCCCTTATCATCAGCAAAGAACCGTTTCATTTCTTCACCTCGATAAGTTCCGGCTCAGCTACATAACGAGTTGTTCCATCATCGTAGGTGATATTCACAAGTATCATGTCAATATCATCCATTGTATAATTCCCGCTTGTGGAATTTATTGACACAAGTGTGACATCCACAACTTCTCCGTGCACTGCATAGAGCTTTTGCATTTGCACGCTGTAATTCTCAAACAATTGTTCAAAGGCGATAGGAATTGTTTCGTTAGTTGTGCTGTTCATGTAAAATGACATGTCCCTGATAATCCGGGTGTTGTCGCGTGTATGCAGGTTAAGTTCCCTGATGTTCTCTTTCGGGAATTCAAGGGCTGCATTGGATGAGTGATATCCTGCAAGGATCGCCTGATTTGCCAGAACGGCAAGTCCTATGAGTATAAGTGATATGACAAGACCTGAAAGTGCGATCCATTGTCCTTTTGTATCTTTTCTCAGACTTTCCATGTTGTCAACCTCACCTCAACTACTCTTAGTTCAGTATCTCCAAGATTCCAGCCGCCTCCCATTTCAGATACAGTCGCATTTGTAAGCGTTACAAAATGTCTGGTGACCACTGCGTTCTTTGAGGGTGGACCTTTGATGATAGCATTGTCAACTTTCAGTTCTCCGCTGTTTTCTACGTATGCCAGATCGACATTGTACAATATGTCCGGCAAAAGATACTGAAGTCCGGCATCCAGCTCATCCAGATTACCCGTCATATAACCGGGATAACTTGCTTCGGTCATATCCCAGCTTGCTATACATTCAGTCAGGTTATACTGGTCAGAATCAGCAGGGTTGATGTCCAGGACTGTGAGCGCGTCAGAACTGATCTGCTCAAGATGCACATCAATTGCAAGCTCGTTCTGGGGTGTGACTATCATGGTACTCTGCGTGATAGTAAGTATTGTAAGTGTCATCAGGACAGCTGCACCAAGTCCTTCCAGGGTATGTAATTGTGCTTTATCGTTCATTCCCAAACCTCCACAACAAGGTACGCAGGCTCGTAATGTGTGCTGTTCTCATCGTTGTAATTAGTAAAAGGAGGTCCCGGTGTGGGCAGTGTAACATTCCTGAATTCAAGGTCAAGTCTGTATTCAGTAGATGAGCTGAAAAGCTCTTTGTCAAAATTAAAGGAAAGGATGTCTCCTGAAGACAACGAACCGTTGAATGATTCTTTATCCCATCCATCCATTTTACATATAGTATAATTTGATGGCTGTGTCAACGTAGTCCCGCCAAGGCTTGCATTAAGGAACATTGCAGGTGTGCTGAGGTTCAGGCCACTGAGCTGAATAGTGATATTGTCCACAAAAGGACCGGTTATATTGATGGTGGCTTTATTGGCCAGTTCACTTGTAATTTCATCTCCTGTGAAGCTTGCAATGGTGCCTTTTTCCATCAGGACTATGCGTGTGATCTTTGTTGACTCCTGATATTCAGGAAGTACCTGTCCTCTTACGATGCTTGTATTGTTTAGCATCAGGATATTTCCATCCTGTATTAATGAAATATTGTAACCATAGGCAAAAAGAGTGTCATCGATATTTTTGTAGAGTCCCAGCATCTCAATGAGTCTGTCCTCATCAACATTCATCATTTGCAGTGTCTTGTTTCTTGAAATGATGTTCGGGGTGTTTGTGAGCTTTGAACTTGGGTCATCGTCAACTGCAAGTCCTATTCTCCTGATGTCCCCTACAGGATAATTTTCCCATTCAGTGCCACTGCTGCCCGTATTATTTGCCCACCATCCTGTGTCTTCAACAAGAACAGTAGCCGTGCGGTATGCAGTATAGTCCAGACTACTCTCACCCGCTGAGCCTGACATGAACATGCCCGGAATAAATTGTACTGTGAATGTCAGAGCAATGAGAAATAACGATATGCCTAGAAGGAAGTCAACCGCAATTTGACCTTTTTCATCCATCATTTAGACAATATATGAGATATATAATATAAAAACAATTTGTTAAAATAAAAGCTATACAGTTGAATATGTGCACATGCGCACATTGTCATGTATTTGACATGTTCTAGTTCAGGTTTACCACAAGATCATTTCTGCTTACGTGGAGGTAAGTTATACTTCCGGGCATTCCGTCATAGTATAGTGTAAGAGTTGATTCATCGTAATCCACCGGGTCAGAATGTCCCGGCTGCTGAAGGTTAAATACCACAGAACCGTCCATTGTTATCAGTTTCATATAATGCTGTGTCAGATTGTAGAGTGGCATAATATCTCCATTAGAGTAATCTACATTTGGTCCGAGGCTGATAGATGAATCATTGTCCCATGAAAAATCGCTGTTTTCATCATATTCCAGTGTGTAGGTTTTTGAAAGCAGGTCTACAGTGGATGATTGATCTGCATTTGCACCGTTCACTACAAAAATACTATTGTGCTCCCATGTTTCTACCTTGCCTACAGAAGTATCCTCATATTCAACATCGACCAATAGCTGGTTAGCACCACCCTTTTTTGCGACAACATACGTAAGGGTCTTTGTACCGGATGTAGCAGTTATCTGGTAATTGCTTGGATTCAGTCCCTGAGATGCCCTGGCTTCAAGGTCAAAAGAGAAATTGTAGATAGGTTCCGGGTTGTAAGGATTTACAGAGCCGACTTTAAAAGCAGTCTTAAGTGTGTCTTTTCCCATTGCAGGTATGACCTCCAGTTCGATCACAGCAGTCTTGTTTCCGTCATCAGTAGTGGCAGTGGCATAAGCAAGTGTATTCGCATACTCTGCCCATGCGTGATAGAAATCACTCTTGATGTAGATTATCACCTTGTCAGATGTAAGCGGATTCGTTCTTCTTGAGTCCGAATAAGGGTCAGGATATAGCACCACCGGCATATTGTTTGAACTAACAGTAATATCAACGTCCTGTTTCCCGCTGTGTAGCTCATTTCCTTCTATTCTCATTATCGGCAGCGTGAGCGTCTCACCATTGTAATGGAACTCAGGAGGTGAGATCATAACAGATCTTCCTGAAGGGTAAACTGACCATACTCCTCCGCCTTCATATCCTATTACTCTGTCATCATCTCTGTAAACTATACTTCCCATAGATGCGTTGAACTCGTTCATGCCGGGATTTGCAACGTAATTCTTCCATCCCTGCCACATGTATCTGTTCTGCTTGAAACTGTTATACCATGCAGCATCAATATCCACTGAGATTATGACTATCTGGCTTTCATTGTAGGATTCATTATTGCCATTTACTTCCAGTTTTCCTCCCATCATGGAAAGAGTTGTGGTCTGGCTTGGGGATTCTCCCAGGGCTACCTTACTTGTTCTGGAGTCAAGCACTGTGAATGCCTGCTCAGCTTTCTGGGCATTTGCCATGTCCTCCATATCATAGATAGTAGGAACCCCATACAGGAAGATCACACTTACAGAAGCGATAGTAAGTGCCAGTATCATTACCATTCCGACAACCGATGATACTGCTATTTCAGACCTGACAATATCTCTCATAATGTGTTTCTCCTGCCTCGTTTTCTTTGTATTATCATTCCACTGTCACACTCATGGGTGACACCATAATGAACACGTCTATGTTGGGGTTGTAGCTCTTTTCCACGTAAATGGTCCGGGTCGTGGTGTTTACAGATGTGGTGGTCATGTCCAGCGTTTCCTGGAAATATTTGTCCCATGCTTCATAGTATTCGCTGGACATCGTTATCTCTACTTTTGAGACATTTGTGTATGTTTCAATTGCAAGCTGCCCGCCATCCGATATTATGCGGATGAGCCCGGATCCCGATGTTCCTTTTGAACCTGTGATGGTTACCATAGGAATTATCAGGGAATTATTGTCATATGCAAAAACAGGCTTTGATATCATCAGCGCTTTTCCCTGTGGGTATTTTACCCATGAACCAGTATTTTCGTAAGCAACTGAAGTGTCTATGTACTGGTTCTCTATCATACGCAATTGTCTCTCGTATGATGTCTTTTCAAGAGAAGAGGAAGATTCATTCCAGTGTTCCATACTGACATTCATATAACTGTTGCCGGTCACGTAAACCGTTCCACCGTAGAGTTTCAGTTCCACTGACTGGGATGGAGCTTTTGCGAACACTATTTTGTTCATGTTGGGCGTAAGTACCGAAAAGCTCTGTTTTATGTTCTCCATATGCCCGTTCTCTTTCATGTGCTGGACCAATGGGTATCCTGCAAGTGCTATCACTGCAATTGCAAGGAGCATGACTCCAAGTGTGATGCTGAAATCAACAACTTCCGACACAGCATCTTCGGTCTGGAACAGGTTTTTCTTTTCTCTCATCTCTTAAATCCCGGTATTTCAGTAATTTTCAGTATTGAGTAGTTTTCAGTAGATCGTTATGATGTTTGTTTTAGGATCGTAGGTGATCACAAAGTTGCCTTTTATGCTTTCCACAGTGGTTGCAGACACCACGGTATTTTCTGCGAAATATGGTACTTTTACCTGTGTTCGCTCTTTTTTTTCCGAAATGAACACTATGTCTGCGGTAGAATTATCCAGCTCTACAGAATACGGTTTACCTGCAATTCTTGGTGGCATGTAAAACTCATATTGTATCTCTTCAACAGAAGCTCCGGAATCGGTCATGGCTCCAACCATGGTGTCAATGGTCGCTATCCGTACCGCGATATCATTTCCGTGTATCTCGAACTCATCATGCATGACCGTCTGTTCAGCATCGTTCATCAGGGAATAGAATGAATTCAGGACCATTACTATCATTAGAACGCTTATTGTAAATGTCAGTATGAATCCAACTGATATGGATACTGCATTCTCGTCATCAGCAAAGTTCCTGATCATGAGATGCTCCTCCCTGGCAGTGATACCGGCATCCTGCGGACAATTCTCATTTCACTGGAGGTCATTTCGATGCCAGGATTGGCAACCCAGTACCTTGCAAATACATAGGGGTCTCCTGATGTCTGGTCCCCTGCAAAGCGGCAATAACCAACTGCACTGCTTCCATTGCGGATATTGATGGAGTAATCTCCTCCGTCTGTCAGGCTATTAAAATTAAAGGTCGCAGGTGTGGCAAAATCAATTCTGTCTCCAGTGACATTAATATGGCTGGATGTTGTGTAAGTCCCAATCACAGAAGAGTGGTCTGAGACTGTGATATTTATGGTTCCGCTTGAGTTGTATATCTCAAGTGACCACAGAAGTCCGGAACTGTTCGTTACCGATATCATAAGGCTGTCAGAACTGTCTCCAAGGCTCGATACATCCGGGATCTCAACTACAAAATTATCGGTTGTATTGATGTTCTTTATGATGGTCCAGTCATCTCTTCCATCTGAAAGGCCGTTCTGGGTGAAGTATGCATCATTCAATGAGTTATTCTTAAACTTGAAAGTGAATCCGGACATTGCAAAGTTCTTTGCGGCAAGCTCAGAGTATGATCCCAGATACGTTTCAAATTTAGTATTGTTGAAACTTCCATTTGTTGTAGCATATCTGTATGCGTCTTCGTATGCTTCTGTTGTCATCTGGGCCGCATTTGCAATGTCATATCGTGATGTGTCAATGCTCGCTTCTGAGGCGACATTGCTGGCATATATCACATTGTTCAGCATGATCGTAAGGACTATTATGCCCACGCCTACGGCAAACCCTGCAACAAGGAGCAGTTGTGCATTGTCATCTGATATCATTTTTTTATTGCCGCTCAACGTGATCACATTCTCCATAATGTCATTTTCACATTGACTATATTGTAAAAAGCGGTGCTATTATCAATGTCAGGAATGCCGGTGTTTGCTGCAAACGATGATACGTTGCCAACTTCGTAATCTGAAAGGACAACCTTTTTTGATATAATTACTGCATTATCCGAAGGATCTCCGTTGTATATGTAAGGTCTTGCTATTGATACTCCATCCTCATTTATCCATGTGAAATGGATATTGTGTGCAATTCCTCTGGGAATTGTTACAAAGGCAAACATATCGGCAAGATTACTGTTCGTTAGGGTAGCATTAGTTGACATCCGTGATTCGTATGCCGTTCCGTTCCATACATATTCAGTTCCGTCCCAGTTCATTACATCTCTTTTCAGGGCAGAGTCATGTCCATTGGGTGCATAGGATAGGGCGTTGAGCATGTCCTGTCCAATTGTCTGCATCTGAGCTTCTATGTGTGCGTTGGCTGTTGATGATGTAAGTGGTGTGAGGGAAGTAGCCTCAACGGCAAAAACGATGACCCCTATCATTATGAGTGCTGCCATCACTGCTTCCAGCGTATGCATCTGGGCTTTTGCATCAGGTTTGAGAATCTGTTTTTTCCCTGTCATTTTACCACACCCTGAATGACATTATGGCAGTTTCTGTTCCGCCTGTGGCATCATTTTTAATGAGGACTATCCTCTTTGTCTGGCCTACATTGACACCCGGAGGAATAACTTTCCCGGCTACGTTCGTTAGAGCTGTGTTGTTTTCCAGTGTTACGTTGAAATCATATCTCAGATATGAACCTGTCAGACCAAGATGATCTACTGTAGGCTCGTAATTTGTATCAAGTTCTATGAAAAAAGTTTCAACTTTTGCTTTGTTCAGTAAGTTGGGTACAGTTTCGTCACCTTCACTCAGGATCTTTTCAACCAGTGCGGTGGATGTCCTGTCGGCTATTAATGTTATCTCATCAGAATTTGAGTGAAATGGCGCAAATATTCCGGAAGTGTAATTGAATATAAAGAGGACAGCGAAAAGGAATATGATTATCCCTATAAGGTAATCGATGGTTATCTGTCCGTTATTATCCATAAATGCGCCTCTGAGCACGTTATGCGCAATTGTTGAACAGTATATTAGTAATATAATATTAATATATTGCTATACTTGGATTATCTGACCCCAAACAATTAAAACTAAATGAAACATATCATAACCCCTGATGGATGAGATAAGGATAATCCACACAGGGGATACACATCTTGGATACCGGCAATATCATAGCGATGTGCGCCGGAAGGATTTTCTTAATGCTTTTTCTGCTGTGGTGGATGATGCTATTGATATGAGTGTGGGCGCCGTGATACATGCAGGCGACCTGTTCGATTCACGCAACCCCACACTGGATGATATTCTTGATGCTATGGGACTTTTCTCAAGGCTGAAAAATGCAGGCATCCCGCTACTTGCCATAGTCGGGAACCACGAGAGCAAGCAGAATACCCAATGGCTCGATCTTTACAGCAGCCTCGGGCTTGTAACAAGACTTGGAAATGAGGCTTACAGGCTTGCGGATTCGGCTATATACGGCATCGACAGTGTGGCAAAGACAAAGATCCCATTATTTGATTATTCCATATTCGATGACAAAGCAACTGATGCACGCTACAATCTGCTTGTGATGCATCAGCTCGTTAACCCATTCTCATTCGGTGACTGGGACATAAAAGAAGTGATTGACAAGATTCCTTTTGATATTCATGCGGTACTTCTTGGTGATAATCACAAGGCTGAGATCGTCAAGGTGGATGATACATGGGTAACCTACTGCGGAAGTACGGAAAGGAACAGCACATCCGAACGTGACCCCAGGTCTTATAATATAGTCACGATAAGGGACAGCGGTATTGAGATCAGCAAAAGGATCATCCAAACCCGTGATTTCCTGTTCATTCCAGTAAATGTGAATGAAGGCCCTAATGCCCTTGAAGATGTTTTTAACGCTATTATGGAACACGATATTCATGATAAGGTCGTGTTCGTTGAGCTTTCAGGTGATGTGAAAGCCCGGCTTGATTTCAGTGAAATAGAGAAGTTCCTATTATCAAGAGGCGCTCTTGTTCCCGGAATTAAGGACATGAGAGCAGGAGTTGACACTCTGAACGATCCTACTCTGAAAGTTGTCTTCTCAGACCCCGATGATGTTATCAAGGAAGAGATAAGGAAAATGAATCTCACATCCGGCGGCTTGCTCCTTGATGATATGATAAGGGATTCCCAGATAGCCAAGACCCGAATGGGAGATGAGGCGGAACTTAAACTTGGTGAGCTTCTGGAAAAGATAGATTTTACAAATCCTGTTCCGGTTTCAGCTCCGATTGATGAACTGGTTTCTGAACCTGTTTGCGAATCTGCTCGTGAATCTGAGAATGAACCCGTTTTTGAGCCGGTTTCTGAGTCGGTTTCTGATAACTCTGGTGAAAATGAGTTACAGTCTGCGGATGAAGATCCGGCCAGAGATCATGTTTCTTATTCTGAAGTTGAACAACACGATGAAGCTTCTTCTCAGACTATGGAAGAAGAAAAAATAACTTATGAAAGCGGTAACGAAAAACCGCTAACATCAGATGATGAGGATGTTGGTGTGCCAAAAGAAGTTGAAAAGAAGCCGTCTGTTGAGAAAAAGAAGGACGAGGATGCCCATAAACCACGACAGTACAACCTGGGTGATTACCTGTGATGCTTAAACGCCTGAAAGTTGAGAATATAAGGAGCTACAAGGAGCTTGACCTGTCTTTTAAGGATGGTGTCACTGTGGTATCAGGTGTGAACGGGAGCGGGAAATCCAGTCTTCTTGAGGCATGTTTTACTGGACTTTTCGGGAGCAAGACACTGGACAAGGAATTCGTTCTTTCTGATATCATTACAAAAGGCGCTTCTAAGGCATCAATTTTGCTTGAGTTCGAGCAGAACGGTCATAATTATTCAGTGGAGCAGTCTTTCAGGAACGACCCTGAAAAAGGACGTGCTTCCAATACGAAATCCGTCTTCAAGAGGGATGGTGAAATTATATTCGATCAGGCTTCCCGTACATATGAAGCAGTAAACTCTCTTCTTAATATGAATGAAGAGGCTTACAGGAACTGTGTTTACATCAGGCAGGGCGAGATCGATGTACTCATCAATTCCAAACCAAAAGACCGCCAGAAAATGATCGATGACCTGCTGCAACTTGGAAAACTGGAAGAATACAGGGAGAGAGCTTCAAGTGCGAGGGTCGGTGTGGGGAGACACCAGAGAGACAATGAACGGCGGATAAAGGAACAGAATTCCGAGATTCAGCTAATTGAGGATTCAGACCCAAGCGGAAGACTGGCATCTCTTAGAACAAGGTCTTTGCAGATCGATGAGGAAACTTCTTCCCTGAATGAGAAAAGAGACCAGGCACGCAGTCTTATTGACGAGGTTGCAAAGAAGTTGTCAGAATTAAGTGAGCTTTCCTCCAAAAAGGAAGCTGTACAACAGCAGATAAAGGAGCTAACGGAACGCAAGTCCCGGTCATTCGTTACAATTGATACGCTTTCAAAGGACATTCGCTCACGCAGGGAAGCTCTTGAAATGAAAAAAGCAAGGGTTTCTGAGATAGGGTCAAAGCTTGGTGTGGATCCAAAGGATGCAGACTCACTTGTAGCTAAAACAGATGACGAGGAGCGTTCTGTTCGAGACCGGCTGGCTGAAGTGAAAAGTAAGAACGCCGTTTCTGAGAAAGACCTTCTCAATATGGGTCAATCGGTAAAGGATGCTGAAAAACAGTTAAAGGCTCTTGAGGACGGGATGAAGGAGACCGGGTCTCGAATCGAATCTGTTCATACTGAAACCAAAGCTCATAAACTAAAGATCGCTGAGCTTGAGAGCACTCGCAAGGAGATCGTTTCTAAAGTTTCTTCCCTGGGATTCAGCCTTGAGAAACTTGAGAATATCGATGATGTGCTGGATCTTGTAAACGACCAGCAGAAACGTTTCCATGGTCAGCAGTCCGAACTGAAGGTAAAGATATCAGAACTGAAATCCCGACTCGAAAAATCAAAAAAGCTGTTGGAAGCAGGAAAATGTCCTACATGTGGTCAGGAGCTGAAAGGTTCCTGTGTGGAACAGTCCACGGTTTCAGATGATGATGCGCTGGTAAAGCTTGAAACTGAGCTTTCGCAGTTGCAGGTCAAGCAGACTGAAACCGAAGCACGGGTTGAGAAGATAAAGTCTGCAAGAAGCTGTAAATCAGATATTGATGCTGTTCTTCGTGATATAGGAGCTGAGAAGGAAGCTATTGAGCGTGACGGGAAAAGAGTTGAGGAGTACCAGCTTCGCATCAGGGATGATGAGGGCAGGATAAAGGAGCTGCTGGCTGGTAAAGAGTCTCTGGAGAAAACTCTTGAAGGAACCAGATCTACAATTCAGCAGATAAAACAGGATGAAGAGACAATCCAGAAAGAGCATGCATCTGTTCTTGGAAACCTTGGTTTGCTAAGGGAAATGCAGAAATCTCTGGGTGAATCGGAGAAGATAGACTCTGAGATCGTGCAGATGAATGATAAAATAAAAGGCATTCAGGAAATGATCTCTTTATTTGAAGCTCAGGTGGGTGAAAAGAAAGAATCTCTTGCTGAAATTGATAAGAGTATTGGCGAGTTCAACAGGAAGGAACTGGAAATCCTTAGTAAGAAGTACACTACTGCTTTTGAGAACATCAATTCCATGATCGATAAGCTGAAGCTAGAAAAGGATGAGGTCATGAAGAAAGCCGGTATGGCTGAAAATGATCGCAAGAGACTTTCAGATATGAAGAAGAGTCTGGCGGTGCTTCAGAATAAAGGTGATTATCTGCGGGCTGTTTATTCGGATGCTGAAAACCTTGAGAGTATGTATATGCGTATCCGGGCCCATTTACGTTCCAGTAACATCCAGACGCTTGATACGCTTATCAATGAGATATTCACGTTCATGTATACCAATAATGCGTATTCTCATGTGACGCTGGATGCTGATTACAATCTGACTGTTTTTGAGAAGGACGGAACTGCGCTTGAACCAAAACTTCTCAGCGGTGGCGAGAGGGCACTCTTTAACCTGGTGCTTCGTTGTGCTATCTATCGCCTGCTGTCCCTCGGAAGTTCTACACATGCAGGGGAAGGTCTTCCTCCGCTTATTATGGATGAACCGACGGTTTTCCTTGACCGTGGACATGTTCACCAGCTCATCAAACTTGTTGACATGATGAGGGATATAGGGGTTGCTCAGATACTCATTGTATCCCACGACGAGTCGCTGATAGATTCTGCAGACCACGTATTTGCAGTTGAAAAAGATCCTATTACGAACAATTCTGCCATATTTGCCCGGTAAACTGCCAGTAAAACAGTTCATTTAAACGCAAAACGCAGGTCAAATTAAATAATTATTTATTGCTTGAATAAAATACAAGAGACAACCATAAGGTATATTATACTTTTATTCATATATTAACGTGGTATTTTCGCGTAACAGCGATGAGGGACTGAATGGATTTGCGAGGCTTTTCATGAACACTGAAAACAGGGACTTTGTCATTGAACGCCTTGAGCGGCAGCTCAAGGAAAAAGAAGCAGAATTAGACGATATTAAAACCAATCTCCGGGAGTCTATACTCCGTGAGATCAGAAGTGATCTTAAGAACGACCTTGATTTTAACAATCGTATCAGTCAGCTTGAAAGCAAGTTCCAGTCATTAAGCAGCAATCTTAACGGGATAATGGATGAGCTCCTTGACCAGAAATCAATGATCAGGTCACTGAAAGAGCTTTCAGCTTCAAAAGAAAGGAAAGTTGAGTCAAAACTCACATCTGATCTAACATCCAATCTGGCACCCAGGGTCGAAAAGCCCGTTTCAGAGGCAGCTCCTGCTGAATACTCAAGTCCCAGAGTTTACAGGCCGGAACCTAAACCTGTTTCAGCTTCAGCCAGTGTTTCTCAACCCAAGAGTGTATCACCTTCATCAATGGTTCCTCCGTCAAATCCTTCAGTCCCTAAAGAACCCGCATCGTATACAAGCCAGTCAAATCCAAAAGTTTCTATCAGGTCTGCAGAACCAGAGTCCGTTTCCAGGCAAACTTCTTCTCAGCAATCATCAAATATGCGTTTTAATGTGAGGGAAGTCCCTTCCGTAAAACAGCCTGAGATGCCTGTGCCTGAGCCAAGGTCAGAATATATCATTGCAGAAACCGATGATGAGCGCAAGATGAGACTCAACAGGACATCACGTCAGGAAAGAGATTCCTGCAATTATATCGTTGCTGAAGAGGATAAGCCAGCTTCATGCAATGATAATACTAAAAATAACAATGATGATCCTGATTACGACTCCATTGAGGCTCGTGAGGATGAAGATGCGGTAATAATGACCACCACACGAAGAAAATGACCTTTCATAAAAACAGAGGAATCACGTGCATATAAAGGAACTTGAGTTTATAAACTTCAAATCCTTCGGGAAAAAGGTAAAGATACCTTTTTTTGATGGTTTCACCACGATATCCGGTCCAAACGGTAGTGGTAAGTCTAACATAATAGACGGTATTCTCTTTGTGCTGGGTCTTTCAAGTTCCAGGACCCTGAGGGCTGAAAAACTTACTGATCTTATTTACAATGGCGAAAGCTCCAAAAAACCTGATTTTGCCCAGGTCACAATTCGTTTCGATAACACCGACCGTGAAATGCCATACGATGCGGATGAGATATCCATCACAAGAAAGATCAGGGAAACGGATTCCGGTTATTACAGTTATTTCTATTTTAACGGCAAGGCTGTAAGCCTCACCGAAGTTCATAATTATCTCGCAAAGGCCCGTGTAACTCCCGAAGGTTACAATGTTGTGATGCAGGGAGACGTTACCCGTATCATCAACATGACTGCAGGCGAGAGACGTAAGATCATAGATGAGATCGCCGGTGTTGCTGAATTTGACAGCAAGAGGGACAGGGCGCTCAGCGAACTTGAGATTGTGCGTGAGAGAGTTGAAAGGGTCGATATCATTATCGAAGAGGTTGGTCAGCAGCTTGAAAAGCTAAAGACCGAGCGTGATCAGGCTCTTAAATACCAGTCTCTGAAAGAAGAGAAAATGAAGTTTGAAGGCTTTGTTCTGCTGGCAAAGCTGAAAGATGCCAAAGTAGAACTCACAAATGTTGCTGGCGATATTCTTGCAAAAGAGGAAGTCCTTGCCAAACTGGAAATTGACCTTGAGGCCAGGAGAGTTGCTGTGGATAATCTTGAGCAGGAACTTGAGGAAATGACCCTTAACATCCAGAGAATGGGTGAAGATGAGCAGATCCAGATCAAAAAGGACATTGAGGGCATCCGTGGTGAAGTTTCAAGGTGCATGGACACCATCGAGATCTCAGAAAAGGAAATGGAAGATGTCGAATCCAGAAGAAGAAAAGCCTTTGTGGAAATCGATGATATCAAAGGCAAGCTTGAGGAACTGGATTCTAAGATCTCAGAAGAGACAATGCGTAAGGAAAGCATCCTTGCTGAGATGTCTGAGCGCAAGACCGAACGTATGCTCCTTCAAAGCAAGATCGCTGATGTGGATGCTAAATTTGCCCAGACCCGCGATGAGTTAAGTAAACTAAAATCCCGGCTTGAAACTGTAAAGAATGAGAAAAACGAGCTCATGCGTCAGGAAGACCGCCTGCTTGATGCCCAGAGAAGAAAGTCTGTTGAAGCAAGGGATATCGAGAGCGAGATCGCTGATGCGAAATCAAAGGCAGAATCTTCAGGAAGCGACACAAAATCCGTAGAATATGATATTGATAAACTCAATGAGAAGATCGATGCCCTGACAAAGGACACGGACGATCTTGAGTTCACACGTGCCCAGTTGAAAGTCATCGTTAAGGAATTTGAGGACGAGCTTCGCAAGCATGAGAATGATTATGCAAGGATCGAGGTTCGTGTGAGAGCTGCCGAGGACCATAGTAAATATTCAAAATCAGTTGATATGATAATGAATGAGAAGAAGCACCATGGTCTGCCGGGTATTTACGGAACTATCGCAGAGCTTGGTAGTGTTGACCAGAAGTATTCCAATGCACTGGGAATTGCAGCCGGCGGTCGTATGCAGGCTGTTGTGGTTGAGAATGACGAGGATGCTGCAAGAGCTATCTCATTCCTGAAACAGAGACGTGGAGGCAGGGCAACTTTCCTTCCGCTGAACAAAATGGAAGCACGCAGGCCGTACAAGGATCTCACTGACAGGGAAGGAGTTATTGGTTACGCAATCGACCTTATTGATTTTGATAAGAAATTCGAGTCCGCATTCTGGTATGTTTTCAGGGATACTCTTATTGTTGATACTTTGACGAACGCACGCCGTCTGATGGGCGGCCTGCGCATGGTTACCCTTGAAGGTGAGGTTCTTGAGAAGAGCGGTGCGATGGTTGGAGGTTCCCAGCAGCAGCAGGCCGGTCTTTCCTTTGCAGCATCTGAAAAGGATAAGCTTGTGAGGATAGCTGAACAGATAACCGAGCTTGATTCCAAGCGCAGCAATGCAATTAAGAAACTGGATCAGGTTGAAGGCCATATCTCACAGATAAACCGTGAAATTCATGAGCATGATAAGGAAATCTCCAAGAAGCAGATGCAGCTTGAGGAAATATCAGGCAGAGGCGAGCGCCTTGAACAGCTCATTGAGGCTAAGAGCCATGAACTTGCAGAGATCGAGGAAGCCCGCAAGCAGCTAAGGGAAGAAATGGATGCCACTTTCACAAAGAAGCAGGAGCAGGAAGAACTTGTTGCTTCACTTGAAAAGGACATTGAGGTTCTGGAAGAGAAACTGGAAGGTTCAGAGGTTCCTGAACTTAACAGGCAGGCTGAACAGCTCGATGAGGAGATCAGGCGTCTGGACGGTCGTGTAAGGGATATCGAATCCACTCTCAATGCTTTCAATCTTGACCGTAATTATGCATCTAATAAAATTGAAGAGAACAGGGAACTCATCAAATCTATGGATGAGAAAAAGAGCACTCACAAGCAGCGTGTTTCAGAGCTAAAGAATAAGATAACTGAACTTGAGGTATCTCTTAAGGAGAAACAGCAGCGTGAAATGGAACTTGCTGACGAGCTTAAGGAGTTGCAGCAGGAACGTGCCCGTATGCATGATGAACATGTTGCTTTGAAGAAAGAATTCGACAAGTTCAAAGGCAGGTTCGATGAGGGCAACAGGCAGATGATGGCTCTTAATGCAACAAAGGAAGCCCTTGACGAGCAGGTAAGTGACCTCACCGAAGAGATCCAGAGGCGTGGTATTGAGGAAACAGAGGACGTTCCTAATTATGAGACTGTGCGCACAAGGATAGCTTCTATTGAAAGGGCAATGGAGCGCCTTGAACCTGTTAACATGCGTGCTATTGATGAATATGATGAAGTTGAAGCAAGACTTGATGATCTTGTGAGCAGGCGTGATACTCTCTCGTCTGAAAGGGAGCAGATACTTGAGCGCATAAAACAGTATGAGCAGCTTAAAAAGGATACTTTCATGGAAACCTACAATGGTATCAATGAGCCATTCAAGGAGATATTCCACGAGCTTTCCGATGGAATTGGGGAGCTGGTTCTTGATAATTATGAAGATCCATTTGCCGGAGGTCTTACACTTAAGGCACAACCAAAAGAAAAGACACTTCAGCGTCTTGAAGCGATGTCCGGAGGAGAGAAGAGTTTGACTGCGCTTTCATTTGTTTTCGCTATTCAGCAGTACAGACCAGCGCCTTTCTATGCATTTGATGAGATTGACATGTTCCTTGACGGAGCAAATGCCGGAAGGGTTGCACAGCGTGTTAAAAAGGCAGTTAAGAATGCACAGTTCATTGTTGTGTCCCTGAGAAAACCAATGATCGAAGCTGCAGAGCGCACGATCGGTGTTGCAATGCAGGAAAATAACATTACAAGTATAACGGGAGTGAAATTACGTTGAACGAAATAGCAGAAGATATGGAAATGGTTCAGGCAGTCGACATTGCCCAGATAGCTGACGTTTCGTTACCATGCACCATTGACCCTGAGTTTGTTGAGACTTTGAGGGGTCTGGGTGTTGATGAAGCTCTTCTTGAATTCCCGGAAGATGTCCTCAGTGAACCAGTTGAGATCCTTATGAACCTTGCAAAGGATGGTGCTATTAATCCATGGGATATTGACATTGTCAATGTCACTGACATGTTCCTTGAGCGTGTAGAGGTTATGGAGATGCTTGATCTACGCATCTCCGGCAGAACTCTTCTGTATGCAGCAATTCTACTGCGCATGAAATCAACGGGAATTGTTCAGGAAGAAGAGGAAGAAGACTGCTTTGACATGTTTGACGCTGAGCTGGATTTCTATGAAGTTGATGAATATCCTGTTCCAACGCTCCCAATAAGGCGCAGAGCCACCCGTCCTGTGACACTCCAGGAGCTTATCGTTGAGTTGCGTAAGGCTGAGAAGGTGGAAACTCGCAGGAAAGACCGCAGTGTCCACCGCAGACTTGAGGAAAGGGCAGCAGTAACCACAGACGAAGTTCTTGGAATTGCACACGAAGAGGACATTCTTGGTCGTGTAAGGGACATGGGTGCAATGCTGGAAAGGTCCTTTGAAGACTCTGAATTTGTAATCCTTTCCGATCTTATGACCGATGACAGGTCTGAAAATATCATGACATATGTTTCATTGTTGTTCCTTGCTACTGAAAAGAAGGTCTGGCTTGCTCAGAAGGAACTTTTCGGGGAACTGTATGTGTATCCATGCAACGAGGCTTGCGATATTGTAAATGTAACTGAGGCTGCATGAGGTGTATTCACATTTATGAGTGACAAGGAAGTAATCGAAGCAGCTCTTTTTGCTGCCGGAGGCGCACTTGACGCTACAACCCTTGGCAGGCTGATAGGCAAAAACAAGACGAAGGCTATTCCTATTGCTCAGCAGCTTGTAAAGGAATATGCTGAAAGGGAATCCGGCCTTGAGGTTCTGGACCTTGGTGAACGTTACGTCATGCAGGTCAAGCCCAAATATACTGATGATGTAAGACCTCTGGCTCCAAAGGAAGTGAGTGCGCCGATGTTGCGTACACTCTCTATGATAGCATATCATCAGCCACTTGTCCAGTCTGATCTTGTTGATATGAGGGGTAACTCTGCTTACGATCACATAAGGGAGTTAAAGGACAGAGGCTTCATTGAAGCACTTCCTCACGGCAGGACAAAGATCCTCCAGACCACTACGCTGTTTGCTGACTATTTCGGTCTTGAATCCAACGACCCTGAACTTGTGAAAAAGAAGATAATTGAGCTTTCCCGTGTCCAGAGCGGACAGAGTGGCCTCAACAAATGGCTTGGAAGAAGGTTCATCGGTGTGACTCCTATGTATGAGTCCCTGATGCAACTTTGTGGCATAAGGGAATACAAAGTTATCAATGCTTATGATCCAACCGAAGAGGAACTTGATGAGCTTGAAGACGTTTACAAGCTGATAATCTCCAAAGGTTATACTGAGAAAGTAAGCAAATACTATGACGGAGAGATTATCGAGGTAAGCTCAACTACATTTGATGACCTTATAGGTTCCATCAAACTGCTTGAGAATGTATGGGATGAGGATACCGCCAGTTCGAGTATCGAATCTATAACTGAGCTTAAGGAGCGTTATGTTTCCAGGGCCCTTGTGATAAGCAAGAAAGTCCAGCCTGCCACAGAGATGGTTGCGCGCATCGTCAGTGATCTTCGCCTTGGAGTTTCATCTACTGGGATCGTAATAGCTCCTGATTATGGTAAGTCAAGTGACGGCGTTGAAGTTTCAGAGGGCGCTGATATTTTAATACCCACACATAAAGGCATGGATGGCGATCTTATAGAACGTATATGCAGCAAATATGATGCTGTCATTGATGGTCTTAAGAAGCTCGAAGATGAATGATGCAGGACAATTGTATAAATTTCCTGCTAACAAATCTTAAAACATTTCATATTTTGTCAGTTTCTTAAAAACATATATAAATGAGAGGGTATAACTTTATATACTGAATTGTTGAATATTAGCCCGCTTTAAATATGAGGATTATACTATGTCAGATTACAACATCAAAATTGAAAATGTGGTCGCATCTACCAAGCTTGCTGAGGAGTTCGATCTTACCAAAATAGAAGCTGAGTTCGAGGGCGCAGAGTATAATAAGCAGAAATTCCCAGGTCTCGTTTACCGTGTTTCTGACCCAAAAGCCGCATTTCTGGTATTCACTTCCGGTAAAGTTGTATGTACCGGTGCAAAGAATGTCGCTGATGTTCACACTGTCATAGGCAATATGGCCAAGAAGCTTAACGACATCGGCATCAAGACAATCGAGGATCCTGAGATAACCGTACAGAACATCGTTGCATCCGCAGACCTTCAGGCAGTCCTGAACCTGAATGCAATTGCAATCGGTCTTGGTCTTGAGAACATCGAGTACGAGCCAGAACAGTTCCCTGGTCTTGTTTACCGCATTGACGATCCTAAGGTCGTAGTACTTATTTTCAGTTCCGGAAAGCTTGTGGTCACCGGCGGCAAATCACCTGAGAATTGTGAACAGGGTGTTGAAGTCGTAAGACAGCAGCTTGACAGCATGGGTCTGCTTTAAGACCTATCATTTATATTTATATATAGATGTCAAACGAAAATGTTTGTATTCTGTTGCCTACTTTGAACGAAGAGGCTACCATCGGTCAGGTCATCAGAGATTTTCGCTCTGAGGGCTTTGACAATATTCTCGTTATTGATGGTAACAGCAAAGACAAAACCCGCCAAATAGCTGAAGCTGAAGGTGCCAGGGTAGTTGTCCAGACAGGTAAGGGAAAAGGTCAGGCTATCAAGCAGGCTTTTGAGCTTATTACTGAGGACTACATTGTCATGGCTGACGGCGATGGCACAAACCTCGCAAAGGATATTCACGCTGTGCTAGGTCCGGTGCTTGAAGGCAAGGCTGATCATGTAATGGGTAACAGGCTTGTTGATTTCGAGCAGGGAGCTTTTACCAGGCTCAACCTTTTCGGGAACAAAGTAATAAACAAGATGTTTGGCATGGCTTATGGTGTGTGGCTTGAGGATATTCTCACAGGTTACAGGGCATTTAACAAAAAAGCCATCAAGTCCTTTGAGCTCAAGAAAATGGGATTTGAGGTAGAATCTGAGATCACAATAGAAAGTGTGAAAAAAGATCTGCGCATTGAGGAAGTTCCGACAACTTATCTGGCAAGACATTCAGAAGGTGCTACTAAATTGAATCCGATCAAGGATGGATGGAGGATTGGTTCGACCATCTATAAAATGGCAAAACTTCACAATCCGATGTTCTATTTCGGAATAATCGGCGGTGCGTTTATCCTTGCAGGTATTCTTGTTGGCAGCTTTGTTGTTGTCCAGTGGTTCCAGGGCGTTACCCGCATTCCTATGACCATACTTACAACTTTGCTTGTCGTTGCAGGTTTCCAGATGTTCATTTTTGGAATGCTCAGCGATCTTATGGTGACCCTCCACAGGGAGAACATGCGCATGTTACGTAAGATCACGGAATTAACTGAAAAGGATGATGAATGATAGTTCATTGTTCATTTGCCCAAAAAGTGGGTTTTCATTGATTCCTATTTTATGTCATTTTTCCTGTTAACAAAACAATTTTAGTTGCATCTGTATATATTCCTCCATCTCAATTAAATTGATTTTATGTCATTAATCTGTCGAATGATTGTGGTTTAATGGGCCCTATTTCTGCGATATTTATTCGCTCTCTAATAAAAAATCAGCATCTATAAAGTTAACTTGACTTTACCTCAAGTTTATTTTTTGACAAACATTATATACGATTTAGTTATTGTAGGTTACATCTAATCTTGAGGTATAAACAATGACAATAGTTACAGATGCAAAAAATGGTAAGATCACAGAAGAGATGAAGATCGTTGCCAAGGTTGAAAACAAAGACCCTGAATTCATCAGACGTGGTATCGCAGCAGGAAGAATTGTAATCCCAATGACCCCTTACAGGGACATAAAGATCTGTGGTATGGGTGAAGGCCTTACAACCAAGGTAAACGCATCCATTGGTGCATCATCAGACATCGTTGACCTTGACATGGAAGTAAAGAAAGCAAAGGCAGCAGAGGCAGCAGGCGCAGACACACTTATGGAGCTCGGTACCGGCGGAGACTTCCTTGGTATCAGGAAAGCTGTTTGTGACGCAATCTCCCTCCCAGTAGGATCAGTGCCACTCTACCAGGCATTCATCTCAGCAGCAAGAAGAGATGGTTCCATTGTTCACATGACAGAGGACGACCTCTGGAGTGCAACCGAAGAACAGGCAAAACTCGGTACAAACTTCATGGCTATCCACACCGGTGTCAACAACATTGTCCTTGACAGATTGAAGGCACACGGCAGATACGGTGGTCTCTGTTCCCGTGGCGGTGCATTCATGAGCACATGGATGCTTCACAACGAGAGAGAAAACCCACTTTACGAAGACTTCGATTACCTTTGTGAGATCCTCAAGGAACACGAAGTTACCCTCTCAACAGGTAACGGAATGCGTGCAGGTGCAGTAGCAGACGCAACTGACAGGGCACAGGTTCAGGAGCTCATCATCAACTCCGAGTGCGCACAGAAAGCACACGACAAATACGACCTTCAGGTTATCGTAGAAGGACCAGGTCACGTACCACTTGACCAGGTAGAGACAAACGTCAAGCTCATGAAAGCAATGAGCGGTGGAAAACCATTCTACATGCTCGGTCCACTCGTATCAGACATTGGTGCAGGTCGCGACCACATCGTAACAGCGATCGGTGCATCAGCATCTGCAGCAGCAGGCTGTGACTTCCTCTGTTACGTAACACCAGCAGAACACCTTGCACTTCCAAACCTTGAAGATGTAATTGAGGGTGTAAAGACATCAAAGATCGCAGCACACGTCGGTGACATGGTCAAATACCCGGAGACAGCTCGTCAGATAGACCTTGCAATGGGCAGAGCACGCGCAAGACTTGACTGGGAGGAGCAGTTCAAACTCGCACTCGACCCAGAACTCGCAAGAAAGGTCAGAACCGAGAGAGCTTCAGCAGATGAAGACGCATGTACAATGTGCGGTGACTTCTGCGCTCTTAAGATCGTAAACCAGAACTACGACCTTTGCAAATAATGCCATAGGGCATTATTTCTCTTCTTTTTCTTTTTAAATCTACACACAAAAGTCTTTTTCTCATTTTCTCAATATTTTCAAAATCACTAGCAACCATGGGTATTTGGTATGTGAGAATGCAAATATTTTTATAATTATATATCCCACATGTTATTGTGGGTAACATAACAAATAACGCAAAATGGGTTTTTTGGACCCTGACAGGCAATATTAAGCAGTTGCATTCCGGGAGAATCTCCTATGCTTCCTCCTGAAAATGATAAGAGGCAAACTGATCTTCGAAACAAGATAATCGGTTTGAGCGATACTTCTCACAGGAAGAGCTATTATCCTCAGTTAAAGGAGCAGATCAAAGAGCTAAGGCAGGCAATGCGCGCCCTGAAAGAAAGTGAGGAAAAATACAGGACATATGTAACCATATCTCCTTATCCTATTTTTGTAATTGATTTTTATGGCAAGTTCCTTGATGTAAATCCGGAAGCCTGCAGGGTTGCGGGTTATTCCAGTGAAGAGATTCTTGGAATGTATATTTCGGAATTCATTCTTCCTTCCCGGGTGGATAATTACGCACAAACCTTTTCCAAGCTTCAGGAAGAAGGAAAACTTTCAGGTGAATTTCCTTTCATGAATAGGCAAGGGGATATATTTTATCTGGAACTCCATGCAGTGCAGATTCCAGGTAATAAGTTCCTTGCAATATGCATGGACATAACTGAAAGGAAAAAAGCCGAAGATGAGATGCTAAGGGCAAAAATTGTGGCAGAAAATGCAAATCGTACCAAAACAGAATTCCTTGCAAATATGAGTCATGAACTTCGCACACCTTTGAACTCTGTGATCGGTTTTTCAGATCTGCTGCTTGAAGGTGCAGGCGGAGAACTTAGTGAAAAGCAGCTCCGTTATCTTACAAATATATCCCGCAGTGGTAAGCATCTACTTAGCATAATCAACGAGATCCTGGACATTTCCAGGATTGAATCCGGGGAAATGACAATTGATAAACAGAGAATTCTTCTGAGTGAAGTATATGACGAAATCCATCCTATCCTGAAACAACTTGCAGATAACAAGAATATTGATTTCAGTATTTCACTTGAAACCGCAGATACATATGTCTATGCTGACAAGGTCAGGCTTAAACAAATATTTTACAATCTTGTTACCAATGCCATCAAATTCACAGAAAACGGTGGTTCGGTTTTGATAGATTCGACCATTGATGGGAAAATCATCCAGATCTCAGTAATTGATACTGGAATAGGTATCGACAGCGAGGGAATGAAAAAGCTGTTTAAACCATTTGTGCAACTGGATTCATCTGAATCCCGGAAATATGAGGGTACTGGTCTTGGCCTTGCTCTTTCAAAGGAGCTTGTTGAACTTCATGGCGGAACCATCTGGGCTGAAAGTGAACCCGGCAAAGGAAGCAGTTTTACTTTTACTATTTCTGTATGTCAGTGATATTTCAAATAATGGATTTTATACAAAATCTAAAATATCATTCTGGAAAATTACGTCTTTTCCGTCGAAACATTGTGTTTTTAGTTTTTCATATATGATGAGCCAAAAACTTTTATAAAAAAACGACTTGGTATTTTATGTGGGAAAATTCAGGTCATTTGTAGTGTAATTGTATAAAGGTCATGCCAAAGTCAGGTGCATGTCTGAAAGCTAACCTGTTTTCAGGTGGTGATTTGTAGTATGAGTGGGAAATGTAGTGAAAAAGCAATGAATATACCTCATGGCAGTCTTCCGACCCGTAAGTTCTCTGCACCGGAAATAATTCTGGGTGACGGTTCCAGAAGCCTGATTGGTCAGTATGTCGACAGTCTTTCCGGCAGGAACGTTCTCCTGGTTACAGATCCGGGTGTCATTAAAGCAGGTTGGGCCGGGGAAATTGAAGACAGCATTAATTCAGAAGGAATAGATATTGTAGTCTATGACAAAGTCTCCCCTAATCCCAGATCTTCTGAGGTTATGCGGGGAGCCGAACTCTATGAGGATGAAGGGTGTGACCTCATTGTAGCTGTGGGAGGTGGAAGTCCCATGGACTGCGGCAAGGCAATTGGTGCGGTAGCTTCGAACCAGTGCAGTGTTCTGGAACTGGAAGGCGTGGATGAAGTTGCTATGCCTGCTCCTCCTTTGATATGCATTCCAACAACAGCAGGTTCCTCTGCTGATGTATCCCAGTTCGCCATAATCAACGATGAGAAAGAGCAGCGCAAGTTTGCAATAATCAGCAAAACAATGATAGCAGACCTGGCTCTCATCGATCCTGAAACCACCCTCTCAATGGATTCTCAACTGACAGCAGCTACCGGAATGGATGCCCTGTGCCATGCCTTCGAATCATACGTTTCTAACGCTTCTTCAGTGATGACTGACATGTATGCATTGGAAGCAACAAAACTGATCTCCGGGTATTTGCCCAAAGTCTATGATGAGCCTGATAATCTTGTTTACAGAGACAAAGTAATGCTTGGCAGTATGTATGCCGGACTGGCATTTTCAAATGCAAGTCTGGGTCTGGTTCATGCAATGGCACACAGTCTTGGCGGGTATAAAGATTCTCCACACGGAGAATGTAATGCTCAGCTTCTATGCCCCGTTGTTGAGTTCAATTATCCATTTGCATCTGAAAAGTATAAAGGACTTGAGATGGCCATGTCGGGAAACAAACCGGTACATGACAACGGTCCGGAAGGAATTGTAAATGCGCTTGAGAATCTCACTGAGCATCTGGGGATCAAGTCCGGCCTTTCATGCATAGGTGTAAAAGAAAGTGACATTGAGGTCCTAAGTAAAAATGCATTCAAGGATCCATGCCTGGCTACCAATCCGAACCCGGCCAGTATTGAAGACATAGCGAGACTTTTCCATGATTCACTCTGAAGAAGATGCCGGAAAGGATAGCCTTCGGCAGAAGATCATTGGATTAAGCGAGACATCACATCGCAAAAGTTATTATCCTCAGTTAAAAGAGCAGATAATTGAGTTGAATACTGCCATGGATGCTTTGCAGGAGAGCGAAAATAAATATCGCACTCTTGTTGAGAATGTGAATATCGGTATAATCAGAACAGAACCCTGGGAAGGCGGCAGGATACTTCAGGCCAATCCGGCTCTCTGTAAGATGCTGGGTTTTGCTGATGAGGAAGAACTTTTGACTCATCCAGTAACAGATATATATCTTCATCCGGAGGATCGCGCTGATCTGATGGATAAACTGAAGCGACTTGGTAGAATAAAAGATCATAAAATTGAATTCAAAGTAAGGGATGGTTCTATTATTCTCTGTTCTCTCACCCTTTCTGCACAATATGATTCTGAAGGAAATATCAAGTTTGTTGACGGTGTAGCCGAAGATATAACTGAGAAGGAAAAAAAGTCAGAAGCTCTAAGGCAGGCAAACAACAAACTGAATCTCCTGAGTTCCATAACTCGTCATGATATCGTCAATCAGGTAATGGTACTGGAAGGTTATCTGTTACTACTTGCCGAAAAAGTAACAGATCCTGAACAAATTGAACTGATACGGAGAATGAAGGATAATATCAGATCAATCGAAAGGCATATCATGTTCACCAAGGATTATCAGGAAATAGGTATCCATGCTCCTGAATGGGTGGGTCTGCAGCAGGTTCTAAAAGATGCCATGATATCACTGGATAACTCACAGGTGGATATTCGCATGGATACAGGGGATTATATGATCTTCACGGAAAGTCTTCTATAATCTTGGAAACAATGTGATAAAACATAGCCAGGCTGAAAACCTTTACATAACCACTGATAAGCATGATGATCAGTTGCTAGTGGTTTTCCGGGATGATGGAATTGGCATTGAGGACAAGAAAATGTTGTTCAAAAAAGGCAGTTCTTCTTCAGGATACGGACTTTTTCTGTCAAAGGAGATTCTTTCCATAACTGGTATTGGTATAAGGGAAACAGGAATTGCAGGTGAAGGTGCTCGCTTTGAGATTATTTTTCCTTATGGGCAGTATAAGTCTGTTCAATGATGTCCAGTAATGTGGATGCCTATGATTTAATTTAATTATGTATTTATATCAATACTGACAAAAATCACATTTATGTCAGTAATTACTCTCACTACTGATTTTGGCTCTCTTTATCCTGCATCCATGAAGGGTGTCATACTCAGTATAAACCCCGCAGCCACAATTGTTGACGTTACTCACTCAGTACCGCCCATTGATATAAGGGCAGGTGCTTTTGCTATCTATTCTGTGGTCAGACACTTTCCTCCCGGGACAATCCACGTAGGCGTTATTGATCCGGGGGTAGGCAGTGACCGTAAAGCGATAATTGTCAAAGCAGGTGACCAGTGGTTTGTAGGGCCTGATAATGGTCTTTTGATCCCTCCGGCACGTCTGCTTGGTGATGTTGAGGTATATGGGATCATAGAAGACAGGCTTTCTGAACATATATCATCAACATTCCATGGCAGGGATATCTTTGCTCCGGCAGCCGCATATTTATCAAGTGGCAGGGCTGTCCTTGAAATTGCCCGTAAAACAGATGATTATGTTGATATGGATTTTTCAGGCTACACGATAGAAAAGCAGTTCATTGAAGCAACTGTTATTTATGTGGATGATTTTGGAAACATAATTACCAACATTCCAGGCGAGAAGATACTTGACGAAATAGAGGCAGGAACTGTTCTTTCTGTATCAGGCAGGCAAATGCCATTCTTGAACACTTATAGTGGAGTTTCAAAATGGGGATTGATCGCATTGGTTGGAAGCCATGGATTCTTTGAGATTGCAGTGAATCAGGGTAGCGCTTCACGCTTGCTCCATCTTACTAATGGAAATAGTATAAGGATAGGGATAATGAGCAACCGTTAGTTGCTCATTATCATTGTTTTGTCCTGATAATATACACACAACACATTGCAATTATAGCTAATATTGCACTGTTCTGGCTGGTCTTTGGACTTTCTTCTTCTTCTTCAGATGCGGCTCCCATATCTATCTCCTGAGTTTCCAGTTCCACATCACCAACTGCTATCTCTGCATTACTTACAGTTACACTGTCAGTTTTAGTAAGGTCGTCTCCTGCAGAGTTAGTAATAACTACTTTTTGCATCTCTAGGTAGGTAATTCCAGAATTGTCCTTTGCCTGAAGTGTGATGGTAGCAAATGCTTCCCTGTCAAGCATCATGTCGTCTCCCATTATTACTGAATAGATATTGGTCACCGCCCCAAGTTCGTTATCAATAGTTCCTTTTGAGAATATTGTTTTTGCTCCTTCCTGCTTGAAGAAGTTACCTTCGGTTATTGCTATAACTTCTATAAGTGTGGGGTCATATGCCAGTTCCATCTCTGCACCGGAGACATTTACATCACTTTCGATCACGATGTCAAGTGTAAACTCGTCATTTTCTTCAACATGTAGTTGCGATGGAGCTAAGGCAACTGATATCTCTGCGTTTGCAGTTCCTGCAAGTAAAAGTGTAATAAGAACAAAGATAGAAATGGCTGCAAATGTTTTACAGCTTTTCATATATGTAATAACGATCACCTTCTATTATTCTTAATAAATATTGGTGTGTTATTATATTAAAATCATTGCAGGTTGTATTGTGGATGCATTTTCACATCCATTCATAGTGCCGTGCAACTTCGGTATTGAAATTATACATAAGGCTGTTCTCAACATAACCAAAGAAAAGGCATTTCTGGCAGTTACGTGCTTTCTCTTTTCGGATATTCTTTGTCCTTTGCCAGAAGTTTGCAATTCCTTCGTTGATGTGGCCTATTTGTTCACGATATACTCTGCAGTTTTCTATACTGCCATCGGCTGTCACATCAAGAATTATATCGTTTGCATGGCAGGTAAAATCAGGTTTAAGGTCACGTACCATCTTAAGATATGTATAGGAGTTTATTATTGGGTAGCCTTCCTTTTTCATCTCGATGATCCTGTCAACAGCCTGGTGGTACTTTGAAATATCGCGTATTCCCATTCTGTCCCAGGTATCCGTTTCTATTCCCTGGAATTCATACATGGGTTCGAATGATATTTTCACATCCAGGTCTTTTGCCATTGTGATAAGTTCTTCGATATCATTCAGGTTCTTTCCGCTGATAACACAGTTGAGCAGAAGAGGGTTGTCGATCCTGTCTTTTGCTTTAAGGATTCCCGGCATTATTCTATCAAGGTCAACTCCTCTTATATCTCTGTAACTGGAAGTCCCGTCAACAGAAACTGAAAGATAATCAAGGTCTGTGAGTTCATCTATTCGCTTTTCTAGCAAAAGTCCGTTGGTAATAAGTGATGTCACCATTCCAATGCTTTTCGCATGAGCCAGAATTTCAGGAAGGTCTTTTCTAAGAAGCGGCTCAACCGTCCATGCATTGTATACGATAATTCCAAAGTCTCTGGCTTCATCAAGGAGTTTGAAGATATCCTGAAGTTCCATCTCGTCTCCTTCTGTTTTCCAATATTCGCAGAATGAGCATTTCATGTTACATCTGGAATTGATGGCATGGGACAACACAAAAGGACGTTTCCTGATGTGCATCTGCCATACAGCTTTTGCAGCAATGAATGGTGAATATTTGGCCATGGTGATTATCCGGTATTGTTTCTCTCTTTTAAATCTGCATATGCTAAAAAAGATTTGCTCTACCATCGACTTCAGTTTCATTATGATGAATGTTCTCATCCCTCGTACTACTTATTATTGTACTGAATAATATGCTACAAAAATAGCACAAACTATTTATTTAGTGTTACAGTGTGATTATTCATTCTATTTATGTTGGTAGGAGATTTAAATTATGAGAAAAATTCTTTTTAGTTTATTGCTCATTGGAATGCTTTTGTGTTCCACAGGTATAGGAAGCGCTCACTTCACTATGGTTTTCCCAAGCGACAGCGCAGACAGCGTATGGGATGTAGTTCCAGAGGATTACATTGCAGAACTTGGTGACACAAAAGACGTTTACATGATGTGGGGTCACCCTTACGAGCACATTCTTTTCGATATGTCAAATGTTCCTGAAGTTTCAGTTACAAAACCAGATGGAACTGTTGAAGAGCTGACTGTTGAGGAAGTAACTGTTGATGGACAGGATGAAGACGGTAACATGGGAACCTTCCTTGCTTACAAGACATCATTTACAGTTGACCAGATGGGTGATTCAGTCATTTCCGTAAAATACGAAGATGTTGACGAAGATATGGTAGACTTTACCAAGGCTGTAATTCACTGTGGTGAAGAAATGTGGATGGGCTGGGATGCTGAAGTCGGACAGGACACAGAGATCATTCCATATATGAGACCATACGGCATGGAAGAAGGTTTTGTCTTTGCAGGTCAGGCACTTTCCAATGGTGAAGCTCTCACTGGCGCTGATGTGGAAATAGAGATTTATCACACCCTTGAGAAAGGAATTGAGATCGTTGAAGCTGCAGAAGAGATGTATCCATACGATGCACCAATGGTTTTCACAAGACTCACAAAGTCAAACGCAGCAGGAGACTTCGTTTACACCCTTGATGAGCCTGGAATCTGGTTTGTCGGTGCAACAATGGAACCTGAAGAGGGACAGCCTGTAAGAGGAGTATTCATTGTTCCTGTTATCGAGTCATTCCCTGCAAAAGCAGTAACCGCAGCAGCAGCAGCTGAAACACATGCGGAATCATCCGCAGATTCCGCAAGTGCTCCTGGATTCATCGCATCTGTTGCCCTTGCAGGTATACTCGGTGCTCTCTATACAATAATGAGGAAAGAGTAAATTATTGCTAAAATAAGATAGGGAGTCACTGTTCCCTATCAAACCCTTTTTATACGTTGCTATTCATTCTCAGTCCAAAATCATATGGATTGAAAAACAATTCATACCAAATTATACATATGAGGTAACAATTATGCATATTTCTGATGGTGTGTTATCTTTTCCGGTAATCGTTGCAGGATGGATAATTGCACTGGTTATGAATGCCGTGATCCTCTGGCGTTGTAAATCCAGACATGACATGGCAGAAGAAATCCCTAAGATATCTATTATGACAGGTGCTTTTTTTGTAGCATCTCTTGTCCACGTGTCCATTGGTCCTACAAGTGTTCACCTGCTTTTGACAGGGCTTCTTGGTGTCATACTGGGATTGATGTCATTTCCTGCAATGCTCGTTGGTCTCACATTACAGGCATTTCTTTTCCAGCATGGCGGTATCACAACCATAGGTATTAACAATGTGATGATGGGTGTTCCTGCTCTGATCGCGTACTGGATATTCAGGTACGGTTACCAAAAAGGTATCAATGCTTCTGTACTGGGTATTGTCTGTGGTGCTCTGGGAGTGATGCTTTCAGGAATTTTCCTTGCTTTGATGCTTATAACCACTGGTGAACAATTCACAGAGATCGCATATGCAGTTGTAGTTGCTCATATTCCTATTATGATAATTGAAGGAATTATTACCGGTTCTGTTGTAACTTTTATACTTAAGGTCAGGCCGGAGTTATTACCACTGGACAGGGAGGTTTAAGATTATGGATTCTTTGAGATTAATGAAAATTCTGGTTTTATTAAGTATGGTTTTTACTATCTGTATTCCTGCAGCTTCCGCACACCGTGTCTATGTTCAGGAAACAATTACAGAGATCGAAATCAAATCCTGGTTCGGTGGTGGGGATCCGATGGCAGATGCAGATGTTAGAATATATGCCATCAAGAACGGTGAAGAAGAACTCTATATTGAGGACAAGACTGATTCAGATGGTCTGTATTATTTCACCCCGAAGCTGGGAGTATCAGAATACAGGGTTGAGGTTTCAGAAAGTGGTCACAAGAGTGAAGAGACATTCACTCTGACCGGAGATGCGGTTGGTGACACTTCAGATGCAGAACTTCCACTGGCTGCAAGAATTGGTGCAGGTTTTGGTTATATTATCGGTATTGCAGGAATTGCAATGTATCTCTCAGCACGCAAGTCCAGATCCGAATAAAAATCACAGGAATTTGAATAGAAGGTGACACTAAATGGAATACCCGGAAATTGATGCATATGCTTCACTGGATTCACCCATCCATCGTTTTGATCCCCGGGCAAAGATAGTGTCATTTACTTTCCTTATATTCTCTTTTGTTTTTGTTAATGACATAAGGGTTGCAGTTTTGGGATTTCTGTTCTCTTTATTGTTATTATTGTTATCCCGGTTACCGCCTGGATTTGCATTCAAAAGGATCAGGATGGTGTTCTTTTTCCTTTTCCCTCTACTTCTGGTAATGCCATTCACAGTTGATGGAAAGGAGCTTTTCGGTATTGCCGGTCTTTCATTCACTCTTGATGGCCTGACATTTGCTTTGCTGGTTATCATAAGAGCACTGGCTGCAGTTACTCTTGCCCTGACAATGCTGGCAACAACAAGATTCGATATTACGGTGAAGGCTCTGTATTCTTTGAAAATTCCCGGTGTTCTTGTGCAGATGCTCATGTTTACCTATCGTTACATCTTTGTAATCACTGATGAGTTCAGCAGGATGTGGGAGTCAATGGAATGCAAAGGTTTTAGTTTGAAAGCCAATTATCATGGTCTTTCGATTTTTGGAAATATGCTGGGTATGATCATCATAAAGAGTTATGACAGGACAAGAAGGGTCTATGAATCCATGGTTTCCAAAGGTTACAATGGAAAACCAAGAACTCTCATAAATCTGAAAATGAGCACAAAGGATTATGTACTAAGCACATGTATGGTTGGAATTGCAATCTTTGTGCACGTTTATCAGTTTATATTTTTAATTGAATTATTGTAGAATAACGGTCAAATCATGGTAGAAGCGATTAAGGTCGAAGGTCTGAGCTATTCCTATTCTGACGGAACAAAAGCTCTTGATGACGTAAACATCTCAATCAATGAAGGTGAGAAAGTTGTGGTTATCGGACCTAACGGTGCCGGAAAAACCACATTTTTCCTGCATCTGAATGGTACTATCAAGAATCCGGGTGGAGATGTCCGGGTATTTGGCAGGAGGATTGCAGACCTGAAGATCGAAGATCGTATTCATCAGGTAGGTGTTGTTTTCCAGGATCCTGATGACCAGCTTTTCATGCCTACTGTATTTGATGATGTTGCATTCGGTCCTATAAATATGGGTCTTGACAAGGACGAAGTTAAAAACCGTGTTCAAAAGGCTCTTTCAAAGGTCGGTCTTTCAGGCTTTGAAGAGAAAGTACCTCATAATCTGAGTTATGGGCAGAAAAAAAGGGTTGCTCTTGCTGCTGTTCTTTCAATGGAACCTAAGGTGCTTGTACTTGATGAGCCAACAGCAAATCTTGATCCAAAGAGCCGTGCAGATTTTATCAGCCTTATCAGTGATCTGAATGAGAAGGATGGGATTACTACAATCATCGCTATGCACGATGTAAACGCACTTCCGGCTCTTGCAGATCGTGTTTATGTGTTGAATAAGCGTATAGTTGCAGAAGGTTCTCCAAGAGATATTTTTTCGGACTGGTCACTTCTCAATGAGAACAACCTGGAAGCACCGGATGTTTTTAAGCTTTTTAAGGTTCTGAACTGTTTTGGTTATTCTTCAGACGACCTTCCCTTATCTTTTGATGAGGCAGTGGAGATCCTCACAAAAACAATAGAGGGCACCGAAGGCCATATTCATCTGCATGTCCATGAGCATACTCATAAAGAGATCTCCCGTGTGATGAACTCGTACAATCATCACCGTAATGGGAAGAAATAGTTCACACTAATCTATATCTACTAACAACACAAACATAGTACTGATGTTCAGGAAGATACGCAGGTACATTACTATTTTCAGGGTGTTTTCAAAGTACAATCTTTTTAGCCTTGTTTACAGTGAGGTAAACCAGTATTATGTTTCTAACAGGAGAAATCCCTGTGTATTGGATTCCAGGAACAGGGAAAAAGCCGTAAAGCTCAGAAAGGCTCTGGAGGAGCTAGGTCCTACTTTCATAAAACTGGGTCAGATCCTGAGTAAAAGACCTGACATCGTTCCTGCTGTGTATATAGAGGAACTCGGTAACCTTCAGGATAATGTCAATCCACTCGAATTCGACAAAATGAAAGTTGCATTTGAGGGATTTAGTTGTAGCATTGGTACTGAGACTGACGAGACACTTGAACATTCAAATTTTGATATTCTTAGCATTTTTGATGAATTCAATACTGAAGCAATTGCATGTGCTTCTATTGCCCAGATATATGAGGCAAAACTTGATGGAAAAAAGGTTGCTGTAAAGATCACAAGGCCTAATTTAATAGAGACCATCAACCTGGATCTTGCAATTCTTAACGATATCAAGCCGCTTATAGTAAGAGTACTTGGCCTTGGCAAGAATTTCGATATTGATGCTTTTCTCTTTGAGTTCAGGGAACTACTTAATCGTGAGCTTGACCTGAGCAATGAGGCAAGGAACATAAAGCGTTTTGAAGAGAATTTTGCGGATGTGAAAGAAGTACATGTTCCGCATATCTATGATGAGTTTTCAAATGAGAATGTCCTTGTGATGGATTACATGGAAGGTGTTACTATCAGAAAGCTCTCGGGCGTGACACCTGAAAAGAAAAAATGGTATGCGGATATTATCAGCAAAAGCTATCTGAAGCAGGTCTATCTCGATGGCTTTTACCATGCGGATCCTCACAGTTCTAACATCATATTGCAGGAAGGTGGTATAGCTTACATTGATTTTGGAGCAGTCGGCACAATTGATGATGAACTGCGCCGCAATATGCTCAACCTTTTCTATGGTATCTACAAGAAGAGACTTGACGTGGTCTTCGAATCGTTCATGAAGATTACCGGCATTAACAAGGAAGATATCAATATACGCCGCTTCAAGCTTGATCTTGATGATATAATCTCAAAGCAGAATTACTCATCCGGCGAGCGCCAGAGTGATAACTACGCTACTCTTGCTCTGAAATATGATCTTTCACTTCCAAGCGAATTCTCAACCCTTGAAAGAGCCTTGATACTCATAGAAGCAAATTGTCTTGAGCTTGATCCAAAATTCAATCTGCTGGAAAATGCAAAACCTGTAATTACAAAGGTTTTGATGAAGCGCTATTCACCATTTGAGGCATTTGAGTACCTGCAGCTTGAAGGCGACAGGTATCTGGAAATTATCAAAGAATTACCTCAGGGCGTTAACGATGTTATTGAAACCATCAGGGGCTATAAGATCGAAAGATTTGAAAAGAAGACCGATGAGATCCGGAAATATAAGACGATAGATTCTATCTCCAAATATACGTTCCTGCTTGGTATTCTGCTGGCATCTTCATACTTTGCAGCCAGTGGAGAGGGTTACCTTCCTGTCATGGGCATTATAGGATTTATGAGTGCAATATTCCTGTTTGCAGTCATGTTTGTAAATAAGTCCTGATTTTTCACATTTTTTTACATTTAATCGTCATCAGGGATTGTAAATTTTATTTAGTTTAAAAGCTAATGTCGTATTGGGGCTAAAAGTTGTAACACCGTTGCTTCTTTTAAGTGATAATTCGGGAGGGTGTGGAAATCAATCACAAAAAAGGAAACAATTTTGGATGGTTATTTGGCGGGAAGCACTATGATTTTTTTGCAACAATTCTTGGATTCGGAAATACATACTACAGCCAGGTAGCTGATGCACTACCATTGGAAAAAGGTATGAATGTGCTTGATCTGGGATGTGGTACTGAGTCTGTTGGTATTGCGGTTTCTGATCAACTAGAAGGGAATGTAAAATTGCATGGACTTGACCTGTCTGGAATTCAGCTTGGATATGCCGCATCCAAAGGTCTGAAAAGAGATGTTCCTCTTAACCTTTATAGGGGTTCAATGGATCTTCTACCGTTCAACGATGGTTCATTTGATCTTGTAGTTACATCTGTGGCGTTCTGTGAAACAACGTCTGAAGTGAGAAAAGGAGCTATCGTGGAGGTTTCAAGGGTATTAAAAGAGAAAGGTTTCTTTGCGATTGTGGATTGTGCAAAGCCTATCCTTGGTCTGGATACAGTAATGATGCTTCCGTTCTTCATGTTCAAGGAAACTGCTGAAAGCTGGAATAATCACTATCCTGAAATTTGCAGAGAAAATAACCTTATTCTTGAAAATGAGGTATATATCAAGTCTTACGTAAAATGCCAGCTTTTTAGAAAAGCTGATTAAAAAAAGAGTTTTGTCCGCACTAAGGCGGACAAGAAGTAGTTTGTTTATCCGAAGAGTGCTCCGAGACCAGCCATGCCGCTCTCTTCTGACTTGTCTTCTTCTTCTTCCTCAGCTGGTGCTTCTTCTACAGCTGCTGCTGCTGCTGGAGCTGCTGCTGCTGCAGGTGCTGCTGCTACTGCTGCGGTTGCCATTGCTTCCTCGATGTCTACGCCATCAAGAGCTGCGACAAGTGCCTTTGCACGTGCATCGCTGACGTCTACGCCTGCTGCCTGAAGTACTGCTGTTACTGCTTCTTCTGTAATGTCTTTACCTGCTTTAAAGAGTAAAAGTGCTGCATATATGTATTCCATGTGAAATCACCTTTTATTTATCAATGTAAGTTATGTAGTTTGTTAATTTTGATTATCCGAAGAGTGCTCCAAGTCCGGCCATGCCGTCTTCTTCTGATGCCTCTTCTTCCTGTTCTTCTTCCTTCTCTTCTTCTGCTTCAACAGTTGTTGTTGCAACAGATGCTGCTGCTGCGCTTGCTGCTGCACCGAGTGCTTCCTTCAGCTCATCGTCAACTGCATCTTCATTGTTAGCAGATGCAGCGGATGCAACTGAAAGCATCTCCAACTGTGCTTTTCCAAGAAGCAGATCGACAATTCCTGGTTCCAGGACCACAGCTTCGACACCAAGGTTGCGTGACTCTGTTGTTGCTTTTGCAATGAGTGTCTTGATGTTCTCTTCTGTTGGGTATGCTGCGAACACGGATGTGTTGAATGCCTGCTGTGCTGCCAGCACAATGTCTGAGAAGTATTTGTTTTCGTCAATGGCCAGTACATCTGGTGTGAAGATCATTCCGTTCTCAAGGGCTGCTCTTAGGTCAAGACCTACTTCCATAGGATAGATCTCGAGTCTTGTAAGCATTGCAGCGAGTTTCTGTGAAACAGCTTCGCCTTCCTTTGCTACGGTTTTTGTATCTTTTATTACCACTTTGCCCTTGTCGATCGCTGCAGGTATTCCTGCTGCCTGCATATCTCCGAGAATTGGGCCAGGTGGGAATGATGTTGGTCCCTTTTCGACGATAATGTCACGAGGTGCAATGGCACCTGCTTTGATAGGGGATGGGCTCTTGCTATTCTCCATTGTCTTGAACAGTTTGAATGGATTCTGTTCAGTGAATACAAGGGCGGTCTGTACGTCTACGTACTCTACCATTTCCTTTACATCATCGGTCTGCTCAAGTGCTCTCTTGATAAGAGTGTTTCTTGCGACTTTCAAAACAGCCTTGCCTTTAAGATCCCTTCTCATCTTCTGAAGTTGCTTTGCTGGAATTCCTCCAATGCCTACAACACCCATGATAGGGTATTCTTTGACGAGTTCCTTTATTGCCTCAACTTCATCCTTTTTCCACTGTGGGATGTGGCTTGTGTGGTGCTCTTTGGCCATATTATACCACCTTCACTGATTTACCCATAGTGGTTGTAACATAAATGGATCTTATGTTGTGCTTACCTTTTTCAAGGGCACCTTCCACTCTACTAAGGACTGTTTCTATGTTCTCTGCAAGTTTCTGGACTTCCATGTTTTTGCGGCCAACAGATACGTGGAAAGTAAGCTTGTCTTTTGATCTGATTCTTATTGAGCTTCTTGCGCTGTTGATAAGATCAGCCACGTTCTTTCCTGGTGGCAATGGAGTTGGCATCTTTCCTCTTGGACCTAATATGGCACCAAGTGCCTTACCGATCTGTGCCATGTACTGAACTTCTGCAATGAAGAAGTCATACTCGTTGGCAACTGATCTTGCACGTGCTTTGTCTGTTCCCATCTCTGCAAGATCTTCTTCTGAGAATACCATCTCTGCGCCAGCATCTTTTGCCTGGAGACCTACTTCTCCTTTCGCAAATACTGCGATCTTGAGGTCTTTACCCAATCCGTTTGGAAGTAATATTTCTTCATCAACACGGTTTTTAGGCTGACTCATGTCCAGATTCTTTAGGTTAATAGCAAGCTCAACACCCTCTGAGAATTTCCTTTCAGGTGATTCGGCTATTAACTTTTCAATAGCTTTTACTATATTTTCGTCTGCCATTCTTTACCTCCCGTAGTGCGAACTCATGGTTCAGGCAGGGCCATTAAGGCCTACTACGGCTGTGTCTAGAGTTTCAAATCCTAAGATTATCACTCTGTCTATAGTGGGCACACCAATAAACAGTATTTATGTTAAAGTTATTGGTTAAAGCATGGGGTTACCATGCTTCTTGTGCCAGAGCGTCATCAAACTGTCCCTCGTCGATAGCTTTCTGGCATTCCTTTGGAGACATGCCTTCAGCAGTAACGCCCATTGGGACACAGGATCCAATTACTTCTTTTACAGCAGCTTTAAGGTCGTATGAAAGGATATCATCCTTCTTCATGCGTGCAATCTTTGCTGCCTGTGCAATAGTAATGTTTCCTACGATTGTTTTGCTAGGTTCGCCAGATCCCTTCTGGATTCCAGCTTCCTGTAATATGAGTGCAGATGTTGGTGGGGTTCCTACTTCAATTTCGAAACTCTTGTCAGCTGCTACTATTACCTTGACCGGGACTTGCATCCCATTGTAATCTCTTGTCTTCTCGTTGATCTTGTCGATCACGTCTTTTATGTTAATTCCAAGAGGACCAAGAGCAGGGCCGAGTGGTGGACCTGGATTTGCTTTTCCTCCTGGGACCAATGCTTCTACAACATTTGCCATTTGAATATCACCGTTGGATTAAATAATAAATATTAATTGATTTATGCGCTCAGGCATTTTCATCTTCATCTTTCCTGAGGACTCTTACAGTATCTCCGCGGATAGTTATAGGTATCGGTACAACTGCATCGAACAGTTCTACTGTGATTTCCTCGTGTCCTTCATCGACTCTCTTCACGCGTGCCTTTTCGCCTTTGAAAGGACCGGATGTTATCTCGATGATAGCGCCTTCGGAGATTCCTGTTACGGTTGGTTTTGGAGTAAGGAAGTGTGAGATTTCTTCTATAGAAGATCGTCCTTTCACCAATGCTCTGGCGTGGGGTACGGTCTGTATTGCCTGTTCCACTTCCTCAGGGGCTGCTGCTTCAATTAGCACATATCCTTTTAGCTCATCCGGTGCAAGGATCGCCCTGATGTCCAGATGCTCTTTCCTTGCGGACTGAGTTATCATATTTGCTACTGATCTTTCCTGATTCGCAGTTGTTTTGACTACGAATATTGCTGACTCTGCAGACATATTTACACCCATTTAGGCATTTCCACCAGAAGTACATAAATAAGGAAACCTATGAATCCTATAGCAAGGATGCCCAGACCCGCAACCTTGGCTATGGTCAGGAATTCCTCTCTGGAGGGTTTTTTTGTGAGTTTAAGTACCCTTAAATATGTCTTCAAGGATCGGTTTATGCTCTCGCTATTTATATTACTTAGATCGAATGAATTTTCTGCCAAGTCCTTCACAACCGGTTATGATCGTTGATTTATAATGCATGCGTTATATTTTGAAGCCGTATAATGTCAGAACTTTGTGTCTGTATATAGCGCCATCAAAACTACGTCTTTAATAAAATACCTTTCGATTGGATTGCGTATATATGCCATCCCATCGAAAGTTTTTCATGTTAAAAAAGGGAGAGATTCTATTTAACAAAATCGATTCCGTATTTTCGGGTTACGTTCTTTGCGCCGCCATGACCGTATATCTGCGGTGACTTCACACCGGTGACCACTATCATTGTGCGCACGGTCTGCTCAAGTTCATCATTGACCTGAGCTCCCCAGATGAGTCTTGCTTCAGGATCGATCCTGCTGTAAACTTCCTGCACAACACTTTCAGCTTCTGCAATTGTCATGTCCGGTCCGCCGATGACATTGACAAGTGCTGATGTTGCACCAGATATGTCTACGTCCAGAAGTGGGCTGCGAAGTGCTTTCTGTACTGATTCAACAGCTTTTGCCTCACCATCAGCTTCGCCAAGTCCGATCATTGCCACGCCACCGTTCTGCATGACGGTCCTGACATCGGCAAAGTCAAGGTTAACAAGACCTGGTTTTGTGATAAGTTCTGTGATTCCTTTTACTGCTCTCATGAGCACTTCATCGGATACTTTGAACGCTGCCTGAAGTGGCAATCTAGGAACAACCTCAAGGAGCTTGTCATTTGGAACAACAATTACGGTGTCGGCAACTTCTCTAAGTCTCTCCAGACCTGCTTCCGCATTTGTTCTTCTGACCTGACCTTCCACACTGAAAGGTAATGTAACAACGGCAATTGTAAGAGCACCTACGTCTCTTGCAGCTTCTGCTACAATTGGTGCTGAACCTGTTCCAGTTCCTCCTCCAAGTCCGCATGTAATGAACACCATGTCGCAACCGTTCACCACAGCTGCTATCTCGTCAACGCTCTCAAGAGCTGCATCTTCTCCTATCTGCGGGAGACTGCCGGCACCAAGACCTCTGGTCTTTTTTCTGCCTATGAGTATCTTCTGGTCTGCCTTTATGTTAAGTAGGTGCTGAGCATCTGTATTTACTGCGATGAACTCTGCGCCTTTGATTCCCTCTTCGACCATTCTCTGAGTACTGTTGGAGCCTCCTCCACCACAACCTATCACTTTGATATTGGTGTGTAGCTGGCGTAGCATCTCCTCTAACTCTGCATTTATGTCTTTGTGCTGGGGGCTTGAAGGTGAGCCGCGGAGATTTACCTCCTGTTCAGACCTTGCAAGTGCCTCTTCTACTATGGATCTCATTCTTTTTCTCCCTCAAATGAAAATCGTATATTGGATTACAGGTATGATTACTTATACTAATCGGACAACCGGATACGCTTTACCATTCTTTTGTGCACCATCTCGGGCTTGATGGTTTTTCCATCTAGTACTATTGGGTTTCCTTTTGCAAGTTCTCCAAGCATTGGCCCGGGAGGAATATCCAGTTCTTTTGCTGCTTTCGGATCAAATTTTTCACTGATGATGCAAAGTATATTCTCATCAGGAATATATTTAATTTCATAATGCTCTTTTAGTATTTTAATGCATTCATTTGTAACGTTCTGCATAGCACTTTTAGTCCCTTCTCCTATTCCCAGTATGGTATTTGAGAGAGTCCCGTTATTTCTTTCCATGTAAACGGGCGCACAACGTGCAAGCATTTCTTCAGTAAGCTTCCTGTTTGCTTTGACGGTTTCCTGGAACAATTCTTCATTGATGGTGCACAGAACTATTTCATCACTTTCGTTCTCACTTTTCAACCGGATGTTCTCTGTCTGCGATGTGAATGTCTCACTGGCTCTGAACTTTCCTTCTGGACAGAGCTCATTGAACTTGTTCTTAATATCCAGGAACAGATTCCATGGGACCTTTCCAATCTCCCTGATGTCACTCTCTCTTAGTATTATATAATGTAACTCTTCTGTAAGGGTGGATAGTCTCTCTCTTTCTTTTGCACTCATGGATTTCCTGTCAAAATATGCAAAATCAGCACCAGATTTCTCAAAAGCCTGCAACATCATATCTTTGTCTACAAAAGCTAATTGGTAATCCGGAAAATTATGTCCGAACGTAACTTCTGTTCCCAGTATTAGTTCAGTTTGCCTGGATGCATAATGTCCTCCGCCAAAACCAATCGCAACAGGGATGTATCGGTCATCCTCTTTCATATCTATGGATTCTCTGATGGCTTCGAGTATAGCCTTTGCTGCAACGTTGCCTGCTTTAGGATCTTTCCATTGTATCTCAGAACTCCCTATCTCTGCATAAACCATTGGTGTTTTCAGATCGGTAGGTCCGTGATGTGTGGACTCCATGTTCACTTCATAATCCAGTTCCGTAGAGAATCTTTGCATGTTTTTCAGTATGTGGCGCAACATATGTGGTGCGGCCACAGAAAGCTCTCGTTGTCTTCCTCCGAAATCTGCTTTGTCCGGGTTTCCGGTAAAGTGAGCAGTGAGTACCGATCTTCCGTCGCTGCTCTTATGCTTTGAAGCGACAACTATCAGGTCTGTGTCATATCCGGATGACTTCATCTTCTCATCAATCCGGTCTTCATAAATATGATGTCCTTCAATTTCTAGAATTCTCATTTCCGCATTTTCATAAACTGAAATGAGTTCCTTCCAGTCGCCGGGTATATCTTGTGCTTTATCCCACTCTGCGTTTTGAAGTAAGTGTTCTTTTATGTTCTGGCTTGCAGCATCAGCGGCAGAACATAATATGTTTATCTTCTTCATGTTCTCTAGTCCTGTCTCTCCGGTCATTCATTGCAAATATAAAAGCTCTTTTACAGTGGATATCTTTTCTCTCAGTAGTTTTAATGCTTATGATGTTATCATTTGGGATGAAGTTTTATCATAGTATTGGTCTCTTATGGAATTATCATCTGTTTCTGGGCCGGTACGGGATGAATTCCAATCCTCTCTCATAACTGAAATTACACGATGAATTAAAAGACGTGATACCTTGACTGAAATTACAATTAACGGCGTATTGATAAGAAAGTTAGAATATGCAGGTTTCATGGTAAAGTCTGATGAAATGGTCATTTATATTGATCCTCATGGACTTGGCAATGAAAAGATTCCTGAAGATGATATGGCAGATCTTATCCTGATCACACACGAGCACTTCGGTCACTGTGATCCGGATTCTATCAGAAAGGTTCGCAAATCCGATTCTACAACTCTTATTCCTGAGAAGATGAGCCTGCAGTTCAGGGGCGATGCCAGGAGAGTAATGGAGGGTGATTCTCTGTCAGGTGAGCTATGCATTAAAGGAGTAGATATTGAAGTTCTTCCTTCATATGCCACTTGCAATCCGGATCGCACTCTTGATGATGGTGTTGGTTACTTCTTCACTTTCAATGATCTAAAAATATATCATGCAGGACACTCATGCTGTATTCCTGATATGTCTGCTTCTCCTGATGTCTTAGTGTTGCCTGTGGATTGTCTTATAACGGATGTTCAAAAAGCACTGGATTCTGTAGTTAAATTTTCGCCGGATTATGTAATTCCAATGTCTTATAGTGATGTAAATAATACTGAAGCATCAGAGTTTTTAGATGCAATAAGGTCAAAGCTTCCTTCAACAGAGGTCTTATTCTTATAAAGTCAGGTGCTATCATGGCCAAATCCCGAAAAAAAAGCAAGGTTGTAGCCCGTAGTATTGCGCAGGAGCGTATAGAGTATCTTTTCGGTCTTGCAAGAAGTGAGTTTTCAGCTTCTTCTGAAATGAGTAAAAGATATGTTGCACTTGCCCGCAAAATTGGCATGAGGCACAGGGTTAGCATTTCATCCGAATTGAAAAGGACTTTTTGCAAAAACTGCGGTTCATTGCTTGTGCCAGGGAATAATTCAAGGGTGCGTTTGAAGGATGATACTATAATAATCACATGTCTTGATTGTGGCAGTATTAAACGGTATCCTTTTGATAAAGAAAAGAAAGAATGATCAAGGATTGATCCATGAGAGCAACTTTGTTCCCATATATGCTACTATGAATATGATTGTGCCCATGGCAACATAGAGGAATATATTTCTGAATACTATATCTTTTTCAGAGCCTGCTTTAATCCCAAGGCCGCCACCACATCCTCCGCCGCATCCTGCACTGCACGATGTGCATGAAATGGTTTTGCCTGGCTCTGTTTCATTATCTATTTTATTTAATAAAGGAATTGTTGTTTTTTCAGACATCGTATTATATTGTCTCCTTTATTCTATTAGGTTCTTGCCAGTGGACTGTGACCCAATATTCTCTCTATGCTTTTATTCTTTATGAAAAACAGACGACGAGAGGGGGATTCGAACCCCCGAGATGCATAGCATCACAGGATTAGCAATCCTGCGCCATACCGGGCTTGGCTATCTCGTCTCATTTGTAATGTTCGTTCCTAAACGCAATTCAGGTATTTAACGTTTTCCGGGTCAAAGTGACAGGCACGCCTGAAGTTGCTGCTCTTTCCATGATCAGGTGGTCTGGAATCTCTTCTCCACCCCGCAACCCTCCAAGCGACGATTGTCTACGGTAGGCCTGCTCCCTTCCGGGCCTGGGCTGGTTCCCGCAGTTAAGATATAAGTACATGCTCTCCAGTAAGCACCTATATCAACGTCATCCAAGCAGGACGGGGTTTCTCAGTTGAAATCACAGGTTTGAAAATGGTCCAAACATCTTCCTCAGGCTTCGTCCCCCGCGTATCGGCGATTTCGGGTTACAGGTAACGCCGGGCTACCCGGACTAGCCTGCCACCCTTAGATATGCATTACAGGTTATAAAAGTATCCTTTGTAGGGGTCAGGTTAGCAGTGTTCGATGTTAGGAAATAGGTTTTGGATGGAAACATGTAAAAGTAATATATAGAATGCTGGACAATAGTAAACTAGGAGGCCGAAAATGGAAGAATTGATCGGATTTGTAACTGGTAACAAAAATCGCCAGAAATTACTCGCTCTTTTAGGTTCAAAACATCAGCTTGATGCTGCAAAACTTGCCAAGAACATGCATATAGCACGTCCCTCAGTAGAAAAGATAGTAGGGGAGTTACTTGAAAAAGAGTTGATAGTTCAGGAATCTGATGTATATATGCTTACTGAACTGGGTGAATCTCTGGAACGTAAGGTTCAGAGCATTTAATACCCTTTCTTTTTTCTTATTTTTGGACTCTCAGTTCAATATGATCATTGGCTCATATCAGAGTATCTGTTCTGAGCTTAATTCCGCTTTCAGTGATTGCATATTCTTTGATCGAGCGCTTATGTTTAGCACCCCTGGATTTTGTAACGCACATATATCTGCGGTCTCTTGCTTTGGAATTGTGTAATATGAGAACAGAATCCATTATTGAGGATACGTCGATTTTTTCATTTCCCGGGCAGTCAGAAGGTGCGATATCTGTGGTGAACAAGGATGTGATATTCTTGCTTTTCAGGTAACTTGTAATTGAATAGAGATATCCTCTAAGTTCAAGCATGTCAGGTATCGATATTTCCATATGGTTCGTACCATCAAAAAAGACCCTTCGAATGTCGTTCGTTTCTGTAATTTCCTTTATTCTGTCAGCATGCTCTGCAGGGTATATCTGGTTGGGGTTCGTACAGATAAAATGTAAAAGTCCTTTGTTGATATATTCTTCTAGGTCCCATCCCATTCTTCTGGAATCAAGTATCATTTGGTGGGGTGTGTCCTCAAAAGTGATGACCATTGCAGCTTCGTTGTTCTCTAATCCTTGTAATATAAACTGCAATCCGAATAACTTCTTGCCAGTACCAGGTACTCCTGCTACAAGCAGACTGTTGTAACGGTATAGGCCACCTTCGAACATACTGTCAAGTCCTGGTACGCCAATTTCTACCTGTGTGTCATCAAGATTAATTTCCTTCACCGGCCTTAAGGGTGGGTACACAGTAAAACCGGATGAATTAATGTCATAAAGGTATTTGTGTGAGGTGATCTCTGACCGTTTTCCAGGGTCTATCCCTCTCATCTTTATAAATTCCAGTCTGTGGTTTGCTCTTGTATTTCTGTCTTCTCTGGTAAGGTATATTATTCCGTCAGAAAGATGACTGACTACAGAATTATGGATCTCTGATTTGAGCAGTTCTCCTACCAGGAATGTGACCATGCTTCTTTCCTGCAACATGGAATCAAGTGTATAGAAAAATCTTCTTTTTTCCTGTTCGATGAAACCATATCCAAGTGGCGTAATAGGGTCGATGACAAGTCTGTCTGGTTTTTTCGATTCAAGGATGTTCCCTATCTCTATTAATGTGGTCAGCGGATCTTTTTCGGCCAGCTGCCTGTTAATAGGATGTACTTCAAAGGAGTCTTCGTAAAAGTCAAGTGTTGAGTTGTAAAGCTTCAGTTTTTCAGGATTTTCGGTTGTAATCGGGATGTAAAGCGCTTTCTCTCCATTTTTGGAGGCGTTTGATAACATCTGGAGTGACATTATGGTCTTTCCCACTCCGGCAGATCCTGCTATAAGGACTGTGGAGGGCGACATGATTCCTCCTAGTATTGTATCAAGTCCTTTGATACCACACGAAATATGTTTCAATTGGTCCATTTTATCTCTGGTTTTTCCTGTAGCTTGAATAAATGTTTATTCGTTAATTTAATATATACTTTTATATAATTAGTTGTTGGTGAAAAAAGTGAATTACAGATGTCCTGAATGTGAAGGTAAAATGAACCGTTGGAGATACCCTGTATTAAAAAGGTATGATCACTTTGGCCGCACACTGGCAATTTACAAATGTGTGGAATGCGGCCATGAGGAGATGTTTCCTGATTTCTGATCAATTAGAACATTGAATAAACTTCTTCATGAGGGTGGATAACAAATCCGCCAGGAGTTATGTCATATGGGTGGATCTTCTTGCTGTGATCGGATCCTCTCATCTTGTATATCTCCATACTTCGCATTCTGACGTTCTCGTGTCTCTTGTAATATAATACTATAGTACCGTCAGTGACGAAGTTTTCAACACCGAATCTTGAAGGTTTGGATTCGTCAATAAGTTCACAGGTCATCATTGAAGTAAGGCCTATGACTTCCAGTGTGGTGCTGAGCTTGAGAAGTTCAATTCTGATTTTGGCAGGATCCTGCAAGTAGAAGCTAACAGAGGTAGTAGAGTCAACAAGTGCACGCTTAGCATTGATCTCTTCCTGTGTGGCTATTATCTGGTCCATCATGGATCTGATATCAAAAGGCCTCACATCGACATACTTTTCCTGGGATGGTATGCCTATTTTAGTTGAACATGCATCAATTATTACGAGTTTATTCTCATCTTCAAGTGCCTGAAGGTCCCATCCGAACTTAAGGACATTTTCCCTGATCTGCTCAGGTCTTTCCTCAGTTGCCACGATAATTCCATTCTCGCCGTATTTCGTGATTCCGTTATAGATGAATTGTATGGAAAAATTTGTTTTTCCCGCACCAGATGTACCTGATATGAGGTATGTCCTATCGCGTATCAGGCCGCCGCCACATAATTCGTCAAAACCCGGAATGCCTGTTTTGACACGATTTGTTTCGTCATCCATTGATATTTCTTCAGAAACTGCACCATCGAACATCTTATTTTTTCACTCCTAATGATTGGTAATTCCCTCATTGTGTCGAAAATTTTCTGAATATTGCCAGACTTTTATTTCATGTCCCTTTTATGTAATAACATATATAAATATGTTGAACTATTCCAGCTTCAATGACATTGATTTCATGGATCATTAGTTGAAATGTAAAATATGACATCGACGATTTGTGAAGTTTATTTCATTATTTGCCTTTTTTTTCCTCTGGAATTTAAAACGAGTTCGACATTTACCGTCGAATGCATCGATGTTTGCCAATGCAATGCGATAATTGTTCATATTTAGACCACAAAAGATTTAATACGGCAATTGTTTAATAGAACACTTGTAATCCAATATGACGGGATTAGGAGGGTGATGAAGTCTCCTTCGGCAATGGACGAACACCACTGTTTGTCTGAAGCTAGAAGACTAATAGGGCGAAATTCGCTTTATTCTTTGATTCTCACTCTTTTACACGAATAAATTACGGAGGAAAATAATGAAAAGATTTACAACAATCGCATTAGTTGCTCTTCTTGCTCTTGCTGCATTAGTAGTGCCAGCAACAGCTGTAGACGCAACTGTAGAAGTGCGCAGTGAAGTCTTTAGTAACACAAGCTTCGCTGGCATTTTCGTCGATGAAGGTGGCGACATCGTAATCGACAGCACTAACTTTGCAGGTTTCTGGTATGATATCGATGACAACCTTGCAAGTGAGACGCTCACAATTGTAGACGGTATGACCAGTGGCGAAGGAATTCTCGAAGACGGTCTTGTTTACAATGCAACAATCGTACAGGCTGACTACGAGGGAGACTTTGGTGGAGAAGCTGGTACAGATGCTAACGGTGACAACATCACCTACCCACTCATTGGTCTGTTCGCTGACAAGTATGTTGCAACAAATGACGACGATGCAGGAGAGCTTGTAAAGCTCCTTCTCGACACAGATGACAAGTACACACTCAGAACCGGTTCCGCACTCGAGCTCGCTGGCGGCTATGAACTTACCGCAAAGCAGATCGATGTAGAAGGTGACAAGGTCTGGATGGAACTCTCCAAGGACGGAGAATTCGTAGAGGATGAAGTTATCGATGTTACCTCTGGTTCCGCAACCTGGGACTACGATGTTGATGTCGGAGACCAGTCCGATGTAATCGTCTTCAGATGTCTTATTACCGATGTATTCCAGGGTCAGGTCGACAGCCTTGCTGTTGTAGAAGGTCTCTGGCTTATTGACTACGAGGACATCATGGAAGTAGAGACCTCCGATGAATTCGGTGAGCTCGAAGTTGATGCAGTAACTGACACAATCTCAATGAAGAACTCTGGTACCCTTACCCTTTCACAGGACAAGACCGTAGAGATCGCAGAAGGACTTAAGTTCGTAACAGCAGACTCAACAGATGTAAGATTCGCTCTTGTAAAGGAGTACACTGAGGCAGGAACTTATGAGATAAGAGGTTCAGTTGCAACAAGTACTTACACATGGACCACAAACGAATTTGCAGGTTTCTGGTATGACCTCGATGATGATGAGGGCTCAGAAGAACTCGCAATTCCAGTATCCACTACAACTATAGCTGAAGAAACCCTTTACTACAACACAACCATCGTCCAGACAGACTATGAAGGAGACTTTGGTGGAGAAGCTGGTACAGATGCTAACGGCGACAACATCACCTTCCCAATCATTGGTCTCTTTGCAGAAGAATACGTCTCAATCGATGACGACGATGCAGGAGAGCTTGTAAAGCTCCTTCTCGACACAGATGACAAGTACACACTCAGAACCGGTTCCGCACTCGAGCTCGCTGGCGGCTATGAACTTACCGCAAAGCAGATCGATGTAGAAGGTGACAAGGTCTGGATGGAACTCTCCAAGGACGGAGAATTCGTAGAGGACGAAGTTATCGATGTATCCACTGGCGAAGCAACCTGGGACTACGACGTTGATGTCGGAGACCAGTCTGATGTGATCGTCTTCAGATGTCTTGTTACTGATGTATTCCAGGGTCAGGTCGACAGCCTTGCTGTTGTAGAAGGTCTCTGGCTTATTGACTACGAGGACATCATGGAAATCGAGTCATCCGATGAATTCGGAGAACTTGAAGTTGATTCAGTAACTGACACAATTTCAATGTTCAACTCCGGTACCATCACTCTTTCACGTGACAAGGAAATCACTCTTGCAGAAGGCTTCAAGCTCAAGACAGCTGATGCTTCAACACTCAGATACTACCCATTCGTCGAGAGAACAATCGGTGACGGACTGACTGTAACTGAAACTGAAGAGGAGCCTACAGTTGTAGAAGAAGAAGAAACTCCTGCAGTAGGTGAAGAGGAAACTCCTGTTGTTGAAGAGGAAGCACCTGTAGAGGAAGAAACTCCTGTAGAGGAAGAAGAAGCACCTGCAGAGGACACTGAAGAATCCCCAGGATTTGAAGCAGTATTCGCAGTAGCTGGTCTCCTTGCAGTAGCATACCTCGTAAGAAGAGACTAAAATTCTAAAATGAAGAAGGGTTAATCCCTTCTTACTATCTTTTTTTAATTACGATCTGAAATATCAAAGAGGTGTAACCATGAAAAAAGTCTTTTTGATTCTAATATTAACCATATTAATGTTGTCTATCTCCGGTTGCACGGATGAAGTAGTGGAAGAAACTCCTGCAACAGAGAACGTTTCTGAAGTTATTGATGTTGTAACGGCAGATCCTATTGCAGATTCTGCTGCAATGGCTGACCTTGTGCCAACAGAAAATCTCCCTGATAATTATGAGCTTCTTGGCACCCGTGAAATGTCTGCAGAAACTGTAGGTAATGATTATGCAGTCGTTGAAGGCATTGTTGGCGGGACAGAGGGTCTCTATACATATATGGGGTCAACAGATGTTTATATTGACGTTATTGAAACAGGCAGTGCTGAAAATGCCGAAGAATTCATTACTGCATACAGGTCAGAATTCAGTAACCTCAGAGTTGGTGACAGATTTACTGATGTATCTGTAAATGGACATTCTACAGTACAAATACTTGAGTATGCAACCGTGGGTATGGAAGATGTTGAAAGATATACTTACATCTGGAACAACGGTAAGTTCGTATTTGTTGTAGGTGGCGCAACAGAAGATTCTGATGTACTTATTACCTTGGCCGAATCAACCGGATATTGATCCGGCCCAACATCCTTTTTAGTTTAATTTTTATTCTTTTGACTGTCTCTCTTTCAATCGATACGCTTTAATATGACTTTGCCCTTTTACATGCTGCACTGCCCGGATAGCCTAGTCGGTTGGGGCGCCAGACTCATAGGGAATAAAATTCCGTGCGTCCAAATCTCCTGAGATATCTGGAGGTCGCGTGTTCGAGTCACGCTCCGGGCACTCTTTCTTATTTTTCTTTTATCACATCGTAAAGCATATATGCTGCAAGCCTGTAAGGTAAGTCATGAACTTTCAGATACTGGATGCTGATTACATAGGACACGAAAGTGGCCCTGTGGTTCGTCTTTTTGGCAGAGCTGAAGACGGACAGAGCGTCTGCTGTTTTGTGCCTGGATTTGAACCTTATTTTTTCATGAATGCAGATGGGGAGCTTGATAAGCTTTCCACTATGTTAAAAGATAGGTTTGACGTGATCAGGAAGGTTGAGATTGTCCCTAAATTTGAACCTGTAGGTTATCAGGTATCAAAAAAGCCGATGTTGCGTATTACTACTATGGAGCCTCGTAATGTTCCTGAAATACGTGATGATGTTCTTACTCTTCCCGGTGCAAAGGAAGTATATGAAACAGATATCCTTTTCAGAAACCGTTTTATGATTGATATGGATCTTCATGGAATGGGCTGGGTTATGGCAGAGGGTATTTCTGAAAGTCCAGTCTCAGATGATCGTATCTATTGTGATTCTGTTTTCACCGCAGCTTCAGTTAAAGAAACTGAAAAGCTCTCTGTTGCACCTCTTAAGCACGTATCGTTTGACATTGAATGTCTTCCTATAGACGGTTCAATGCCTGTGCCTGAGACATCTCCGGTTATTATGGTAAGTATGTCTTTCAGTCCTGCATTCAAAGGGCATGATACTCTTGTTCTTGTGTCCAAACAGGTGCAAGGTGCAGGTGATGATGTTCTGTGCTTTGATTCTGAGACTCAGATGCTTAACAGGTTCTTTGAGGTGTTCCAGGAATATGATGCTGATATCGTATCCGGTTACAACATCAATGATTTTGATATTCCTTATATTGCTGACAGGGTAACTGTCCTTTCAAATTCAGGGGAAACTATCAGGCCGACAGTCGGGCGCGATGGCAGGGTGCTGAGTTACCGCAAGATCGGCAACAGGACAATGGTGTCCATTCCTGGAAGGGTTGTAGTGGATGCGTTGCCACTTATCAGGAGTCAGTACAGTCTTAAGCGTTATACTCTCAGGAATGTGGCAAAAGAGCTGCTGGATATGGAGAAACTGGATGTTGCGCCTTCTGAGATGGAAGAGTACTGGCGCGACTCCGGCGAGAAGCTCCTTAAGTTCATAGATTACGCGCGCAGGGACTCAGAGCTTGCAATAGAGTTGTTCCTGAAACTTCGCCTTCTTGACAAGCACATAGCAGTAGCCCAGGTAAGCGGTTCTCTACTTCAGGAAGTTGTTGACGGCGGCCAGACATCAATGGTTGATAACCTTCTTTTGAGAGAATATGGCAAACAGGACAGGGTTATTCCTCCAAAGCCCAGTGATGAGCTTGTAGCTATGAGGAATCGCAGCAGTGAGGGTCTGAAGGGTGGCGAAGTACTTGAACCTAAAAAGGGCTTACTTGAGAACGTTGTGATCCTTGACTACAAATCACTTTATCCTACGATCATGATGGCTCATAACCTTTGTTATACGACCGTAGTGGAGCAAGACCGTCCTGCCGAAGGGGAAACTATAATTCCTCCATCAGGCGGGGAATTTGTTTCTGCTGACGTTTCCCGGGGTATAATGCCTTCCATCCTTGAAAGTCTCCTTCAGAGAAGGGTTGAGACCAAGAGGAAAATGAAAAATGCCGCAGACGAGTCTGAGTATCGTGTACTTGACGCAACTCAGCTTGCACTTAAGATACTGCTTAACAGTTTTTATGGTTATTCCGGTTACACCCGCGCAAGGCTTTACAGCCTGACACTTGCAAATGCCGTAACAAGCTTTGGAAGGGATAATATCCTCAATACTCGTTCTCTTATCAATGGAGGCATAAGCAAAGTCATCCTTAAAGATGGTTCTGCTTATTTTACCGAGGAACTTCCCTCAATTGGGGCAAATGACCACGTAGTATCTCTTTCAGTGGTTTATGGTGATACTGACAGCGTGTTTGTCCAGTGTAGCTCCAAACAGGAAATTACTCTTGATGATGCAGGTCTTGTAGGGAGCAAGATCGCTGCAACAGTCTCAGCTTCTCTTCCTGATCCAATGGAGCTTGAATTTGAGTCTATTGCAAAACGTGCCCTGTTCATAGCAAAGAAGCGCTACGCAATTTGGGTGTTTGAAAAGTCTGGGGATGGCTGGAAGGACGACATCAAAGTAAAGGGCATGGAAACTGTGCGCAGGGATTGGTGTGAACTGACCTCCAAGACTCTTAATCGTATCCTTGAACTGGTGCTTAAGGAAGGTAAAGTAGAGGTCGCTGTGCAGCATGTTAGAAGTGTGGTCGATGGTGTAAGGAACATCGATGTCAGAAAAGACTCCGATATTATTGAAGATTTGACCATGACACGCATGTTCTCCAAGAAAGCTACCAGTTATAAGAACAAACAGCCGCATCTGACAGTAGCTGAAAAAATAGAGGAAAGAACAGGAACTCCTCCTCCTGTGGGGGAACGTATTCCATTTGTGATCATAGCAGGTAAGGATCTTTTTGTGAACCGTGCAGAAGATCCAGAATACGTCAAGGAGAACAATATTCCTATTGATGTGGACTATTATATCAAAAAACAGTTGTTACCGCCAGTAGAGCGCATTCTGGGCGTTTTTGGTGTGGATATGGCAAACCTTGATTATGATTCTAAGCAAAAAGGTTTGTTCGACTTCTCGGACAAGCCGCAGGAATCTCCTGTCAAGAAGTTCAAACAAAAAGAAAAGGAAGTAATAGTTCCGCAGGCTCCTGTAAATAAAAAATCACAGAGCTCTCTGTTTGATTTCTAACTACTTTCGCCTGCTTTTTTAGAATCAGTTCAGATTCTTTCGCTGGGCATTTGCAATATATACTACGCTTTCACATATATTGCATGCGTGGTCTCCAATCCTCTCTATGTATCGGAGGACGAACAGGAGATGTGATGCATTGGTGATTATGCTTTCATCCGCTACCATCATCTCAATTAGCTCTTTTTCAATGGCATAGAATGCTCTGTCTATCTCATCATCTTTTTTTGCGGTGGTTTCTGCCAGTTCTGCATTATTTGTCTCAAAGGCTATCATCGCCTGTTCAAGCATATTACTTGCGGTTTCTGCCATTTTAGGGATATCTACAAGAGGTTTGACATGTTCTCCTTTCATCCTCTCGGCAATCTCTGCGATATTCACTGCCAGGTCGCTCATTCTCTCAATATCTATTGCTATCTTAAGACACGAGGTAACAAATCTCATATCTCCTGCCGTGGGACTTTGGAGTGCAATGATCTGGGATATCGATCTTTCTATCTTCATTTCATAGTCATCGATGGGCTGATCTCCATCGACAACACTTTTTGCAAGTTCCCTGTCAAGCTCTTTAAGTGCCTTTATCGAGTTATCAATGGCTATATTTGCCAATTTTCCCATTGCGCTTACATCACTTCTTAAAGTGTTAAGACTTTCATGGTATTTTGCTCGTGTCATTTGTCCACCCTGATTATAATATAAGATTATCTTTATGGTTTTATACGTTTGTTATGTATTTCAAGCGTTTTTACAGCACACAACATTCATTTATAAAAATCTACCTACTTATATATAAATATTCAGCTATTATGTAGTTTGATCTTATTTTCTGCTCTTTGTCAGGCTACTCTTTCAGATACTTATGATAGCGATTAACAAAAAAGTGAAGATTCTAGCCTTTTATATATTAGGCTTTAAATCTAATATTTTATCTGCTTATGTATTTAGATATTAATTGAGATTTACTCTCTGGCCTGTAGCCATATATACAACACTCTCACAAATATTGCATGCGTGGTCTCCGAACCTTTCAAGGTAGCGGAGCACCAGCAGGAGATGTGATGCATTGGTAATGAGGGCTTTATCCTCTATCATCGATTCAATTAGCTTGGTTTGCGTTCCGTAGAAGAGTTTGTCAACTTCTTCATCTCTTCGGGCTGTAGATGCTGCAAGTTCGTGGTCAAGTGTCTCAAAGGCTTTGATTGTCTGCTGTAGCATCTCGTCGCATATTTCAGCCATTTTCAGAATATTGTTCAGATGTTCTGTATGTTCTTTGTCCATACATTTGGCAACGTTGGCAATATCCACTGCAAGATCACTCATTCTTTCAAGATCGATAGCTATCTTGAAACAGGAAATTATCAGTCTCATATCTCCTGCAGTTGGATTCTGGCGTGCTATCAGCTGTGTGGAACACTTTTCGATTTTTAGTTCATAATCATCGATTATCTCGTCACCCTGATAGATCATCTCTGCCAGTTCTGCATCCTGGGTTTTGAGCACCTGAATAGATCCAAGTATTGCTTCATTGGATAATTTTCCCATTTCGATAATGTATCTTTTAAGCGTCCCCATATTTTGCTGAAATAAGTCCCTTGTCATTTTGATTCACCCGAATCTGCCAGTGATATAATCTTCTGTTTCTTTCTTCTGTGGATTTTCAAATACCTGGTTCGTCTCACCAAATTCTATCAGATCTCCCAGAAGGAAGAAAGCTGTATAATCAGAAATCCTGGCAGCCTGCTGCATGTTATGTGTAACAATGACGATAGTGTAATCTTTTTTCAGCTCCAGGATGAGGTCTTCTATCTTACTTGTGGATATGGGGTCCAGCGCACTGCATGGTTCGTCAAAGAGGATCACTTCGGGTTTTACGGCGAGTGTCCTTGCAATACACAATCTCTGCTGCTGGCCACCACTGAGATCAAGGGCGGATGCATCCAGTCTGTCTGATATCTCATTCCAGAGAGCTCCGGATTTGAGTGCATTTTCAACGATTCCTGGCATCTCTTTTTTGCTCATTCCATGGATCTTAGGTCCATAGGAAATATTGTCAAATATTGACATTGGGAATGGATTTGGTTTCTGGAAAACCATTCCAACTTTTTTTCTGAGATCAACAACGTCTGTTTCTTTGGAGTATATGTCTTCTCCATTAATGTTGACGTGTCCTTCGATCTTACAACTGGGAATAAGGTCATTCATCCTGTTAAGGCACCTGAGGAACGTGGATTTTCCACATCCTGACGGGCCTATAAATGCTGTAACGCTGTTTTTGGGAATATCTATCGATATGTCATGGAGTGCGTGATTGTCTCCATACCAGAGATTAAGGTTCTTAACCTCAATTTCGGTACCGTTATCGCTGGTTGCTGGCATATGTTATCCTCTTGGTCTTAGTCTGATAATGAATTAGGCTTCGATTGGATTATCTTTTTAGCTTTTTTCTGTAGTGTGATCTTACTGTTACTGCAACAATGTTCACACTTAGTACGATTATTAGCAGTATCAGGGCTGTACCGTATTGTATCGGTCTTGTCTGAGTAATGCTTGTGCCTGATGTTGCAAGCACGTAAAGGTGGTATGGCAATGCCATGAATTCTGAGTAGATTGAATTGGGAAGTCTTGGCAGGAAATAAGCTGCTCCTGTGAGCAGAATCGGTGCAGTTTCGCCTGCTACTCTTCCAACACTGAGAATTGCTCCGGTTATCATTCCCGGGATTGCGGCTGGAAGGACTACTCTTCTAATAGTTTCCCACTTAGTCACTCCTAGGGCAAGTGAGGCTTCCCTGTATTCTTTCGGTACTGTGATAAGTGCTTCCTGGCTTGCTCTTATTATCACAGGAAGTATTAGCAGTGCAAGTGTCAGGGATGCAGAAAGGATCGAGGGGCCAAATCCAAGGTACTTTACAAACATTGCAAGTCCGAACAATCCAAAAACTACGGATGGTGTTCCTGCAAGGTTGCTGATAGCCATTTCAATTGCCCATGTTGTTTTCCCGGGTTTTGCATATTCTGTAAGGTAAATGGCTGAAAGCATGCCCAGTGGCATTGCAACGGCTATTGAGCATATAATGAGGTATGTTGTGCCGACTATTGCCGGGTATATTCCACCCTCTGTCATTCTATGCCTTGGCATCTCAGTAATGAATTCGATACTTAAGGCGCTGTATCCGTTGGATACTATATAGTAAAGGATTACCAGTACAAAGAGAACAACCAGTCCCGTTGCCAATTTCAATAGCCCAAAGGCTATCTTCTCGTTTGTTTTTGCATTGGAAAACATGGTTATCACAGGTCGAACCTATATCTCCTTTTAATGTAGTTGGCTATGATGTTGATTATGAATGTGGTAATGAAAAGTACGGAACCTATTGCAAAGAGTGCATGGAAGTGATCGCTTCCCTGCGGGACTTCTCCCATCTCAAGGGCGATCGTTGCTGTCATTGTTCTGACGGGTGCAAAAAGGCCAGAGGGGAATCCGGGGATTACGGCTGAGTTTCCTGTGACCATCATTACGGTCATTGTCTCGCCTATCGCTCTTCCGATTCCAAGCATTACGGCTGCAGATATTCCTGAAAGGGCTGCAGGGACTGTTACTTTATATATGGTCTGCCACCTTGTGGAGCCCAGTGCAAGTGATCCTTCCTTGATGGATCTTGGAACTGCGCTAATGGCATCTTCTGATATTGATATGATCGTAGGCAAAGCCATGATGCCTAACATAATTGAACCTGTAAGTGCTGTCTGGCCCGTTGGGAGTCCGAGTGTCTTCTGTACTAATGGTACAAGTATGACTAGGCCAAAGAAACCATATACTACTGAAGGGATTCCTGCAAGGATTTCTGTAACTGGTTTCAGTAAATTGGCAACTTTAGGATTCGCAAGTTCTGAGATGTAAATTGCTGCTGCCAGTCCCAGTGGAACTGAGAATAATATTGCTCCAGCAGTTACTATCAATGATCCGAGGAACAGTGGTAGTAGTCCGAAATGTTCCGGATCGGATGTTGGGTACCATTTAGTGTCGGTTAAAAAACTACTAACCGGATAATTTTCAAATAATAATACTCCGTCACGGAATAAAAAAATACAAAGGAGGAAAAGGACAATAACTGCCACTGCTCCTGATGCAAAGAGAAGTGACTCAATGCCCTTTTCCTTCAGGTATCTGTTTAACATCTATTCCTCTGATACCTGTGTTGTTTTTAGTTTACCGGGAAGTATCCGACGTCAGATACTATTTCCTGTCCGGCAGTGCTCATTACATAGTCTATGTATTCTTTTGCAAGTCCTGTTGGCTCACCATCTGTGTAGTAGTGAAGAGGTCTTGCAAGTGGGTAGTTTCCTGCCATGATGTTCTCAGGGGTTGCTTCTACAAAGCCTTCTCCGCCATCAAGTGCAAGTGCTGTGACTGTTTCATCAAGGTATGCGTAACCGATGTATCCGATTGCTCCTGCGTTCTGTCCAATTTCCTGTACGATTGCACCGGTTGCTGGCTGTACGAGTGCATCTGCACGGTATTCTTCATCAAGAAGCACTTCTTCCTGGAAGTATCCATATGTTCCTGAGCTGCTGTCACGGGTGATTACTGTGATTGTAAGGTCTTCACCGCCGACATCTGCCCAGTTGCTAATGCTACCGTTGTAGATTGCCTTGAGCTGGTCAAAAGTGAGTTCTGTTATTGGGTTTTCAGGGTTTACGACTACTGCAATTCCGTCCCATGCGATTACATGTTCTACAGGGTTAATGCCGTTTGCCTCTGCATTTTCAATTTCAGAGTCCTTGATACTTCTTGAAGCCATTGCGATTTCAACTTCGCCGTCTACGAGTGCTGCAATTCCAACACCTGATCCGCCACCAATTACGGTGATGTCTGCGTTAGGGTTTTCATACATGAACTCTTCAGCTTCTGCCTGTGAGAGTGGAAGTACTGTGTCTGATCCTTTGATCATAATGCTTCCGGTAGCGCCAGTAGTTTCGTCTCCTGTCGCACCGTCTTCTGTAGTTGTATCTCCATTATCTACACAACCGATCCCGATGAAGACGGCTGCAATAACCAACATTACTGCTGAATAAAGTGCAATGTTTTTGATTAATTTTCCTGATATCATATTCTGGTTCACCATTTTATTATGGATTCTATGTAACTTGTCAGTGAACCATTACAAAATCGATACATAAGAGTTATGTAAGTACAATATATATTCCTACTTCTTTAGTAGTTGAATATATTGTCTATATAGCTACTATTTAGCTATATATTTTCTACATATTTTACTTCTTTCTGTCTATCATAAAAAGCATATACTTCTATAGGGATATAGGACTCTATGCCTGATATTCTGATCAAGAACACCAAAGTCTTTGTTAATAATTATCTTCAACCCGCAGAGGTTCTTATTGAGGATGGAAAAATATCCCGTATCTCAAAAGAGATAGATGTTCAGCGCTTGAACCAGGTCATTGATGCCAAAGGTTCACTTACTCTCCCTGCGGGTATTGATGTCCATGTCCATTTCCGCGAACCGGGCATGGTTGAAAAAGAAGACTGGTATACAGGATCATGCTCTGCCGCAGCAGGTGGTATTACGACTGTTATTGAACATCCTAATACTATTCCTCCTACAATTGATAAGAAAACCTTCAAGGATAAGCTCAAGATCGCTAACCGCAGTTCCATAGTTGATTTTGGACTATATGGCGGGGTGACCGGAAACATTGAAAAACTTCCTGGGTTGTGGGAAAGTGGCGCCACTGCTTTTGGTGAGATTTTCATGGCAGAATCAACTGGTGCTCTTAATATTGATGAGAAATGCCTTGATGAAGCACTGGCAGTGATGAAACAACTTGATGCATTGCCATGCATTCATGCGGAAGATGATAAGATCAGGCTGGAATGTGAGGCTTTTCTTAAGAACGATTATGCACCGGATTCTCACTCCCGCGCACGTCCTAACTATTGTGAAGCTTTTGCCGTTGAGAAGGCTATCAAACTAATACGAAAGAATGGTGTGAAGGCACATTTCTGTCATATAAGCGCTATGGAATCTGTAGGTCTTTTGCGTAAGGAACGCTATCTTGATTCTAAAGATGGACTTGCTCCCATGATCACAAGTGAGGCTGCACCGCATCATCTGTTCCTCTCAACTAAAGACTGGGATCGCCTTGGTTCGTTTGGTCGGATGAATCCTCCTCTGAGGGATCGCAGAAGCGTAAAGATGCTACTGAACTCTTTGAACGATGGTACTATTGATGTAGTGGCATCAGATCATGCGCCACATACTGAGGCTGAAAAGGATGTAGATATCAAGAGTGCTCCTTCCGGAGTTCCGGGCGTTGAGACTCTGGTTCCGCTGATGCTAGTTGCAGTAAAAAGGAATTTGTTGCCGCTGGGTAGAATGATAGATGTGACAAGTAAGAATCCTGCAAGGATATTCGGTCTGAATCGTTTTTCAAAAGGTGTTTTTGCTGAAGGTTATGATGCTGATATCATCATAGTTGACCATTCTAAAGTTACTGAGATCAAGGGAGACCATCTCCACAGTAAGTGTGGTTGGACTCCTTATGAAGGTATGGACGGTATTTTCCCGGAATATACTATTGCCCGTGGGGAAATTGTATGGGATGGCGACCTGATAGCACCAAGAGGTCGAGGAAATTTCCTTCCGGGTAGAGGTTTCACGTCAGGTGATTCTGAATAAGTGTGTTCATAGTTTAGGATGTGTGTTCACAATACCATAACATTTTAAATATATAATCACCTATTATGTACATATGGTGGTGTGATGAAAACCAAATTCCCCATTCATACTACATTAAGCGCAGACGCTATTAAGGTTCTTGAAAGATACGAGAAAGAACTTGGTGCAAAGAATGTTGTGCTTGAAAAGGCACTTCTTAATCTTGATTCTACAAGATTCAAGGCCAAGCTTGATACTCAGAATATTGACCGTATCATCAAGAGAGTCACAACTGGGATTCCCGGTCTGGATGATTTTCTGGAGGGTGGATTTCCTAAGGGTTTTGCCGTCATTGTGACAGGTCCGCCTGGTACTGGCAAGACTACTTTTTCAATGCAGTATCTCATGGAAGGTGTGAAGAATGGTGAACGCTGTATCTTTTTCTCATTTGAGGAGAGGGCGCAGCAGTTAGTCCAGCATTTTGCAAGATTCGGCTGGGATGTAGGTAAGTTCATTGATGATGGCTATCTAGAGATTTTCGGAATATCGATGCTGACCTCAGAAGAAATGATGGAGATAATAGATTCACACAAACCGGAAAGGGTTGTTTTTGACTCTATGAATGTCTTAACGGCGCCAAGTGATTTCCGTACTTCTACTTCATGGCGCGGACTTCACCGTTTGCTAAAGAAGAATCTGACAACTGCTATTCTTGTAACTGAAAAATCTCATGGCATAGAAGTAAAAGAGTATGATGATTTTGATTTCCTGGGCGACGGTGTTGTTTTCCTTGATTTCATTCAGACAAATGATATTGATACTACTCCAATGCCTGTAATGGCCGTTCAGAAAATGAGGGCAACTCGTGTGGATCATACGCCTCAGCCATTCAGGTTCACAAATAATGGTATAGCCAAATACAGGGCTCTTAACATTCCTTCAAAGGTTCTGCAGGATAGAATTGAAAAGCGCAGGGCAGAAAGACTTGGAATGTCAATGGATGAAGTATGACAATAAACTGGCAACAATAGTTGTCAGGTATATTGCTTTAAAGCTACCGGCGCCACCAATGCTAATAAAGGCACTGCCGGTTCTTTCTTTATTGAATGTGAGTACTGATATCATATTTCCTGTCAATATTCCTCCAACGCCTGCTATGAATGTGACAGATGCGGCATTTTCGGGTGAAACTATTAATGAGAATGGTAATGCTATAAGGCCGATATAATCCGGCACTATTAATCCGATTCCTCCCATCATCTCACAAAGAAGGCTAACGGCAACAACTACTATGAGCATTATTTCCAGTGCTGTGTTGTTGGGCTGTGTCAGCAGGAGGTATATTGTTGCAAGTGCGGGGATTATTGCGCCACCAAGGTTTGCAGTTATTGTTGTGGTAAAAACCCTGTCCTTTCCGATATTCAGTTCCTTTACAACCGGGACTGAATATATGTCTTCTAGAATTGGTGCATACCTGAACAATTGTTCTGGCTTTTTGGACCGGGTGCTGAATAAAGGTATTTCAATAATAGAGCCAAGAAGCATGGTAAAAAGGACGATCATTAGCGCAAAGGAACTTATTGTCCCCAGTGCAATATGTCCTTTGTAGCAAAGGGCTGCCGTGGGGAGCAGAATCAGTACAAAAGCTGCGTATGTCCTAATCTCGGAACTATTAGTATATCCTCTCATCTGTCCTCGATAGTTATTAGGGCTTTAGAGCTTTAATATTTTTGGTGAGATATACTATTCGTATATCTCAAAAAAGCGGGTAATTCAGTAGTAATCAAGCTGAGACTGGAGTAGTTCCTGTCTTTTCTTTTCCAGATAGCTGTAAACACTTCCGTGATTCGCTCCTTCAATAAGCATTTCAATCGCAGTTCTGGCTATCTGGTTCTGTTCTGGTGTGCCGATAACACTAACTGTTTTACCATAGACTGACATTTTCACGCCTATCAGCCTTTCGGTTATTTCACGGGTCTTGCCGCCTTTTCCTATTATTCTTCCTTTAAGGCGCAGCAATTCTTTCTGGGTTCCTGTGTGTTTTGAAAGGTCAATGACTTCAAGCATCAGCATGTCATCATCGAACATTGTGAATGTTTTGTCAGGATTGAATCCTCTTGCAATTGCATTGATCACATCTTCTGCCTTCATGGCACCAACCGGGTCGTCTCCTGGTATGATCTCTACAGTTCCTTCCTCACTGTCAATATCCAGACTTGCTGCTGATTTCTCTTCTATTATCTGTTTGACGCGGCCCTTTGGTCCGATTATTGCGCCAACTCTGTCTTTAGGAACTTTGATATGTGTCATAGTAATCTGCCTTCATAATTTATAGGTCATTTTCTTTGTTTTTTGATTCTTTGTTCCTGATCGATGTGTACAGTTCGTGTGGATCTTCGCTAATGCCGTATTTTTTGAAATAGCGTGTTATGTTCTCGATGTCTCTTATCAGGAATTCTATGGATCGGGGATGTTCCCTGGTTACTGATTGTCCCATGTCTATGAATACTGGTTCGTCGGTTTCGGGGATTATGAGTATGTTGTACTCGCTCAGATCGCCATGTACCAAGTTTGCTTCGTTGTACAGGAGATCAATGTAATTAATGATCGTGTTGAATGCTTCCTTTGCAGCTTCTTTTTCCATTTTGTAGTCTTTTAGTTGCGGGTAGGGTACTCCTTCTTCTCCCATAAATTCCATCACTAAGATATTGCGTTCTGCTACAATGGGTTCAGGCACTCTTAGGCCTGCTTCTTTTGCACGCACGAGGTTTCTTTGTTCCTTCTTTGTCCATGCAAATATTATGTCGCGTTTTGAATGCCTCACGTTTCTGAAACGCGGGTCTCCGAGGATGTAGTCTTCCATTGAATTGAAGGTGCTTGAAGATATTCTGTATATCTTCACAGCTATGTCTTTTTCAGTGTCTTCAGCAAGGAATACATTTGCCTCTTTTCCTGTGCTGATGGATCCTCCAATGGCTTCTATTATTCCTTTATTAGATAATGTATAAAGGGTCTTTAAGGTTGGCTCGTCAAAGACATTCTCTTTTACTTTTAATGTATCAGTGTCTTTGCGCCTCATCCTTGATTTGTCGACTTCGGTGTCAATGCGTTTAACTTTACTTGTTACTTCTTTTTTCATGTTCTGTTTTATCCTTTCAGGTATCCCTTGCGTTCAAGCCAGTTAACCTGTGGACGTGTATATTTCCATATTACGTCTGCTTTCTCGTTCTGGAAGTCCCAGGGGACTGCAATTACAATATCTCCTTCCCGTATCCATGTTTTCTTTTTCATTGATCCGGGGATTCTGCCCATCCTCACGACGCCATCCATGCATCTGAGCTTTACGTGATTTGCTCCTAGCATGTTTTCCACGGTGGCTAGAATTTCGTTGTTTTCCTTGCGCGGGGTGCGAACTCTTGTGACTTCGCCTGTATCTGGAACATTGTTTCTTTTCTTATTCTGCAAGCTTATCCCTCTTGCATTTTTCTGGGTTGAGTACTGCTATGTCACATATATTGTTAAAGCTTGCGTAGCTCTGCTTTTGTTTATAGTTGGGTTCTTTTTTGTTGACATTATGATGTATTTTTCGACATATTATTTACTCAAAATTAATTAAATACGTTATCTTTATATATGATGTGTGATATGTATGAATTCCCTCCAAGGTAGCTTGGAAGGGTCATGAGTGCTTTTCTGTCTTCTGGACAGTGAGTTTATGACGGTGCCACAAACTCCATATAGGATTAAATCATAACTATGTAATCCGAGTGGAAATGTGGGCATAATATGTGTGCTCCAAAGGCCCATCCTTTGGCTTCGAACCAAGCGTTCGAAAGCCTTATATACGATGGCGACCTTTGAAGGAGTCCGCGCAAATCGCGCGAAAACACTTACAATCACCGCCTTACAAGTGGAGACTGAAGTTTTTTCAGTCTGACGTTGGATTTGGCAGTTCGGTTAATTCTGACCGGTAGTGAATAACTACAAACAATTAAGGAATTAACCAAACTTATGTGCAGAATAGGAAAATTCTTCTCAAGAAGAGTTCTTTCCGACTGATTCCTAAATGACTTCCAAAATAAACAATTCTTTGTGTGTGATCAACAATTCTGGTTGATCCTGCCAGAGGTCACTGCTATCAGTATTCGACTAAGCCATGCGAGTCAAATGTTCCTCGTGAACATGGCGTACTGCTCAGTAACACGTGGATAATCTGCCCTAAGGTCAGGCATAACTCCGGGAAACTGGTGATAATTCCTGATATATCATAGATACTGGAATGTTCTGTGATCAAAAGCTCCGGCGCCTTAGGATGAATCTGCGGTCTATCAGGTTGTAGTGGGTGTAGTGTACCTACTAGCCTACGACGGATACGGGTTGTGAGAGCAAGAGCCCGGAGATGGATTCTGAGACATGAATCCAGGCCCTACGGGGCGCAGCAGGCGCGAAAACTTTACAATGCGGGAAACCGCGATAAGGGGATACTGAGTGCCAGCATCTTATGTTGGCTGTCCATCTGTATAAATAGCAGGTGTTAGCAAGGGCCGGGCAAGACCGGTGCCAGCCGCCGCGGTAACACCGGCGGCCCGAGTGGTGGCCACTATTATTGGGTCTAAAGGGTCCGTAGCCGGTTTGATCAGTCTTCCGGGAAATCTGACAGCTCAACTGTTAGGCTTCTGGGGGATACTGTCAGACTTGGGACCGGGAGAGGTAAGAGGTACTACAGGGGTAGGAGTGAAATCTTGTAATCCTTGTGGGACCACCAGTGGCGAAGGCGTCTTACCAGAACGGGTCCGACGGTGAGGGACGAAAGCTGGGGGCACGAACCGGATTAGATACCCGGGTAGTCCCAGCCGTAAACGATGCTCGCTAGGTGTCTGGGACGGTGCGACCGTTTCAGGTGCCGCAGGGAAGCCGTGAAGCGAGCCACCTGGGAAGTACGGCCGCAAGGCTGAAACTTAAAGGAATTGGCGGGGGAGCACTACAACGGGTGGAGCCTGCGGTTTAATTGGACTCAACGCCGGAAAACTCACCTGGGGCGACAGCAATATGTAGGTCAGGCTGAAGGTCTTACCTGAATCGCTGAGAGGAGGTGCATGGCCGTCGTCAGTTCGTACTGTGAAGCATCCTGTTAAGTCAGGCAACGAGCGAGACCCGTGCCCACTGTTGCCAGCATATCCTTCGGGATGATGGGTACTCTGTGGGGACCGCCGGTGCTAAACCGGAGGAAGGTGCGGGCTACGGTAGGTCAGTATGCCCCGAATCTCCAGGGCTACACGCGGGCTACAATGGTCGGGACAATGGGTTCCTACCCCGAAAGGGGTTGGTAATCTCATAAACCCGCCCGTAGTTCGAATTGAGGGCTGTAACTCGCCCTCATGAAGCTGGAATCCGTAGTAATCGCGTTTCAATATAGCGCGGTGAATACGTCCCTGCTCCTTGCACACACCGCCCGTCAAACCACCCGAGTGAGGTATGGGTGAGGGCATGGACTAGTGCCGTGTTCGAACCTAAATTTCGCAAGGGGGGTTAAGTCGTAACAAGGTAGCCGTAGGGGAATCTGCGGCTGGATCACCTCCTAAGCATGACCGCACAAAGCGGTCAACCACTAACCGGTCAGAAATCGAAAAACTGTCAGATCCGAGAAAAGTAAGGTTCAATAAGTGAATCTTCTATGGGCTTGTAGATCAGTTGGAAGATCGTCGCCTTTGCAAGGCGAAGGCCCAGGGTTCGAATCCCTGCAAGTCCATTATTAGTGCACCTACCGAGTAACGTCTGTGGGGAAGGATGAAGCGGCTGAAGCAACAACAGCTGCAATGAGATCGTGTATATGCATGCATATATCAGACGCTCACTGGACAAAGTGAGATGGACTCTGGTAAATATGCCTTCAGGTGGATGGCTCGGCTCAAGAGCTGATGAGGGACGTGCCAAGCTGCGATAAGCCCGGGGTAGGTGCATGGAGCCTATGATCTCGGGATCTCCTAATGGGTCTTCCTAACACATTTTGTGTGTTGATCATCAATGATCGGGAACGCCCCGAATTGAAGCATCTTAGTAGGGGCAGGAAAAGAAATCGAAGAGATGCCGTTAGTAATGGCGAATGAACACGGTAAAGTTCAAACTGAATCCCACTGGTAACATGTGGGAGATGTGGTGTTGTAGGTTTTCTCTAAAGGTCCCACTTGGTTAGAGTTTAACTTTTCTGGAACGTTAGACCATAGAGTGTGATAGTCACGTAAACAACAACCAAAGGATCTGGATTATAACCTGAGTAACGTGGGTCGGAATTCCCGCGTGAATTTGGGAGGCACCAACTTCCAAAACTAAATACTCCTTGAGACCGATAGCGAACTAGTAGGGTGACCGAAAACTGAAAAGTACCCCAAGAAGGGAGGTTAAAAGTGCCTGAAACCTGGAGGCGATAGAGCGATATGGCGTTAAAGGATCTTTATTACGAAGGAAACAGTCGCGAGGCTGCAGTACGGGTAATATTGCCAATGTCATATCTTACGTTTTGAAGAACGGGCCAGGGAGTGTATTCAAATGGCGATGGCTAACTTTCAAATAGGAAGCCGAAGCGAAAGCAACATGCTCGCAGTCGTAAGACGAGGAGCGACGTATACAAGTGCGTGGAGTCATTAGGATACGACCCGAAGCCGGGTGATCTAGGCGTGGGCAGGTTGAAGCGTGGCGAAAGCTACGTGGAGGACCGCAAGCGGTATTGATCTGCAAATCATTCGTGTGACCTGCGTCTCGGAGTGAAAGGCTAATCTAACCCGGCATCAGCTGGTTCCTTCCGAAACATGTCGTAGCATGACCTAACTGGAGATAGTCGGTGAAGTAGAGCACTGATTGATGGTCCCGGGGAAGAAATTCCTCAGCCGTTTGTCAAACTCCAAACTCACCGTCGTCGAAGAAAGTTGGAGTCCGGACTACTGGGGTAAGCTTGTAGTCCGTAAGGGAGACAACCCAGCCCGTGGTTAAGGTCCCAAAGTGTCGACTAAGTGTTAATACTAAAGGGCGTCCCAAGCCCTAGACAGCTGGAAGGTTAGCTTAGAAGCAGCTATCCTTTAAAGAGTGCGTAACAGCCCACCAGTCGAGGTTTGGGGCCCCGAAAATGGACGGGGCTCAAGTCGACCACCGATACCACGGAGCACCGCAAGGTGATCTCGTAGGAAGGCGTTGCGTTCGGGCAGAAGCAGGGCTGTGAAGTCCTGTGGACCGTGCGGAAACGAAAATCCTGGTAATAGTAACAGCATAGATAGGTGAGAATCCTATCCGCCGAAGGGGCTAGGTTTCCTCGGCAATGATCGTCAGCCGAGGGTTAGTCGGTCCTAAGACGTACCGTAATTCGAGTACGCCAAAAGGGAAACAGGTTAATATTCCTGTACCTCGTGACATTGAAACCAACGTTTTTGGGCAGGCCAAGCGGCGCCGTCGCGCCGTCTAAGCAGCGAATCCCGTGGAGAGCCGTAATGGCGAGAAGCGGGCGAATCTGTAATGGCGAAAGTTGGCTGCACCCGGGAACCCGTGAAAAGGGAGTCACGAGTCCGTACCGAGAACTGACACAGGTGCCCCTAGCTGAAAAGGCTAAGGCGTGTCGGAATAATTTGGCTAAGGGAATTCGGCAAATTAGCTCCGTAACTTCGGGAGAAGGAGTGCCTGCTATGAAGATAGCAGGTCGCAGTGACAAGAGAGCTCTAACTGTCTAATATCAACATAGGAGATCGCAAACCCGTAAGGGCTAGTACGATCTCTGAATCCTGCTCAGTGCAGGTACCTGAAACCCCGGTTCAACGGGACGAAGGGCCTGTAAACAGCGGGGGTAACTATGACCCTCTTAAGGTAGCGTAGTACCTTGTCGCTTAATTGGCGACTTGCATGAATGGATCAATGAGAGCTCTACTGTCCCTAGCCAGAGTCCGGTGAAGCTTACTTTCTAGTGCACAGTCTAGAGACCTCTAGGGGGAAGTGAAGACCCCGTGGAGCTTTACTGCAGCCTGTCGTTGGGTTGTGATTTTGGATGTACAGTGTAGGTAGGAGACGTCGAAGTCGGTGCGCCAGCATCGATGGAGTCGCAATTGGGACACTACCCTTCCAGGATTACGACCCTCACTCCGAGAGGAGGACCCCGATAGGTGGGCAGTTTGCCTGGGGCGGGACGCCCTTGAAAAGATATCAAGGGCGCACAAAGGTTGACTCAAGTGGGTCGGAAACCCACTGAAGAGTGCAAGAGCATAAGTCAGCCTGACGTTATTCAGCACAGTAGTGGATGACGAGACGAAAGTCGGTTCTAGCGAACTTTTGAGCTCGCTTGGTGCGAGCCAAAAATGACAGAAAAGTTACCCCGGGGATAATTGAGTTGTTGCCGGCAAGAGCACATATCGACCCGGCAGCTTGCTACTTCGATGTCGGTTCTTTCCATCCTGGCCGTGCAGCAGCGGCCAAGGGTGAGGTTGTTCGCCTATTAAAGGAGATCGTGAGCTGGGTTTAGACCGTCGTGAGACAGGTCGGTTACTATCTACTAGAGGTGTCAGTAGTCTGAGGGTAAGCTACTTTTAGTACGAGAGGAACAGGGTAGCGGCGCCACTGGTGTATCAGTTGTCCGACAGGGCACTGCTGAGCAGCTACGCGCTAAGGAATAAGAGCTGAATGCATCTAAGCTCGAAATCTGACTTGAAAAGAGACTACATTAAGGGTCCCGGTAAAAGACCGGTTTGATAGGGTCGGGATGTACGCACCAAGGCAACGAGGTGTTCAGTCCGCGGCTACTAATAATCCGTGCCTGTCTGTCTTGCTTTGTCCAGGCGAAATCTGATATGTGTGTGAGAGTATACACGGTTCTTTGATAAAGTATTTATACAATGGTTCCATCCATGTATCGCTCGTTGCCAAGATGGCGGAGCGGCTACGCAATCGCCTGCAGAGCGATTCCATTCCGGTTCGAATCCGGATCTTGGCTTAACTTTATCGTTCATCGTGAGTGAGTTTGGCGGCCATAGCGGCGGGGCGATTCCTGTACCCATCCCGAACACAGAAGATAAGTCCGCCAGCGTTCCTTATTGTACTGAAGTATGAGAGTCTTCGGGAACTCTGGATCGCTGCCAACTCACTCACAATTGATTCTAACTACTACACTACTATTTTTTCTGACAAGAATTTTTCTAACTTAGTATTTATTTTGTATTTTTTGAGTTTATGGCTGTTCTGACAGTTCACTATACTGCGCAAAGCGCGGCAAAGAGCAATAACAAATTGATATTAATTAGCTTTACTTCTCCACGTTTCTGCCCATTGCTTCATTAACATCAGGAATAAAATCAGCTTTTGTAACAATAATAACCTCATCCTTTTCTCTAAGCTTTGGATCTTTACCTGCAAGGATGAATTCATTCTTTCGATAAATCCCAATGAAAGCGCTATCATTGGGGAGTTGTATTTCTGACAATTTCTTCTCGATCACACTTTCAGTTGCCATAATTCCCATGAACCTTACTTCTGAACGAACCAAATTGCTTAGCTCGATAGTGTTTATACCTCTAAGTACATCTGCAATATATCTGGATGAAATACTTGAAGGATTTATCATGTAGTAAAAACCAAGCTTATTGGCAACATCCATGAACTGCTTGTCATCTATCTTCAGAATTATTTTTTCAACCTTTGCATCCCTGGCAATCAAACCAATAAGAATATTGTTCTGATCATTATTTGTACAGGCGACAATTGCATCTGCACTTGCAAGGTCTGCCTTTTCCAGAATATCAGGTCTGGTGCCTTCTGCATTTATAACAGTACAATCCAGAGTTTCAGCAAGCTCTTTTGCAATTGCCTCGTCTTTCTCTATAAGTATAACTTCTTTCCCCTGGTCGATCATATTCTTTGTCAGAAGTATTCCCAGTGATCCTGCACCTACAACGATAACTCTCATGTTCTCACGATCCTCTTATTGTTCCATTTTCTTTTGATCCATGTTCCCGGCATAAACAGCAGTATCAATGGTATAATTTCAATTCTGCCAAATAACATATCAATAATAAGCACAGCTTTTAGAATCGCTGGCATTGCAGCACTTGTAGCTCCCGCAGAAAGTCCCACTGTACTCAATGCACTTGAAACTTCAAACACCGAAGTGCTGGTATCCACTCCATAAAGCATGAATATGAATGATGAAGCTACAAGTATCAATACATAAAGCAGCATGAATGTCACCAGATTATATATCTCCTCACTTTCTATTACATGTTCTTCTATTTTCATGGGAGTGATAGTTTCTCTTGGAAGGAACAATCTCATTAGCACATTATGTACTATTTTAAAGAGTAGGAGCACCCTGAAAACTTTAATTCCTCCAGCAGTTGATCCCATACATCCTCCGATCCACATCACAAATATCAGTACTGCTTTTGATGCTTCCGATAGGACCGACAGGTCAAAAGTGGAAAAACCAGCAGTCGTAATTGCAGAGATGATCTGGAATAAATTATCTTTGATTACGGCATACACAAAGTTCTCTCTGGATAATGTAAAAGCAAATACTATTGAACCCAGCAATATTGTTATCAGGAAATACTTTAGTTCCTTGTCCCTGAAGAATTTCTCCGGCTTCTTGAACAGGTAAGGGTAGAGTACAAAGCTGATGGCTCCCAGGATACATGAAATACTGATGGCGGCAGGTGTCAAATTACCGTTATATGCGCCTATACTGGCAGTTTGTGTTGAAAAACCTCCTGTAGATACGCAGCAGAAAGCATGACATATTGAGTCAAAAAGAGACATTCCACTAAGTAGCAATAATCCAATGGAAAAAAGTGTTATAACCACGTAAACCTTGCCAAGTGTACGGGTTGTGGATATTACTGTTGGCTTTAGTTTCATGTCTCCATAGTTGGCTTTGTATATTCTGAATGCCGTAGTTCCCGGGCTGATAAGGACTGAAAGGACCACAAGAATAATTCCTATTCCTCCTACCCATTGTCCCCATGAGCGTGCAAAAAGGAAAACCGGTCCAACATCGGCAGGAGCAACACTGAGTCCGGTTGTTGTAACTGCGGATACGCTTTCAAAGTAAGCATCAAATAACGGCATGCCAGTTGACAGTGACATAGGAATGGAACTCAGTAGTGCTGATATGGGGAATACCAGAGCAACAATAATGAGTGCTTCTTTCGTTTCAAGGTCATAATCCGGTAAAGTCCTGTATGTAATTGAGCCCGCTAAAAAAATAATGGCTGCACAAACTCCATAATATGCAGCTGCTTCAAAATTGTGGAATAATAAGGCTACAATCATCGGAGCAACAAGAACAAATGAAAAAGCCAGAAGATAATATCCCATGTACTTCGCTACAGCCTTGGTATTAACAGGAGTATGCAGTTCGTACATATTGTATAATGATATCTGAATCATTATAAATTATATAGTAAGTTTTGAATTCATTCTCCTTCTGATTGTCTTGTTTATTGTTGTCATGAAGAACTTCCCAGAGGAAGCTTAAATATATCTTAACTTCATCTAGAGACTCATGTCACAATTCGATATAATACACAAGGATGCGGCAGGTCGTATCGGTAAACTCACAACTCCGCACGGTGTGGTTGAAACTCCTACCGTAATGCCTGTTATCAATCCAAATATCCAGACCATAAAACCATCTGAAATGAAGGAATTTGGTGCTGAGATCCTTATCACAAATTCATATATCATTTACCGCAAAGATGAGTTAAGGGAAAAAGCTCTCAAAGACGGTTTGCATGCATTACTCGATTATGACGGTCCCATCATGACTGACTCTGGTTCTTTCCAGCTTTCAGTCTACGGTGAAGTAGAAGTCACAAACGCGGAAATAATAGATTTCCAGCAAAAGATCGGAACTGATATTGGTGTTCCTCTTGATATCCCGACACATCCTGATGTATCCTATGAGAAAGCAAAGGAAGACATGGATATCACAATAGAACGCCTTAAAGAAGCAAGAGGTCTTGTAAAAGAAGGCGGCATGCTCCTTGCAGGTCCGGTGCAGGGTGCCACATACAAAGACCTTCGTGAAGAATGTGCGCGTGAACTTTCAGATGTTGGTTTTGATGTTTATCCATTCGGTGCGGTCGTTCCACTCATGGAAGCTTATCGCTATGCAGACCTAGTGGATGTTATCGCTTCAGCTAAAAAAGGTCTGGACCCTGTAGCGCCAGTTCATCTTTTCGGAGCCGGACATCCAATGATGTTTGCACTTGCTGTTGCTCTTGGATGTGATCTCTTTGACTCTGCAGCCTATGCACTTTATGCTAAGGACAAACGCTACATAACTTCAAGAGGCACTTACCATGTAGACAAACTGAAGTATCTGCCGTGCTCATGCCCTGTATGTATGAACCACACCGCAGAAGAACTTAAAAAAGCCCACAACTGTATTGAGCTTCTTGCAAGACACAATCTCTATGTTACATTTGAGGAAATGCGCGAGGTCAAGCAAGCCATCTGGGAAGGTAATCTTCTGGAACTGGTAGAACAGCGCTGCCGTTCTCATCCACGGATGCTGGAAGCCTTAAAGCAGATGACCAATTATTCATCATGGCTGGAGGAATGCGATCCGTCATCCAAATCTACATTCTTCTATTGCGGTCCGGAATCTGCAAAGAGGCCAGAGGTTCTTCGTTTCACCAAACAGCTTGAAAGACTCACTATCAAAGGTTCAGTGCTTATCAGGCCATATCCTACAAAGAAGGATAAGGAATATGACAACGTCATGGTATTCAAGCCGCCATTCGGTTCCTATCCACAGGATCTTGCAGAGGTGTATCCTTTCAATGCAGAAGTTGTAAGGACTCCTGACTATGAAGCTCTGGAAACTGCTTTTCTAAATACTATTAAACTTATCGAGCTGAATCCTGAAGCAAACTACACTTTCCTTATGAGGGAAAGTTATGAACATCCTCTGGTAGAGAAACTTGCTGGGATGGATAACGTGACAATTGTTCCGCCAAAAAGCGATTAATTGTAAAATTAATACTACTAAATTATCTTAAAATAAAATAGAGAATATCTGAATAAATTGTTATTCAGACATTCTTTTCAGTTCAGTCCTTTCTTCTCTGCATTACGAATGCAAGACCTATGATCGCTGCTACTGGGAGTGCAATTGTAGGAAATTCAGGGATCTGATTGTTAGATGTTGATGCAATGTTAACAGATGCAGTATCTGTATCATTGATTCCATCCCAACTTGTGACTTTAAGGCCAACTGTGTAGGTCCCAGGTTCTGTGAATATGTATTCTGGAGTACTACCAGTGCCATCATCATATTCTCCATCTCCGTCAAAGTCCCACTCATAGTCCTTTATTCCCATATCAGGTGCTGCTACCATCATTGGCTGAACTGCAGCTGTTGCCCTGAACTCTCTGATGTCATAGCTTCCTGTTCCATCAAAGTTTACAGGAGTATCTTCTATTCCTGAATAGTACTTTCCGGCATCAGCTACTATTGGATTTCCGACTTCTACGGTTGTGGAGCAGTATATGGTGTCTCCAAAATCGATTCCTCCGCCTACGATATAGATGGATGCCTGCAATTGTGCATCATACACTCCGGGCAGTTCGTCAACAAAATAATCGCTATCTTCATACCCGTTTAATGTCATAGTTGTAGTGTTGCTCCATATTCTTTGACTAGCTGGAACTACCAGGAAATCCTCGTAAACCATATCGCCATCAAAATCCCATCCAAAGTATACTGTTGCCCATACTTCAGATTCAGGATTATTAATGGTGTCCATCCACTGTTCCGGTATGTCTGTAATCGTAACTGTGGGTGTTAGTAGTACTTCGCGACCCATTACCATGGAGTATGGTCCTCCACAGTTTACGGAGTCAGTTGTTCCGACGTATGCAAGTGCAGACGCGTTTCCTATAAATAATAGTGAAACAGCAAGAGCTGCAACTATCTTTATGTATATCTTGTATTTTTCTATCATATTTACCACCAAGCTAGGCATGATACTAAAGATTTTCAAGCTATTTATATTGCTTTACATGGTCACAAATAGTATGAGATTATATAGCAGAAGTATCTGCCAATTAGACTGGATACAAAGTTTCTCTTTTAATCAATATTATTCCTGACAACCCTAATACTAATATATAATACAGGGAATTAGGTGCTATAATCTACAGGTGATATACTTGGTTTCCACTTCAGGCTCTAAAACACGAAATCCTTATCTTGAGATGCTAAGGCCGGAAATTTCGGACATGGACTTAGCCCTGCCTGCAGCCAGTGCTTTACTTGCATCTTATCTAGTCACAGGTGGTTTTCCCGGACTACTACCGTTCATCATAGCTGTAATAGGCGGCTATGCGGCTATTACCAGTTCCTATGTTTACAACGATTGCTGCGACATCGACATCGATGCTATAAATCTGCCTGACAGGCCGCTTGTATCTAACAAGCTAAAACGAGATCAAGCATTAAAGTATGCAGGAGTCTTATTTTTAGTTGCAAGTGCAGCAGCTCTTTATCTTAATCCTGAATCATTTGTGGTTCTTGTAATTGCAGTGGTGACCATCAGTATATACTCAAAACTCGCAAAAAGGATGACATTCCTGAGTTTTGTTCCGGTGGGGATAGCATATGGTCTTGTGCCCATTGGCATATGGCTTGCTTTTGATCCGGCAGGTGTTCTCAAAGATTCTCTCGATGAGTTGATATTACCGCTTCCTGCAATATTCCTCGGTCTGATGATGTGTTTCACTGATTGGGGTTTCACACTTTCAGGCGTGGCAAGAGATGTAGAAGGCGACAGAGCCAGAGGTGCGCCGACATTCCCTGTAACATTCGGTATTCCTGCAACATCAAAATTCGTTACTTTCATGTGGACAGTAGGTGTTATAGCTTCCATTGCTATTGGAATTACAGTGGAAATGGGGCCTGTTTACTTTGCAGGTGCATTACTTGCAGGCGGCTGGATGCTCATTCAGTCATTTGATTTCATAAAGAACCCAACAGAGCAGCGTGGAGGAAGACTTTTCCTTCAGGGCTCAAGATATAGAGGAATAATGTTCGGTTCTCTTATACTCGATGTAATACTTTGTATACTCGTGCCGGCATATTCCGGTATCCTGTGGTAATTTAGTTGATAGATTAATTTCATAGATTGGCAACTCAGAGGTTCAAAATGGATGCAGATATCATAGTAATAGGAGCTTCCCCTGCGGGAGTCATGGCAGCCAGGAATGCATCGGCAAAAGGCTGCAAGGTCATTCTTCTTGACAAAAAGGAAGCAGTGGGCGTACCAACTCATCCTGCAAACACATTCTTCAAAGGAATGTTTGACAGGACAGGAGAGGAAGTAGACCAGAGTTATGTAATTAAGAACCTCAAAGGCGCTTATATCATCGCACCTTCCGGGAAGAACGTTATCTTTGAAGGCGATGCTTATTTCCTTGACAGGAAGAAGTTCGATGAATTCTACATTAAGCAGGCCAAAGATGCAGGTGCTGATGTTCGCTTCGGTATAGAAGTTCTCAATGTCCTCAAAAATGATGACGGTTTTATTGTAAGCACATCAAAAGGCAAGATAAAATGCAAACTTGTCATTGTCTCAGATGGAATAAACTCAAGGGTAGCTGCACTTCTTGGCATGAAGCCAATAAAACACACTCAGGATATTGCATGGTCACTTGAGGCTGAGATAGAGGCAGAAGGTATCGGTGAGCCAGATTACTTTGAATATTATGTAGGCAACCATGCTCCCGGATGGAAATCCACGTATTCTCCATGTGGTGGCAACAGGGCTACACTTGGAATGTATGTGCGCAGGCATGGTACAGATGTTTCTGACTTTTTTGATGCATGGCTTGAGAAGTTCAAGGAACTAAAAGGTCTGGATGATGTGAAGGTCATTAGCAAATCTGTTGGTGGCGATCCGATTGTTGCAATTCCCGGTGAGCTTGTAGCTGATGGTGTAATGATTGTCGGTGGTTCCGCAGCACAGTCAGGAATCGGCTATGGTATGCATGCAGGACAGATGTGCGGTGATGTTGCAGCAGATGCTATCGCAAAAGGCAATACTTCAAAGAACTTCCTGTTCGAGTACAGAAAACGTTGGAATGAAGCTTACAGAACAGAATACTATCTTGGAAGGTTCGCAATGGAAACTCTCAGGAAGATGACCGATAAGGAGATCGATGGAATGATGGAAGTCTTCGAAGGTGAGGATCTGAAAGTCCTTAGTGGAACTCCTTTCAATCAGGCATTACAAGTATCAAAGATGATACTGAAGAACAATCCATCTTCTATACTGTCATACAGGGCAGTTTTCAGGAACAAGTAGCGATGAAGCCAAAATATTATTTCTACAGGAACCCGGTTTTTAAGGTATATGCCCAGGTTGAAAACAACCGGGTAAGAATGAAGACCTCAGGTATTGCATCATCTATTATGGGTTCTTTTGTGGCTGACATGATGGAAATATTTGAGAACACAAAACCCTCAAAGGTTGAAAATGACAGACTTATTTATTCAACCTGGATGCCTCCCATTCCAAGCAAGGCATTTGACAGGCTTGTATCCAGCCAGATGAAAGCTATGAGGGGAAAATATGTTCCTGAGCAGATCACAATTTCAATTACAGAAGAATGTCCTAACAGGTGTCTTCACTGTGCTCTGCCTGACACTAAGAACAAAGCAAGGTTAGATCCTGAAACTGTAAAGAGTGTTATCGATCAGACTATTGACCTTGGTACAACGCTTATTATCTTCGATGGAGGGGAGCCGCTTCTTTACGATGGTCTTGAAGATCTTATCAGTTATGTGGACCAGTCACGTGCAATCCCAGGTCTTTTCACATCAGGTGTGGGAATGACTCCTGAGCGTGCAAAGAGTCTCAAAAATGCAGGTCTTTCAATGTTAAGTGTGAGCTTTGACAGTGCCAACGAGGAAGGGCACGATTACATGCGTGGCAGGCCGGGAGTTTTCAAGGACGCTGTAAACGCTCTTAAGAACGGACTTAATGCTGATCTGCTGGTTGGAATTTATGTCGTTCTCTCGCCACGTAACGTTGATGAGCTTGATGATTTCTACGAACTTGCCAAGGAGATCGGTGTGCATGAACTTTCATTCTATGAGATAGTTCCAACAGGCAGGTGGGAAGGTCATGAGAAGGAAGTGCTTTCATCAGAAGACCTGAAAAAGTTCGATGATTTTGTTGAAAGAACATCCCATGCAGAAGGTCCGCGTGTTTTCCCGATTCCTCAGATTATCAGAAAAATGGGATGTTTTGCAGGCAGGAAATGGCTACATGTAACTCCGGAAGGTAATGTGCTTCCATGTGCTTGTATGCCAAAGCCATACGGTAATATTCACGAAGAAAGTCTTGCATCGATATGGAAGAAGATATACACTGATCCGGTATTCTGCTCAGGCCCATGTCTTATGCGTGATTCTTCATTCAGAGTAAATCATCTCGGCCTTGAGCGCTGAGATTTTTTCTTTTAATCACTTCTTTTTTACTCTTTCAGAGGATTTCTAATTAGCTCTAAAATCCCTTCATTCTAATTAGACAAACTTTTTCAAAAATATTTGCCAAATGAATTTCTCTTCGTAATCATATTCTGCAATTCAGTAAGTACAAGCAATTGATATGATACAAAACTCAGTAGAGAGTAGAGTCTTCTACTCTCTACTCTAACTCTTCTTATATCGAACTTGACCACCTCTTTAATGTGGCCATGTTTTGGTTCACATTCTCCTCTTTTTTTGTACAGGTTGCGAAATGCTTCATCTCTCATATTTAGATTCCTCAGATACATTCCAACCTGTTCTTTCCTTCCATTTTCATAGAGAAACTTTAGTTTAACTTCAATACTTGCATGTACATCTCCACCTTTTTCCCACATTTTATTTACCCAGTGATTGATTCGTTCAATTTCACCCTCTTTGCTGATAACAGCATTTTTAGGATATGCAATAACAGGTTTCGCACCCAAATAATAACAGATATCTGCGTGATTTTCAAAAGCTTTGTAACCAGTGTCTGCAGAATACATGTCAATATCAGCATTCATTTTCTTCAATGCTTCAATATGTTTGATAAGTTCATGAGTATCTCCTGCTTTACCATTTGTATGTGTCATGAACACAGGACAAGTTCCTACCATCGTGATATGAGCTTTGTCCATCTTGCATTTGTAATGAGTATTGTAATCAGCATACTTATCGTATCTCGATGCTTCTAGCGGAGTTGAATCTATCTTAGCTTCTTTTATTTGAGAAAGTTTAAGGATCCTTTCTCCAACTAACATCATTATTTCACTTATCCCATCTTCTCCTAATCGGTATTTTACAAAATTATGTAAGGTCTTTGATGAAGGAAGTTTTACAATACCATTGATATCGTAAAAGGCGAGTAATATTGCCTCTTCTTCTGTTAAAGAAGAGACAGTTTTCTCATAGGATAACTGCCTGAAACACATAACAATAAAGAGTTTTATCATTGAGGAAATCTTATATTTGTAATTCCAACTATTGTTGGCATAATAAGCACGTTCCACGTGCTTTGAAATATCTTCTATGCAGAGGAAGTGCAGGAATTGGCAAATTGAGGCGCTTTCTCTGTTCAGATAATTTCCAATAGAATCCTCAAACTGGATTCCTCCATACATTATAGATTTTTTATCCATGAGGCGGGCCAGATTTATGCTATTTATAGCTACTGCCCCCCCCCAAAAAAAAAAGAAAATAGGTGCTAAGGACAACGAAAAAAAGGATAAGCTTTTATGCCAAAGTCCTAATTAGACACCCTCTTTCAGATAATCATCTGAAATTTCGGCTCTGTAAAAATCATGTTGATATGGATGACGTAAACTTCGCTCTTTTTCATTTCTATATCAAAAATTGGAATCTATAACCAAAGTAACCATCCGCCGCAGGCGGCACATTTCTATGCTGGCATACAGAAGTTTATTCATAAGATTATTGCTTTCATATCACGTAATTTAACCAAGTCTTAAAAACAAAGTACAGGATATCTGCAGACTATTTTTCTTTTTAATTCTTGGAAAACGCCGGCTTCGCCGTAACCTTCGGGATTGATTAAGTAATTCATGACCTACGCTAGAGGTTGCAAACTGACAACAATGCAAATACCTGCTGCTGTAGAAAACAACCAGCTACAAACGAATAATCGCTAAGAACGAATTAATAAAAAAAACAGTTGAAAAAAGGGTGAAAATCACCCTCTTAAATTTGATTATTTCAGGAAACCGGATCTCTGGAGCGCCATGAGGTTCTCCATAGTAAGCTTCTCACCAGACTTGAATTTGTCAAAGATGTCTTCTGCATCCTTGCGTGCCTCTGCCTTTGAAGCTTCCTTCTTGCCATCGACATCTCCCTTCTTCATCTTGCGGAGTTCTTTGTCAATGTCACGGATCTCTTTCTGAGCTGTAATGAAGAGCTTGTGCTGTTCATCAGCTTTTTCCTGGAAGTGAACGAATTCTTTGTGAGCAGCATCAGATTCTGCACGGACCTTGTCAGCCTCTTTGAAGGTGGTGATCATCTTGTCGTGATACTCCTGAGCCTTCTGTGCGTATTCTGAAAGTGTAGTGTGATATGTGGAAGCCTCGTCCCTGATCTCCTGTGCTTCAGCCAGCAGTGTCTTGAGTTCATCGTTGCTTTCAAGCTGCTGCTTCTTTACAACATACTGTTTCTGGAGTTCAGTGATCTTGTTGACCAGTTCTCTTTCCTTGTTGGTTGTAAGGACTTCTGTCTGCTGTGCGAATTCCAGCCTGTCGATCTCCTTGCGGATATCTTTGATAGAAGGACCACCAAGGTTGTTCTCGTTGCGTATCTGGTCGATCTTGGCAAATACATCGTTAGCCTTGTTGTTGACCTCATCACGGAGTGCTTTGTTCTCCTTTACCTTCTCGTTGTTCTCGTCACGGAGCACCTTGTATTCCTGTGCTTCGTTGATAAGGTCTTTTGTCTTCTTGTTAAGCTCATTACGCTTTGCTGCGAGTGTACTTGCTTCAGCGTTGAGTTCGTTACGTTTCTTCTTGTAGTCTTCAGACAGGTTCTTAAGCTCTGTCTTCTTGTCGTTCAGTTCTTTCATCATTTCCTTATTATCCTCCCGGTCCAGCAAAAAAGCTGGCATTTCATGCATTTCTAATGCACGATACTTGGCATTACTCAGAGTCCAGTGACTGGATTACTGGTATAACTGCTTCTAGGTCCTTTTCTGTGATGACAATATCAGCATGTGCACGAAGGATCGGTTTGGAATTGAATGCAATTGCATACTTTGCCCTTTTGAATATGCATATGTCGTTGGCACCGTCGCCAACTACTATACATTCATCAGGCTTTATCCCGTATTTTTCTGAGATCTCTTCCAGAACATACTCCTTGGAGCCCTGATCTGTCAGCGGACCTCTAACCTCTCCTGTAAGACACCCATTGTCTATCAGAAGTTCGTTTGAAACCACGTGATCCATTCCCAGTGTCTCTCCGACACGGTCAGCTGCTATTGTAAAGCCACCTGAGACCATTGCGGTTTTGTAACCCCGGGATTTCAGGTAAGAAACCAGTTCTTTCGCACCGGGCATGAAAGGCATTTTGGCAAGAGCCTCATTTGCTCTTTCAAGTGGAAGTCCTTTGAGAAGTTTTACCCTTTGCTGAAGAGCTTCGGAAAAGTCAAGTTCCCCGTGCATTGCCCTTTCAGTTATGGCGGCTACTTCGTCTCCCACTCCTGCGGCCTCTGCTAGCTCGTCAATGGTTTCAGCATCAATGAGGGTGCTGTCCATATCAAAAACTATTAACTTTATCCTGTCAGAATTGTTGCTGGTACGACTCACTTCATCAAACCTGGAATTTGAATCCCGTATTGAAACAGTATTTAAGTGCCGAGATTGATGTGAGATAAGTTACATTGCTTTTAAGGCTTTCGATAGAATAGTTAAACAAATCTTCTATTTTCTGGAAGTTAAATCAGATATCAAAGGACAGGATTTCATCCAGTGGCTTATTCTGAATGATGTGTTATCTATTATTGTAAAGGTATGGGTGATATTTATGGGTGATAATCCTCTTTTGGTAAGCTTCGCAGGTATCATATTTTCTCATTTTTCATTTTATTTCTGGTATATTTTCTCATTTTTGGATTGTGGCGGTGTTATTCCAAAAGTAATATATGCTACACTGCCCATTGCACTACTGTGATTTTACATGGCAAAGATTGGATTCATAAAGCTAGGTAACTTAGGCATGAGCCAGGTGATCGACCTCGTACAGGACGAGATCGCAGCAAGAGAAGGAATTACCGTCCGCGTATTCGGAACCGGTCCTAAAATGGGTAAAGACGAAGCAGCAGCAACAGCAGAACTCAAAAACTTCGATGCTGACTTCTACGTAATGATCAGCCCTAACTCCAGCGCACCAGGCCCAACCGCAGCTCGTGAGATATACAAGGACGTTCCATGTATCGTTATCTCAGACGGTCCTACAAAGAAGGAAGACCGTGAGGCACTCCAGGCAGCAGGTTTCGGTTACATTATCATGACCGTTGACCCACTCATCGGTGCAAAGACAGAATTCCTCGACCCTGTAGAGATGGCATCATTCAACTCTGACGCAATGAAGGTCCTTTCAACCTGTGGTGTTGTAAGACTTATTCAGGAAGAGCTTGACAAGGTTGCAGCAATGGCAGATGAGGGCAAGGAACTTGAGCTTCCCCACATCCTCGCAAAGCCAGAGAAGTGCATCGAGAGAGCAGGATTCAGCAACCCATACGCAAAGGCAAAGGGTCTCGCAGCTCTGCACATGGCTGACATGGTCGCAAAGATCAACTTCCCAGCATGCTTCATGATGAAGGAGATCGAGCAGGTTACACTCACAGCAGCAGCAGGTCACGAAATGATGCGCGCTGCAGCACAGCTTGCAATCGAAGCAAGAGAGATCGAGAAGGCAAACGACACAGTCTTCAGGCAGCCACACGCAAAGAAGGGCTACCAGATGACCAAGACCTCTCTCTACGAGAAGCCACAGCAGTAATTTTAACGAAGTACCCTTGTGGTACTTTCTTTCTCTTTTTATGAATACTCTTTATGCGATACTGATCGGTATTGCCCTGTTTGTTACATTTGTTCTTTTCACAGCTTATTTTATGAAAAGTTATATGGTCATGAATTCCATGCAGAATTCTGTTGAGAGTGACAACTCTGTAGAAAATGAAGATAAACCTGTTTCATCTGGATCAAATGAACAAAAGTAGTTTGCAATGGTTTAGTCTGACTAAATGAAATGATATGAAAAATAGAATAATTAGCCGGAAGTCCGGCATATTATGATCGAGTTGAATTATCTTATTTTGGCTCTTCCTTAGCTCTTGGCATTGCAATAATTTCCCTTACCTGCATGCCGAAGAAATCAAAGGAATGTGCAGGTCTGACAACTACAGATACGTCTGCACCCTGTCTGGTTCCGCCAATTGCGATTATTTCTGTGTCAAGGGATACTGGTATGTGACCAGAATCTGCTGCCATCATTACGCATTCAAGAGCAACCTTGAATCCTTTTCCAAATACAGCTCTTAATGTGTCGGATATGACATCAGCACGGCTGGCACCACCAATACGCTTCTGAATTGCACGCTCAACACCTGAGAACATGTGTGACTGTGTTGTCATTACAACTCCAAGCTCGTTAAGCTTCACAAGCTTGTCCTCATCGACTTCCCACTTTCCAGGTTCCTTAAGTCCGTACTGGTGTGTGATCGCTATTATCTTGACGTCCTGTCCTTTGAATGCTTCTGCGGCAACAAGTGCTGTTTCTCCGCTTGTGCTTGCCAGCAGAACGTATTTGATCCCAAGCTCTGCTGCCCTTTTAGCAGATAACTTCATGACCTCTTCTGTATTTGCTTTACCAACATCGTCAAAGTATGTGATTGTCTTTTCCATGTTATCGCCTTCGTGATTTTGTAATATGGAGTGGATGATTTCTTGATTTTATGTGATAAGAATGTTTGTGGTGAGGCGTGGTTTATTTTTTCGTAGGTTTTAACCAACAGTTGATTTTAACTATACTAATATTGAGTGAAGTAAGGTTCTTATCAAAAATAGTGTTCTTGGTAAAATGCATAATAATATTTTAATACTCATTTATACATCATAAATTTATGAATACATCAATTACAGAACAGCTTGTTCATACTACTACCAGAATAGAGTCTCATCTGATTCAAGGAAATTCAGTAGGTACTGGATTCTTTTTCATGTTTAAATTTGATGACGGAATGGAAGTTCCAGTTATTATTACAAATAAGCATGTGATAAATGGAGGAATAAAAGGATTTTTTAGACTAACAAAAGCGGATACAGATGGTAATCCTATTTATTCTGAACATGAAACTATTAAACTAGATAATTTTGCAAAGCAATGGATTCCACATCCTAATTCAGAAGTAGATTTATGCATTTTGCCAATTGCTCCAATATTAAATCAAAATAAGTTCTTTTTGAAATTTGTTAGTGAGCTTGATATTCCAACACAAGACGAATTCAACGAATTGGTAGCTATTGAAGATATAACTATGATTGGATATCCAAATGGTTTGTGGGATTCAGCTAATAATATGCCTATTGTCCGTAGAGGTATAACGGCGACCCACCCTGGATTAGATTATATGGGGAAAAGTGAATTTATAATTGATGCATCTGTTTTTCCAGGTTCAAGTGGTTCTCCTGTATTCCTTCTAAATATCGGTAGCTACTCAAAAAAAGATGGTGGTATTGTAATTGGGAGTAGACTCAAATGTTTAGGGATAACATATGCTGTAAATCAGCATCAAATAAATGGTTCAACTGGCTCTCTCTATATCCCTAATAATTTAGGTATTGTAATCAAATCTAATACTATTTTGGATTTCAAACCCATTCTCAAAAAAATACTAGAGCAGCAGAGTGCTAACTAACTGTCTATTTTAATTTCACCATTTTTGATACTTGGTTTTCATCTTTATTGTTTCAAAGCTCCCATCTAAGTATCAAAAATCCCTCTCCACAAACGATGCTCTTATCTATAAGATAAATCTTATAATAATACAGGGAGTTTAGCAAGTTGTATTTTAAAAGGTGATCGTTTGGCTGAAACAGATTATGACGATAACAATGTAAAGATCATAACCACAGAGATTCAAACTGAAAATCCGGTACTTATAGAGGGATTTCCGGGTATAGGTTTAGTTGGTAACATTGCAAGTCAGCAGATAATAGATGAACTTAAGATGGAATATGTAGGTTCCATAGATTCCAGGCATTTCCCGCCAATAGCGGTTCTTTACGAAGGACTCATCAACATGCCTGTCAGGATATATGAAAGCACAGAGCATGGCATGGTAATGGTAGTCTCTGACATTCCTATTAATCCTGTAGTTGCATACGATATAAGCAAAGCACTTCTCACATGGGCACAGGCTATCAATGTGAAAGAAGTCGTATCCCTTGCAGGAATCGCAACCATGAGCGAGGAGCACAAAGTATTCGGTGCAGCCACCAACATGGAGATGCTGGAGAGAATAAAGGAAAAAGTAGAACTATTCCAGATGGGAACCATCTCAGGAATCTCCGGCAGCATCATGGGAGAATGTCTCGTGCGTGAAGTACCGGCAATAAGCCTGCTCGGTTCAACCATGAGCCAGAACCCTGACCCAAGGGCGGCGGCAGTAGTTATCGATGTCCTGAACCTTCTTTACGACTACGGCATCAACACCGAAGGTCTCATAGAACAGGCAGAGAAGATCGAGATCGAGATGCAGAGACTCGCAGAGGATGTAAGGACAACCGAACAGCCAACAACAGGTGGAAGAAAAGAGTTCCCAATGTACGGGTGATAACATGGAATATATTGCTTTAACAGGAATATCCGAGCGTGTTATCTCAGAACTGAGACAAAACCGGCTTCTGACAATAGAGATCAGAAGTCCTCACAACTTTCTTGCAGCACTACGCATGAATGTAGGCGACATGTTGTTCCTCACACACACAAGCCCTGAAGACCTCACAGGCGGCAGCATGGGCATAATCACCAAACTGGTCAGGCATCAGGTCTCAACACACCGTGTAATGCAGAGCAACGAAGCCTTTTACGAGGAACGTGAAACCACAAGTCTCAGACTTCAGCTCGACCCCAAATGTATTGCACGTGTCAGAAAAGTCCTGAACAACACCATCGGTGAAGTCACAAAAGTAGACGCGGAAGAGATTCCACTCTACAACGCCAGATGATTATACTCAATGGAATCAATAAGATTCAATACAATTGATATAATCAATCAAAAGTTGCAGGGATGTTTTCCAGTCCCTTCTCTATTTTTTCCAGCATACTATATGCAATTCCAATAGGAACTTCCTCATTAGCATAGCCGCTATGTTTTCTCGAACCCTTGCACCCGTATGAAATCCCGATTCCCTCTTTCAGCACCCTTGCAGTGCAATCTCCGCATATGGATGCAGCACCAATCGACCTTGAAGTGATTCCTTGCCCAAAATGGAATGCATATGCCTGTATTATCTTCATGGCACTTTCAGGTTTCAGATAAAGCAAAAGAACATCGAACTCACCGTTATTCTTCCCCAGTGGCTCGATTTTAATTGACCTGTACTCCCTCTCAATCCTCGGAAGTGAATCCACAGCTCTCTGTGCAGTCTCCATGTTCTGATAACGATTGGATTTCAGGTAATAGTCTGCCGGACTGTTATCACTAACACCAAGTATGAATTTTCCGGGTCTGCATCTCTGGTCTTCTATCAGGAAAGACTCTCCATTCAGTGCAAGGTGTACAAGTTCACAGTAAAGCCTCTCTGATGTCTCACCTTCATCATTACAAAGAGTAATGCACACAGGCTCGCCTTCATCCATAAGCGCTTCAATATTCGGGTAATTTGAATCTCTGCATGGCTTCATAATCTCAATTCCTGTCATTCTGTTCCAGAATCTCTTTCTTAGCCTCTGCCGCATACAAATGTGCAAGCCTTGTAGGCTCCGGAAGTTTGTATCCTTTCAGGCAGTGTTTAACGATCTCAAGCGAACTTTCAACAGAAACCTTGTGTCCGGGAGCTATAATGATTGGATTGCTGCGTTTGTTACTTTTCAGCAACCAGCCAACCTGCTCATCTTTGTACATCAGTTCATGAGATTCTCCGACCTCAATAGGTGTTTCAGAATCGCCGCAAAGTATCTTCTTTGAAACTCCAATTGTCGGAATGTCCATGACCGCACCAAAATAAGTAGCCATTCCTGCTTTTATCGGATGGTTGATGCCGCAGGAATCAAACACAATTATATCTGGCTTACTTTCAAGTTCCATAAAAACAGATGCAATGGCTTTTCCTTCCCTGAAGTTCAGGTAAGTTGGAATATACGGAAAAGCAACCTTTTGCACGATGTATTTCTTTTCAATGATTTCAAGGGTATCATAGTCCAGAACAGGCATGGCACAGACGATCCTGTCGTCAAAATATGCGCAGTCTACGCCTGCTATCTTTTCTATTTTTCCAAAGCCATCTTCAAGACTTAACTTCTCAATGGCTTTGTTCTGGAGGACTCTGAGTTCCTCCAGTGTGCGTGAAGAGGGGTTGAACCAGTGATCCAGTTCGCTATTATTCAATAGTTGCCCTCACAGTAGTGAACACAGGTCCACGGATGTCGATCTTCTTCTTGTTGCTTGTGATGAAGCGCTGTGCAAGTGGTTCAAGGCGGATGTTTATCTCAGAAGGAACCTTCACGATCCTGACCCTTGTCTCAACTTCGCTCTCACCGTTTGCAATTGCATTCTCAATGTCCTTTGCAGCCTGGCAGGCAAATGCATCAAGGAATGTAACGCCGGTTCTTGCAGAGTGGTTCTCAAGTACATTCTTCCATTTCTTGTTGTCAGGTACTCCGAGGATGTCGTTCTCATAAGCAACGATCTCATTAAACACTGCAGGACCACAGAGCTTTGTTTCCTCTTCCGGCTCGACAACAGCGACCTTCACTGTCTTTCCGTTGATCGTTCCTTCCCATGCAGGGAACTCACATGGACTTGGAGTTGAACCATGTTCCTTACAGACAGCCACAATAGCCTTTACGATCTCCTGACCTTCTGCGGTTTCAGGTACACTTGCAACTTTGACGTTCTTTGCAAGCTCGTTGTCGGTCATCTTCCACTCAGAATACTGTGTAATCTGCGGGTATGTGAGTGAACGGATGTCAGTTGCATCGTGGAGTATCATAGCAAGCCTTTCCACGCCAAGTCCGAGGTTCATCACAGGATATGGTATATTGTACTGTGAGAGGGCGATAGGAGAGTAAATACCAAAGGTTGCTATCTCTATCCATCCGTCTGAATATTTCGTCTTAGAACCCACTAGATTTGGATGGTAAGCAAATACCTCTATCTGAGTGTCAGGTACGTAGTATTTGCTGCGCTTGTCATCCGGCCTGAACATGAACTTTTCAAAACCGAACTGTGAAAGTAATCCCTGTGCCACTGCTTTTCCGTGGTCTATGGTCACGTTCTCATCCATTATAACACAGGATGCAGAGTAGTAGGTCATAAGACGTGCCGCATCTTCATCCTGCTCTCTCCTGAAACAGCGGTCAATTGAGAAGAAGTTAAAAGGCGGGTTTGCACGCTCGATTATAGATGAAAGGCTGATAAACCATCCTGAAGTCATGTGACTTCTGAGAGTCTTCTTGGTTGCCTGTGGAATAAGTTCTTTGAATTCCGGGAAGACCTGATCGATCATCTCAACTACAAGTGAGTCTGAGATATTGATGCTGGCTGCGATCTCAGGTACGAGGTCATCTCCCTCAACATCTCCCTTCTTGTATGCGTGAAGAACCTTTCTGATGGTCTCAATAGCTTCGTCATCAACTCCTCCGAGTATCTTCTTGATCTCAGCAATACGCTCGTCTGAGATGCCTACATTCGGACGTGGAAGTCCTGCAAGGTAGAAACACCTGTCAAGGACAGCCAGTGCCTCATGGCTGAACTGTTTGTGAACCTCTCTCTCATCAACAATTAGTGGGTTCATCATTTCTTCAAATCCCATCCTAAGGTAAGCATCACGAAGTTTTGAGATCGTATCATAGACTGGGTGTGGCTTGCCGTATTTGATGGTCATGTGCGGGTACTGATCATTCAGCTTTGACTCGCTGATGTACTCTGCACCCTTATTCCATGCAGCATCAAAATCCTCGCTTGCTGCTTTTTTAATATCATCAGGGTTGAATTTCATTTATATTCCTCGTAATATGTGTAAATATGTTATTGTGATCTTGAAATTGAAAGCAGATAATTCAGGCAGACCGACCAATTGCCTAATTTATTCTATTCTCTAATTCCTTCATTGCCTTTTCCAGCTTTTGCTGCCTCATGGCATTTGTAAGGTCGCCTCTGGTCTTCTCTATGATCGATCTTGTAACATCGGTCTTGTGCCGCAGTCCTTTGGTCATAGCATCCGGATAATCGAACATCATGAGACAGTTGTATATCTCTTCCATAAGACTCAGATATTTTTCTCCTTCTTCAGGCATGTCCTTTCTTATCAGGTCAAGGATGTGTCGTCTGAGTTCCCCTCCAACATCACCCAGTCCGTTCAGATATGCCACATCGCTGACATTGAGTTCCTGAGGTCCGGGCACTTCTTTGTCTTCACCGCTGAGTATGTTGTATATCACAAGACACTCAACAAATTCCTGCTGCGCGTGTTCCAGAAAGCCGGAATAGTATATATCAGGATGATCCGCAAGCAATGTGTTCATTTTCTCTGTCATTTTCATGGCTTCGGATATCAGCTTCTTAGCCTTATCAAAATCCCTGTTATGTATGCTGTACATCGCTGTCCTGCAGTTGCGCACAACGTCTCTGGAAATTGCCAGACTGCTCTCTCTTGCTTTGTCTTTTTCCTCAAAGCTGTCTTTAATACTGCAGGATATATTGTAGATCATTCCAATCCTTTAGTTCATTTACAGCTTGATATAAACAGTTTTTCAAAAGCGTGGATAAAAACAGTGATATTTTGGATACGAAATATCCAATTCAAAGTTAAAAAAGGTAAAAAAGCGAACAATCAGATTGTTCGTTCTACTCATCGACCGGAATGGTCTCGAGCTGGCTTGCGACATCCCATATGAGTGTTCTTGTGTGAACAGGGATGTTAGGGTCGTTGCTGATATCCTCAAGAATGGATATGCTTGATGATGTTCTCAAAAAGAGTGGTTCATCTTTCTTACTTAATGTTTCCAGAATATCATTTGCAGAACGCCTAATGTTCCTTGGTACTGAATTATCGTTTGCGATATATTCTAATTTTTGTTTGCATTCTTCAATGACTTGATCAAAACTTGACATATAGGATCACCTTGATAACTTTGAAATCAAAATAGGGTTGCTCAATTTATCCCTAAATAATTATATTCTATAAAAAGACTTTCATTGGTATATATGTTTTGAGAAAAAGGAGATAACATGTCAAACACTGATGATGAAAATGTACAAAAAATATCCCGAATGCTTGAGATTGGTGCAACAATGCTTGCACAACATTGCGACAACTGTGGTGCCCCACTCTTCCGCTATCAGGGGAGGGTACTATGCCCAGTTTGTGATGATGTCCGGGACCCTCGGGGAAGCATGCAGCCACGATCTGCTCCGGCAGTTCCCACAAAACCAAAAACAGAAGTTTCTCCAGTAGAAACAAAGGAATCTCAAGTTGCGGCAGTCCCCAAAACCACACCTTCAATACCTCCACATGAAGAAGCATCTTTGGATAGGTCTCCTTCAATTCCGGCATCAATTCCCGAACTGGAAACTCTGCTTGTCAGAAAAATGGTGTCACTTGCAAACGCAATGCAGGATGAGACAGATGTGAGGCGAATATCCGATCATCTGGATATGATAGAGCGCTGCATGGATATCATGAATAAAATGAAGTGATCAGGTTATTTGTGATTTCGTTAGTGGGATTTCCTTTGTAGAAATCCCTCCATTAATATTTTGAGTATGCAAGTCGGTTTGTCAGGTCAACATATTCTATTTCATATAATGACTAATTTGAGTCATCCTGAAGGGTCCGGCGAAGCCGGCGTTTTCCAACTAGACTGAATTAAAAATGTATGTGATGCACGAAGATGCCTTCTTGACCGCACTTCCGCATAATTATCCATATAACCGTAATAATCTTCTTCATGGCAGCATCGGAATGTGCCGCCTTCGGCGGATGGTTACTTTATTTTTAGAACTCAGCGCTTATACTCACTGCCAATTATCTCTCTGATCTTGGCTGCTGTCTTAGGTCCGACATTGTTGACCTCAAGCAGTTCTTCATAACTTGCTTTCATCACATTTTCCACGGAACCAAAATGTTTCAGCAGATTTCTGGCTGCTTTCGGACCAATTTCAGATATTGAAGATACAACATACTCTTGCTGCTGCGGCAACATGGCTGCTGCCTTCTTCCCGTGCATATTCACTTCGCGTTTCTCATCAACCTGCTCTCTCTTTGCTATCTGCTGCAAGAGGGCAGCAGTATCTTCCGGGTCGCGCGTATAGAATATCGAAACTCCAAAATCCAGTGATATTGATGACAGGGTTCCATGTATTGCATTCGGACTAATTCCTCTGCAATTGAAGAGGCTTTCACCCTCGATGATGAGTATTGGTTTTTCGTAAGCTCTTGAGAGATTAGCTATCTGCTCGAACAGTTTTTGCTCAATAAGCGAACCCACAAAGTCCTGAGTATCTTTCCTTTCCGCAGCAATGCGGTCACTCAGGATGTAATCTCCAACTTCCAGCGTCTTTACTACTATCTCAACACCACTTCTGTCAAGTGAACGGGCAACAGAACTTCGAATCTCACGCTGGTCTACAACAATTTTGATATTATCCTTGTTTTCAGGTTTTGAATTCTCGTTGTCATCATATTCCAACAACGTTTTCTGGTCATTCCCGTTGCTATCCAGCATGAACTCTTCTTCAATTGAGCTGTTCTTTCTTGCCGGCATAGCTGACTGAAGCTCTCTCATGTTGTTCTGCATTTTCCTTTCCTTTGAAAGGCTGCTCCAGTAGTATCCTTCATCCCTGGTGCCTTTGGTAACAAGCACAACAACACGACCTTCATGCTTTCTTCCGGTTCGCCCTTTTCTCTGGATACTTCTAATTTCAGAGGGTATAGGTTCGTAAAACAGCACAAGGTCTGTGGATGGAATATCAAGGCCTTCTTCTGCAACAGAGGTTGCCACAAGCACGTTATAATCCCCAGCTTTGAACTGCTCGATGATCTCAACCTGTTGCTTCTGTGTCAGTCCTTTATCCTTGTATTTTGATGCCTGTCCCACAAATCTCACAGGTCTTATGCCTTCGACTTCAGCGAGCGCTTTTGTAAGCATCTCAGCAGTATCACGATAATTTGCAAAAACAATAACTCTGGAGTGTGGTTTATTCTCAAGTTCATTGAGAACTATATCTTTCACATATTCCAGCTTAGGATGCTCAAGGTCGCAGTCTCTCAAGCGGTGCACGACCTGTCTAATGTAGAGGTCTTCTGCAAGTCGCTTTGATGCCTTGCTTCCGCTTTTAGAACCAGCTTCATTGTCAAGTCTCTCCATGTACATACGGAGTGCTTCAAGTCCCTGTGTTTCCGTAATTTCTACGGCGTGGCTTACTTTCAGTATCTCTGCAAGCAAGGAAATAGCACTGTAAACCGAAGTATCAGGCATCCCTCCTCTGAGTTCTCCCTGAAGCTTTGCCTGCAATCCAAGCAGGTCTTTTTTAGAAACAAATCTCTGGTTGTATATGGGATAACCAAGCTCAGTGAGCTTCTTGTACCTATCTTCAAGAACCTTATTTAGCAGGTCTTTTATCTCTTTCATCTCGTCAGGAAGGTTGATGCGCTTCCATTCGATCTCTTTTTTATGAATGTAAGGTTTGACATCGCTGTCTGATTCAGTTTTAACCGCAACCGACTCGATGTGAAGTGATTCACAGACCTCTGCTATCTTCTCGTCCGAACTTCCGGGACTTGCAGTTATGCCAAGACAAAGAGGACTTTTTGCGGTTTCAAAATACTTCTCTGCAATATAAGTATAAGCATAATTTCCAACTGAACGGTGCGCCTCATCAAATGTGATGTGTGTGACATCTTCAAGGCTTATCCTTTTGGTCAGTATGTCATTCTCAATGACCTGCGGAGTGGAAATGATAACTTTGCCTGTTTTCCAGAGTTCTGACCTTTTCTCAGGAGTAACACTGCCTGTGAAAGTGAGGACTTCTTCCTCCGGAATATTCATGACGTTTCTGAAAAAGGATGCATGCTGCTCCACAAGAGGTTTTGTAGGCGAGAGCACCATAACTTTTCCGCCTAATTTTTCAAGGCGTGATGCCATTACAAGAAGACACACGACAGTTTTTCCTAACCCTGTTGGTAATACTACAAGCGTGGAAACATCAAGAGCCTTGCCTGCCAGGTCAAGCTGATATAGCCTCTGCTCCACAGTATCTGCTTTTATCAAAGGATGCTTGATATATTCCGGCATGTTACCATACTTGCAATGTTTGCATGTTCACCATTCTTTCTACATTAAGTGTCTGGCTTTGCATTATATACTTTCTTCAGACTTTTAAAGCTGAGCTAAGCATGGTGAAAGTATTGTTTAATTTCGGAAACGGGAAATGAAGTAATAATGTAAAAGAAAAAAAGAACAGAAAATGAATTTAGAGTGCCTTTCCAGCACTCTCAAAGTCCTTACCCATGTATATCATTTCATAGACAAGGTCTGCAATTCCGTCAATAAGTGCACGGACCTGCTTCATGCTGTCCCTGTCCCTGATGGTGACGGTGTTGTCTTCCAGTGTGTCATAGTCGATTGTGATGGAGTATGGGGTTCCAATCTCATCGTTCCTTCTGTAGCGTCTTCCGATTGTTCCGGAATCATCGTAGGAAACAAGCAGACCTTTCTGCTTCAACTGAGCTTCTATCTGTCTTGCAGGGTTGATGAGTTCTTCCCTTGTAAGCAGCGGAAGAATTGCAACCTGTACCGGAGCAACTTCCTTCTTGAATCTCAGGACAATCCTTGCTTCAGCGTCTTCGTCCTCAGCTTCTTCCTTGCCGCTGACCATTTCCTCTTCAAATGCGTGTTCCATGGTTGAGTAGAATATTCTGTCAATACCATAGGATGGCTCGATAACATGAGGGATGACATTTTCTCCGCTTATCTTCACCGTTTCCTCTGCAAACTCTACAATGTCTCCAGATACGGTAACTTCTTCTCCGTCAACTGTTACTGTGATATTCTCCTGTTCCAGTTCTGCCTGACCAAGTGCCTTGAGTGCATCAGCAACAGCTTTTGCTTTTCCCTTGAAGAGTGGACCGAGTTTGCCCATGTTTGGCTTGACGACGAATTGGGTAACCATCTTAGGTTCGCTGTATTCCCTGTAAATTGAGAGTTCGGTCTTGCTCACAGCTGCATGTGCCTTCAGGTCATAGTCTGTCCTGTCTGCAATTCCTACAACTTCGACCCAGTCAAACCTTTCAGTCTGGATCTCAGCATCCCAGCAGTCGATTGCATAGTGTGCCATCTCATCTTTCTGGTGCTGCCTGAATCTAAGCTTGTCTGCTGCAATTCCAATGCGCTGGAGGAAGTGATTTGTAAGTCCTATCTGGTAAGCAAGGAACTCGTGGGCAATTATACCTTTCTCAACTGCTTCACCGAGGGTCATTTTCTCAATAACGCCTTTATGCTGTGCTTCTTCTGAGTAAAGGTTGACAACTGTGTCAGCAAACCTGCCGAAGTTTGCGTGTTTCTTGTCGTTAGGGTCAATGAATATCTCGGCTTCTGCCTGTGTGAATTCCCTGAGCCTGATAACTCCCTGTCTTGGTGATATCTCGTTACGGTAGGATTTACCTATCTGAGTGGCACCGAACGGGAGTTTTTCACGGTAGAATCTTGCAAGTCTTAAGAAGTCAACGAACATTCCCTGTGCGGTTTCAGGACGCATGTATCCCTGTCTTCCTGCACCCGGGCCGATGTTTGTTTTGAACATCAGGTTAAACTCATAAGCTTCCCCGAGCTCTCCTTCACATTCCGGACACCTGACATTGTTCTCTGCTATTACTTTGTCAAGGTCTTTGACGCTAAGTGCGTCAGCACAGTCAACCATCTTGTCCACAAGGTGGTCTGCCCTGAAAGCTTCTCCACAGCTCTTACATTCACAGAGCGGGTCTGAGAATCCGCCAACGTGGCCGGATGCCACAAATACTTCTTCGATTCCGATAGTAGGAGCTTCGATCTCCATGAAACCTTCCTGTACGACATAGGTTTCTCTCCAGATCTGCTCGATCCTGCGTTTCAGTGTGCTTCCAAGTGGTCCGTAATCGTAAAATCCGGCGGTACCTCCGTAAAGCTCAAAAGAGTTCCACAAAAATCCGCGACGTTTTGCCAGTTCTATTACCTGCTCGTATTTATCCATGAATGCTCCTCGATAATTTGTGTATATCTATGATTCTTATGAGTTCATCGATATGCCCATTGCATTTAACGGTAACGAAAGCAATTTTAAAACACCTATGTTCATAAATTCCAAATCCATGTAGTAATATCATATTTTTATAATCGCAATTATTATATGTGTGTTCATATATTGTATGTTTGAGCAAGGTCGAATCTCAATCAAATCATATCATATCGTACCACCATCTTAAATATGATTCAATTGGTCATTTCAACACTGGCCTTGCTCTTCCTATCCAACTTTTTGATATTGGTTACTATTTCTCCGATAGTGTTTTTTGTTGATGGGCTACTATTTGTTTTATTCTCGATAGTTATTTTCAATTATCTCAGGCTTTGTGTAGTGTTACACACGTCAAAAAAGAATGCATTTGTGAATAGTAAACAAAACCCCTTTGTTTCCACTGGAGTATAAAATATATACTATGATAAATAAAAATCAATTGAAAAATAAAAAGTAAATGATAAGTGCTCTTATAATTTGAGCACTTCTTCCGGTGTCATTCCGCCATGAACTATCTTGGATATGTCGGACACCAATTTAGTAGGATTCTCAGACTGGAACACATTTCTTCCGATAGCGACTCCTTTTCCTCCTGCCTGGAGTGAATCGTAGATCATTTCAAGAAGCTGCTGTTCGGTATCCATTCTCGGGCCGCCTGCGATAACAACTGGTACAGGACATCCGCTGACAACTTCCTTGAATGTGTCAATGTCACCAGTGTAATTTGTCTTGACGATGTCTGCTCCAAGTTCTGCTCCGATCCTTGCTGCGTGCTTTACATACTCAACATCGTGTTCGGAGGTTACCTTTGGTCCTCTTGGGTACATCATTGCAAGAAGCGGCATTCCCCACTCATCGCACTGGCGGGCAACATATCCCATGTCCTGAAGCATTTCTGCTTCATCGTCAGCACCAACGTTTACGTGAATTGATACTGCATCTGCACCGACTTTGATGGCTTCTTCAATTGATGTGACAATGACCTTGTGGTTTGGGTCAGGTCCAAGTGATGTTGAAGCTGAGAGGTGTATGATAAGTCCAATGTCTCTTCCGTATCCGCGGTGGCCGTGTTTTGGAAGACCCATGTGTCCGAGAACTGCGTTTGCGCCGCCGTCTGCAACTTTGTTCACAGCAGAAGGCAGGTCAATAATTCCTTTTATAGGTCCTGCGCCCACACCGTGGTCCATTGGAATGATGATTGCATTTTTGGTATTACGATCGAAAATCCTTTCCATCCTGACAGATTTGCCTATTTCACTCATGTTTGCGTGATTGCTTTAATTATAGATAATCCTAACGTAGATGTGTCACCGTGTCACAGATTCTCATGTTGGTACTTTCCGCTGTATCCTTCGGTAAGCTCGCTGTGCAGGTCAAAGAATATCAGTTGCATTACACGTGCATTTCTTTTCAGCCTGAATCCATGAGGGTTGTAGACAACAAGCATAGATTCACTTCTTCCTCTGTATCCTGAATCCCACACAGCAGTTCCTATATTTGCACCGCATCTGAGTAAAGTGGATCTTGGCCTTGCGATTGCAGCCCTGTCAAGAGGAATATTGACTATTTCATTGAATGTTATTTTGTATACTCCGGGTTCTAAGTCTGCCCAGTCGTTCTCATCGAATTCAATTGGTTCTGTGGAAGGTGTTTCTCTTTCACTGTTGTCAAAATCAACTGCACCGGAGCTACTGTATGTCTCGATACCCTTGAGAGTTAGTTCAACACTGTTTGGTTGCAACTGTGTCTCAGTATCGATCATATTCTCTACAAGTGGTGTTTCACTGTTTATCAATTCCCTTAGTTCGTTTCTGGATAATAGGGCCATGATTCTAGGTTTGCATTATTGGATATATTGTTTGTGAGTATCATTTCTCAAAGTGTAAACGTAATTATTTACTTCTGTTATATTTGTAAACCAATTAATTTATATTTCTTAGCATACATTTGAAATATGGTGAGTTTGAGGGTGTGTCCGTAATCTCACTTCCTTTTAGAGGGGAGTTAGGTATGGAACACTGTACAGACTAAGAATCTAAAGCATTTAAAGGAGTGAATGATGTGAGTAGCACAGATTTAGTTAAGAATGGAGCCAGACCTGAGATCATGTTCCGTGTCAGTTTAAGCCCTGATGGAACTACCTATCAGAAAGAGATATCTCTTGTTTTCCCTAAATATGTAAGTGCAGATCTTCCTCATTACAAAGAGGATTTTGCTTCCCAAACAAGGAACATTCAGGATGAATGTCACTGGCATTTCCAGATGGAGGATTAATTTTTTAGTCCTCTCTCTTTTTTGAATTCTGTTCTATATTTCTTTTTTGAGATCCTCTTTGATTTTCTATTCAATGAGTTTGTATCATTTGAATAAAATACTTTTATTTAATATGACTTGCAAATAATGAACTCGGAACAGGGTTGCCTTTCAAATGTGATCTTATTTAGATGAGAAGTAATCAATCCTGGGTATTACGTGGGAACGATGCTATGGAATGTATAAAGTCTAGCAGTGTGGAAGAATATGATGATATTCGTTCAAATAGTAAAAATGATGCATCATTTGATTCCTCTCTGAATATCACTAACACAGTTCGATCAAATGATGCGGCTCAACACAGTGAACCGGAACTTGATACCTTCGCAGATATTCACCTGAGCACTACAGATCGTTTCTTCATGGAGAAAGGTGACGTATACCGCTCACTTTTTGAGTATAATAAGGCTGTCACTCTGCTCATTAACCCTGATAACTTTGAGATCATTGATGCAAATAATGCTGCATGTGACTACTATGGCTGGCCTCTTGATGTTATCACACGCATGAAAATACATGATATCAATACGCTTCCACCCGATAAGATAAGGGAAGAGATGCAAAATGCAGTTGCAGAAAAGAGAAATTATTTCCTGTTCAGGCATAAACTTGCAGATGGCCAGATCCGTGATGTAGAAGTATACAGCAGTCCTGTTATTGTAAATTCTCAGCAGCTTCTTTATTCTATAATTCATGATGTTACAGAGCGCAAGAAAGCTGAAACTGAACTGAATAAAAGGAATATGCAGCTAAGAACTGCCCAGAAGATAGGTCATATCGGAAGCTGGGAGTTCAATCTGAATACAGGTCTGGTGGATTCTTCTGATGAGGCAAAAAGGATCTATGGATATGATCAAGATACAGCTTTTTTGCTCATTAAAGATGCACAGGCAGTGGTATTGCCTGAATATCGCCCAATGATGGATGAGGCCATGAAGGGACTGATGGAACATGGTATCCTTTATAATGTACAGTTTAAGATAACCAGGCATAATGACGGTGCTATACGTGATATTCATTCAATTGCCGAGTATGACGCAGAGAAAAATACTATAATAGGTACGATCCAGGATATCACTGAACGTAAAAAAGCCGAAGATGCGTTGTTGCATGCAAAGATCGTTGCAGAAGCTGCAAATCGCAGTAAGGATGAATTCCTTGCTACTATGAGCCATGAACTGCGCACTCCTCTTACTTCGATCATTGGTTTTTCCGATATTCTGAGGGATGAGATGTTCGGTGAGCTTAATGATAAACAGGATCGTTATGTAAATCATATCCTGGATGCAGGTAATCATTTATTGAAACTCATCAATGATGTTCTGGATCTCTCTAAGGTCGAAGCAGGAAAAATGGAACTTCAGTATGAGTCTTTTTCATTATCTCTTGCAGTAGATGAAGTAAAAACTCTGCTTTCTCCAATGGCTATGGATAAGAGAATAAAACTTGTCATTGCTATTGATGAGAACATTGGTGAGATCAATGCGGACAGAACCAAGCTAAAACAGGTTCTCTATAATCTTGGCAGCAATGCAATAAAGTTCACTCCTGAAAAAGGTACGGTGTCTATTATTTCCAGGCTATCGGAAAATATGCTTCATGTCTGCGTGAAGGATACAGGAGTCGGCATTTCTGAAAGCGACCTGTCAAGACTTTTCCAGCCTTTCAGGCAACTGAATTCGTACACCACCAATGAGTATGCAGGGACCGGTCTTGGACTTGCTCTTGTAAAGAAGTATGTGGAAATGCACAACGGAAAAGTGTGGGTTGACAGTACTGTTGGCGAGGGTAGCGAGTTTTGGTTCTCGATTCCTGCAAAGATAAGTAACAAGTGATAAAGTCGTTATTTTTGAAAAATGGGCCCGGCGAAATTCGAATTCGCGATCTCTGCCGTGTGAAGGCAACGTCATGACCAGCTAGACCACGAGCCCTGATAAAGAACAGAGTAAATTATGCGTTCGTGTCTATAAATGTGTCGTTGCCTGCATTATGTGTCATTCTTCTTTCTTTTTTTTTAAAAAGGCATAGGTTATTAAAGCCACTATTATTGCACCTGAAAAGATAGTTATTAATGCTGTGTTGTTTGGAAGGTATGTGTAGGCAATAATTGCCAACAGGGTTCCAAGAGCTACAGCAACAGGTATCAGCAAGGAATTTTGCTTTAGTGTCTTTTCTTCAATTTCTAATTTTGCCATTTCCATGTCTCTTAAAGTTTTGCTATCTTTGGTAATATATATTTATTTATATGCTCGTGAAGGGTATATATACTTTATCCTTTTTTACAGCGTTTGTTTGAACAATTGTGCCCTAATTATGGCTTAAAACACGCGAATTGTGTACATCAAAATCTCAATTTACTGTAGGAACATCAGAGTTCCTGCCGTGAGGTAAGCCAATGCTACATACCTCGCAGTTTTCCCTATGAACACATAGAAAGAGAATATCCTGAAATTAAGCTTCATAATTCCTCCCGCTGCAGTAATTGCATCTCCTATGATTGGAACCCACGTAAACAGCAACAAAAAAGACCCATATCTGGCAAACAATCTATCTGTTTTTTTCAGTTGTTCATCAGAAATTGAAAAATACTTTTCAATAATATCCTGTCTGCCTTTGATTCCAATGTAATATGTAGTGCATGCTCCTATGTAATTGCCAACAGAAGCAACCATAATTACAGGCAGAATAGAAAATCCTTTGCTTATAAGCAGGATCACATAAGCTTCCGAACCTATAGGAAGGACAGTTGATGCAAGAAAACTTGCAACGAACAAACCAGCATAAGCGTGCTCTTCAACAAGTAAGGACAGGATATCTATTCTTTTCAGCTCCCGTATTTTCTTTTTCACGTCATTTGATAAAACATGCTAATGACATTTATATATTAATAGTTCTATATACTGCAATGTAACATTTACTCACTAGTGTAAAAAGCATCACATATAATCATAACTGCATTTCACAGAATAATCACTAGTCAATCTTACTTATAATTTGATTTCCAGGGCTTAAAAATGGATGAAAAAACCGGCTATACAATATTGATCGTTGATGACGACCCGCCAAATGTCAGGCTTTTGGAAACATTCCTCTCAAAATACCATACAGTTCTTGGAGCTTATAGTGGAGAAGAAGCTCTTCAAATACTTAAATCCGAACATGTGGACCTCGTAGTACTTGATATAATGATGCCAGGGATGGACGGATATGAAGTCTGTCGCAGGATAAAGGCAGATGAATCCACAAAATTCATTCCAGTGATCATTGTCACAGCTCTTTCTTCTAAAAATGACAGGATAAAAGGGATCGAGGTAGGTGCAGATGAATTCCTTGTAAAACCCATTGACAGGGTAGAAGTCCTCACACGTGTGCGTACTCTTCTGAACAATAAGCACCTCTATGACGAATTGAAACGCGAAAAAGACAGGGTGCAATCCTATCTTGACATTGCAGGATGCATAATTGTTGCTTTCAATCTTGATGGTACCGTTCTACTTGCAAATAAGAAATGCTGTCAGTTATTGGGATATACTGAGCAGGAATTGATCGGTAATAACTGGGTAGATATTGCAATCCCAAAAAAAGAAAAAGACCAGGTTTCCCGGGTTTTTGAAAATATCGCAAGTGGTAATCTGGAACTTGTAAAAGTAAATGACAATGGTGTCCAGACAAAGAACAGGGATCAAAAAATAATACACTGGAACAATTCCTATCTCAGGGATTCTGAAGGAAACATTGTTGGCATACTTAGTTCCGGGTCCGATGTTACCGAAGAAAGACTGACAACAATGAAACTTCAGGCATCAGAATCCAAATTCAGGGCCCTTTTTGAAAATGCTGCCGATGCTATACTGATCTTTGATCTTGATTGTAATATCATTGATGCAAATTCAATAGCATCAAATATGCTTGGTTATTCAATTGGTGAACTGTTGCAAATGAATCGTTGTGATCTTGTAGCACCGGAATTCCACTGCATGTGCAATGAAAAACTAATGGATGTCATGGAAAATCAATCAACCAGACTGGAAATGGTCTTCATGACAAAAGATGGTTCCCGCATTCCTGTTGAAATGGGTGTGAGAATGATCGAATATGGTGGCAGGCAGGCTCTCCTGAGCAATGTTCGTGATATAAGCGAAAGGAAACTCGCTGAAAAAGAACTCCGTGAAAGTGAGCATAAATTCCGTCTTCTTGCTGAGAATGCAAATGATGTTATATGGACCTTAAATAAAGAGGGAGTATTCACATACAACAGTCCTTCTGTTTTCAAACTAAGGGGCTACACTCCGGATGAAGTTGCACAGCAGTCGTATGAGGAAATATTCCCTCCTGAGCACATAGAGACCATAATGGACGCACTGGAACGTTTCCAGGATCATCTTAAAGCCGGTGAAATGAAATATTCTGAGAAATTCGAGCTTGAGCAATATCACAAAGATGGTTCAAGAATATGGACTGAATCCATAGCAAATCCCGTTTTCGATGAAGATGGTACTTTTGAATTCTTCCTGGGTGTGACACGTGATATATCAGAGCGTAAAAAGGCTGAGGAAGAGATCAGACGATATACCGGGGAACTGGCAAGAGTCAATGAGGAATTAAAATCCCTTGACAGGATGAAAGACGAGTTCATATCAAACCTGAGTCATGAGCTGAAGACTCCTCTAATTTCAATAAAAGGTTATAGTGAACTGGTTCATGACGAGGTTATGGGGCCGCTTAATACCAGGCAGAAATCTGCCATGAAAACGGTGCTTGAAAAGTATGATCATCTGAGTTTCCTCATGGATTCTCTTATCTATATGAGTATTATAAAGTCTGGAAAAGTGCAATACAGGCTTGATCCTATCAGAATTGAGGATACGCTTACAAAAGTAGTGGAGTATTTTTCCTTCAAGTCCAATGAAAAGAACATCTACTTTTCATTTGATTTCCAGGATCATCTTCCATTAATGAAGGGTGACGTTGAGTATTTGCCTTATCTTTTCAGGTCTATAATAGATAACGCCGTCAAATTCAGTCCAAGTGAATCAGAGATACTGATACGTGCATATGAGGATGAAGGGAATATTCATGTGTCTGTAACTGATTCGGGAATTGGTATTCCTGAGCACGAGATCAAGAATATTTTTGAGCGTTTTTATCAGATAGACGGCTCAAAGTCCAGAAAATACGGTGGAAGCGGAATGGGTCTGTATGTTAGTAAGACCATAGCCGAGATACATCATGGTAAGATATGGGTTGAAAGTACAGAAGGCTCAGGCACTACTGTTCATGTGATGTTCCCTGCAATGTCCCGGTCAAATTAATTGACCTTTCTATTTTTTTATCATTTTTGAAGTTGTAGCTCGAAAAGCATTTTATATCCAGAAGTTTTTCTCTGTTCTGATGTATGCTGAAGATGTAGTTTCACGCCTATGGGAATTGTATCCGAGTGGGTATTTTCATATCAATAAGGATCCTTTTTACCTTTTGATATCTACTGTCCTGTCCCAGCGAACAAGGGATGAGGTGACCATTCCGACAACCCAGAAGCTTTTCAGTGTGTTTGGCACGGCTCAGGAAATGGCAGAGGCTGATGTTGATGAGATTCAGGAACTCATTAAGAATGTTGGATTTTACAGGGTAAAAGCCCAGAGAATAATTGATATTTCATGTATCATCCTGCAGGACTACGGTGGAATTGTCCCTGACAGCATGGATGAACTACTCAAACTACCTGGTGTTGGCAGGAAGACTGCAAACTGTGTACTTGGTTATGGATTTGAGCAGGATGTCATTGCAGTTGATACTCATGTTCACAGGATATCCAATCGCATGGGTCTGGTAAAGACTTCGGAGCCAGATGAGACTGAGAAAGAGCTTGAAAAAGTGCTGTCAAAAGAGGACTGGAAGGATATAAACGGTTTGATGGTGCTTTTCGGTAAGAATATATGCAGGCCGGTCGGGCCGAAATGTGATGAATGTATTATGGATGATATTTGTCCGAAATTGATTTGAAATATTTGATAACAAAAGCCACTCGATAATCTTTAATTACTTATTTGTTTTAGTTTTCCTGATTAAATGCTCTTTTACTTCATTGCTGAGCCTGAAACCAGCAGCATCGAGTTGTACTATTGTTTCTTCGATGTTAAGTTTTCCATCAAGCCCAGCTTTAAGTATGATTCCAGCTGTCCCTGTGATTTGGATGTCCATCTCTTTTGCGGTTCTTCTTCCATCACCGTCATCTATCAGAAGTATCATCTCTTTTTCTTCAGCAAGGACAATTGCTTCTGCTTCTCCATCACCGAGGTGAATTGACAGAGTTCTGGCGGCAAGTTTGTTGTTAATGGTCTCAACTGTTATCCATTCTGCCTCATCTACTTCTTTTGAACCCTTGAGTCCTTCACCTTGAAGTACTACCTCCAGATAAACAGCTTGTGGAATATATATTTCCTTAAAATAGTCTTTTAAAATGTCTAGTTTCCCTATTTTGGAAAGAATTATCAATGGTGTGGAGTTGGAAACAGCTGTCATAAAATCCCTATAAATTTTCCAACGTTCTTAGATCAGCATCAATATCTTCAACAGAATAATTTAGTGCAATGCCTTTGCTGTTAAGAAACACAAGCATTTCACCTTTACTGGCAAAACCCGCAAGTTCGGTAGCTTTTCCGAGGGATAACCTGCCTTCTCGATAGAGTTCTACAGCCAGTGTCCTTTTAATGAATACTGGCATGTCGGCTTCATTTACTTTTACATTTAAAGGGAAGTCCGATGGCAGGTTTACAGTTGTTTTGACTTCACTCATAATAATGTATAAGTGGTTTTACGAATACATTAATTTTCCTGAGATCTTTCTGCATGAAGCTTTTCTGAGCAATTTCTGGCAGTTTTAGCATTTTTTATAAAAACCCGAGTTTCAACAAACTATTTATTTGTATATACTATATAAAGCACAAATCTCGTGTTTCATGCCATAACTCTAATATATAAAGTGCTGGTTTTGCACGAGAACTGATAAATTTCATAGTTGCAAATAGTATAATAACTAATGAACTGGTTATAACGCAACTACAACTAAAGATACGCTATTTATCCAGTATAAGTTAATACATACACAGTCGAGTGAGAATCATGTTATTAATCGGAGAAGCATTAATCGGCGAGGAACCAGAACTCGCACACGTTGACCTCATGATCGGAAACAAAGACGGTCCTGTCGGTCAGGCATTCGCAAACGGTTTGACACAGCTTTCAGCAGGTCACACACCTCTGCTTTCAGTAATTCGTCCAAACCTTCCAACAAAACCTGCAACACTTATCGTACCAAAGGTAACTGTAAAGAACATGGGTCAGGCAGCTCAGATCTTCGGTCCTGCACAGGCTGCTGTTGCAAAGGCCATTGCAGATGCCCTTGAAGAAGGAGCATTCGGTGACCTTGATGTTGAAGATCTTGTAGTTGTTGCAAGTGTTTTCATCCACCCTGAAGCAAAGGACTACAACAGGATCTACAGATACAACTACGGAGCTACAAAGCTTGCTGTAAAGCGCGCAGTAGATGGCTTCCCGGACATCGATACAGTACTTAAGGAGAAGGACAGAATGGGCCACGCTATCATGGGATTCAAGGTATCCAGACTCTGGAACCCACCATATCTGCAGGTTGCACTTGACAATCCAAACCTTCCTGCAATCCTTAGCATTGTCAACCAGGTCCCTAAGAGCGACCACGTTATCCTTGAAGCAGGTACGCCTCTTATCAAACGCTACGGTGTAGACGTAATCAGCAAGCTCAGAGAGATTCGCCCAGATGCATTCATAGTTGCTGACCTTAAGACCCTGGACACAGGAAACCTTGAGGCACGTATGGTAGCAGATGCAACAGCAGACGCAATTGTCGTTTCAGCTCTTGCACCAATCGCAACCATGAACAAGGCAATCGAGGAAGCTCACAAGACCGGTATCTATGCTATCATGGACACACTCAACTGTGACGACCCTGTAGCAGTACTCAAGAAGCTCGATGTACTTCCTGATGTTGTTGAACTCCACCGTGGAATCGACATCGAGGAAACAGAGCACGCATGGGGTAACATCGAGGCAATCAAGGCACTCTCACCAAAGATCCTGGTGGCAGTTGCTGGTGGTGTACGTATCGACACTATGCCAGCTGCACTTAAGGCAGGCGCAGATATCCTTGTAGTTGGAAGAGCAATCACCAACGCAAAGGATGTAAGGCAGGTCGCAGAGAAATTCATTGAAGGTCTTAACAACCCTGAAATCGACCAGTTCAGAGTTATGACCGACTTCTAAGCGTGTGGAATTTCCACACTCTTATCTTCTTTTTTCTTAAACTCGAACCATTATTCCGTTTTTTCTTCCAAGCTTATATTTAGTTGGAGTTACATCTATATTCCTGCGTACAAGGTGCGCATACTGATATTCATATAATCATATTGGAGAGATTTAATTTGAGTTCTACACTAATTGTCCTGAACCTCAAAACATACCTTGAGGGTACAGGCGAAGGCGCCGTAAAGGTTGCACAGGCATGTAAAGAAGTTGCAGATGATAGCGGAATTGAGATTGGTGTTGCACCACAGTTCTGTGACATCTACCGTGTAGCATCACAGGTAGACCTGCCGGTCTACGCTCAGAGTCTTGACCCGGTCGGAGCAGGTAGCTTTACAGGACATGCATTCGTCCAGTCAATCAAAGACGCAGGCGCAGTTGGAACCCTTATCAACCACTCCGAATGCCGTCTTACACTTGCAAACATCGATGCATCCATCACAACTGCAAGAAATGCAGCCCTTAAGACAATAGTCTGCACCAACAACGTTGCAACTTCAGCAGCAGCAGCCGCACTCGGTCCGGATTACGTTGCAGTTGAACCACCAGAGCTTATCGGTTCCGGCATCCCTGTATCAAAAGCAGACCCTGGAGTAGTCACAGGTTCAGTTGATGCAGTAAAGAGGATCAACCCTGCAGTACAGGTTCTCTGCGGTGCAGGTATCTCAAAAGGAGAAGACCTTGCAGCAGCTCTTGAACTTGGTTCAGTTGGCGTTTTGCTGGCATCAGGAATTGTGAAGGCTGCTGATCCTAAGGCTGCACTTGAAGATTTGGTTAGTAAGGTGTGACTTTAAAGTCACACCTCTCTTTTTTATGCAAGGTATCTTTTCCAATCATATTCTATTTAATTTAGTCTACGATAGCTAGAGCTTCTTCAAGTTTACTGAATGATGCTCTCAAGTATATTAAGTCATCTTTCTTTATGCTACGTGCATGTGCATCAATTCTAAAGTCATTGATGCATTTTAACCAAAGTATAACGTCCTGCTTATCTCTACCAAACCATTTTTGATAAATATCCCAATTTTTATCAATAATGCTGATTAAATCTGAAAAATAGAGATGTTCCCATACATTTTCATAGCTATATCTATTTAAGCTATCCTTGTCACTTGTAGATACTGATTTTAATAATTCTGACATACATTTTTTGCCATAAGTTAAAAGAAAAGATTGTTTTAGTAAAATTCTTAATTTACGTTCTACTTTGTTTCTTCTTAAAGACACTTCTGCATGGATATCATCTAGATTTTCCTCAATATCTACTTCTTCTATACTCTTTTCTAAAGGAGAATAATCTTGGTTTTGAGGTATTTTTTTTAGTTGTTTGGATATTACAAAAATAGATAGCTTTGGTTCACCGTCAACAAAATTAACAATTCCATATCCCAGCAAATGCTCAATATATCCGGGTTCATCTTCGATATATTTCGCAACATTTTCGATATTTCCATGCGCTAACTCAATGATTTGTTGATATTCTTCTGGGTACCAAATAGCTAATATATTTAATATGTGTTTGACATATGTCATCAAGCCAGCATTAATTTTTGCTTCATGTTCTTCAAATATGTCTAAATCAAATTTTATGGGCCTTTCCTTTTCATAATGACATAATTTGCTACAGGCGTGCCTAACTAAAAATGGATGTCCTCCGTATAATTGATATATTTTTGGATATAGCTTTTCATCAAATTTGATACCCATGTATCTACCAAGTTTACGTACCATTTCTCTTGTTGTGCTGATATCAAAAGGTTGCAAAAAAGTAGGAGTAATCAAAGCAAATAGAGGATTGTCATAGCCTATAACCGATTCTTCTTCTATGCATTTTGGATTTACACCTGCAATAACAAAGCAGAATTTTCCATTCATATTTTGATGGACTGAACGCAGGGTTTGCCAAAAAGGGAGAAAATCATGTTTCCAATGTTCTTCGCTACTAGTGTTAAATGAAATCCATTCAATTTCATCCAACATAATCATTAATCTTTTTGATTTCTCTTCTTTTAATAGATATTCAATGTCCTTTTGGAAATAGTCAGCTGCCTGCTTTTCAGTATAAATACTTGTGAAGGCATTCAAATTATCCTTTTTATCAATTTTTAGATTAATTGCTAACTGTTGAATTAAAGTTTCTAAACATTTAAACCATCGTGACATATAAAAAGAAGGATTGCTACAGTCAAAATTAAGGCAACTGCCAATATCTTTATGCTCAATCCTTCGACTGATTGCATATAGTACAGAAGTTTTTCCTATTTTTCTTAACCCAAATAAACCACTGTTCTGACCTTGTCTAAATCTATCAATAAATAACAGCAGTAAATCTTCACGACCAAAAAAAGCAATGTCCTTTTTAATTGGTGATTCAAAAGCAAATAAATCTCTAGTATATAAGTAATTTTGGAAAGCAGTTTTGATTTCAGGAACTTGGGGTTTATTTTCAACTAGATTAGATATTGAAAATGGAACTATGCATATATTATCAGGATCTTTGTGAACTAGTAAATCTATTTTTTCATTAATATAATTTCATTCAGATAACAATGCACAAACAAAAGGGTCAACTCTAGATTTGTTTTCATTATATATAATATCTATAATTTCAGCATCTTTTGCTTGAAAATCGTTTTTTTCAGAAAAGATGCATAATATTTCCCGTTCAAAACCAAAAGCTTCTTTGAAAGCTGGCTCAGGTTTGAAAAAAACATATTGGGTACGTTCTTGACTTTTTTTGTATCGTGAAATTGATGTGTATGTTACATCAAAAACAGGAAGAAACGGCCTCAAAGCCAATTCCAATCGTGAGTTTTTTGGAAAATGTTCTCGGATTGCTGGATATATTTCAGGCATAATGTCTCCACACCACATTTTAAAAATATATACTTCTAATTAGGGTATTGTAATATATATTTTTCTAAAATCTATGGAATGTGGGAACAATATTGTTATTTCAAATTGTAAGTTGGTTTATTTTATTGTTGCATAGTTGGAAAATAGTTGAAATTATGCTATCGAATACTGCAACCAATCCCCTTAAGCTGCCTCTCAACTTCCTGATGCACTTTCTCCACTTCAACATCACCCATAATCATAACACGGAACGTCACACTCAGCCGCTTAGTTCCCTCAACACCCTCGTACCTGTCAATGATCTCAATTGAAACGATGTCATCATTGCAGGAAACAAGTTCCATGATCACATCAGCATCGGCTTCTTCAGGAATCAGCACCGATATATCTCTTAAATGGTGTTCGAGGTTTTCGAGTTTCCACTCATGCAAATCCTCTTCGCTTAACAGGCGAATGTTCTCAATTTTAAGAGGCACCATCCTGCTGCCACATTCAATAACTACGTCTCTTGGACTTACTTTCTTGACGATTCCTGTGTGCACTACACCTGAATAGATGTGCCTGACACCAATTTCCTGTCCCATGGAATCAAGCAGCCTGTCAAACTCAGCGATCTTTGAGTTTATGAGCTTGTCAGACCTGCGAAGTGCAGATGCAGTATCTCCAAAATGAACTGCTGCCTCTTTCATTTTGTTGGTGAAGGCTTCAACATCCTTTTTTCTGACAATGGATGACATTTCACTGCATTGATTCATGAAAGCATCATGCACCTTGAGAACTTCCGGGTTCTCCATCTGGATGTATGCGTATAGGTAGGGGTTCTGTCCGAGTATCCTGCCAACGAAATCAAGCATGATATCGTAGACCGGGCTCATGAATCTCCTTGACTCGTTCACACTGAAATCAAGGGCATCAAAAGTGGTGCCGATGGTGATGTATGCGAAGTGAGTAAGTCCCTGAACAACGGAAACGAACCTATCGTGCTCTGCGGGTGTGATTACTTCAATGTGTGCTCCGTTGTCTTCAAAAAGTGAGCGCATGATTGGGAACCATTTCTCACAGCGTCCCTCGATGGGTGTTAGAATGAATATCTGACCATGCAGACTTGGTATGGATGGTCCAAACATAGGGTGGGTACCGAGTATCTCCACATCTGCGGGAGCATACTTCTTCATGGCCTCAGTGGGCCCGACCTTAAGTGACGTGAAATCCATAAGCAGGCTTCCACTCTTCATTTTAGGTGCAGTTTCACTGATTACCTTCTCGGTAATATTGATGGGTACTGTTACAATAACAATGTCACTGGTGCTTATTGCAGCATCAAGGTCACTGGCAAACTCAACTTCCATTCGCTCAGCAACTTCAACTTTCCCGCTGCTGCCCCATACAACAACCTCGTAACCGTGGTTCTTAAAAAAAGGAGTGAACCACTGTCCCATTTCACCGGTACCGCCTATGATAAGGACTTTCAAATTCAAAAGCCCTCCAGTACCGCTTTCTTCATAACTTCAATTGGTGGCTCAACGCCAGTCCATATCTTAAATGCCTCTGCACCCTGGTAGACAAGCATCATCTCACCGGTGACAGCTTTAGCACCGGCTTTCTTTGCCTCTTTTAAGAGGGTGGTTTCCAGAGGGTTGTAAACTATATCAAATACAGTAAGATCAGAATGCATCTCCTCTGCTGTTGCTATTGTTCCCTCGGTCTTCGGATGCATTCCGAGGGTGGTACAATTGATAAGAATATCGCTATCAGCAATCAGTTGCTTCAAATTCTCAAGTCCATAACCTCTTGCATTACCAACTTCCGACACGCCGGTTGCAAGCTCGATAGCCTTTTCCTCGGTCCTGTTGGCTATGGTGATGTCCGCTCCGTCCTTTGCAAACTGGAATGCGATAGCCCTTGAAGCTCCGCCTGCACCTACTATCAGTACATTGGAATCCTTAATCTTCACCCCTTTTTCCTCAAGGCTGCGTTTAGCACCAAGTCCGTCGGTATTGTAACCGATCATTCCATCTTTGAAGTCAACGGTGTTCACTGCACCGATGCCTTCTGCAAGAGGGTCAGCATCAACTATCTTCAATGCTTCCTGTTTCAGTGGAACAGTGAGGTTCACACCGCCAAAACCCATGGCTTTAGCTCCAAGGAGTGCATCCTTCAGGTTCTCAGGGCTGACCCTGAAAGCATGGTATGTGCATTCCATGCCAAGTTCCCTGAAAGCTGCATTATGCATATCGGGTGATTTCGAATGTGCTATCGGGTCACCGAATACGCCAAAAACTGTTCTCAAAAGAGTATCTCCAGAGCTGATTTAAGTTCGTGTATCTTTATCTGTCCCGGTGCAACAGCCTGTGCTATTGCTCCGTATGTAAGTCTTGAACCGTAACATGGAGCTACAATTCGGCTATGTTTACCGATCTCGCCCATTGCAATAGCGCATACTGGTTTTTTCATGTCGGCAGTTGCCTGAAGTACGTTCAGTACATCCTGCTTAGACTTTGCCATTACTGCCAGTTTTGCAATATCAGCGCCGGCCTCATGCGCATGATTTAGTATCTTCTTCATGATCTCCACAGAAGGAGTTCCGTCAAAATCATGTGCAGAAACAATTACTGTTACTCCTGCTGCTTTTGCTGCTGCAATGACCTTGTTTCGCTGCTGCTCATCTGCGCTAAGCTCAATATCAACAGCTTCCACAAAAGGAATAATGTCAACTAATAATTTGATCCTGTCATCTTCCGAACCTTTCCACTTACCGCCGTCAGATTGTAACCTATTGGTTGCAATACATGGAAGGTTGGTGTTCACTTTTATTCTTTCAATGGTCTTCTTAGCTTCTTCAAGGTCTGAAAAATTGAGAAGATCAAATCTCAGCTCAAGGACATTAGCTCCCAGCCATTTCGCAGCCTTTGCATTCTCTGCCGGGTCGTCATCTATCACTGAAACGATAGCGGGCTTTTCATCAAGGTCAAAGTTTCCTATCTTTACCATTGAATCGCTCCTGACTTTCTCTTCTTCTCGTTTATTTCTCGATGATAGTCTCTTCGATCTTCATTCCGAAGTGACGACCAATATCTTCTGAGTGGACAAGTATCTCATCGCCGACCTTGATATCTGTGACTGCAATTGGTTCCTTGTCCTTTGTGACGAGTTTGATGGTCTCTGCATTCTGCAGGATGTTCTTGATTATTTTGCCGCCTAAGTCTGCTTCAACAAGAATGAGTGGTCTTCTCTCGATCTTTACCCGCCCTACAACACCTGTTCTCTGCTTTCCGTCACCATCTACTATTGTGACCTGGTCACCTGCTTTAAGCTCTGAAAGGTAGCGTGTCTTCTCTCCTACCTTGATGTAAGCGTGAACTGCACCTGCGTTTACTCTGAATGGACGGGAAGCAACGTATGGACTTTCCTCGGATTCAGAGTGTACAAGGAACATACCGTTTGCCTGTGAACCCACAAGCATTCCCTCGCCTTTTACCATGAGGTTGCATGTGTCAACACATACCCTGTCGCCCATGCCGATGGAATCTACTCTTGTGACAACAGCGGTCTGGATAGTGAGGTTCTTGACTCCGGCAGTTTCTGCAACTTCTGCTGTCTTCTTGATCATACTCAGGTCTTTAGTATCAAGCATTACGCCGTCTGTGCCGTGTTCCATTGTCTCGAACGCAAGCTTTGCCTGCTCTGAGGTCTGGACGCCGGACAGGAGTTTTACATCCTTCTTCTGAAGTCCTGCAATGAGGTTCTCCAGCGGAATGACCTGCCAGTCAGTACCTATGGTCACAAGATAATCACATACACTTCCCATTTCGGCTGCAAAGTTCTCGTAGTCCTTGTTTCGAATTATAACATATCCTGCAACCTTGAGTCCTTTTTCTTTCAGGCGAAGGGCTGTTGTAATATCAAGGGAGCCGCCGTAGTCTGGTGGCAGAGGTTTTGTTCCGTCTCCTTCTCCTCCTTTTCCAACTACAACGATTTCCGCACCTTCAACAGGGTTTGTGGAAAAGGCTGCTACTTTCACGTTTCCAAGCTCTTTTACCTTTTCAACATCAGCAGCATTTACCATTATGGCATCCACGCCGGATTCCATTCCGGTGGTAATTACAGCCTTGCGTTCATCCCAGTTGCCTTCATCGGCTTTGATCCAGATTATCTTGTTATTCATAATGAGCACGTCCGCAAGCACAGAAAACAATCTCTGTTTATTTCAGCATTTCCAGTGCTTCTTCAACTGACTTTTTGTAGTGCACTATCTCTGTAATTGCTTTTGTAATTTTTGTAGGGTTCTCGTGCTGGAATACATTCCTTCCTATCGCAACACCCCTGGCTCCTCCTTCCATGGCACCTTGGATCATCTGGAGGAACTCTTCATCGGTATTTGTCTTTGGTCCGCCTGCAATCACTATTGGCACAGGACATCCCTGGACTACGTCCTTGAATGTATCAACATCTCCTGTGTAAAGTGTCTTGACAACGTCTGCACCAAGCTCTGCACCTACTCTGGCAACATGGGCTATAAGCTCGGAGTCGTGCGGGTTTGTGATGTCCTTTCCACGTGGGTACATCATTGCAAGAAGTGGCATTCCCCAGTAGTTGCATTCTTCGGATACGCTTCCAAGTTTCTGAAGCTGGTCTGCCTCGGTCTCAGAACCAACGTTCACATGGATTGAAACTGCATCTGCTCCCATTTTCATGACTTCTTCTACAGAGCATACCTGGACTTTGTTGTTAGGGTCAGGTCCAAGGATGGTTGATGCGCTCATGTGAACAATGAGTCCTACATCATGTCCGTATCCCCTGTGTCCGTAGTTTACAATACCTTTCTGCATGAGAACTGCATCTGCGCCGCCTTCAGCAACTTTGTTGATGGTGTCAGCCACATTGATAAGACCTTTTATAGGTCCGTCAGATATTCCGTGGTCCATTGGTATGATTACCATGTTCCTGCTGTCTCTGTGCATGATTCTTTCTATACGGATCTTTTTGCCAATTTCTGTCATTTGCTTTCGCCTTCTATAATCTTTAATTAGTGTACATCAATGTTTTAAGTTGTACATTAACGTATTGTCTATATCTATGTTAGTATGTGACATACTAGCACGGTTTAGTATATAAACATTTTTGTATGATCGGCTGAAACAAATTCAAAATAAAGTTCACATATCTTTCAGGAACTCGCCGATGCTTATTCCTTCTGAAGTTATGTCGTAGCTTATGAGATGTTTCTCATGGTCACTGCCATGCATTTTCAGGATGGACATGGTTTTTCTGATCTCTTTTCCTATATCCATATGCTTAAGGAGTATCAGTACATCCGCAAGTGAGGAAACCGGTATCTCCGATTGCAGAATATTGCTACCTGCAGCCATATTGCCGCTAATTAACATGGATGTAACACCCATATTCTTGAAAAGCCGTATCAGATTGGCAATATGCTCTCTTTTTGCAATCTGGGTATCAAACACATAATCAAAGCCTGATATATCATCCAAGAGCACCCTTTTTGCTTCCATTTCCTGAATGCAGTTGCGAAGTTCTATTGTGTGTCGGCATGCGTTGATCTCGGAAGGCGGTGTGTAAATTATCCTTATCAATCCCTGCTTTTCAAGTTCTTCCAGTTCAAGTCCGAGACTTGCTGCATAACGTCTCAGTTCTGCAGGGCTGTCCTCAAAAGTACTGATTATTCCCGGTTCACCATTTTTGGCACCTTCCACAATAAAACTAAGTCCAAACAGTGTTTTTCCGGTACCGGTATTTCCAGCTATCAATGTAGATGACAATTCAAAAAGGCCGCCTCTGCTAAGTTCATCAAATTTAGGAATTCCTGAGCTAATTCTGCTGACCTGTGCTGTTTCTTCTATAACCGGTGCAGTAATTCTTGGATAGATAGTAAGTCCATTGGCATTTATGCTAAAACTATGCTCACCATCAATATAGTTAGGACGGTTCATCTTTTGTATGGTGATCATGCGCTTGCTTCCTCTTCTCTGTATCTCCTGGGACAGATAAACGATGCCATCTGCCACGTCGCTGATAACTGATCTGCAAATATCGGACTTTGACATAGTTCCGGTAAGATAAACGATAGCATTCCACTCAACAATAGCTGAATTAAGTGAGTAGATGAATCTTCTTCTTTCAGCTTCTGGGAAACCAAATCCAATAGGTGTTATCGGATCAATGAGTACCCTGTCAGGTTTTATGGAGTTGACTATGTTGCCAAGCTCCACAAGCATTGTCAGCGGGTCTCTTTCAACGGAGCTGACATTGAATATGCGCACATTCATGGTTTCTTCGTAAAATGAGTATTCTGAAAGGGATTCCCTTATGGAATTCTCTGATTGCGTTGTGATGCAGATATAAAGTACCTTCTCACCGTTGCGCACTGCTTCACATAAACTCTGCACTCCGAGTATGGTCCTTCCACTACCCGGGTTGCCTGCTATCAGTATAGTAGATGGGGCAGTTATTCCGCCTCCCAGTATCTCATCGAAACCGTCTATTCCTGTGAATTTTGTATCCAATTTCAGAACCTCGTCAAGGTATTGCTAAGCAATAATGAGATTTTATGTAAAGGATTTATATGAAATTTCCTCTCCCTTACTTAATTTATTTTTAATTTTACTTAACATTATTCGTGAGCTTATATATTTTAAAAAAGGTGGCAAATATTTACTTGGATGGCCTTTCATAAAATTGCTTTTTTTGTGCTATGAAACCCTCTTATATGGTTAATTACTATAACGCCAATATAATACTGGCATTAATAGTAATTCTATGCAGATCATATTTGGAGCTATTCTGCAGACTTAACTAACACTAATAATAAAAAAAACTAATCAGGGAATTAATATGAGAGAGTTAAAGATCCTTGTTATCAACAATTACGGGCAGTTCTGCCACCTTATCCACCGTTCAGTAAGGGATCTGGACATGGAAACAAAGATAGTTGCCAACACCACTCCTGTTGAGGAAATTCTTGATGAGGAGCCTGATGGACTTATTCTTAGTGGCGGTCCTACAATGGAACGCGCAGGGATATGTTCTGAGTATGTGGAAAGCATTGACCTCCCAATTCTGGGAATCTGCCTTGGGCACCAGATAATCGCAAAGACCTTTGGCGGCGAAGTCAGCCAGGGCAGCTCCGGCGGTTATGCAGACATCGAGGTCGAGATAGTGGATGAAGACGACTTGCTTAGGGGAATCGGTCCAAAGACCTCTGTCTGGGCTTCACATGCAGATGAGGTTGTCAGAATGCCGGAAGAATTCATTCAGCTTGCAAGGTCTAACATTTGTGAATGTGAGGCCATGAGGCATGAAGAAAGACCTATTTTTGGAGTCCAGTGGCATCCTGAAGTGGCACACACACAAAAAGGAGAAAAGTTGCTGACGAATTTCTTTGAGATATGTGAGAACTATTAGTTCTCTCATTCATCTATGCAAAAATTATTAATCTCGCATTTTATGTGAGAACTATTGCTCTCACATTCCCATTTTCTTCATCATTTTTTGCATATTGAATTTTCCACCGCGGAATCCTTTCATGGCGGTCTGCATCATTTTATGATACTTTAAAAGCTCTCTGACATCTTCAGGATTACAGCCTGATCCCCTGGCAATTCTCTTGATACGGGCACTTCCGATCACCCTTGGATTCAGCATTTCTTCCTCGGTCATTGAGTCCATAAGTACTCTATAGCGTGCGAGTTTGTCTCCTGTGACCTGATATGCATCTTCAGGGATCTTTGCTCCCATTCCTCCAAGAGGCAGCATTTGCATTATCTGCTTCATTGGTCCCATCTTGTTGAGACTTTCAAGCTGCTTGTACATATCTTTAAGAGTGAACCTGCCACGGAGCATTGCTTCCATGTCAAAGTCCTCTTCTCCAAGGGCTTCTTCTGCCTTTTCGATGAGACTCTTGATGTCGCCCATTCCGAGAAGTCTTGAGATGAACCTGTCAGGCTCAAATCTTTCAAGGTCGTCCGGTGTTTCACCAACACCAATGAATGCGATAGATGAATTAGTTTCTGAAACTGCGGAAAGTGCTCCACCACCTTTTGCGGTACCGTCAAGTTTTGAGATAACAACACCTGAAATACCGATGGAATTGTTGAATGCACGTGCCTGCTCGCTTGCCTGCTGACCGATCGCACCATCAAGCACAAGCAGCTTGTAGTCAGGTTTTGCCACAGCATGTATTTCTTCCATTTCTGTAATCAGATCACTTTCAAGTGAGTGCCGCCCGGCAGTATCCACAATAAGAACATCGTTCTTGTGCAGTTCCTTAAGACCTCTCTCTACAATGCCTACTGCATCAGGGTTGCCTTCTTCTCCGTAGAATGCAACGTTTAGTTTGGTACAGAGTGTCTTTAGCTGCTGATATGCGCCCGGCCTGAAGGTGTCAGCACAGACTACAGCCGGTTTCAGTCCTTTCCTCTGGAAGTAACGTGCGAGTTTTGATGTGGTGGTTGTTTTACCGCTTCCCTGCAGACCTATCATCATGATGGTCTGTGGTTTAAGTGGGATGTCGGTACTTTTACCGATGATACTGATGAGTTCCTGGTAAACTATCCTTATTACATGCTCCCTGGGGTTCATTCCGGAAGGTACTTCCTCTTTCAGTGCACGCTCTTTGATGTGCTGTGACATCTGCATGACAAGTTTTACATTGACATCTGATTGGAGTAAAGCCCTCTGGATATCCTTGACGACCTCATTCACTGTACGTTCGTCGATACGCCCTGATTTAACCAGTTTCTTAAGGGCATCCTGCAGGGAATTTCCGAGTTTATCCATTACCATTTAAGGATCTTCCTGTTCTGTTCTCTCTTTTTTGTAATAAAAGGGCAGTTCATATTTAACCCTAGTGGAAATATTGTGTCTCGGGCAAAAGAGCTGAGATCAAAAGTACTAAAAAAAGGAAATTAAAAAAAGAAAGTATAAACAACTTTCACTTATTTTTTTGCATTTTCTGCCATCTTTCCTATCCATATCGTAGCTACGACTGCAAGGATAGTTACAAAGATAGCATATGCCCATACTCCCCATGCAGCAAGGAAATAAAGTGGTGCTCCTTCTGCAAACAGTGACTGGATTGCTCCGTTCCATGCAAGGGCTGCTACCAGCCCGAATGCTGCGGTCATAAGCGCAGCTAATTTCTCAATAACTTCGGCTTTCATTTCAAAACCCCCTGTCTTCAAGAATGACCTTTTTAGGTCACTTTTTAGGTCACTAATATATGACTCCGGCAGGAATATAAAACTAATCTGTCAGTCAGTCTATATTTTATAAAAACCATGCAATAACTCTCGTAAAAAAGCACATTGACCCATCATGTGATAAGCATAACTGCGATGAGTACAGCGAAGACTCCAATCCATTGTCTGCTCTTGAGTTTCTCTTTCAGGAGTACCCATGCAAGAAGTACTGTTACAGCCGGATAAAGCGAGGTGAGAATAGCAGCGATGTCCAGTCTTCCTGTCTTTGCTGCAAGCACATAGAATACATTTCCTCCGGTGTCAAGGAAACCTGCAAGCGCAATAAGTGGCAGGTACTTTATTCCGGGTATCTCCAGCTTTTTGCTGTAATATGCCACTATTATGAATGTTGGAATTGTTGCCATTCTTGCACCAACCAGCGGCCAGAATACTCCGGAACTCTGTACCTGGTCGATAAGAATCATGAAAAGACCAAATCCAGTACCTGCAATGAGTGGTAGTTTGATCCTGTTCAGTTCTATTTTCTGGCTGTTCTCTTCTCTTGAAATGAACCATACTCCTGCAAAAGCAAATGCAAATCCTGTAAGCTGGCTTACGGTTGGCAGTCCTTCTGTTATCATTCCAAATGCCATGGGGACAAGTGCGCTCCATACTGCTGTAACTGGCGCTACGATTCCCATTTTCTCTACAGAAAGTGCGTGGTAGAGTGCCAGCAGTCCTGCACCTCCGCAAAGTCCTGCCACGGCACCCCATAGAAAATCAATATTTGAGGGTATGCTCTCTTCAAAAAAGATCGCAGATGCAGCAAGGAGTATTATGCCGACTATCTGAGAGATTATGGCAACCATAAGTACTCCGTTACGCTTGGTTGCAACTCCTCCGCTGAAGTCTCCGGCTCCCCAGCACACGGCCGCCGCAAGTCCGAAAATAGCAATTGATAGTTCCATTTTAAAGTCCTGAGCTTACTGGAATGAGTGTATGATATAAAAGAGTTACAACCGGAGTTATGACTTAGCCTGAAACGATATTTACAAAAGAGAATTAGTAGCGGGGGATAGATTCGAACTATCGGTCTACGGGTTATGAGCCCGTCGGGATCTCCTGGCTACCCCACCCCGCTTCGGGGATTGTTTCATGTAAAATGGTAAGCAAACCATTCTATGTCTGCATACTATATGTATATTTCCAGAATGCGTGTCTAACACACTAATTTGATGGTTAGGTCAAAATGATGTTAGAAAAGTAGCGGGGGATAGATTCGAACTATCGGTCTACGGGTTATGAGCCCGTCGGGATCTCCTGGCTACCCCACCCCGCTTCGGAGATTGATGATTATTCTGGAAGGGTACTCCCCCATCAACTATTTCATTGTTGATATAGTTTGCGTATGGCTCTGTTTTCACAACACAGATACCTGATACATAAATAGGTAAATTATATCTCCTATCTCTCTAAATATAGTGAATCATCTTTTGTTTATAATTATTGGAGAGATTTAATGGCTTTACCTGACAAATTCAAATGTGTTGTTACAAACTGGGATTACATTTACGACCTTTGCAGAGTAGTTGCAAACGAAGTGAAAACTTCAGGATATGAACCTGATATGATAATCGCTCTTGCCAGGGGTGGATGGTTTGCAGGTCGTGTATTATGTGATTTCCTGGGTCTTGACGACCTTACAAGTCTTAAGATCGAGCACTACCTTGGAACCGCACTTGCAGGTGATGAGCCACATATCAAATATCCTCTCGCTGACAACGCAGTTGCAGGAAAGAAGATCCTTATCGTTGATGACATAGCAGACACAGGCAAGAGTCTCATGCGCTCACTTGAATACGTAAATGAGCAGAATCCTATGGAAGTCAGGACAGCAGCTCTCCAGTATCTGGATTCATCCGAGTATGATCCTGATTTTGTAGGAGAGCGTCTTGAAGAGTGGGCATGGGTTGTTTTCCCATGGAATTTCATTGAGGATATGATCGATCTTATCTCAACCCTCATGACCAAAGAGGACAAAGAACTCTGGGATGTTTCCTCCATAAGACATGGTCTCTACATGTATCACTCACTTGATTCCTTCGCATTTGAAATAGCACAGCCTGGAAGACTTCCCGAGGTCATGGAAGAGATGCACCGCAGAGGTGTTGTATGCTCTGTGAACGAGGACGGAAAGCAGTACTGGAAACTTGCATAAAACGAGTGATAAGATGCACAATATAGCTGATATTGCAATTATAGGCGGAAGCGGCATTTATGATGCCAATCTGCTTGACAATGTACGAAACGTAGATATTGACACTCCTTTTGGCAAACCATCTGATTCAATAACAGTTGGTAAGCATGGTGATGTGGGTGTCTGTTTCCTTCCAAGGCATGGAGTAGGTCACAGGATATCTCCATCAGAACTGAACTCAAGGGCTAACATCTTCGCTCTCAAGAAGCTTGGTGTGAAGCGTATAATCGCTGCATCTGCAGTTGGTAGCCTCAAAGAGGAGTTCAAGCCACTTGATATCGTCATTCCAAACCAGATTTATGACCGTACAAAATCCAGGCCATCAACTTTCTTTGAGGATGGTATCGTGGTCCATATGGGATTTGCAGACCCGTTCTGTCCTGAAACCTCAAAGACCATAGTTGACGTTGCAAATTCAAAGGGTTACAGCGTCAAGGAAGGAGGAACTTATGTTTGTATGGAAGGTCCGCAGTTCTCAACCCGTGCAGAGTCCCGTGTTTATCAGGCACTTGGTTTTGATATTATTGGCATGACTGCTATTCCTGAGGCAAAACTTGCACGTGAAGCTGAAATATGCTACTCCATGATCGCTACAGTAACAGATTACGATGTATGGCATGAGGAAGATGTCACAATCGAGACTATCATTGAGAATGCAATGAAGAACGAGGCTGCTGTTAAAGATATAATCGTGTCAACTCTGGATAAACTAAGTGTTGAGCAGCACTGTATGTGCAAGGATGCTCTCATGGGTGCGATAACAACCGTTCCATCCATGATCCCTCACGAAACCAGGAGAAGACTTGACCCACTTATCGGGAAATATTTGGACAAGTGAGTCAGTGCTATCTGTAAGTGGCTTATCGCAAGTGTTTTAATATATCATGATGCTTATTTAATTCGGTGGACCATGCCTCATAAGTGTACAAGATGTGAATCAATCTTTGTAGACGGTGCTTCAGTAATACTTAGCGGATGCCCTAATTGCGGCTGGAATAAGTTCCTTTATGTCAAGGATGAAGAGCTTGAGAACGAATCTCCGGAAGGACCTGAGATAGCAGAAACAGAAGGGGAGCATGTCATTGATGAGACTTCATCTGAAAAGACAGACGAACACTCAGAGTCTATCATTCGTGAGATAGACGACATCCTCGGTGTTGAAAAGAAGGAATCCAGCGTTACCGAAGAAGAAGGTGAAAGGGTTGAGTCTGTGCGTATCCTTGGTCCCGGTTCCTATGAGCTGAACCTCGATTCCCTGCTTGACCGCAAGGAGATCGTAATGGCCATCAAGGAGGATGGTGCATACGCCCTGCACCTTGGTTCTGTTTTTAAGGAAAACAAAGGCAAGAAGAAGAAAAAGTAATTCTCTTTGAGGTAAGCAATGGACGCAGATCCAAAAGAACGATTCTTTGAAGTTGATGCTCTGCGAGGGATCGCGATCGTTCTGATGGTTATCTATCATTTCTTTTTTGATCTTGATTTTTTCAGCATCCACGATTTTGACATGCATTCCGGCCTTCTCGTAGTAATAGGAAGAAGCGCAGCTATCCTGTTCATTTTTCTTGTGGGCGTTTCCCTCACTTTAAGCTACTCAAGAGCATCCCGTTCCAAACCTAAAAAAGAGATATTCGTCCACAATCTCAAAAGAGGTGCCGGAATCTTTGGCTGGGGTCTTGTAATAACCTTCGTTACAGCAACATTCCTTGAAAGCGGCACGATTTACTTTGGAATTCTCCACCTGATAGGAGTTTCGATAATAATTTCCTATCCATTCCTGAAATACCGAAAGTTCAATCTGCTTGCAGGTCTTGTCCTGCTCTTTGCCGGTATCTTAATGGATTCTGCTTATGTGAATTATCCGTGGCTTTTATGGATAGGTCTGAAACCTCACGGTTTTTACACACTTGATTACTTCCCGCTGATTCCCTGGTTCGGGCTTGTTCTTCTGGGGATTTACGCCGGAAACAGCCTGTATCAAGATTACAAACGAAGTTTCAAGATATGTGATTGCGGGGGAAATGTAGTTGTGAAAACTCTTGGCTATCTGGGAAAAAAGTCGCTGCTGATATATCTGGTGCATCAACCGGTGATCGTTGGTTTATTGTTGCTGTTTTCCCTATTCTAAAAACGGATGCCGGATATCCGGCACTAATCTACATTATTTTCTGTCTTTTGCCAGTGCGTAGCTTGCCATGACCTTCAGGTATTCATGGTCAACTCCCATAAGCACTGTCTGGAACATAGCGGCATGTATCTTTTCTTCTCTGGCGATGTCAAGCAGTATGGTTCTAAGGTCTTTGTCATCAGTTAGATTTGCCATCTGTTCGTACATATTTATGGCATCGAACTCTGCCATAATGGCAATTCTCAATACTTCTTTGTCAACATCTTTCTTGCTAATGTTTTTAAGATCAATTGGGACTTCAGAGAACAACACATCATCTCCTTTCACTTGTGCAGCTCTTCTTCTACTTCTTCTCTACCGGCAGCCAGCTCTTCCACTTGCTGCTGGTCATATTTCAGCAGAAGCGCCTGGAACTCTCCTATATGTGTCTTCTCTTCCTTTGCAACATCGAGAAGTACGCTGCTGACCTCTTCATTGTCGGTCATGCCTGCCATCTGTTCATAGAGATTTATAGCGTCCAGTTCAGCTATGAGTGCCGCTCTTAATATCTCTTTATTGATATCTTCTTTCTTCAGTTTACTAAAATCAATGGGTACTTTTGAAAACATATCTTCCACTCTCCTTTTCTAGTAGCATCTGACATTTATGGTATCTCAGCAACCTTAATGCCAAGTATATCCAATGTCCACTATAATATCATGAAATGTCAGTCTATTTATTATTGACTAAAATGTTTCAGAATAAATGGGCAAATGGGATTGATGTCCCATTTACAAAAATAAAAAAAGAGGTTTAACAGAGCTCAAATTTCATCTCTGACCTGAGATCCTTTCATCTGCACTCTTGAGGATCATGGCTATCATGTCGCTGTATGAGATGTCAGCGATCCTGGCCATTTTTGCAAGGTGTCCGTCCCAGCACCATCCGGGGTTGGGGTTGACCTCAAGGAGTTTTGGATTTCCTTTTGCATCAAGTCTCCAGTCAAGGCGGGTATAATCTCTGCACTCAAGCCTGTTTATGAGTTTCAGGCTGCACTCGACTATGAGTTCCTCAGTCTCTTTTGGAAGGTCGGCAGGTTTGGACTTGATCTTCCAGTACGGGGATTCAGGTATCCACTTTGCTTCGTATCCGCAGAGTTTAGGGAGTTCTTCCGGCAGTTCAGAGTAATCTTCCTGTGTAAGCGGCAGTACTGTATAGTTTTCCGGCGGGTTGCCTATGATACCTATACTGAGGTCTTTTCCGGGGAGGAATTCTTCTACAAGGATCGGTTTATCGTAACCAAGACCTTCCCTTATACTATAGATAGCTTTGACAACTTCATCACGGCTGTTACATACACTATTCTGGTTAAGTCCGAAACTTGAGTCGCCGAAGTTCGGCTTTACAATAACCGGGAAATCCATGGGCAGCTCGAACATGGTGTCCTCTCCTTTAACCACAATACCTTCTGGAACCGGAACTCCAAGATCCTTTGCAATGCCTCTCACAAGTGCTTTATCATAACAGAATGCAAGACACTGCGGTCCTGATCCGGTGTAAGGTATTTCGAACATCTCAAGTATTGCGGGTACATGCAGCTCTTTTTTAGGATCGTTGTCATATCCCTCGTCACAGAGGTTGAAAACGAAATCCGTTTTAGCTCTTATCTTTGCAAGGTCGGTGACAAGGGTGTCATGGTTATCCAGATACTTGAAAGAATAGCCTTCAAGCTCATGGAGTCCGCCTTTGAGCTGGTCGATGGTGTACATGTCGTCATCATCAAAAACACCGCATGGTTTCAGTGAGTCTCTCTTCCTCGGGTCACCGAATACGACCACTACGTTCTTTTCAGGTTCCTTGGTCTTCTTTTTCTTAGGTGCCCATTCCTTCCTGACAGATGCAGTGACAATTATGCGCCTTTCCATCATTCCAAGATCCTGGTTTCTTAATGTCTGTGAATTGATGGAGTCAACTATTTCAATATCTGTGAACTCTGCCTTTTTCATGAGCTCTTTCAGCGCATCGGTAGTGTAGAGGCGCTCAGCATAGAACTGGTCTGCTATAACTCCTGATGTATCGTTGACAATAACTTCTCTGGATATGAGTTTCTGGCCATCGGTTGATATGGACCTCTCCCTGCACACAAAGTTGTGCTTGTCTATCCATTCCCATGAACGTGGCTGGTATTTTTCCTTGAGGTATGAACCATCTGCCACATCAAGCAGTACTTTTCCCCAGGGTTTTAGTATCCTCTTTACTTCTTTCAAGACCCTCAGATCTTCATCAGACGTTTCAAAATAACCAAAACTATTTCCAAGGAGCATCACAACATCGAATGAATCGGTTGCATAAGGCGTCTTTCTTGCATCCCCTTCCTTGAACTTGACACCGAGGCTCTCCTTCTTAGCAGTGTTCTTTGCCCTCTGGATAAGGTAGTGTGACCTGTCCAGCCCTTCAAGATTCTTCAACCCTCTTCTTGCAAGTTCCAGTGTGTGTCTTCCCTGACCACAGCACAGGTCAAGCACATGGCTTTCAGGCGTAAGTTTCAGTATTGAAGAAAATGTGTCTATTTCCTGTCTGGTGATAGTTGCATCCTCTACGATATCCGCATCGGTCTTCAGGTAGAGTGAATTGAATATCTTCTTCCACCAATCGGGGCTAACATGCTCTTCCAGGTGTGGGACTGGTCCCAATGTCCTTGATTTTTGTTTTTCTTTGTTCTGGTATTCTTTAGGTCTTTCTTTCATCAGGTATAACCCTCTAATATTTGGAACACACTACACCGTGTATTCAAGCAATAATGTACGGTTTAAGAATAAATAACCTGCGATAAGTTGTTTATTTTAGTTATTACTAATTATTTCTCTTTATATCTTGTTTTTAATCAAATATTAATTGTTAATATTTGAAATAATCCATATTATGACTTATTATCTTTAAAAAACTTAAATTATTGTTTTATTTATCAAAACTGCACGAATTGTTCCAGAATACCATGTATTCAAGATTTTCAGAATTCTTACCTTTTCAATAAAAATCGCTCAAAAAAGTCTGTCTTTCATCTATCTTCTCAAGTTTTGTGACTCCAACTCCAAGTAACCTGAATCTGCCTTTCCCCATGAATTCCTCCATGAGTATCAGGGCATTCTTTGTGATGACTTCTTTATCTGTGGTTGCAGCATTTAGTGTTCTTGCCCGGGTGTATGTCCTGAAATCCTCATAACGCACCTTGATGGTCACAGTTCTGTACCTGAACCTTTTTTTCATCATTGACACATGCACTTTCTCGGTAAGTTCCCTGAAAACAGCTTCAATTTTGATCGGGTCGGAGATATCTTCATCAAAAGTATCTTCAGTGCTCACGGATTTTACTTCTTCTCTTTCCTTTACTTCCCGTGTGTCAATACCGTTTGCAAGCTGATGCATCACAACTCCGAATTTCCCAAAACGTGCTATAAGTAGCTGAACATCGCAGGTGGCAAGCTGTCCCACAGTTTCAATTCCCATCTCTTCCAGAATTGGCTGGGTTTTCTTACCAATTCCGGGTATTTTCGATACATTCATTGGGAACAGAAAATCCTGGATGCCCCCTGGTCTTACAACGGTCAGCCCGTCGGGTTTGTTAAAATCAGATGCTATTTTTGCAATCACCTTATTCGGTGCCACACCTATGGAACATGTAAGTCCGTGAAGTCTTTGAATTTCACTTTTTATCTTCTTTGCAAGCAAGGTCGCAGATTCATAATCCGAAATTGATTCTCCAATGTCAAGGTATGCTTCATCGACACTTACCTGCTGGAATTTGTCAGCAAAGATGCGAAGTGTCTGCATTATTTCTGCTGATACTTCCTTGTAAAGCTTCATGTTAACTCTGAGATAAACTGCATCCGGGCACAGTTTGTAGGCTTTTGAGATTGCCATGCCGGAGTGTATGCCGTATGCTCTTGCCTCATATGAGCACGTGCTTGCAACTCCTCTGCCACTGCCGTCCTTTGGGTCTGATCCCACAACAACCGGTAGTCCTTTAAGTTCAGGTCTGTCTCTCACTTCAACAGAGGAGTAAAAGCTGTCCATATCGATGTGTAGTGTTATCTTTTCTCTTCCTGTGTTTTCCATTGGAGCTCCATTGATGCTTTTACTCAAATGCAGTCATATTTATAGATTCAATTGAATATATCGGTTTTTTGCTTATGGCCAACGGAACCCTGATATAATATCAAAAACCATGGCAATCATATTAAGTAATAAAGTAATGGTCCTGTTCAATCATGTATTATATCTATCTTGCAATTATTGCTTACGTAGCTGTTCTTTACCTCACATTGAGAGATATCCGTATCTATAAAAGGACCAAAATAGAATCATATCGTAAAGGTGCAATGAAGGGTATTCTCGCTTCCTCTATTGTACTGCTGGGAGTTCTGTTCACCACTTTCAATCCGGAGATGGGTCTTCTTATTGTATTCCTTGGCATGTATATCAACAAAAAAGGTACTCGTGAGCGTGTTTTCACCAACGCGGAAGCCTGGGATCGTTTTCTGGGAAAGACTGATATATAATAGAGTATTCAGGTGCAGTTCCAGTAATCCAAAAGGTATAAATGTAAGGGTATTTATTATAACCCCGATACAAGTTACTACTATAAAGTTTCATCAAATAATTGATTCATAATAATGGAGAATTATCATGGGAAATATTAGACAAACCAACATCAAGAGAATTTCACTTCGCTTAGTAGAAAATCACGGTGACGTATTTACAACAGACTTTGACACAAACAAGCTTCTTGTGACAAAGTACACAACCATCGAGAGTAAGGTTATCAGAAACCGTGTAGCAGGTTACGTGACAAGGAAGATGACACACAGGCCAAGAGAGTAAGGTTTCTGGAGAGGGGATGTTCCCATGTTCGAAGGAGTTTTGCCTGCTCTTGTAACGCCATTCTCAAAGGACGGTTCTATTGATTCTGAAAGTTTCAGGAAGATCGTCAATTTTGTAGAAGAAGGCGGCGTTTCCGGAGTTGTTGTCTGTGGTACGACTGGTGAATCTGCAACCCTGTCAACCGGGGAACACAAAGAGCTGATAAATCTTTGTGTGGATTGCGCGAAGGTTCCTGTCATTGCCGGTACAGGTTCTAACAACACTGCAGAGGCGGTGGAACTTACTAAACACGCTGCGGACGCGGGAGCAGATGGTGCTCTTGTAATATCCCCATATTATAACAAGCCCAATAATGCAGGGCTTATTGCTCATTTTAAAACGATAGCTGAAGCTTCGGATATTCCTATTGTATTGTACAATGTGCCTTCCCGCACAGGGCAGGACATGCCGCTGGAAGTTATTGTAGAGCTTTCCAAGGTAGAGAATATCGTAGCTGTCAAGGAAGCAAGTGGAAATCTTGGCAAGTTATCTCAGATTCTTGAAGAAACAGTAGACGAAGACTTTGAGGTTCTCTCAGGTGAGGACGGTCTTACGTTCCCAATAATGGCTTTGGGCGGTGCTGGTGTAATTTCTGTTGTTGCCAATATCGTTCCTGCTAAAATGGTGCAGCTTGTTGAAGCTGTGAAGGTATGTGACCTTGAAACTGCCAGAAGGATTCATTTTGAGATCGCACCACTTATTCGTGCATTGTTCACAGAAACGAACCCTATACCAGTAAAGAGGGCAGTTGAGCTTGTAGGTCTTTCAAGCGGTGATATGAGACTACCTCTGGCTCCACTTAGCGATGAGAACAGTGTTCTTCTTGAAAATGTCCTTCGCAAGCTGGGGTGCATCGCATGATAAATGTTGGTGTGACCGGTGCTTCCGGAAGAATGGGCAGACTTATTATAGAAAATATTCTCAGATTTGATGATCTCAAATTAACATCAGCCTTTGATCTTATGAACATCGGCAAGGATGTTGGTGAGGTCGCTCAGATAGGTGCTCTGGGAGTTCCTATATCAGGCGTGGATGACATGGAATCTGTCCTGAAGGAATCCAAAACCCAGGTTCTTATTGATTTTACAATCGCAGATGCAACTGCTGTTAATGCACCAAGGGCTGCATCAGCCGGTGTGAGTCTTGTAATTGGTACAACAGGTCTTTCCCCTGAACAGAAAAAGGCAATAGAAGACTCAATTATCAGCAACAACGTTGCAGGCATTATATCTCCTAACTATTCAGTAGGAGTAAATGTTTTCTTTAAAATACTCGCAGAAGCTTCCAAATATCTTGGCGACATGGACATTGAGATAATAGAAGCTCATCACATGCACAAGAAAGATGCTCCAAGCGGAACCGCACTTGGTGCTGCAAAGGTCATCAGTGAAACACTTGGCGGCAAGGAATTCGTGTACGGGCGTGAGGGTTTTGCACCCCGTGGAAAAGAAATAGGTATCCATGCAGTGCGCGGTGGAGACATAGTTGGAGATCACACTGTTCTTTTTGCAGGTGACGGCGAGAGAATTGAGATAAAGCACCAGGCACATTCAAGGCAGGCTTTTGCCGGTGGCGCTGTCAAAGCAGCCGCATGGATTGGCAATGCAGCTCCTGGTCTTTACACCATGCAGGAGATACTGGGACTATAGATTCCCTTTTTTTTGGCATAGATGTGTTCATTTGTGGCACAGTTTTGTTGACTTGTGCACACAAAACAAAATGATAAATCATTGATAATGGACATCGATGTTATATATATGTCAATATATAATATTCATTGTAGCATGAAAGCATTTGGTGCCATTGTTACTACCTCCAAAAACCTCCAAACATTTCTTCCTTTTTTTATTTTTTTGTTCCTCTTCACAGCAAGTGCTCTGCAATATTCTCTGAGATAACCCTTCCGCAATAATAGCATCTGAGTTTAAGGACTATGTTTTCGGTATCAACTGTAAATTTTGATGTGATGGGTTCATTGCTATTGGATATGCAATTAGGATTTATGCAGCCTACAACCCCTTCCACAAAAGATGGGATATGCACTTTTTTCTTGCTTTCCACGTTGAAATCACGTATGATATTAATGGTCGCATTTGGTGCAATGAGTGCTATCCTGTCAACTTCTTCCACATTCAGCTCCCGGTTCTCTATTTTGACAACATCTTTCTTCCCGTACTTACCATTGGAGTTTATCAGTACGCTCACAACACCCTGTGATGAATCCGGAAGCCCGAGTATCTTAAGAACACTCAGGACTTTGCCTGCTGTAATATGGTCTATCACAGTACCGTTCTCTATCCTGCGCACCCTTAGCTCAGTTTCAATATCGGTCATTCTATCGCTCCTAACACCAGTCCGAGTAATGCCATTCTTACGGGAACTCCATAGAATGCCTGTTTAAAGTAGCAGGCGTGTAGTGTATTATCCACATTAGTGTCTATCTCATTCACCCTTGGCAGCGGATGCATTATTTTAAGTTCCGGTTTAACATCTTTCAATGTTTCCATGTTTATCTTCAGCTTGTTAGCAACCTTTTGATATTCTGCAGCATCGGGGAACCTTTCTTTCTGGATACGTGTCATGTAAAGCACATCAACATCCCTGATAGCTTCTTCAATGGTGTCTACTTCTCTGATCTTCGCTCCCCTTGCGATGATATCATTGATTATTTCGTCCGGCATACGCAGTTCTTTAGGGGATATCAGGGTTATCTGTGCACCGTAAAGTGAAAGTGCATAACATAATGAGTGAACAGTCCTTCCATACTTGAGATCACCCGCAAGTGCGATCTTTAAGTCTTCAAGGTGGCTTTCACGTTTGATCGTGTAAAGGTCAAGCAGGGTTTGTGTAGGGTGGTGGCCGGCACCATCGCCCGCATTGAGCACAGGAACCCTTGAAAACTCCGACGCTAGGTGTGCAGCACCTTCTTTAGGATGACGAAGAACGATAGCATCAACATAACCATCAACAACTCTGATGGTGTCTGCAAGCGTTTCACCCTTTGCGATGGAACTGGCATCCACCGAACCCAGGTTCAAAACATCTCCACCAAGCCGAAGCATTGCAGTTTCAAAAGACATCCTGGTCCTTGTACTTGGTTCGAAAAAAAGAACTGCAAGGATCTTCCCGGAAAGCAGGTCCGACCTTTCTTCTCCGCGCGCAATAGGTTCCATCTTTTCAGCAGCAGTGAGGATATGGTCGATCATCTCTCTGGAGAAATTCCTCATAGAAATGATAGGTTGGTCCTTAAAATTCATCGACTACTAAAGGCATTGCATGGGATATAATATTTGCCTGCTAAGTCAGGATTTTTTACACCAGCATCTGTCCTTCATATCCTCTGCAAGATTGTCCCATTCACATGTTTCAACATCATCACAGATGTGTCTGCATTTGAAAATAGCCTTTCTCTTCGCAGACACGGTTAGTTCTTTAAGGTCCATTATAGCCCTTTTGATACCTGCGGCCTTATCAAAGATCTCTTTTGCTTCATCCGGGCTCATATGCCCATGTTCAAGATATTTCTCGCATTCTTTCTCTTTAGCAGACAGGACTTCCAGAAGCTTGTCGATATTTTCAATATCACTTCTTTTGATTTGTGGTTTATTAACGATCTCCCATACGATTTCGTGTAGATGCATTTCATTTCCATCGATAATTATCTTGTAGGGTATTTCTTCCCCTACCCAGAAAAGACTACTATGAAGGCTTTTCAACAGTTTCTCTCTTTCCCTTACAGAAATCTCCTCACAATCTTTCATTTCCTCTTCCATAATTCCACAATGTTAAATTTCACGTGATTAAATTTATAGGTTTTCAAGTATTTTAGTAGTGTAAGTATGTCCAAAGTTGATCCTAATAAACCAATCATTCAGGTTGCTCTTGATCTCCTGGAAACCGACAGGGCAATACAGATAGCCAAAGAATCTCTGGAAGGCGGCGCAGACTGGCTTGAGGCCGGAACACCTCTAATTAAAAGTGAGGGCATGGATGTTATCAGAAAACTAAGGGATGCCTTCCCTGAGAAGACAATAATTGCCGATATGAAAATAGCAGATACCGGTGCCATGGAAGTTGAAATGGGCGCAAAGGCCGGTGCTGATGTCATAGTCGTGCTTGCAAGCGCAGATGATTCCACAATACTTGAGTCTGTGCGCGCAGCCAGAAAATATGGCGTAAAGATAATGGCAGACCTTATCTCTTCAAACGACCCCGTTTCCCGCAGCATGGAAGTGGAAAAGCTTGGTGTGGATTACATCAACGTACATGCAGGGATCGACCAGCAGATGGAGGGTCAGGACTCACTTTCCCTCATGAAGGAAGTGGTCAGGAAAGTCAACATCCCGGTTGCCATTGCAGGAGGTCTGGACGCTGATTCATGTGCCGAGGCTGTAACCGCAGGCGCTGATATTGTTATCGTTGGCGGGAATATCGTTCGTTCATCTAATGTAACTGCTTCTGCAAAAGCCATCAGGGAAAGTGTGGATTCCCCATCAACGGAAAAGGTGACCCGGCTTTCACGTGATGATGAGATAAGGGCAATATTTGAAACGGTTTCAACTTCCAATATTTCCGATGCCATGCACAGAAAAGGTGCCATGCAGGATATCTTCCCGATGTTCGAGGGAAAGAAGATGGTTGGAACTGCGGTAACCGTCCAGACCTTCAAGGGAGACTGGGCAAAAGCAGTTGAGGCCATAGATGAAGCAAAGGAAGGCGATGTAATTGTAATTTACAATGGAAGTCGTCATGTAGCTCCCTGGGGAGGACTTGCCACATTGAGTTGTCTTAATAAAGGAGTTGCCGGTGTGGTTATTGATGGTGCTGTAAGGGATATCGATGAGATAAGAAAGATAGGATTGCCCGTCTTTGCCACCTGTCATGTGCCAAACGCAGGAGAGCCTAAAGGTTTCGGTGAGATCAACTCCGAAATTGTCTGCGGAAACCAGACTGTAAATCCCGGTGATTATATTGTGGGTGATGACAGCGGAGTCGTTGTTATTCCAAAAGAGCGTGCCTATGAGATCGCAAGACGTGCCAAAGAGGTCGAAAAGACCGAGCAGCGTCTCTTTGAAGAGATTCGCAGGGGTGCGACATTATCTGAGGTTATGAAACTTAAGAAATGGGAGAAACACTGAAATGATCGAATTGTTAAAAGTGCTGGCATGCATGCCTTTTTTGTTATATTCCTGCTACTCGGATATCAAAACCCGGCGTGTTTCCAATGATGTATGGTTTATGATGTTCGGTGTGGGATTCATATTCATAATGTACGATCTCATGAATTACGGTCTTCCGTACCTGATACGCAATATACTGTCATTCCTTTTCATATTCGCTTTTGTGTACATCCTGTTCCAGTTTGGAGCATTCGGAGGCGCAGATGCCAAGATCCTGATGGTTATTTCGCTGATAATTCCAACTTTCCCAAAGATGGTGATCGGATCGACATCGCTCCCTATTAACGGAGTTCCACCCATCGATCTCTTTGCTTTCAGTGTATTTGGCAACTCGGTCATTCTCACAGTTATTGTTCCGATAGGATTGTTCCTGTACAATCTGGTAAAAAATCCATCAGAATCACTGAAGCGTCCTTTTTATATGTTCATAGGATACATTACTCCAATCTCAAAACTGGAAAAAGGTCATTTCCGCATGATCGATTCCTATAAAAGAACAAAGGACGGTGTGGAGTTCAAGTTTTCAAGGTCGGGTACGGAACTGAGTTCCAATGTTATCAAGGAACTAAAAACGTATCAGAAAGAAGGCAAGGTCAAAGACGGCGTGTGGATAACTCCCGGTCTGCCTTTCATGATACCAATAACTGCCGGTTTTATCACGGCTGTGGTTTTCGGTGATCTTATATTCTATCTGACAATGCAGTTCATGATGATGATGTGAATTGCTTTTTACTTTTTTGGTTATGTATAAATCATGTTAATGTATGTGAAACGAACGTAACTCATTTTCATTTCCAAAACCAAGAAAAATTCGCAAGCTAAAACCAAAGTAACCATCCGCCGAAGGCGGCGCATTCCCATGTATCTGTGCAGAATATTGATCATTGGATAATCACAACTCTAAAGATGGTTGTACAGGTAACTCTAAATAAGTACTGAGAAGAAAGTACAGGGTATTTGCTGAACACTTTGTTTTTTCTGATGGGAAAACGCCGGCTTCGCCGGACCCTTCGGGATAACTCCAGTTATTTATTAACCACGTGGAATCTCTTTTGTTGCTTTCCTTAATGTTTTAATGCCCGGAATTATACATTCTCTCTTTTTTAAGTCTTTATTTTCAATCTTTGAGGTATTGCATCAGGTTTTAATATCGTTTCTTCCAAATTATTAACTGGAGATGGGTAAATGGAAGAAAAGAAACCCGATAATAAAAAGCAGAAAGAAGATGAGCACAAGGCAAAGATAAACCCGATTCATCCGGGTGACCAGAGGGTTCGCCCCAAAAGACACCTTCTTGATACTTGTGAATAAAATCTGCGAATAATATTTGTGAATTATATTTGTGAATACGTCTGTCGGTAACATCTCTCAGAAAGATGTTCTATCATTCCTTTTTGATGATCGACTGGTAAACGTCCCTTATTTCATCGTCTGAATAAGTGCCGCCCAGTTTATCCTTTATACTCCTGATGAGGTCGGCTTCAAGTTCATCAAGTGCTCTGAGGACAATTTCTTTTTTAAGGGGCGGTTTTGGGAATCCATTTCCTGATGTCCTGGTCTTAACTTCCCCTTTAGTTTTTTCTTTAATATCTTCTTTAATTTTTTCTTTTACAGGGGTTTCAGATTTTGTTCTGGTCAGAGTTTTGCTCTTTATCCCATTTTTGCTTTTTTCATTGACAGCATTTGATGACTTCTCAGTTTCCAGATGCTCTGCAATGGCCTTGAGGAACATGTCGCCATATTTTTTGAGCTTGTACTCGCCAACTCCGGTGATCTTCAACATTTCTTCCTTTGTAGCCGGTCGTTTTGCCGCCATCTGACGAAGGCTCGTATCAGCAAATATAATGTACGGCGGCACATCCTGCATCTGTGCCAGTGATATGCGCAGCTCTTTTAACTTATCAAAGAGAAGTTTCTCCGGTTCATCGCTTATTCTGCGGCGGACCACAGGTTTGTATTCTTCTTCAAACTCTTCCTCATCGATATCAGGAGTTGCTGGCTCGTAGTCTGTCTGTGCATCCTCAACTTTTCGGGTAAAGGTCACAGCCTTTTTTCCGTCAAGAACTTCCAGGCTCTTCCTGTTAAGTTTGAGAAGCGGGTAACGTGCTCCTTCCACTTTGATGACATCCTGTCTGACCATTTCCCGGGCCATATCAAGCCATTCATTTTTGGAATGTGCATCGCCCTGTCCGAAACTTTTGAGCTGGTGATGTTTTTTGTCGGTGATCTTCTTTGCCCGGCTGCCGGTAAGCACATCAATGACGTGCGTCATTCCAAATCTCTGATCAAGATCCTGTATGCATTTTATTATAAGTCTGGCTTCCGCAGTTCCGTCAACTTCTATGCGTGGCTGGAGGCAGACATCACATTTCCCACAATTGTCCTCGGGTATTTCCTCTCCAAAGTACCGGAGCAACACTTTTCGGCGACATATGTTACTTTCGCAGTAGTCTACCATGTCGTTAAGCTGCTTGATCGCAATGTCCCTTTCTTCCTTTTTGTCCTTCTGTTTGATGAAATACTCAATCTTGTACTTATCACCGCGACTGAAGAAGAGCACGCACTCACACTCTAGTCCATCTCGCCCTCCTCTTCCGGTTTCCTGATAGTATCCTTCGAGGTTTTTGGGGAGGTCATAGTGTACAACAAAACGGACATTGGGTTTGTCTATCCCCATTCCAAAAGCAATTGTTGCAACCACAATGTCTGTCCTGTCTTTGATGAACATTTCCTGATTGCTTGCCCGCTGGTTGTCGGTAAGACCTGCATGGTACGAGAGTGCGTTAAATCCATCCTTTCGCAGCTTCTTTGTCAGGCTGTCCACGGTCCTGCGGCTCTGGCAGTAGATAATTCCGCTTTCACCTTTCTTTTTCCTGAGGTACTGCAACAGGTTATCATAGGTATCCTTTTTGGCACGCACGCGGTAGAAAAGGTTCTGCCGGTTAAAACTTGCAACATATATTCCGCATTTTTCAATACCAAGTTGTTTTATGGTATCCTCCCTGACTTTAGGAGTGGCGGTGGCTGTGAGTGCGATTATGGGTATTTTCGGGAACTTCTTTTTCAACATGCCGAGTTTTCTGTACTCGGGTCTGAAATCATGTCCCCATTCAGATATGCAGTGGCTTTCATCAATGGCAAAAAGGCTTACATTGAGACTATTCAGAAGTGTGATGGTCCCTGACATTGTGAGTCTTTCAGGCGCAACATAGAGAATTTTGATCTCGCCTCTTTTAAGTTCGTCATAGATACGTTTTGACTCTGCAGGTTTCAGTGTGCTGTTAAGGTATGCGGCATCAACGCCGTTCTCCTTCAGGCTGTCCACCTGATCCTTCATAAGAGATATAAGAGGTGACACTACAACGGTGATGCCGTCTTTTAGAAGGGCCGGAAGCTGGTAACAAAGAGATTTTCCGCCACCAGTTGGCATTAGCACAAATGTATCACGGTCATTTAGCACATCATCGATTATATCCTGTTGTAAAGGACGAAAATCAGAATATCCAAAATACTTCCGGAGAGTCTCGTGCATCTTTAGACCATACTTGTTTTTCCTGAATATAGGTTACCGATGTATTTAATCTTCAGGTATGCAGGGTGAAAGTGTTTTATCTTAAGGATCACCGGGGATATAAATAGGGGTAAAGGAATGATTTCAGCAGAAAAAGAGGAGGGGATGTTTTTCACTGAAATCATTCTCTGTTTATTATCGTCTGCGCTGCATGATAAGTGCAAGTCCCATTATTGCCAGTACTGGTATGGCAAGGGTTGGGAATTCAGGTATCTCGTTGTCCTGACAGGTGCAGAATTTCAGGTTGTCGATGCACAGCCAATCATCATATGTGCAACACATTGTGCTTACGTACCTTGTTCTTGGATAGCACAGGTCTTCGAGTGAGGATGCGGTCAGTGTGATATAGGATATTGGATTTCCCTCTCCTGCTGATAATTCCACCAACCTTGGGCAGAAGAATGATCCTCCATTGGCAGTATCAACCACATTTCCATTCTTGTCGTATGCTATTATCTGAACTCCGTAGACGCTGTTAACTTCCATGCTCACACAGCAGACTTCTGGATCAAATGTGATCGTTACCTGTTCCGTGGAATATGCAGTTCCACTTCCGGACATATCTTTATAGGATACGACCGCAGTCCCAAATATCGCTCCCTGATCTGCAAACTGGGTTGTTATCGGTTCCCCGCATTTCATATTCTCAAAACATATCAGCTCGCCGTTGCAGTCGCAGCCGGAATTGCAATCCTGGCATGCACTTGCAACACCTGCAAGTATGATAAGTAAACTAAGCGCAAATATTATGCTTTTTTTCACATTAATGGCCCCCTGACCGGATAATGTACCATGTTAGCAGCACATACTCTCCAACATTTTCAATATAACTTCTGAGAATATATCAGGGTAAGAAACTATCTTCAGCAACAAAAATCCTACATAGAATTTTCACAGTCGAGATGTGATTAAGGGTATGGTTTTTTTCACAAGTCGCTGATATTTTCCTCCGGTAAGGCTCTTATCTCTGGGCGAGCATTAATATGTACGAAACACTATTTCAGGGTAAAATCCCTAGTAATCTTATTATTGGAGTTCTCATTCATGGTAAAAGTAGACAAGTTCATTCCTAAAGCAATTGAAAAGATCCAGAAGCAGATCGATGGCAGAGCTATCATAGCACTTTCCGGTGGTGTTGACAGCTCAGTTTGTGCAATTCTTGCACACCGTGCCATCGGTGACAAACTTACACCTATTTACATTGACACAGGTCTCATGCGCAAAGGCGAGACCCAGAGAATAAAGGAAATATTTGCAGATATGAATCTTGAGGTCGTAGACGCAAAAGACCGTTTCCTTTCAGCGCTCGCAGGCATCGAGGACCCGGAAGAGAAGCGCAAGGCAGTTGGCGAGACCTTCATCCGTGTTTTTGAGGAAGAAGCAAAGTTACTCCAGGCCGAGTATCTTATTCAGGGAACTATCTATCCTGACAGAATTGAATCCGAAGGCGGAATCAAGTCACACCACAATGTTGGCGGTCTTCCATCAGTTATGGACTTCAAGGCAATTGTAGAGCCTATTGATGATCTTTACAAGGACGAGGTCCGTGAAGTTGCCCGTGCACTTGAGCTTCCTCATGAAATCTCTGAAAGGATGCCATTCCCGGGCCCTGGACTTTCCGTAAGGATCGTTGGTAAGGTAACCGAGGAACTTGTTGACGCTGTAAGGGAAGCCAATGCAATTGTTGAAGAAGAACTTGTTGAGCAGTTCCAGCCATGGCAGACCTTTGCCGCAATTGTCGGAAAGGGAACCGGTGTGAAAGGTGACGTAAGGGTTCACGGCTGGATAGTTGCTGTAAGGGCAGTGGGTTCAAGAGACGGAATGACCGCTGAGGCAATGGAACTTCCATGGAGTGTTCTCAGGAAGATCGAGTCAAGGATCACCGCTGAGATCCCTTCAGTTGCAAGGGTGCTTTATGATCTTACACCAAAGCCACCTGCAACAATTGAATTCGAGTGATTATTACAATTATTAAAATAAATCAGAGCAGACAAATGTCACTTAACAAAGCAGTTCTCGATATCCGAAACAGGCAGAGGGTTAAACCCTCTTCATTAGATGTGCCTGCCGCTTCATGGACTGGCAGGGATGTCATTGAATCCGGTGAAATTGATACAATTACTGTCATCTTCAAGACGTCCGGATGCTGGTGGGGTAAGGCAGGCGGTTGCACTATGTGTGGTTATGTCTATGACAGTGCACAGGGTGCGCCTTCTGATGATGACCTGATGGCCCAGCTTGAAAAGGCAATGAGGAAAACTTCAGATTTTGACCGCTTCATGGTCAAGATATTCACATCAGGCAGTTTCCTCGACACAAAGGAAATATCACTTGAAGTAAGGCACAGGATACTTGAGAAACTGGACAGCGATGAGAGGATCGTTAAAGTCCTTGCAGAGACTCGTCCTGAGTTTGTGACTGAGGAGAATGTTAAGGACTGTGTTTCCGTTCTTAAGAACACGGCCTTTGAAGTTGCAATGGGGCTTGAGACAAGTTCTGATGTCATACGCAAGCAATCCATCAATAAAGGCTTCACTTTCCGGAACTTTGTTGATGCTGCCATCGCAGCAAGGGAAAACGGCGCAACTGTAAAGTCATATCTTATGCTCAAGCCTTTGTTCCTTTCTGAGAAAGAGGCTCTGGAAGATATTGTCCAGACTGTCCGTGATGCGGCAGAGTATACTGATACTTTCTCAATAAATCTCTGTAACGTCCAGCGTGGCACCTATGTGGAACACCTCTGGGACAGGAAGCAATACCGTCCGCCATGGCTCTGGAGCATAGTCGATATACTTCAGAGGACAAAGAAAGAGTTCCCTGATATGATTATCACGTCCGATCCGGTTGGCGCAGGTTCAAAGAGAGGACCGCGCAATTGCAGAGAGTGCAGTCATGCTGTTGCCGATACTATCAGGTTGTTCTCATTGACACAGGATCTTTCCTGCTTTGACCACCTTTCCTGCGGCTGCAGGGATCTCTGGGGGCAGGTTCTGGAACTGGACGATCATACCTTCGGCAGTCCAATCCTTGATTGAATTTTCTGTGTTTTAAGTTCAATTAAAGTAAAAATGAAATTCAAAGATGAGTTTTCACTCATCTTCTCTTTTAAAGACCATTGTTCCAATTCCGGTGTCGGTGAACAACTCAAGTAATATTGAGTGCGAGACACTTCCATCGATGATGTGTATCTTTTCGACACCGCTTGTAACTGAGGTTGCGGCACTTCTCATCTTTGGGATCATTCCACCTGATATGAGGCCGCTGTCAACCATATCGTCTATATCTTCAATAGCGACTCTGGATATGCGTGAGCTTCTGTCATTGATATCTCTCAGAAGACCCGGGACATCTGTCATAAGGATTAGCTTCTTTGCCTTCAGTGCAGCAGCAATGTCGCCTGCAACTGTATCTGCATTTATGTTCAGGCCTTTTCCGTTGACGTCCACGGCAATCGGTGAAATGACCGGGATATAGCTCTCTTTGATAAGTATATTGATAAGTTCGGTGTTGATTATTTCAGTGTCACCAACCCACCCCAGGTCAACTTCCTGCTCAACATTCTCAATAATTACTTTCTGGGAAGGTTTCTTTTTGGCAATAATGGTTTTGCCGTCTTTGCCTGATAGTCCGACGCCTTTGCCGCCGTGTTTACCTATGAGTGCAACGATCTCCGTATTGATGTTCCCCACAAGGACCATGCGTGCTATTTCAAGGGTTTCGTCATCAGTGACCCTCAGACCACCTACAAACTGGGATTCCTTGCCCATGCGTTTCATTTTTTCTGAAATTTCCGGGCCGCCGCCGTGAACGATTATCGGGTGTATTCCTATAAATCTGAGAAGGACTATGTCCTGGATGATATCACTCATCACTTGTGGATTGACCATTGCGTGACCGCCTACCTTGATCACCATTATGGAGTCATAGAAATCCCTTATGTATGGTAATGCCTCTATCAGTACATTCTCTCGATTAAGTGTCATGATGTTTACCTGCGATTATTTTCTGGGTCCGGCAGATCAGCACATTAAAGCCGGAGCTCTCTATTAATATGCTCAATTAATTTAAAAATAGTTTCTGCTACGATAAAAGAGCTATTTGCAGAATACTGTGAGTTGAATAAGGAAAGTAAAACAAAAGACCCATAATATGGGCCCTTTATGAAAATCAGACTTTTTCAAGCTTCTCAATGCCAACTTTCTTTACGAAAGGCTTGTTGATCTTGTCAGGCATCCAGTCTGGCTTGTTCTTTGGAGCCTCGACCTTTTCCTTCCAGCCCTTGAATACGTGTACCTTCTTTGTTCCACGCTCACGAAGCCTGATCTCTTCTGGCTTTGATTTGCTTCCTTTACCTCTGTTTGCCACCTTCAAAGCTGCCTGTCTTGGCTGCTTTCCAGTGAATACCCCATGCTCATTTCCTTTCTTGTCTCTTAACACAAAATTTCTTGCTTCAGACATGATGTCACCTCGGTAATCATTATGCGATTACATCTGCTAACCGTATTTAGTATATAAGGTATATATATTTTTCTTTTAATGTCGTCTTTTGTTCTCGTTTTATCGCATTTACTGCAATTTAGAGCAATTATTCAACCGGAATATGGGTATATTTTTATATTATTTTGAAAAAGTAACGCATGTTATCATAGCGGCATGTGGCAACATGTCAAGTATGCTTGATTTGTAAACCATCATCTTTATTTGCTGTATACGGCATTTGCTGCCGTATTCTAACTTTGTGCATTCCTGTATTCCTTTTCTCTTTTCTTTTATTATTCTGGAGCCGTAACACAACATTTACATGTAATGAATCCCTTTCACCATGATATAATTACTATCCGGTGTCTGCATTCGCAGAACGGATCCTCATCCTATACTTGATTTTAGAGGTATAATTATGGAAGTCCCGGTTGTCAAATTACCAGATATACAGGCTAACAAGCCTCAGATACCCATTAACCTGACACGTGTCGGTGTTACCAATGTTAAAAAGCTCGTACAGATCAAAAGGAGGGACAAGCGTCCGGTTATCCTTATTTGTACTTTTGATATTTTTGTAGACCTCCCATCACACCTGAAAGGTGCAAATCTTTCCCGTAACTTCGAGGCAGTCGATGAAGTTCTCGAAATGGCAGTCAACCTGCCTGTTTATGAGATCGAGCAGCTTTGCAGTGATGTTGCCCAGAGTCTTTTGAAGCGTCATGAATATGCAACCCGCGCAGAAGTAATTCTTAAGAGCGAGTATGTTCTCAAAAGAGAGTCCCCTTCAACAAAGATGGAGTGCCAGGAAGTTGTTGAGATCTTCGCTGAAGCGATCGCAATGCGCGATGACGTGGAAAATATGGAAGTCAAGAAACTTATCGGTGCTGAAGTTGTGGGAATGACCGCCTGTCCATGTGCCCAGGAGATCATGAGGGACAACGCAAGGCAGGAACTTGAGAAGATCGGTGTCGATAACAAGCACATCGCAGAATTCCTTCACAGGGTTCCAATGGCAACACACAACCAGCGTGGACGCGGCATAATCTCTATCGAGGTTGTCGGAAATGTTTACGTTTCACTTGAGAAGATCATTGAGATCATCGAAAGATCAATGAGTTCCAGTGTATTTGAGCTTCTTAAGAGGGCTGATGAGGCAGCAGTTGTCCAGACTGCTCACAATAATCCAAAGTTTGTAGAGGATTGTGTAAGGACCATGGCAAAGAATGTTGTCAAGGACTTTGAGCACCTTCCTGATGAGGCAGTTGTCACTATCAAACAGATAAATGAAGAGAGTATCCACAGGCACAATGCCTTTGCCGAAAGGATTGCAACTCTTGGTGACCTGCGCCTTGAAATAGCTCAGGAAGCTTAACTATTATATCTGTAAGGCTCATATATCTTCAAAAGTAACAGTAACAATTAAAAGGAGTTATATTGTGGACGACTCAAAAAAGATCGAGGCTTTGAGCATGAATGGCAGTCCCATTGAAGTCGGGTCTGTTGTCAGGTACCTTAACACAGGTACTGTGGGAAGAGTTACCGATCTTAAAGAAGACGAAGAAGGTATATGGGTATTGCTTGACAGTACCGGCTTGTTCTATAAGTCTGAGGTACTTGTCATTACAGATGAAAGCGAGCTTAAAGGCGAAATGAAAGAGCGCACATCTGCAGAAGCTGCAGAATCCTACATGCGTTCTTACAAAGCCGAAAACGAGGCTGGTTATGATATCAGCCAGGTAACGGGCGGTGGTTAAACCGTCTTTATGTCTTTTTTAGAATTAAAAACAACTTTTAATTTGTATTTCAGATCAATCCTTCTTTTTCAAGCAGTGTCAGTGAGCGGATCCATTCGCCCTTTGGCTCTCTGGAAGTGCCGACTACAAGTCTTTTGATGTCTCCAACCTGTTCTACAACACCCTGAGCTTCAATGGTCTCTCCTGCAAGAGCCTGTCCTGCATAAGTGTGTGTGTATGAGAGCACATGGTCAATTTCATCGTGGTCAACTTTGTAGACTGAAGGCGCGTCAAAAGCAAGATCGGCATTTGTGACCTTTGCTTCTATTATCATTGTGCCAATATCCTTTCCTCTCTGAGTTGGGTCTTTGATCTGTTCCCAGTCCCTGACAAAAAGAAGATCAAAATAAGTTCCTTCGACCATTCCACGATTTCCTTTTCTTTTTTCGTGGACCATGAATTCCTCAAATGAGATCTCAGGGATGCGCTTGTTGTATATGCGTTTCCACATGTTCAGGTCTATATCTTCAATTGGTCCGCCTTCTGACTTTGCTTTTTTGATGGCATCCCTTGCAATGAACCACTGGTCACCATAAACTACAAAATCAATGTCTGAGCCTTCGTTCTGAAGTCCGGGCAGGAGTGAGCCTGTGATTCCCATCATGTCCCTGCTGATGCCAGCTTTTTCAAGTGTGTCCACCACAACTGTTACTCTGCTGTCAACACCGTACCACTTTTCTATGGCACTTGATGGGGGAAGCACTTTTTTGATCTTGTCTTCAGGGACAACATGTACGTCCTCTACCCATTCTGGGCGGTTCTGGCGCATAAAGTCAAAAGCAACATCAAAATCATATTTCTTGTAGCGTTTACCTTCAAGTTCGCGCTCACCATTTTCATCCGGCACGTACCTGAGTGTTGACCTTACACCATGTGGGTGGAAATAATCGGAAACCGCAAAGATCCAGTCATCTTCTGTTACAAGGAAATCCCTGAGTCTTGTTTTTATCATATTTAGCCTTCCTGTTAGTATTCAACTCTGTACAGGTAATTGCCTTTTAACATAAAAATGGTACGACTTTTATTGCTCCGGGCAAGATCAGATAAAATCTAATATATACTTCAGCAACATGTCTATCTCTGATATTTGATCGATAATCTCTGTATTTATATCTGTATTTGGTATTTGTAAAAGCATGTCCGCATGAACGGTGATAGAATTTGCAATCATTTGAAAAATGGGTACGCGAGGTCCGAAGAGAATTCCACAGGAATCCGGAGCTTAGTTTTCACGAACATGGCACACAGGCAAGAATAATGTCCATACTGGAAGAGCTCGGAATAGACTGCAGAAAAATCGCTGATACTGGTGTGGTTGCAGAAGTGCGAGGCATGTCCCCAGGTCCATGCATTGCCATACGTTCTGATACTGATGCACTTGCGGCATTTGAAGTGCCCTCTCTTAGAAACGAGGATTATATCTCTCAGACCCCCGGTGTTATGCATGCATGCGGTCATGACGGGCACATGGCCATTGTTCTGGGTGTTGCCCGCATGGTGAAGGAAAAACGAAAGGAAATATGCGGCACTGTAAGATTCATATTCCAGCCAGCGGAAGAAGTTCCTCCCGGCGGCGCGGTCAGAATAATAGAAGAAGGCGGCCTGGGAGGTGTTGATGCTATTATAGGACTGCACATTTTTGGTGATGTGGATGTCGGCCAGATAAACATACGTGCCGGTCCTTTCATGGCAAGTTCCAATCGCTTCATAGTAAAGCTATTCGGGAAAGGTGGTCATCATTCAACTCCTGATATGTGCATTGACCCTATCCAGATAGCGTCGGAATTCGTTTCTTCGCTTACGTCTGCTATACCTGAAAAAGTGTCAGAGTCAGATTATACTCTGGGTTTTGGTACTATCAATAGTGGTAAGCAGTTCAACAGGTCTCCGGATGAACTGGAGCTTGTTGGGAGTTTCAGGACATTTGATGACGACGATACTGAACTGATAGAAAGTACAATGTCCTCTATTCTTGATTCACTGATGAGATCATATTCAAAAGAAAGCATAAAAGGAGTTCCTTCTTATTCTCTTACCATACAGCACGGTTACCCTGTCCTGTTCAATGATCCTGTTTTTACAGAAAGAGCTTCAATACTGCTAAAAAGCAGATATGAAAACGTCAACGACCACACAAAAGCGATCTTTGGTGCAGAGGATTTTGCTTATTACCTTCAGGAAGTTCCGGGGATGTATTCAATAATCGGCACAAGGAATGTTGAAAAAGGAATAGTAGAAGGCAATCATTCATGCAGTTTTGATATTGATGAGGATGTATTGTTAAGTGGTGTGGAATTACTTTACTCGCTAGCAAAGGATTTCCTTGAAAACCCCGGAGAATACCTTGAATGAACATTGTTCCGTTCTCTGCTGAGTATTCTTCCCTTACAAGATCATTTATAATAAATGTGCTTGCAGGCGAAGGTTTTGATTATGATCCCGTGAAGGATTTTGATCTTGATGATATTCAGGGCAATTATCTTGATAACGACGGCGCTTTTTTCCTGTGTCTTTCTGATGGCGAGATAGCAGGTACTTCTGCAGTGAAGAATACTGGTCCGCAAGCCTGTGAAATTAAAAGACTGTATGTAAAAAAGGAGTGTCGTGGTAAGGGTGTGGGATCTGCTTTGTTTCGGAAGGCCCTTTCATATGCTGAAAATAATTATTCACATGCCCGCTTGAAAACCGATCCTTCTCTGAAAAAAGCCATATCTATCTACCTGAAAAATGGTTTTTCAGTAGTAAAGGAAGAGAGTGGAACGGTTTATTTTGAAAAATCCCTGGTATCTGACAAAAAGGAATGATGAATTATACTTCTTTCATCATTGCTACTTCATCGCAGTTCGGGAATTTTGGACATTTTATGCATCCGGTCCATACTTTGTGTGGAAGCATCTGCTTGTCTATTATTTCAAATCCCTGTTTCTCAAAGAATGGAACTGCGTAGGTTAGTGTGAACACTTTGTTTATTCCAAGCCCATTTGCTTCTTCCAGACATGCTTTGACGAGCTTTGTTCCAATACCCTTGTCTCTGTATTCCTGCTTTACTGCAAATGACATTACCTCTGCCATGTCTTCCCAGCTAACATGCAGGGCACAGCAGCCAATTATTTCTCCGTCTATCTCGCAGACGTGGAAACTTCGGGTAAACTCATACAGGTCGCTAAGTGAACGTGGGAGCATCATTTCCTGCTTTGCATAGATGTCAATGATGCTTTTAATTTCAGGTATATCCCTGACAGTAGCCTTTCTTATAATCAATGATCGATCTCCTGAAATTGTTAAAAAGAGAAATAGCGAGCGTGAAGGGATTTGAACCCTCGGCTTGCAGCTTAGGAGGCTGCCGCCATATCCTGACTAGGCCACACGCTCATGTTGAGCTACTCTCGTAATAACATTAATTATCTTAAAGTTATTGGTGAAAAAGCTTTCCTGCGGGAAATCCGTTAAAGTTTTCCGTATGTTTCACAAACGGCAGTATTCATAATAGAAATTGCTCTTAGATTCTATGGTCCAAGCTGAGAATCCAACAGTTCCATGAGCTTCCTGTTCTTTTCAATGCCAGTATCAATTCCAAGCATATCTGCCGGAAATCCCAGAGCAAGTCCAAGAAGTTGTGTGTAGTGAAGTACTGGTATTTCAAACTCGGTTCCTGTTAGCTCTTTGATCTCATCCTGTCCACTGTCAAGCTGCATGTGGCAGAAAGGACATGAATTTACTATACATTCCACGCCTGTTTCCTGTATCTTTTCAAGCTTTGCCTCAGTCATTTTCAGTGACCTTTCTTTCATTGCAGAACGCATTCCTCCTCCTGCTCCGCAGCATGCCATCTTGTCGGGATAGTCCACACTTGTAGCACCAAGTGCAGTGATGAGCTCATCAAAGAACACAGGTCTTTCAGAACTTCCAAGTCCTCTTTCTTTTGTAGGTTTTATCAGGTGACATCCGTAGTGGACTGCAACTCTTATGTTCAGCGGCCTTTGAACAAACGAACTTATTTTTTCAGGTCCATATTCCTGGTAAAGGTATTCTATAATATGTCTGACATCGATGTTCCCTTTGATTTCCCTTCCAATCATTTGAAGATGAGTGTTCATCTCTTCTTTTGCATTTTCGTCATTCTGGATAATGTTGTTCGCATCGGCAAGTGTGCTGAAACATCCATTGCATATTGTGAGCACATCCCTTTCCATTTCTTCTGACAGGACAATGTTTCGACTTGCAAGGGCAAGCCAGGAAGCTTTATCGAAAGAACGGAATACTCCCGGAGCCGGGCAACATGATGCACCGGGTAGGTCACTGCAATCTATATCCAATGTGGCAAGACATAATTTTGTAGCAAGTTCTATGCCCGGGTACCTGTTAGGTACGAGACATCCAAGAAAAAGTGACAGTCCCTTCATGCTGTGGTCTCCGTGGTTTTATCTGGATTCGCATTTCCTTTTGTGAATCTCTCAAATCCGCAGGAATACAGGAGTTCTTTTACTTCCTTAAGCGACTCCTCATATTTGTGTACGGTTTCCGGGAGTTCTTCCAGGCCGATCTCTTTTCGTTTCATTCTGACCATGTCGTTAATTGGGACTGCATGCCCGTATTTGAGCAGCATTTCGCAGACTTGTTTGTGTTCGGGGAGGATTATGCCATGTTGGGATGAGATCGATCTGATCTTCAGCAGTGTGTCTACAATGTCAATACCACGCGGGCATCTTTCCTGACAGTTGTAGCAGGTGGTGCACATCCACAATTCTTCACTTTTTAGTATCTCTATATTTCTACCTGCAATTTTCACAAGTTTGCGGATGTTAAGGCTTGTATGTCTTCCAGAGGGACAACTACTGCTGCAAACACCACATTGCATGCAACGAAGAGCGTTAATTGAAACATCTTTCAACTGCTTTATGATATTGGTGTTATCTCCTGGTATTTCGTCCATATTTTCTCCTGCCTGTTAAAATCACTATTTTTGCAAGAATGATAAAGTTTCCGAAGCTTCTGGGCAGTTGCGGCAACATGTGACACAAATATCCTTTTTCCTTTCTTTTAACTTTTTTCAGTCATATCGTCAGAGACTATTATATTATCTGTTCATGTGATTAATTATTTTGCAGAAATTTGTTTATGGTTATTTTTATATCAAAATATGGATAAGATTTTAATATTATTCGCTTTTTTTATTTTTTGGAGAGTGGTGTATTTACTTCATAACAATTAGGAATCTATATATAGTACCTAATAGGTAATGGGTTACTCACACCCCTTAGAGAATAGAGGAGTAGTCAAAATGGTAAAAGCAAATCCAGCAACAAAGGAAGAAGTGTTACAGGCTGTAACCGAGAACGATGTTAAATTCATAAGAACCCAGTTCACAGACACTCTTGGTATTGTCAAAAGCTGGGCAATCCCTGCAGAAGACCTTGAAGGTGCATTTGAGAATGGTGTAATGTTCGATGGTTCATCAATTGAAGGTTTCACAAGGATCGAAGAGTCCGACATGATTCTCATGCCAGACCCATCCACATTCAGAATTCTCCCATGGAGACCAAAGGAGGGCGCTGTTGCCCGTATCATTGGTGATGTATACAGACCAAACGGCAAGCCATTCGAGGGTGACCCAAGATACGTTCTCAAACAGGCAATCGCAAAGGCAGCAGAGATGGGCTACTCAATGAACACAGGTCCGGAACTTGAGTTCTTCCTGTTCAAACTGGATGAGAACGGAGAGCCAACCACACAGCTCACCGACAAGGGAGGATACTTCGACTTTGCTCCTCTTGACAAGGCACAGGATGTCAGAAGAGCTATTGACTTTGCTCTTGAAGACATGGGCTTTAAACTGGAAGCTTCCCACCACGAGGTCGCTCCATCACAGCACGAGATCAACTTCAGATTCGGTGATGTGCTGACCACCTGTGACAACATTATCACATTCAAGTATGTTGTAAAGTCCATCGCATACCACATGGGCTACTACGCAACATTCATGCCAAAACCACTCTATGGTGTAAACGGATCAGGCATGCACTCCAACCAGTCCCTCATGAAGGACGGCAAGAACGCATTCTACGACCCAAGCACACCTGACCAGCTCTCAATAACTGCAAAGCAGTACATTGCAGGTATCCTTGCACACATCCGTGAGTTCGCAGCAATCACAAACTCAACTGTAAACTCATACAAGAGACTTGTTCCAGGATATGAGGCACCAATCTACTGCACATGGTCTGCATCAAACCGCAGTTCCCTTATCAGAATCCCTGCATCAAGAGGCATTGGTACCAGGATCGAACTGAGATGCCCAGACCCGGCATGTAACCCATACCTCGCATTCGCAGCAATGCTCAATGCAGGTCTTGACGGTATCAAGAACGAGATGGAACCACCAGCATCCACTGATGTCAACGTCTTCAAGCTCAGCGCAGAAGAGAAGGCAGCAAGAGGTATCGAGTCACTCCCTGCAAACCTCAAGGAAGCAATCGACCTCATGGCAGCAAGTGAGTTCACAAAGGGTGTAGTTGGTGACCACGTATTCACAAACTACCTCAAGGCAAAGAATGCTCAGTGGGATGACTACAAGGCACAGGTCCACCAGTGGGAGCTTGACACCTACCTTAGCATACTGTAAGGGGAATTCCCCTTACTTTCACTTTATATTTCAATAACTTTCGACATATTTCGATCAGCTGTCTTTAAAAGCTGACAAAACGTGAATAGAAGTTGTTCACGAAAACCGGGGGTTTTTATCCTGGACGAATTTTTGCATGGTTAAATTCATATCAGGTAAATACTATCTCATAGCCCCAAGACTAAATACTCATAGTGATCAACATGTGCGGAATTATAGGCGTAATCGATCGGACCATGTCCAGAATGGACGGCTCTCACATCAAAAGAGCTCTGAGTCTGATGGATGAAAGAGGAAGTGGAGAAGGCGCAGGATATGTAGCTTATGGCATTTATCCTGATTATGCAGACTGCTATGCCATCCACGTATTTTTTGATAATCTGTTAGAACCAAAGACCAAGGTTGACGCAATACTGAAACAGTGGGGAAGGATAGTTCATCAGGAAGAGATCCCGACCTATGAACAGCCAGGTCTTAAGAAAGAACACATTCCATGGAGATATTTCTTCAAGCCTTATGCTGACCTTATGGTTGGCACAACCAATCCAGATGATGATAATGTAAAGCATCTTGTGATGCATGTCAATTCTACAATAGAAGGCGCACTTATATTCTCATCAGGTAAGAACCTTGGAGTATTCAAGGCAGCAGGATGGCCTGAGGATGTAGCTGATTTCTACAGGATAGAGGATTACGAGGGTTATATATGGCTCGCTCACAACCGTTACCCAACCAATACATCAGGCTGGTGGGGCGGAGCTCACCCATTCAACCTTCTTGACTGGTCAGTTGTACACAACGGTGAGATCACTTCATATGGTACAAACCGTCGCTATGTGGAAAGCAATGGTTACCAGTGCACAATGCTGACAGACACAGAAGTTGTAGCTTATCTCTTTGATCTTCTTGGCAGAAGACATGGCCTTCCATCAGAAATGGTAGTAGAAGCACTTGCTCCTCCTTTCTGGGATGAGATCGATGAGATGCCTGAGAAGGAAGAGGAATTCATGCGCACACTTCGTCTGACATACGGTCCGGCTCTCATGAACGGTCCGTTCGCTATCGTAGTAGCAACAAAGGATGGAATCGTGGGTTTCACAGACAGGATAAAGCTGCGTCCTCTTATTGTAGGAGAGAACGGTTCAAAGCTCTACATATCAAGTGAAGAGGCAGCCATCCGTACAATGGACCCTGATGTAGAGACAATATACATGCCAAGGGCAGGAGAGCCTGTTATAGGGAGGGTTATAGAATGAGTCTTGGTAGTGTACCACTTAAGTACAAGATCAGTATCGACCGTGACCAGTGTATGAAGTGTATGCGCTGTGTCGATAACTGTTCCTATGGCGTTTACAGAGTAGAGGATGACAAGATCCTCATTGACTCACGCAAATGTACTGCATGCCATCGCTGTATCTCAATGTGCCCAAGGGATGCTATAATGCTCCAGGAGAGGCCGGTCGACTACCGCAGTCACCCACTCTGGACAGTTGAGGCACGTGAAGATGTAATCAACCAGGCACGCACAGGAAAGATAATCCTTGCGGGAATGGGCAATGCAGTTGATTATCCGATCATATTTGACAGGCTGTTACTTGATGCATGTCAGGTGACAAACCCAAGTATCGATCCTCTGAGAGAACCAATGGAACTGAGGACATACATTGGAAAGAAGCCTTCAAAACTCGAATTTACAAAGAACAATGGTGACATTGATCTTAAGACTAAACTTACTCCAAACCTCAAACTTGACACTCCTATTATGGTCGGTCACATGAGCTATGGTGCTATCAGTCTTCCTGCACAGCTCAGTATTGCAAAGGCAGTAGCAAAGACCGGAACCTTCATGGGAACAGGTGAGGGAGGAATGCACGAGGCGATCTATCCATATCAGGACCATTCAATAGTCCAGATCGCATCAGGACGTTTCGGTGTTGATATCGACTATCTTGAGCGTGGTGCAGCCATTGAGATCAAGGTAGGTCAGGGTGCAAAGCCAGGTATTGGCGGCCACCTTCCGGGAGAGAAGGTCTGTGCAGATGTATCATGCACACGTATGATCCCTCTGGGTTCAGACGCAATAAGTCCTGCTCCTCATCATGATATTTACAGTATAGAAGACCTTGCTCAGCTTGTGCGCAGTCTCAAGGAGGCCACAAACTGGGAGAAGCCGGTCTTCGTTAAGATCGCTGCAGTACACAATGTAGCCGCAATTGCAGCAGGTATCGCAAGATCATCTGCAGATGCAGTTGTAATTGACGGTTTCAAGGGCGGTACAGGTGCAGCACCAAAGGTCTTCAGGGACAACGTAGGTATCCCAATTGAAGCAGCAATCGCTGCAGTAGACCAGAAACTCAACGACCAGGGTATCAGGAATGAGGTTTCCATCATAGCCAGTGGTGGTATACGCAACAGCGGTGACCTTGCAAAATCCATTGCACTTGGTGCTGATGCAGTTTACATTGGAACTGCCTCACTCATTGCACTTGGATGCCGTGTTTGTGGTAACTGCTACCGTGGACTCTGTCCATGGGGTATCGCAACTCAGAGACCTGAACTTGTCAGTCGTATCGACTCTGATGTCGGTGCAGAGAATATTGCAAACCTCATCCACGCATGGACACTTGAACTGAGTGAGCTCATGGGTGCAGCAGGTCTTAACAGTATAGAGAGTCTGCGCGGCAACCGTGAACGTCTGAGAGGATATATGCTTGATCAGGGATTACTTGATGTCCTCAAAATAGAGTCAATGGGGGCCTGAAGATGGCAGAACCTTTAGTAATAGATGTAAAGGGTATGCACTATACCCCTCTTAACAGGCAGATCCGTGAGGCAGTCGCTTCCGGCGTTAAGGAAATAGTTCTCAACAATGTCCTTGGACAGCGTTTCATAGGTAACGGCCTGAGGGGTGACGCAAAGATCACCGTTAACGGTGTTCCTGGCGGTGACCTTGGAATGTTCATGAGCGGTCCTGAATGTGAAGTGTTCGGTGACGCAGAACACGCACCCGGTAATACAATGGACAACGGAGCACTTATTATCCACGGAAGTGCCGGTGACGCAGTGGCTCATAGTATGCGTGGCGGTAAGGTTTTCGTAAAAGGAAACATCGGTTACCGTGGCGGCATACACATGAAGCAGTATGAGAGCAAGCGTCCTATCCTTGTAATAGGAGGCACATCCCATGCGTTCCTTGGTGAATACATGGCCGGTGGACTTATTCTCGTACTCGGTATTGGCCATGAACCTGCAGCACAGGACCGTGGTATTGGTAGTGGTATTCACGGCGGCGAGATTATCATCCGTGGCGATGTGAACGATAAGTTGCTCGGAGTAGGTGCAAAGAAGGTTGACTTTACCGAAGAAGACCTGAAAAACCTCACTCCTGTGATCAAAGAGTTCTGTGAAAGGTTCGATATTGATCCAAAACCTTTCCTGGATACTAACTATTCAAAAATAGTTCCTGCAAGCGCCAGACCATTTGCAGGTAAATACACATGGGAGTGATCACAATGGCAGGTAAAAATTATCTTGATCTTAAGGCAGAGATCTGGGACACAGGAAAGTGTGCAGCATGTGGTGCATGTGTAGCTGTATGCCCGGCAGATGCTATTTATTTCAACATGGGACGTGACTCTACTCATCCTCTTAACAGTGGTTACTGTAAGGATGCAAATGACGGAGTTCCATGTGGTGCATGCTATGAAGTGTGCCCGAGAACTGAGAAACCATCATCTGAAGTCCTTGGTGACTACCTTGACATCGTAACTGCAAAGGCAGAACTGGATGTACCAAGAAAACAGAGCGGTGGTGCTGTGACAGCAATACTGACAAATGCACTTGATGAAGGCATGATCGATGCGGTTGTCACTGTCGTTGAAGACCCCTGGACACTCAGACCTTCATCTGCTGTAATCACTTCCACCGATGTACTCGTACACCAGGCAGGAAGCCGTTACAACTGGTGGGTTCCTCTGGTAGCCTCCCTTAAGGAAGCTGTCATGAAGCGCAAGTACACCAACATTGCAGTTGTAGGTGTTCCATGTGTGGTTCAGGCAATGAAACAGATGCGTACAAGCGACCTTGATCTGTTGCGCCCATTCAGGAAGAACATCCGTCTTGTAGTGGGACTTTTCTGTACAGAGACATTCGACTACGAGAAGCTCGTGCAGGACAAGCTCATTGCAGAACACCAGATAGATCCTCTTGACATCATACACTTTGATGTGAAGGGTAAGCTGGAGATAACTCTTAAAGACGGAAGCATGACAGTCATCTCACTGAAGGATGTCGAGGACTGTGTCCGTCCGGGATGTCACATATGTACGGATCTCACAGCAGTTGATGCGGACATATCAGCAGGTTCCATTGGCAGCGCCAAGGGTTACACAACGCTGGTAATACGCAATCCTGTTGGCAAACAGTTCGTTAACAGCGCCGTAAAGAACGGCAAACTGTCACTTGAAAATGATGTAAATCTGGAATTGGTTGAAAAGCTCTCAAAGAAGAAGCTTGAACGAATGCCAGATGAGTAAACAAAAACGAAAATAATGTTTATGGACACGGTGCCTATCCACTTCCTCTATTCTTCCTAACCATGCAATAGGCACTGTGTCCTGTCTTTTTTCAATCAAAGCGGCTGACCTTTCAGAATTTATCTACAGGCTTTCCGCGATGATAAGGATTTTTCAGGAAGAGCCCTCTTATCGAGACTCTGATGCTATATTATTGTTTTGCATATTTTGCTATACAATTTTCTTTTTGTAATATATCGTATCTATGCCGTTACCTCTGTCATTAAGGATTATCGCATAAGGGCAATATCCGAGTGACTCATAGAATCTTATTGCTGAAGGATTGCCAGACCAGGTGCAGAGATATATTCTATCAATGCCTGTCCCTGCAAGTTCTTCTTCCAGTCGCATACATAGCGCTTTACTGATGCCTGAATTCCTATGATCTGGATGTGTTGCAAGAAAATTGATGTAGGCACTATCGTGTCCTTTCCAGTTTCTTGTGCAACCTATCATCCCGATGAATCCTTCTAGCCGGGAATCCTCCTCGTAAACATTTGGTTCTGCAACAAGAAAATTTGATTCATCCGTGTCCAGACACCTTTTAACCCTTTCAGGTATGCCTGCTCCTCTCTGACTAAGCGGAGGATAGAACTCTTCATCCACAAGTTCAATGAAGCTCGTAACCTGCAGCTTGTCAGCTTTGCTGGCATACCTGATGGAAAATCCTTCAACCATTTTTAAATAGTGTTAAGGTAACGCTGTATCTCCCAATCATGCACCTGGGTTCTGTATGCGTCCCACTCGGCCCTTGCAAGTCTCAGGATGTTGTCATGGACATGTGCACCAAGTGTGTTTTTAAGAAGTTCATCCTTTTCCAGGTAATCTGCACTTTCACTGATGGTAGATGGCAACGTATCAATACCTCTTTCTTCACGCTCTTCTTTTGTCAGGTCAAAAACATTGTAGTCCATGATCTTTCCCGGGTCCATCTTGTTCTTTATTCCGTCAAGACCAGCGGCAAGAATGGCTGCAAATGTCAGATACGGGTTGCATGAGGGGTCAGGACTTCTGAGTTCCACTCTTGTGCTTTTTCCCCTTGCCGAAGGTATTCGTATAAGTGAACTGCGGTTTGCACCTGACCATGTGATATAGACCGGTGCCTCATAGCCGGGAATAAGCCTCTTGTATGAGTTTACAAGCGGATTTGAGATGCATGAGATCGCTTTGATATGTTTCAGAACGCCTGCAATGAATTGTCTGGTAGTTTCACTTATCTGCATTTCTCCATTTTTATCATAAAATGCATTCTCATCACCTTTTGAAAGGGAGAGGTTAACATGCATTCCGGAACCATTCTCAAGAGCTATGGGCTTTGGCATAAATGTTGCATGAAGGCCATGCAGTTTTGCAATAGTCCTCGTGACATATTTGAATGTCATCACATTATCGGCCGTTGTCAGTGCATCTCCATATTTGAAATCTATTTCATGCTGACCGAAGGCAACTTCGTGATGTGATGCCTCAATATCAAAATTAAGATCAGTAAGCGTCAACACGATATCTCTTCGGATATCTTCTGCGAGATCGGTTGGTGCAAACTCAAAATATCTTCCATAGTCATGGGGAGTTGTTGTTGCTTTTCCGTCAACTTTTTCAAAAAGGAAAAATTCCAGTTCAGGACCTACATTCAGGGAAAATCCCATCTCTTCTGCTTCTTTCATCACCTTTTTGAGCACATAGCGCGGATCAGCTTCGAAACTTCTTCCATCCGGTCTCTCTATGTCACAGATTATCCTTGCAACTCCGCCTTTGTCCTTACTCCATGGGAGTATTGCGAAAGTTCTGACATCAGGTTTTAATGTCATGTCCGATTCGTCTATCCTGACAAAACCCTCGATGGACGATCCGTCAAAGTATATTCCACTTGTTAGTGCTTTTTCTATCTGGGTTACAGGGATTTCAACATCTTTGACCACTCCCTGTATGTCTGTAAACTGCAAACGTATGAATTTCACGTTATGCATTTCAATGGCTTTGATAACATCTTCCTTATTGCAAATTATCATTTGATCGCCTGCTATTCTTCCTCTATGTTTTGCACATGCAATGCAAAATTGTTTTAGGCTATCTAAGTTCATGGAGTTATAGTTTGCTGTAAAAACTTGTTTTATCAAATTCCACTACACGACTGTTCATATTTTTGTAAATGTCTTATGGGGGTCTTTCAAAAGATAATATCTATTTTTATTTCACCAAAATATGTAACTAAAGTAGTTAGGGCAAAATATATACTGTCTTTTTTTATTTTCTTTCTTCAATATACAGATATATCTAAATAATGGTTGTAGGCAAGAGGTTGCTGGATAACGGTATTGAGTGTGAGAATATCTGCCAAAATAAAAACATATATATAATCGTACAAGCCAACCGTTATCCTACTATTATTTTTCCAAATGGTTAGGAAAAGGTCGGAGGTAGGAAGACCGGCCTGAAAAATAGTATTGTAATAGAGGAAGTGACTAAAGCATGGGTAACCTTAGGAGACCAAACTCAAATGACGCTACTCAGACCTTTAACAGGTCAAAGAGCGTGGTACCGATGTCAGGACTCTGTACACGTTGTGTGGACGGATGTCGTGGCAATTGTGAAATTTTTAAATCTTCATTCAGGGGACGTGAAGTCCTGTACCCAGGACCCTTCGGGGAAATAACAGCCGGTGCAGACAAAGACTATCCAATAGACTACTCCCATCTTAACATTCAGGGATATGCTGTTGGAGCTATCGGTATGCCAGAAGGTATGGTGCCAGGCCCTGAAACCGCAAGATTCCCAAATGTCAATACTGAAACAGAATACGGATGGGACAAGAAGGTCAAGATGAAGGTTCCGATATTTACCGGAGCACTGGGTTCAACAGAGATCGCAAGAAAGAACTGGGAACATTTCGCAGTTGGTGCAGCCATTTCAGGTGTCACCATTGTCTGTGGTGAAAATGTTTGTGGTATTGATCCCGGACTTAAAAGAGGCAGTGACGGGCTTGTAACTGAATCTCCTGAAATGGACCGCAGGATCGAACTTTACAAGAAGTTCTACGATGGCTACGGTGAAATGCTCGTCCAGATGAATGTGGAAGACACAAATCTTGGTGTTGCAGAATACCTTTCCAGCAAACATGAGATGGACACCATTGAACTGAAGTGGGGACAGGGTGCAAAATGTATTGGTGGAGAAATAAAGGTCAAAGAACTTGAACGTGCAATTGAGCTCAAAAAGAGAGGCTACATTGTAACACCTGATCCTGAACTTGCATCAGTGCAGGAAGCTTACAAGGTTGGTGCAATAAGAGAATTTGAAAGACACTCAAGGCTTGGATTTGTAACCGAAGAAGGATTCCATGCAGAGTGTGACAGACTCAGAGACCTTGGTTTTAAGCGCATAACCTTAAAGACCGGTGCTTATTCAATGGCAGAAACTGCAATGGCACTCAAATACAGTTCAGATGCAAAAATTGACCTGCTTACCTACGATGGTGCACCTGGTGGAACCGGAATGAGCCCATGGCCAATGATGGAGGAATGGGGAACACCAACATTCTACCTGCAGTCACTTGTATACGAGTTTGCAGAGAAAATCAAATCCAAGGGCAAGAGAGTACCAGACCTTGCAATGGCCGGTGGATTCTCAACAGAGGATGGCATTTATAAGGTTCTTGCAATGGGTGCTCCATACTTCAAAGCAGTCTGCATGGGCCGTGGCCTTATGATCCCTGGAATGGTGGGTAAGAACATCGGCAAGTGGCTTGAGGAAGGGGATCTTCCAAAGACCGTATCCGAATTTGGACACAGAAAAGAAGAGATCTTTGTTCACTATGAGGAACTCGAAGAACGCTATGGAAGCGAGATAGATGATATTCCACTGGGTGCTATTGGTATTTACTCCTACGCCCAGAAAACAAAGGTCGGACTCCAGCAACTCATGGCAGGTTCCAGAAGGTTCAATACCAGCACTCTCTCACGTAAGGATCTCATGGCACTTACTGAAGAAGCAGCAAAGGTATCAGGAATTGCCTATGTCATGGAAGCATACAGGGATATTGCAGAAGAGATCCTTGACGGATAAAAAAGTAAGCTAAATGCTTACTTTTTATTTATTTATTAATTGTTTTTGCAAGTGCTTTTTTTAAAACGGAAATTTAAAAATAAGGAACTGATCAAACGAATTTCAGACTTACGTCCTTCATCTCGTTCCTTGCGGCTACATTGATAAGCAGTGGTGTAAGGGACTCGATCATTCCGGCAGTCTCAAGCGGCCCGATGTCAAGCGGTCTCATGTTAGAGATATCCTTTACAAGACCGAATACGACTTCCTTTGCATGCATGGAGTTTCCGCACACGCCAATGTCATAATCAAGTTCCATCTCAAGGTTTGCCAGTTTTCTCGCAGGCACTGTGTGGAAAGCTGCAACAAGTTCGGTGCTCTCAGGGATCATTGTAAATATCTCCTGGGCGGCACTTCCAAGTTCGGGCATTGAGAAACAGAAATATTCAGTATTGAAATCCTTACTCTCTATGGCTTCTCGTGGATAATTACTGCCTGGGCTGATGTAACATGAATTCCTCTCCATAGGAACGACAACACTAATGACTATCTTGTTCTCGATGGCAGGTTTTATAAGGTCCATTACAGGAGCAAGCTGATTATACCTGATGGCAACAACGATTATCTCTGCTTTTTCGGCGGCTGTCTTGTTATCAGTACCTGTTATACTTGTTTTATGTCCGTGCTTTTCAAGTATCTCGTTGTATTCTGATGCAACCGCTTTGGCTTTATCCTGCTCTCTGGAACCGATTATTATCTCATGTTTCTGGCCCCATCGCAGTGCAAAACCCTTGCCAATATTACCTGTGCCTCCAAGTATTGCAATTTTCATGACATTTCTCCTGCTGTAATAGGAATATTACCATAATCTACTGTATGTTAACGTTTTTGGTAATTATCCGTAGAGAATAATTGACTGTGTTAATCAGTGTCATGGTATTTATAGTAACTCCTATTAATATTGTCATCAAGAGTATTTATTTTATGCCATATATCAAAGAAAATCAATAAAAAAATGAGTTCTATTGAATAACAGGAATATTTACCTGATACCGGACGGATCAGGAAATCCGGTACAGGTAGACATTAATTTTGACTAATTATTACAGAGGATTCTTTAAAAGAGTCCCTTGATCATGTTGATAAGACCGCTGAGAAGTCCTGTGCTTTCTTCGGTTGAGTCTGTTGTGGTATCTACACTGCCGGAATCATCATCAGTAGATTCTTCGCCCGGTCTTCCCATCTGAGCTCCATCGTCCATACTTCTATTTCCTGGGAATTCTCCGTCTGTTGCTCCTTCAGGTGCCTGCATGGTTCCATTTCCATTCATCATGCCTTGACCATCCATAGATCTCATATCTCCACCTTCTCCGCCAGGACCATTCTGCTGCATCAGGGATTCACGTACTTCTTCCGGTGCATCCTCTATTAAAGACCTGAACTCTTCCATTATGTCCTCAACAGCATCTTCATCATCAGTATCTTCAAGTTCTGTTTTCAGAGACTCCATCTGCTCAAGAAGGTTGTCTATGGATTCCAGTGTGTCCTCATCGTCTGTTTCAGACTGAAGGGTGGTAAGTGCATCTATATTGTTCTCAATCATTTCAAGTGTCATTTCTTTCATTTGTGCAGCATCCATCTGTGGCATTTCCATGCTGTCACTGTCTTCCAGGGCATAGACTCCCGGAATTGCGGTGCTGAACATTATCATCAGTAAAGCGAATGATATCGTTAACTCTCTTCTCATGTTAAAACTCCTTTAATTTAGATTATGAGATAGGAAAAGATCCTATCTCATAGAGGTTGGTGGGTAGTGATTATTTCACAGACTATTCCGTATGTTCTACTCTTCTTCGGTTACCTCTTCCTCAAGTCCGGGAGCATGACCCATTGGTCCACGTTCTCCTCTGTGTCCGTGTGGCTGAGGGTTGTTTTCTCTGTACTCTTCAAGGATCTCTTTCAGCTCATCAAGTGTTGTTGCATCCTCAATGCTGTTGAGAAGCTCTTCAAGGTCAGTTATCTTCTCTTCTATCTCTGTCTGCTTGTCTTCATCCTCAGTGTCTGCAAGCTTTTCATCGAGCATTTCGATCTGCTTTGTGATGTGTTCAGTTTCTCTTTCTACAAGATACTCCATTTCTTCTTCATCTGAAGCAAACTGCATCTCTTCCATTTCCGGTCTTTCACCCTTTCCCGGATTCTCCGTCATCATTGATTCTCTGGCTGTTTCCAGAATTTCCTTAAGCTCGTCGACTGTTGTTGCATCCTCGATGTCTTCAAGAAGTGCTTCAAGTTCCGCTATCTTCTCTTCTATCTCTGCCTGCTCATCTTCATCTTCAGTTTCTGCAAGCTTTTCATCGAGCATCTCGATCTTCCTGTTGATAGATTCAGTTGCTCTCTCTACAAGGAACTCCATCTCTTCTTCTTCGGTGTCAAAGACCGGAGCTTCCATTTCTTCATCTCCCATTTCAGGAGCTGCGCCAGGGCCGTGCATCATCTTATGATCGCCAGGTTCCCTCGCTTCATTTGCTGTTCCTGTTTCATCGGCAAAGGCGCCTGGTGTTATAGCACCTAACACCATTGCTACCAATGAAATACATGCCAGCACTTTCAGGATTTTGTGTTTCATTTGTTCATCTCCTTTTTTCTCTGCCCTGCCAGATAATTTCCTCAATTATTGGCGTGCTTCTGACATTTTCCAGATTTGCAGGCTTGAATATAAGGATACTTAACAAAAAGAAGTTCAATTAGAGCTTTAATTTAAAAAATAAAACTTCCATAAAGGTTTATTCTTAGAGGGAACCTTTGAAAGTCTTAAACAAAGGGAGTGGGTTTAATTTGTCATGTTGACCACGTGTCTGGAAGGTCTGCCGGAGCTTTGATCATTTGTATCACTACTTCTATTATTTCTATTACTTCTCAGCAAACTTCGGGTTATGGGCGGCTCAGCTCTCTATGTCACATTAGTATGAGATAAATTCCATTGGATACGCTAGCAATAATGTTTTTTGAAAGATTCGGATTGTAATATGTAACTGATCTTTCAGAGATAATACAGGGAGATTTACAGAGATGTACGGGCGTTTTTTCTTTTCATACCTTCTCAGAACTTGTTATAGCAGGCAATATTCAAATGTCATGATTACGTGTTTATTTTGTAAAATATAGGTTTTTACAAGTTTAAAATTGCTTTTTGTTGTATTTATAGTTTTAAATAAATGTTTTATCTGCAAAAAAGCTTCATAAAGCTTAAGAGTGCTCAAAATTGCTTTTTATATTCGAGAAAATGCCTTCCCATTTAAGTATGTTTATATTTAAATCTCCCAATTCTGAGTAATAATTCAAATAATTCAAAAAACGTCAAGGTGCATTATACTATGATAATATGCTATACAGAATACCATAATGGGAGACTCATCAGGAGGTGATACCCATGAAGAAGTTACCACTTGTAATACTGGGAATTCTCATATTGATGGTATTGATATCAGGTCTTTCCGGTCGTGACAGACATCACGGCGACAGTAGTCATTCTTCACTGTCTTCCAGTCAGCCTGAATATACACTTTATGGTGAAGTCCCTTCACCTGCCCCGGATGACAAAATGAAGCCGCAGGATGAAAAGGAATTTCTGGAAAGTAACATCCAGAAGTCCGACGAGATCATTCTCCGTCTTGAGGACTCCATACAGCGTCTGGAAAGCGAAGGTAATGATGTAAGTGATCTTGAAGAAATGGTCGCCGATTATTCAACACTGGTATCAGATGCCAACACATATCTTGAAAAGGCAGATAGTGCGGATTCCCTTTCCCTGGAACAGAAATATGTTTCATTGTCCAGGGAAAAGATGGTCCAGTCAGATACTCAGTTGAAACTGATATTCGTGACAATGCATAACTATATGCCCGGACCTGTCGAAATGACAGGAAATGACAGTCTTGATGCAAACGGAAGCGGAGTAATGATACTCTCCGGTGATCTTGATGTCGATCTCAGTCTATCTTCGGGAAAATTCTCCGTAGTGGACTTTGAAGGCGACATGTCAATAGATACAGACGGCTTACAATACCCAAACATAGTAACTGAATCTGCAGTGTCTGCTTCAGCGACTGAGGAACCGCATCGCATGGTCTCATACGTGGATGTTCAGGGCAATGTGAGTCTGTCAGGCTCAGGAATGACAATTGCCGTAATGGGTGACAATACAACTGTCCATGTGACAGGTGTCGGAGAGATACAGCTCTATGGCGACGGAAGTTATTTCCTGGAAAATTCCAGTTCGGTAAAACAAGGAGTCTGGCTGTCACCAATATTTGAAACCTTATAATGCAAAAATAAAACCACCTTTGGATGGTAGTGTAAATGAAAATGACATCCTGTGCAGGTTGCATTACCATCCTTCTTCTTCTACTTTTTCTATTCTCGACCACTGCTGCTGCATCAGATACTGCAACCGTGCATGGTGTGGCATATGAATGGAGCACCCTTGCTCCCCTTGATAACGTTATAATTGAGGTGAACTCCACTCCCGTTCAATCCATTGTTGCAAAATACGGCATGTATTCTTTTGAGCTGCCTGAAGGCAGTTATTGTATCACTGCAAGTTATTTCGTCAATGGTGATCTCACCTGCTATGATGAGGAAGACATCACGATCACTGATGAGGGAAATTATGTAGTGGACCTTCTTCTGGTTCCTTCCTATCCTGATAATAGTACAGAGGAACCTTCCAGTTCTGCATATGCTATTTCTTCATCTCATCTTTTGATGTTGTCTGTGTTAATTGTCCTGCTATTGCTGGTTTCGCTATTTTTCAAAGTGAGAGGTCCGGGAAGCAGTGATCCGCCAACCTCATTTACTCCATTTGCTTCGGTTCATGATACCCCAGGTCTTCCATCCGCAAAGACAGCAGACCATTCATTGATTGACCTGAGTCCGGATCATCGGGAAATACTTGCTATCATTAGTTCTGCCGGAGGAACAATGCCACAGAAAGAGCTGCGCAGGCATTTGAGTTACTCCGAAGGCAAAGCGAGTACTTTGCTTGTGGACCTTGAAAAAAGAGGCCTCATCAGGAAAGTCAAGAAAGGACGCGGTAATATCCTGTCCCTGGCCGGACATAAAAGATGATTCGGATATACAATTCTTGTTCCTCATATCACCTTATTTTTTGCCTTTACACCGCAACGTGCGGATGAACTTTGCAAAAATCCGTAACAATCGGATATGTGCGTGTTTCAAAAGTTTCTGAAAACTCCAATAAGTATTAAACTCTATATTTACTCTTGTTTTTCAATTTAAGGGGTATATAAAGTTTAAAATCGGAAAATTACTCAAAGATCCTTTTTCTTGTAAGTATGCTTTTATTTAAAACTACCAATTGGTGATTACCCGACAACTAATAGTTGGAGGGTACCACCCCACTTAGGTGGCACCTAACCCCCAACCACATCCAGCCTAAGGTGCCACCACTGTACCAACAACCCCCTCCTCGCTTAAGAGGTGCCCACCCTATCCGGGGCATCTCTTAACCGATACGGAGTAAAAAAGTGGAATTTAAAAGTGAATATTATGTCTGATATGAAAGATACCTTAAAGCAATTCATTGACTCAAGGCTTCAGGAAGCGACCCGTGCCCAGGCCATTTATCCCGACAGGGCATATGTTGCATCCGGTCTTATAAAGCAGCTAAATCCCGATGATCTGCACGACTGTCCTGAGTCCTCCTCATGTGAACATGGTTTTAAGGATTTTGATGTTTCAGGCTCTCAGCCTAATACACCAGCAAAGAAGGATTTCATTTGGTGATCCACCTCTTCTTTGCTTTGCTTGCTTGATCTTTGCTTGTTTGTTTTTTGTCTTGCGGCCGTTTTCTGCTTTACCGGCCAGAGCCATTTTTTCAGAATTCTAATTTAGTTTATTCTTTCTTCAGTTGATTTCTCATCTCAAACGCCCACAAGCATGACTATCTATTTATATAAATACATTCAACTAAAACAGAGAAAACGTTTAAGGCAGATGATATCTGTTACCTTTGTAAAATCGGAGATACGTAGTTATAGTAATTGTTCCTGAGATGTGATCATCAATGAAGAAAATGCCTCTTGCAGTACTGATTATTCTTATGTTAATGGTTGTAATTTCAGGTATGGCTGATTCTGCGGATGTGCATCCGCATTCTGATGACAGGCCGGATGATCACAGGGACGATTCCATGCATCTTCTGGACAGAGAATTATCTCCTACAGATGTTTTCATGGTAACTCATATGGTTTCTTTCTCTCCTATGATGGATGAGGAAAGCTTCCTTGAAGACAACATCGAAAAATCCGAGTCAATGGTTAGCAGGCTTGAAAATGCAAGCAATAAACTGGAGGCTGAAGGTGAGGATGTTTCTAAGCTTAAGGGTATGATAGCTGATTATTCATACTTTGTCTCCGAATCCAGGTCTTATCTTGAAATGGCAAAGACCACTTCTTCTGAATCAGAAAAGCGAAAATATCTGGACAAGTCCCGGGAATGTATCATCAAGGCAAATTCAGAGCTAAAACCAATTCTGGATAAGATGAAAGAATATACCACCGGACCGGTTATGATCACAAACACTACTCTTAGTGCTGAGGGAAGCGGAGTTGCTATTCTCTCAGGTGACATCGACATGAGTTTTACTCTGTCCGAAGGTAAATTCTCTGTTGTTGATTTTAGCGGGGATTCAAGTATTGAGATAGACGCTGATTACAGACAGGAACACTCATCAGACAGGATGGTTCCGGGTGATCTTATTATGTCACACACAATGGAATCATATGTGGATGTAACAGGTAATGTTTCTATTTCCGGTTCTGCTTATACGGTAGCTATTATGGCAGACAGAATGATACTGACTGCAACCGGACAGGGCGAGATCGAACTCATAGGAAATGGTACTTATTATCTCGATAACGGTATATCCGAAGAGCAAGAAAATGTATGGATGATGCCAATATTTGAAAAGGCGGATATTGGAAAATAGTTAGGGAACAGGGTTGCGTGACATGAAACCAGTATATTATATCTGCTGTATTGCAATTATCCTGATGCTTACAGGTATCGGATCAGCGGCAAATATCGCAACTGTACATGGTGTTGCCTATGAATGGAGTACATTTGAGCCTCTTGATAACGCTATCGTTGAGGTGAACTCAACACCTGCACAGTCCATGGTGGCGCAGTATGGTGTATATTCCTTTGAACTGGCAAATGGCACATACCAGATAACTGCGAGTTATTATGAGGACGATCAGCTTACCTATTACGCAGAGGATGTAATAACAGTCTCAGAAGAAGGAAGCTATGTTCTTGATCTGTTACTGGTTCCTTCCTATTCCAGCTCCACAGATGCCGAGTCATCAGATGCTAACAGTAATTCTCTTCTTTACGGTTCCATACTGCTTATTATTGTTCTTCTCGTTCTTATTCTAACACAGATGAAGCAAAAGCCGCAAACCCAAAAACATGCTGCAAGGAAGGAAGAAGTTCATCACGCTGTTCCGGATGTTCCCGAAAAGGTCGAAGAGAGACCAGCAAGACTTAAGGAAAAATCAGCAGTAACAGAGCCTGAACCAGCAATTCCATTATATGTTGCGCAGGAATCCGAGCAGGAAACTGTTGAAATGGAAGAACCTATTCCTGATCAAGAGGAACTTGTGGAAATAGAAGAACCGGACAAATCAGTTCCTGTCATCAAGTCTGAAACGGTTGCTAAAGAGCCAGAACCTGTACAGGCTTCTGTACCTGAGCCGGTCCTTTCAGATGAACCTGTTCCTGCTGACCTACAGGAAATACTGGACATCCTGGCATCCCAGGGTGGAAGGATGACGCAGAAAGATATGCGAAAGCGTCTGAAGTACTCTGAGGGCAAGGTTAGCCTTATGCTTCTTGACCTTGAGAAGAGGGGTAAGATCCAGAAATTCAAGAAAGGACGTGGAAATGTCCTTTTCCTTGTGGAATCTGAGAAGTAATATTCTCCTTTTTTGATGCAATTATCTCAGATCATACTCACATTTTTCCATTTTATTCTTAAACTATCTTTTATGTGTAATATTCATTTATTTTGCCTTAAATGTCTATTAATATGGTATTCTTGGTTTGATAAGTTTTTACAATATCTATAAACCATATAATTCCTATTTTGGCATCTATAAAGCTTCATTGGTGAAATATGGCATTTTTTGACTCTTTTTGAAATAAGTATGCTTTTATTTAAAACTACGAATGTGGGGATTGCTTGTCAGCTTTGAGCTGGCAGGCAACCACCCAAGCTAAGGTGGCATCAACCCCAACCACATCCAGCCTGATGCCACCAATGTACCAACAACCAACAACCCCCACTCGTATAAGGGACACCTGCTACCTATCCGCCAGGTGTCTCTTATCCGATACAGAAAAATGAACTAGAGGCATGGATTATGAACACTAATAATATGCAGTCAATGTTTGATGAGAAAACTGCTGTCGGTTATGCTGAACAGAAAGGAGTAAACGGACATGAAAATGCAGTATATTCTCTGTGCAGAAAACTAAGTTCTGAACAGATGAACCGTTTGATCAGTATATCTCCGGCAGGCTATGTGGGGATAAAATGAGTTGTTACTATGAGTTATTACTTATACTGTAATTTTAGCAAATATAATTATATTTAAGCAACGATATTCAATTTATATAGAAAAACAAAAACGGGAATGATTTGAGGTATATCATGGACGAGAATCTCAATAATACAGAATACGAAAACAAGTTTCAAAACGGCACACCGGATACTCTCATGCGTCTGACAGATGTGTGGAAGATCTACAAAATGGGAGAGGTCGAGTTTGCAGCGCTAAAAGGCGTTGATCTGGAGATCCTTCACGGTGAATTTGTAGTCATTCTTGGTCCTAGTGGAAGCGGTAAGAGTACAATGATGAATCTTCTTGGTTGCCTTGATCTTCCAAGCAAAGGCGTGGTTGAGCTCAACAACAAGGATATTTCCAAAATGAGGGAATCCGAACTTGCACAGATCAGGGGCCAATTGATAGGCTTCATTTTCCAGACATTCAACCTGATCCCCACACTAAACACCATTGAAAATGTCATGCTTCCACTGGAATTCCAGGAAGCAGATTCTGATTTCTCATGGAAGAGAGCAGCGGATCTTCTTGATATTGTAAGTCTTGGAGACAAAAAATACAACCTGCCTTCTCAGTTATCAGGTGGCCAGAGACAGAGGGTTGCCATTGCAAGATCTCTTGCAGTAGACCCTAAAGTAATCCTTGCGGACGAGCCTACTGGTAACCTTGATAGTGAAACTGGAAATTACATCCTTGAATTCCTCAGTGATCTGCACAAGAGGGAAGGTAAAACAATCATAATGATCACCCACGATCCTGAATTGACGAGATATGCGGATCGTGTTGTTCATATTAAAGACGGAATGGTCGATAAAATCGAGATAATAAAGCGTGAAGCAATGTGATGAAAATGAAAAAGATCCTATTATTAATGTTAGTTTTGTTGTTGCCACTGACAAATGTAGCAGCAGCAGGTATGAACGCCGCAGCTTCAGGGGTAAATGTAGACCTGATGTCACAGAGTCCTTACCCTGCAAGACCGGGCGAAACAGTAGAATTAACAGTAAGTCTTCAGAACGAGGGCAGCAATGATCTTTCTGATGTAACAGTTACTGTTGATGCCGAATATCCTTTCACACAGGTATCCGGTGAATCCTTAACAAAAACGATATCTTTCCTTGAAGCACGTCAGGATGAAGAAGACGCAACAATTGTAAAATTCAAGTTGAAGGTAGATTCTGATGTTTCAGATGGAACTTATGATGTAGACATAATAGTAAAGGACAGTGACTCCGATTCAAGCTCCGTAACAACTCTTGAAGTTGAAGTACAGGGCAAGGAATACGCACAGATCGTTACTATCAGTGAATCAAGTATCGATGTTGCAACCGTGGAACCTCTTGAGTTCGTCATAACCAACACCGGTTCATCTGCACTCAAGAACATGGAGATCTCATGGGACGAAGCTACAGGTGTAATACTTCCGGTATACTCATCCAACACCAAGTACATAACTTATCTCGATGTGGGCGAATCCGCAACAGTAGTATATTCCGTAATGGCTGATGTGAATGCAGACCCGGGACTTTATCAGCTTGATATTACTCTTGAATTTGAGGACTATAATTCCAATACAACTTATATCAGTACAAAAGCAGGTCTCTTCGTAGGAGGAACCACTGACTTTGACCTGAGTTACTCAGAAAGTGACGAAGGAGAAGTTTCACTGTCTCTTGCCAATGTAGGTAACAATGAAGCTTACTCTGTGAAGGTATCAATACCTGAACAGGACAATTTCCAGGCAACAGGAAGTACATCAACAATTGTCGGTAACCTTGAGAAGGGTGACTATACAATCACATCATTCTCAATAACCCAGACAAGCTCAATGCCTTCTATGGGTGATGATTCTGATAGCACTGCTCAGGCACAACCTTCTGAAATGACAGAAGAGGACATGGAAGCAATGCAGGAAGAAATGGAAGCTAAAACCGAGCTTCTTGTAACCATTGAATATACCGATTCCGCAGGACAGAGACAAACCGTGGAAAAGGCAGTTCAGATCGAGGAACTGAGCGGCGGCACAATGGCAGCCGGAATGGCTGGCGGACCTGGAGGTCAGAGCTCATCATCATCTAACAGTTACCTGTTGTACGGTGCTGTTGCACTGGTAGTAGTAGTTGTAGGTTACAATTACAGAAAGAAGAAGATGCTCAAAGAGGGAACCTACGTACCACTCAATGTACAGCTCAGAGACCTTAAAAGGAAGATCATGAAGAAGGATTAAAAATGAGACGAAGCACCTATCTAAAGCTTGCTACGAATATCCTTGTTCACAGTAAGGTCAGAAGCTGGCTCACTATAATAGGTATCGTCATAGGTGTAGGATCAGTTGTCACCATCATGGCGCTGAGTGATAGTATGGCTGCAGATATGGAAGACAGGTTTGCTGATATGGACCTTACATTGATCCAGATCAGTCCCGGTTATTCCCATGCATCAATGGGAGGACCGGGAGGAGGAGGTCCACCTGGCATGGGTGGATCTTCAAGTTCTTCCTCTTCAGACGACGATGACCCGGAGTTGACCAAGAAGGATATACAGGCCTTAAAAGCGGTTGACAACATAGATTACATCTACGGACAGATATCCGGCAGTGATCTGGAAGTTTACTTCATGGGTCAGACCGCCGATCTTTCGGTGACAGGAGTTGATCCTCAGGTCTGGCAGTATACAGTAACCTATGAGCTGGAATCCGGCAGATTGCTGGATGCCTCTGATAATAATGTCGTGGTTATAGGTTATGGTATAGCTCACGATATGTTTGACGATGAAGTAGGCCTGAACCGTGTGCTGACCATCGAAGGCAAATCATACAGGGTCGTAGGCATACTGGCAGAAGACGAAAGTGACAATGCGATCATCATGCCGATAGATGCAGCAGTTGAGATAATAGAGGATGCAGAAGATGATGTTTACGATACTATTGTCGTAAAGGCATCTGACACTGACTATGTTGAAACTGTTGTTGAAGACATCGAAGAACGTCTGATGTTATCAAGAGGCATCATGGACGAAGACGACAGGGACTTCTCTGTTTCAGATTCACTTTCACAGGCAGAGTCTGCCAGTGAGATGATGTCATCCATGACAATATTCCTTGGAGCCATAGCAGGAGTTTCACTTCTGGTAGGTTCAGTGGGTATTGCAAACACGATGCTTACATCAGTAATGGAGAAAACCAAGGAAATAGGTACGATGAAAGCTATCGGTGCCAAGAATAAGGATATTATGATGATATTCCTTTTCAATTCGGCACTTGTAGGCTTTGTAGGAGGCGTGCTCGGAATTATACTGAGTCTTATCCTTACATCCCTGTTACCGTCTCTTGGAATCACTATGGTGCGTTCTTCCATGGGCATGACCGTTGCTCCGGACCTGATGCTGATGGGTATCTCCATTGCAATAATCATTGGAGTGCTCTCAGGTGTGATACCTGCATACAATGCTTCTAAGATGAAGCCGGTGGACGCACTGAGATACGAGTAAGTATGGAACGTATAGTTAGTTAAAGCAAAACCAGATTTAAGATTCCTCTCCTGAAGGGAATCAAGGTTTTCATATGAGGCTTCTTGCTTCATATGGTGCCTTTACTATTCAGGAACAAGTGGGGTAAGTAAGAAAAAATGAACATGATCGAATAGAGTATCGTATGGATAATTAAGGTGAAATGCTATGAAGAAACTGATATTGTCTACTTTTGTGGCACTTGTACTAATGTTTTCAGCCTACGCGGTGGCTGTTGAAAATGACGATGCGGCTCTCTCCTTTTCTTCTGTTTCCATAGAGGATGGTGTTTCAGGTCGCATGCAGGCTAAAGCCCAGCAGATATATTCTGCGACCAGCCAGCAATTCTTTAGTTCTCAGATGGATCAGAGATTAGGATTCAGTCAGGGTCAGATGCAGAGTGCTCAGAACATGCAGACCCCGCAATCAACCCCAACTCCACAGAACAACATGCAGAATCAAAATCAGAATCCACAGAGTCAGAGTTCACAAACTCTGAATCCTCAGACCATGAGACAACAGGGTCAGCAGGGAGGAATGAACACTGCACCTTCTAATGTACCTGCCCAGAATGTTCCTATGCAGCAGCCAGTTCCAAGGATGCAGCAGGAAATGATGGACAGGGAAGAGCTGATGGATTTCCTGCATGAGAATACATTCTCAGTAACAGATGTCTCGGAATTACAGGAATATGTGACCCCTTATGCAGATGCGGTTCAGGATTATCTTGATGATGAAGACCTCGATGATGAAGATGAGATATATGAGGCTGCTGTCGAATGGATTTGGGTATCTGATAGTACCTTGAACGGTCAGCAGGAATTATGGTTAACTCCAACTGAGTTCCTTGAGGAAACCCCGGATTACGATTCAAACCCTGTTCCCGGTGAGATAGTAAGTGACTGTGAAGATCAGGCCAACACTCTGGCATCTTTGTTTATAGGCTCCGGCGAATATGACGAGAGCGATGTAAGAGTTGCCATAGGTCTTGTGAACTTCGATGGCAGTACCGGCGGACACGCATGGGTAGAGGTCTACGAGGACGGAGAATGGTTCCCTGTGGATGCTACAGTTGGTCCATACTATGACGACGACGAAGAAGAAGTGACCTACCCTGATGACTATGAGGATATAGACTTCGATTACTTCCAGGATGAAGAATACTCTGTCATAGAAATATGGTACTATTACAACAATGAATATTTCATGGACATGAGTTCAGGAACAGGAGATGCTCAAGATAACTGGGATGAAACACCATCCAGTTATAACTGAGCATTTTCTTCTTTTTTTATTTTATTAAATACTAATTACAGATTTCAAATATGTTTATATAGATGCAACTCTATTTTAGCTTGGGTACAAACGCATGTGTGTTAAAGTAAGTATACTTTAGCACGTGGAGTGAATAAAATGAAAGAATTTTTCAAATATTCCTTAGCATGCTTGTTGTATCAATCATGCTTATAGGCACAGTGGGGGCTGAATCGACAGATTCAACTCAATATGAATTGTTTGAAGGTGAATACTACTTACCTGATTTTAGTTCCGATTCGTTTGAATCCCTTAAAGAAGATTCAACAGTAATTGAAACATGTGGAACTATACCAGAGATATCAGATGACAAAGAAAAGATAGAGTGGTTATGCAATATTGACACTTGTATGCATGATTCTAAAGATGAATTGATGGCATATATGAAAGACAATGGTGGGCCTGTATCTGGATTTGGAATTCATTATGAAGGTTATATGTTTGTAGATATTGACAAGAATTCAATTAACAAAGTTGACCAAAAGGCCATTGATGAAATGTACGGCATAATAGAGGCAAATGCAGAGAAAAGTGGTATGAAATCTGCTCCTGTAGTTTTTAGAGAAGAAACAACATTTGAGCTTCATTCACGCACAGATTATTGGGCTAACATGGTTGGCGGTATTAAAATAAACTACGATAATGAATCAGGCACAACGTATAAGTCAACATTAGCATTTGCCGCAGAAGACAGTAGTGGTACACCTGGATTTGTAATATCAGGACATTCTGCTCTAACTGCAGGAGGAGTTGGTGGAGAGATACGCCAAGGTGGAAGAGTAGTAGGCTATGTAGATTATTTGACACTTCACTTTGCAGATGCTGCCTGGGTAGAAGCAAGCAATGTGCTTGATGACATCTATTATGCAGACAATAATGTGCTAAAAGACGTGACTACTTATGGAGATACAAATGTCGGTGCTAAAGTGTACATGTCAGGAATAACCAGTGAAACAACGAGTGGTTATGTAATAGAGGATTATACTGCTATTAATCAATCAGGCACAGGTATCACCTTCTATGATCAATTCACAGCTGACTATGACTCCGAAGGAGGAGACAGTGGTGGTCCTGTGTTTAGGAAGACTGTCGGAGGAGTGAAGATAGTAGGCATGCACTGGGGCGGTGAAACGAGGTCTGTATTCTCTCCAGTTAGTGGTGTTATCTTAGATTTGGGCGTTACACCATTATATTAAATCTCGAGTGATGTCAAAAATGTCAAATAGTCTTTATTTGGCATTTTCTTTTTTTTAAGAATAACCAAATACATAACAAACAATATTTATTAAATGTGGTTTTAAAATACTAACGAAGGTATTTCTATGTTCCTTATATTCTGTAAAACAGCTCGGAAAAAAATGTATAAAAAAACAATTCTCTTGATATTACTAATTAATATATCACTAAATGGATGTGCAAATGCCACATCTAATACATTTGAAGAATACACAGAAGACTCACATTTCATAGCAATCAGAGGTACTTTTGCAGATACAGTTGACCAGGAATGGAAGAACACAATTGTTGATTGCTGGGCAAGTCTCCACGATTCGTATTCTTATTACAAGTTTGATAGCGCTCTATACTCTTTTGCATCTAACAGTGAGTTCATTATAGTTGAATTAAAATCCGAATACAAAGGAGAGATCAACGATTCCAGAATTGATCTGTTGTATCAGAAACTAGAAGCTCATTGTGACGAAAATACTGGTTTAAAGGAAGTTCCTGTTGTTTTTATGTGGGCAGAAGATGAAGAAGATATAATATATGAATACGATCCTGATGCATTTGAAAATGCAAAGAACAGTTCAGGATTTGTAGCTGCCATGGGATACGTCCCTGTATTCGCTAATGAGGCTGAATGGTTGGAATGGTCAGAGAAAGTTCATGAAGCTAGGCATATTAAAGAACTTGAACAGTATTTTTCATCTGGCCCTGTGATATCATATGGTTTCAAAAAATACAGTGGATATATAGAAGTTGGAGTGAACATAGATTCACCCGAACAAGTTAATGATTCAATACTCAGTGAAATATACCAAATAATTGAGGGTCATTTTGAAGAGGAAGGTATCAGTAACATCCCAGTTGTTTTTGTGTGGACTGAAATGCCTCATACTGATGAAGCCTTAGAGATTGAAGAACCTGACGCATATGAAGGGAACATCAATGTTGTGGATGATGATGGAAATGTTATAACGTACACTAGGGATGAAGCTTATTTTGATGAAGACGGAAATCTAGTAATCATTGATAACAATAACTCACAAAACGGAGATGTGTCTTCACAATCTTCTCCCGGCTTCACTTCTATCATGTTTGTCATGTGTATTCTTATACTGGCAAGATTTAGAAAATAAGAGGAAATTGCATGTGCAAATTGCATAAATATGGAATGTGGATTTTGATATCATTAGCTTTATTGTTAACGTTGGTAGGTTTTGCAAGCGCTGAAACTGAAACATTTGAAGAATACGCCGAAGACTCTCATTTCATAGCTAGCAGAGGAAGCTTACCTGATACTATTGATCAGGAATGGAAAAATACGATACAAAATTGCTGGTTAAATATCACAAGTCCTTCATACTACAAATTTGATGAATCCATAAATAGCATTGGAAACAGGAACGATGTATTAACCGTATACCTTGGTTCTGGTTATGAAGGGCAAATCAATGATTTGCGAATTGATGAAATGTATAGTAAAATTGAATCATATTGTGAAGAAAACAGTGGTATAAGTGATGTGCCAGTAGTCTTTTTGTGGGCGGAAGATGAAGACGATTTGACACTTGAGTGCGATTCGGATGCTTTTGAAAATATAAAAAATGATGTTGATTTTGTGGCAGCCTTTGGAACAGTGCCCTTATTTGAAAATGAAGAAGAATGGAGTAACTGGTCTGATGCCGTTTTTGAAGCACGGCAAATTGATGAACTTGATCAATATTATACCCATAATGGTGGCCCTATCCTGTCGTATGGTTTCAATAGATATAAAGGGTATATAAGAATTGGAGTTGACAAAAACGCTCCGGAAAAAGTAACTGATTCTTCTATAAATGAAATATATCAAATTGTAAAAGAACATTTTGAAGAAGAAGGTGTCAGTGATATTCCAGTAGTCTTTATGTGGTTTGAACCACCCACAGAAGATAGTCCTGGTTTCACTTCAATTATGCTCATTCTCTGGTTGTTGATAATATCTCGGTTCACTAAATAATTTTGAAGCATAGTCATTCAGATATACTACATTTTCTTCTTTTTTTATTTTATTAAATACAACTTCTAGGTTTCAAATATTCTTTTATGTCAGTAAAGATGTTTTATTCAGTGTAAGTTCATATGTTTAGTACCAAAGTGTGTAGAAAACTAGGCATATGTTTGTAACATTCGTCAGCATGTTTGTTGTATCAATCATGCTTGTATTTTTGTGGTGGCATAATGGTTGTAACTAATAAAATGTGGAAACACTTAATGATCCTATTTCTTGTTTCATTGTTCTCAATAAGTTATTCAAGTGCTACAACTAATGTATTTGAGGAATATGCAGAAGATTCTCACTTTATAGCCAGCAGAGGAAACTTACCTGATACTATCGATCAGGAATGGAAAAACTCAATAAGAGACTGCTGGTTAAATATTACAAAAGAAGTTGGTCCATCTTATTCTGAATTTGACAGTTCCATTAATAGTGTTGGAGGTGGCAATGACATATTAAATGTGTACATCGGTTCTGCTTATGAGGGACAAATCAATGACTCAAGAATTGATGAAATGTACCAGAATATTGAATCTTATTGTGACGAAAACTGTGGAATAAATGATGTCCCAGTAGTTTTCATGTGGGATGAGGATGAAGAAGACCTTCCATTGCCTGATTATGGTCCCGAGATGTTTGAAAAAGCCGCAAACAGTTCAGGCTTCGTAGCTGCAAAAGGCACGATGCCTGTAATTACAGATGAGAGTGAGAAAAGAGACTGGATCGATTCACTTACTCAATGTGCTCGTAGAAATAAAGAAATAACCAATTATTTTAAATCGTCTGGTGGTCCATTACTCAGTTTCGGAATTTACATTGATGGTTATTTAGAAGTAGGTCTCAATATTGATACTCCGGAAAAAGTAAATGATTCTGTAATTGATGAAATATACCAGACAATCGATGAAGCAGCTAAAGAGGAAGGAGTAAATGAGGTTCCTGCTGTGTTTATGTGGGAACATGAAGAAGAACTTGACATAGAAATAGCCGATTCTACTAGTGATAGTGGCCTGATCACTATAAAAGATGAAAATGGAAATTATATTGATGTAGACAAAGACGATGTCTATATCGATGAAAATGGAAAATACGTTCTTAAAGATAATTCTACTACAGACAATTCATCGGAGTCAAATACGCAAACCACGCCGGGTTTTACTTCTATTGTGCTCATTTTCTGTTTGTTGATATTGTGCCGGTTCACTAAATAATTTTGAAGCATAACAATTCAGGAGGGACAACAATATCATTTCCTCCTTTTTTTATTTTTAGTTCCTTTTTCCAGGTTTAGTACTCAAAAATGGTTTTATGAATAATACTCATCCAAAATCTCTTCGAAATCATAAACAAAGACCATTCCTGAGCCGGTTGGAGGATCTGTTATATACTTAGATTCCCAAGGAGCATCTAGCGCTATCACAATATATTTTCTATCATCAGAGAATGTGCCTGATCTAAAAGCATCGGCAAAATCTAGTTTAAGGCTTCTGCTACTCACAATTTTTCTTCCAGAATCCGTATCCCATACGATTAGCCTGCAGAAGTCCATAGCCATGATGTATTTCCCATCATGTGACAGCGCGGTGCTATCAGGTGAAAGTTCCAGCCCTTTTAATCGACGTATTTCCTCGTAAGTAGTACCGTTCCAGACTATAACCTCACTGCGATAAACGCTGCCTGCTGCAAGGATATTTCCATAATCGGAGAACTGGAGGTCAGCAACTGGTTTTTCCTCTATCGTTCGGGAAATATTTCCACTTTCCAGTTCAAAAACGACTATTCTGTCAGGATTGATATCGTTATCAAAACTTGCAACTAGATATTTCCCATCGGGAGTGAATGTTATCGAAGTTGCTTTGTAGTTATCACTTGTAATTGAATTGACCACATCACCACTTTCGATATCCTATAAAGTTATGTTACACCTTTCGGGGTTTGCAGTCATTTCTGTGCAAGCAGCATAGGTGCTTTCATCCGGTGAAATGGCAGTATCTTCTATGAAAATACCGTTGATCTGGTGAGTCCTGAAAGTTCTGCTGGCAACACCTTTGCTGTGTGTCATATTATACAAAGTCAGATGTGATGCTGGAGTCTCATCATAAGCCCAGTAATTGTCGTTATTGGAACCTACGAGATAATAGTTACCAATTGCAGAAAACTCGATATCTACGATGTTTCGATATGGCTCACGTTTTTCTATAGTAGCACTGCTTCCATCATTCGTCACATGCCGCCCATATTCTTCATCAGCTTTTAGTATGTTCCAAAAGTTTACCGTACGCAACGTACTACTTGCAACAAATTTTCCGTCTGGAGAGATGTCAATGCTTTTTGCGTCACCTCCTTCCAGGTAAGAGGTTTTAAAGGGTTCAAATTCGTCAAGGGATTTTGCAGGAGATACTAAATCCCAGGCATCTGTCAAAACTCCTGGTAACATGGACATAATGACTAATATTGAAATGGTCAGGCTAATCTTCTTTTTCTTATCAAGCATGGTTAAAACTCACTCATAATAAGCATCCAGAATCTCTTCAAAATCATAAACAAAGACCATTCCTGGGCCAGCAGTTGTTATGTCTGTTATATCGTTCATATACTTCGAATCGCGTGAAGCATCCAGAGCTATCAAAATGTATTTACCATCGTTCGAGAAAGTGCCTGAACTAAAGGCTCTTGTGAAATCAAGTTTCTGACTTCTGCTACTCACAACCTTTCTTCCTGAATCAGTATCCCATACGATCAGCTTGCGGAAATCCATAGCCATGACATATTTTCCATCAGGGGACAGTGCAGTGCTATCAGGTGAAAGATCCAGCCCTTTTAATCGGTGTATTTCATCGTAAGTAGTACCGTCCCAGACTATAACCTCACTGTGATAAACGCTGCCAGCCACAAGAATTTTTCCATCATCGGAGAACTGGAGGTCAGCAACTGGTTCCCCTTCTATTGTCCTGAAAACATTTCCACTTTCCAGATCAAAGAAGACTATCCTGTCTGAATTTATATCGTTGTCAAAGCTTGCAACCAAGTATTTGCCGTCAGGAGTGAATGTTATCGAAGTTGCTTTGTAGTTATCACTTGTAATTGAATTGACCACATCACCATTTTCAATATCCCAGAAAGTTATGTTACACCTCTCGGGATTTGCAGTCATTTCTGTACATGCAACATAGGTAGTTTCGTCCGGGGAAATGGCAGTATCTTCTATGAAAATACCGTTGATCTTTCGAGTCCTGAAAACCTTGCTGGCAACACCCTTGCTGTGTGTCATGTTATACAAAGTCAGATGTGATGCTTCAATTTCTCCATCATACAAGCTGTTGCTATTCGAACATACCAGATAATAGTTACCAATTGCAGAAAACTCAATGTCGACAAGATTGTAATATGGCTCACGGTCTTTTACTGTAGAACTGCTCCCGTCGTTCATAACATGATAGCCAAAGAATTCATCGTTAGATTGCAAATCCCAAAAGTTGACAGTACGCAATGTACTACTCGCAACAAATTTTACATCAGGTGAAATATCAATATTTCCCACACTACTTCCATCCACATAGGATGTTTTAAAGGGCTCAAATTCGTCAAGTGATTTTGCAGGAGATACGAAATCCCAGACGTCTGTCATTACTCCTGGAACTATGGACATTAAGAGTAACAACGAAAGAGCTATTGTTAGGGGCTTTTTCTTATCTGGCATGGTTAAAACTCTTCAGGTATCATTAATTGGGAATGTAGCACACACTTATAAAATCCTTGTAGTATTTAGTAATTGTTTATGATTTTATTTTTCATATAGATTAGCTATATATATTAGTTTCACGTTAAACCAATTAGTTTCACACGAAACTAATTAAAACGGGAATACTACAAAACATGAAACAGTCTGAAAGAATCGGTGCAAAGATCGCATACATCTTTTCGCACAATCATCATTACATCGAGAATGCACTTGAATCGTATAACCTGAAAGGTCCGATGTTTGCATTCCTGCTGACGCTCTCACATAAAGACGGGTGTTCTCAGGAAAGTCTGGCACGCTATCTTATGTTTAGCAAAGCCACGGCAACCAGGGTCATTACCGCGCTTGAAAAAGAAGGCTATGTCTATCGTGAGAGGGACGAGAATGACAGACGTATATATCGGGTTTTCATCTCTGATAAAGGCAGGGAAGTCGTTCCGGCGATAAACGCTGCTCTTCAGGAATGGAACAGCATTCTGCTTTCAGACCTGTCAGATGAAGAGGAACAGCTATTCAGGAAGTTGCTCGATAAAACAAGAAATACTCTTGTGGAATTTGACAGAAAATCCTCCCGTGAATGAAAAACAAATATTGATATCAGGATAACATCATGAATGAAAAAAGTGAGTTTTTAGGTACTGAGAAGATCAACAAGCTTCTCTGGCAGCTTGCCACACCGGCAATAATCGGACTTCTTGTCCAGGCATTCTACAACCTTGTAGACACCTTCTTTGTAGGAAGAGCACTCGGAGATCAGAGTGTGCTTGGAATTGCAGGAGTTGCTGTTGCTTTCCCACTCCAGATGATAATGATGGCCATATCAATTGGCATAGGTGTTGGCGGTTCCTCGGTAATTTCCAGAATGCTTGGCTCTAAAGATGTAAAAAAAGCTGAAAGAACTCTCGGAAATGTCTTCACCTTTACACTGGTACTCAGTATAATATTCCAGATCATATTCTTCTTCAATGTAGATACAATATTGAATCTCTTCGGTGCTACCGCTGATAACCTCGTCTACGCAAAAGAATATGCTGTTGTCATATTGCAGGGAACACTTGCATTCACATTCGGTTTTGTCCTGAACAATCTCGTAAGAGCAGAAGGCAATTCCAAAGTTGCCATGAACAACATGGTATTTTCAGGAGTACTGAACATCTTCCTTGATGCCATTCTTATGTTCGGCTTTGGCATGGGTGTAAAAGGTGCAGCTCTTGCAACCGTACTTGCACAACTGGCAGGTACCATCTATCTGTTATACTACTACATAAGTGGCAAAAGCCCCCTCAGGCTTGAAATGGCAAATTTCAAACCACAACTCAGCCTGATCAAAGATATAACAACAATCGGTTTTGGCTCATTTGCTATGGGAGCATCCAACAGTTTCATGATGCTTGTCCTGAACAACGTGCTCGCAGTCTATGGCGGAGACCTTTCAATAGCTGTATTTGGTGTAGCCATCAAATTGTTAATGCTGATACTAATGCCAATTATAGGAATATCCCATGGCCTGCAGCCAATTGTCGGATATAACTACGGAGCGGAGAATTACGAAAGGGTCAACGAGTCAGTTAAGAAATCACTTATGATTACCACTCTCTTCGGACTGGCAGGTTTTATTCTGCTCTCTCTGTTCCCGGGAACATTCTTCAGTATGTTCAGCACCGATGCAGACCTAATCAGCAGCGGAGCATCAGCCCTTAGAATTATGGTTCTTGCAAGTCCTCTGATAGGTCTGAATGTTATCGGAACAACACTCTTCCAGTCAGTTGGAAAAGCAAAACCATCATTCTTCCTGTCAATGTGTCGTCAGATTCTGTTCCTGATACCACTGGTAATACTTCTTCCATATTACTTCGATCTTTCAGGAGTATGGATGGCATTTCCAATATCTGACTTCATGGCTGCTATGGTAAGTATGTTCTTTGTCTGGAGAGAATACCGCTATTTCCAGAACAGAAGTAGCAATACATAATATTGCTACCATCTTTTTTATTTCACGACAACTATTTATATTTTTGAATCCCTGAATATTTATGGGAGATATAAATGCCGGAAAAATCCTGGTTCTTTGCTATAAAAGACGATGACCTTAAAGAAGGCAGTATGGAGTTTGCAAGGGTAAAAGGAACACCTGTACTTCTTATCAGAAAGAATGATACTGTATATTCCCTTTTCGGAAAATGCAAACACATGGGCTGTCGTTTATCAAAAGGTACGTTTAGTGATGAATTTGTTCTCAAATGTCCGTGCCATGGTTGGGAATATGACATAAGGTCCGGTAAATATCTCGGAGATAAGGATGAAGAGCTTTCTGTCTTTGAGAACAAGGTAGAAGACGGAGAAATACTTGTCCTTCTTTAAATCTCGCATGAACGGAGAATACAAATGACTTCGTGGATAGTAGCTGCAAGTGAAAGTGATGTGAAAGAAGGTAAAATGAAACCCGTGGAAGCGGGAGGTGTCAGAATTCTGCTGATCCGTGTTGACGGAGAGATCTTTGCCATTGAGAACCGTTGTCCTCACATGAACTGTCCTCTGCAGGGTGGTATTCTTGTAGATCACTCTATCAAATGTCCCTGTCATAGCTGGACCTTTGATCTGCGAACCGGGGCATATGTAGCATCAGACAAAATTAAGGTCAATGTATATGAAACACAGATCAAGGATGGAAAAATATCTGTCCTTGTGTGATAGCGGGAATATATCTATGAAACAGGAAGATAACTGGATATTCGCACTTAAGGAAGATGAACTTGGCAATGGTGAAAAGAAACCTTTGCTTATAGAAGGCAACAAAGTGCTTGTTCTAAGGATTGATGATGACTTCTTTGCAATGTCCAATAAATGTCCGCATATGGAGTGTCCTCTTTCAAAGGGAACTCTTGAACAATACGTGATCAAATGTCCCTGTCATGACTGGAGATTTGATGTCCGTGAAGGCAAATTCCTTGATGCAGAAGAGATCAGGGTACCTATCTATGAAACCAAGGTTATGGAAGAAGGTGTTTTTGTAAATTTAAGTATGGAAGGTGCAGGTAAATGAAGAAAGTGGTAATGTATACCCTGAGCACCTGTCCCTGGTGCATGAGGGCTAAGAAATTCTTCAGGGAACATGATGTTCCTTTTGAATATACTGATTATGATAAAGCAGATGCTAAGACTAAGGAAGCCATAAAAGAAGATTGTCTTGCACACGGGGCAGAAATGTCATTCCCGTTCGTTAAAATTGATGATGAAGTAGTAGTTGGCTACAATCCTGACAAATATGCTGCATTACTGGATCTTTGATTTTCATGGACAACGAAAAGCGAAAAGAGCAACTGAGAACTATGTTCTCAAAAGTTGTGGATCCTCTGGGATACAAATTCAGTCCTGATGAGGAACTGGTTGAGTTCCTGCTTGAACAGGAAGTCAACATTGAAAAAGAAAAAGGCAGTCCGTTCTGTCCATGCCAGGGACTTACGGATGAAAGGGAACATGACATGAAACTTGTGTGCCCGTGCATTCCATTTCACCGGGAACACTATGATGCAATGAGACGCTGCTGGTGTGGTCTCTATGTCCACAAGGATGTTGAAGATCCTGACAGCCTGATGCAGATTTCTCTCAGGGAGTTTCTGGAATCAAAAAATAAAAGTTGAAAGAAGAAAGGGGAAATAAGAAAAGGGGAGTGAATTTATGGGTGTGGCAGAAAATGCTGTAATTGAAAATATAAAGACCAGAAGAAGTGTCCGTGAGTTTACGGATGAAGACGTAAATAATGAGGATATTAAGGCTATAATTGATGCCGGTATCCATGCACCATCAGCTTTTAACAGTCAGCCTTGGTTTTTTGTTGTAGTTAAAAATCGCGAAATGATGACACGCATCTCTAATCACTGTAAACCACGTCTTCTGGCAAAGCTGGAAGAGGCTACCGGTGAAACGATAGAAGAGTTCAAAAAGTATCTGTCCATGGAAGAATTCGATATATTCTATAATGCTCCGGTACTGATCATTATTCTTGGTAATAATGCAGCTATAACTGCGGACTATGATTGTTCTCTTTGTGCTGAGAATATGATGCTTGCAGCTCATTCAATGGGAATTGGCAGTTGCTGGATAGGTTCTGCCTGTTTTGTACAGGAAAGTGCTGAACTACTTGAGGAACTAGGGATTACACCTGATTACAGGGTAATTGCACCTATTGTATTCGGTTATGAATCGAAGATGACCGAAGAACCACCTAAAAAAGAACCTCCGATCGTCTGGGTTGACTAAGTTGAAAAAACTGTCTGGTTATTAATTCAAAACAAAAAGAAAAAAAGGTAATGCAGGATTTTGTTTACGTTTTTCATCCTGCATCGTTTTTACACATTTTTGGCTTCGTCCTCACGCTTCTGCGGAGTGAAAGCTACTTTCGCCGAGCGGAACGTAGCTTTCCGGTTCAGACCATTTCGCAGCTAATTCAGTATCCTGGACTTCCAGGATAGTATTGGTAATTCTGTCAAGCATGCGCATTGCTCCCTTGTATCCAAGTGTCAGTAGCCTCTGGGCACCGACTCTGTCGTGGATCGGGAATCCAAATCTAATTAACGGGATGTTCATTTCCTTTGCAATGTACTTTCCATTTGAGTTGCCAATAAGCATCTGTGGCTTTGCCTTCTTGACAGCGTCATTGAAGGTATCAAAGTCAACATCCTCAAGGATTGTGACATCGCAGTCAGGCTTTACCTGCTTTACTCTTTCCATGGCCTGCTCAGCAAACCTTGGAGACTTGCTGGAAGCAACCACAAGAATAGGGTGCATTCCGTTCTCAAGTGCCAGGGAAAGCATACCCAGTACGTTGTTAGGATCACCATAAATGGCAACCTTAGTTCCGTAAACATACTTGTGAGAGTCCACCATGGCATCGATAAGCCTTCCTCTTTCCTTCTGGAAATAGTCAGGTATCTCTGCCCCGGATATATTAGACAATGCGGCCAAAACCCTGTCAGTGTACTCAAGTCCTATCGGGAGGGGCAGATTCTGCGAAGGGATGTCAAAGGTCTGCTCAAGGTAGTTGACCGCTTTGTTATCATTGGTAATTCCAAGTCCGATGGTTGCAGCACTGTTCTTCATGTCTTCAATATCAGCATGGGTTGTTCCTCCCTGTGGGATCTTGTGAAGTTCTCCTGTCATAGGAGCATCAAAAGTCTCAGAGATATCAGGGAGAAGTATGTATGAGTTGTGTCCCACAATACTGTCAAACACGTACTTCAGTTCCCTTGTATCTTCAGGTGAGATGTTCTCTGAAAGTACGACATTGAGCTTATTGTTGAATATGGCCTTCTTTGAATCATCCATCGTGAAAGTCTTGACAATAGCTTCAACAGCCTTGATGTATCCGCTGTTGTGACTCTCTTCATAGCTCGGTGTTGGAACAGGGATGATGATTCTCTCATCGCCAATGTTTTCCTCTTCTATGAATTCACTGATAATTCGTGAAATGTCATCTCCTATCGTCTCTGCAAGACACGTTGTAGCGACACCAATGACCTTTGGGTTGTAACGTGATATGATGTTCTTAAGTGCCTTCTTGAGGTTCTCGCTTCCACCATACACGGCTCCCTTCTCACTCAGTGAACTTGAACCGATGTCCACAGGTTCTCTGAAATGGTGTGCAAGGTGCAGTCTCATATAAGTACTGCAACCCTGTGATCCGTGTAAGAGGACCATTGAATCTTCGATTCCCTTAAAAGCCATTACGCTGCCAATAGGCTGGCACATGATACATGGATTTACAGTGGTGTAGTTTCTTTCACTCATGCCACTGGCTCCTGCTGAAATGTAATGGGATTGATCTTCTGCATATTGCTATCCCCTTCGATCTTCTTGATTGTTCCTGCCTTTGCAGTTGAATCAGTTGTTTCTTCTGCCCCGCTGCTGCCGGAATATGAGTCTCCTATCTTGCTGCCGACGTATCTCCACACAGGACTGTTGACTGAAATGTCAAGCTCCCTTGCGAAGTTAAGGAATCCGTCATAGCCTTCAAACTCAATTGTTCTGTCATGGTTAAAGTCACAGAATGATACTCCAAGCTTGTAAGCCAGGAACCTTTCCTTGACACCTGCAACCATGAGGTCTGCCTTCTGATTTACAAGGAGGTCTGCAAGTTCCAGTGGATTTGCGTCATCTACAATGACAGTACCATCCTTTACCTGGTAACTTATCTGCTTGTAATCGTCTCTCTTTCCGGTCTGTGTTCCGATTATAACGACTTCCATTCCGAGTTCACGGAAGCCCTTTATCAATGTTAATGCCTTGGCTGCCCCGCCCATGTAAATTGCTGCAGTCTTCCCTTCAAGTCTGCTTCTGATTTCCTGTATTTCAGGCATTATTCTGTTTGTTTCCTGCTCGATTATTTCTTCTGCGATGTTCATCATTTCTTCTGAACCGAAGAATTCAGCAGTTGATCTAAGTGCTATTGCAAGGTCTTCTATTCCAAAGTAGCTGACCTTTATGAATGGTATTCCGTACTTCTTATTCATCCACTTCGCGAGATATGTCATGGAACCTGAACACTGAACAAGATTCAGCTGTGCTCCATGAGCCTTTGAGATGCTATCTGCCGTCGCATCTCCTGTCATAGAAGTGATCACCTGTATTCCCATCTTCTCAAAGAGGGGCTTTACTAACCAGACGTCTCCTGCTACGTTGTAGTCGCCAAGAATGTTGATCCTGTATTCAGATGTAATTTCAGGTTCCTTTGTTCCGATAAGCTGCATAAGTGCATGACATGCTGCCTTATATCCATCGGACTTTGTACCCTTGAATCCTTCTGACTGAACAGGAATAACAGGTATTCCTACTCTTTCTGTGGCTTCCTTACAAATGGCTTCGAGATCGTCGCCGATTATACCGACAATACAGGTTGAATAGACAAAGATGACAGGCGGGTTGTATAACTCGACCAGTTCGTCAATGCTCTTTGAGAGTTTTTTCTCGCCACCGAATACAACATCGAGTTCCTTCATATCAGTTGAGAAACTGGTACGGAAGGTCTCCTTGTCACTTGACAGGCTTCCTCTGATATCCCAGGTGTAGCTTGCACAACCTATAGGACCGTGCACGAGGTGAATTGCATCGGTTACGGGATTAAGTGCCACACGTGCTCCTGAATATACACAGGCTCTCTGGCTCATTGAACCTGCAATAGATGTACTATCGCATGAAAGTTCTCCGAACTTGTTTGCCTGCTTCAGTTCTATGTATGGCTTTCTTTCATCCAGCGTGTCAACCACGCTTGTAATGTCTGGCATGTTCTCACTCCGAAATAAATGTGCAGAGGCCGTTACTGTACAGCCTCTTGTTTTTCTTTAAATATGAAGAGGTCGTTACTGTACGACCTCAAGTTCTTCTTCAGGAACTGTCTTGTCCTTGATGTCAAGGAAAGTGTTTCCGATCCACTCGATCATGCGGGCTGCTCCTGCATATCCCATGACCGGGAAGTGGTGGAGGTTTGCCCTGTCCATGATCGGGAATCCTACCCTGATCAGTGGTATGTCTTCTGCAAGTGCTATGTGCTTACCATAGGTGTTACCTATCAGCATGTCCACAGGTTCGTTCTTGATGATCTGGTGGAGAGTGAACAGGTCTGCCCCGGTAAGGATCTGTGAGTCTGGATACAATGGGTGTACCATTTCAGATACCCTTTCCTCGAAAGCCTTGCTCTCTGAACCGGAGAGTACCACAGTTGGTTCCATTCCCATTTCAAGCACCAGGCTTGTCAGACCTTCTATTATGTCTGGGTCACCGAATATGGCTACCTTCTTTCCGTAGAAGTGTGGGTGAGCATCTGTCATCATGTCAACGACCCTTGCCCTTTCCTGTTCAAGTTCAGGTGGGATAGCAACGTTTGCAAGCTCAGCTGCCTTCATAACGAACCTGTCTGTAAAGCGTACGCCTATTGGTGCAGGGCCAATCTGTACCGGCATCTTGAACTTGTTCTTGAATACGGTTGCTGCTGCGCCTCCTGCCATTCCACAGAGTGCGATGGTACCCATGGAGTTTGCACTGTCCTCTACGTCACCGATCGGTGTTCCACCGTTTGCGAACAGTCCTCTTTCCATTCCAATTCCGGTATCCAGAACATCTGTCTGGTCAGGGAAGACGATTGTAGGGATATTCATGATAGAGAGTAATCTCTTGATCTCACGAATGTCTCCAGGGTCTACGAAACCAGGAATTACGTTCAGCTTTCCGTTTGGCTTTGTCTTCTGTGCAAAGGTTGTGACAAATGACTTTACCATGTTGTCGTAACCTGTTACGTGGGAACCCACATAACTTGGGGTTGATGCTGCACAGAGCTTGATGGATGGGTCGATGAGTCCTTCTTCCTTTACATCTTCTATGATGGAGTTTACATCGTCACCAATTGTCTCTGAGAGACAGGTTGTGTGAATTGCTACAACTTCAGGTGTGTATACAGCTTCTATGTTCTTGAGTGACTGCTTGAGGTTTGATGCACCGCCGAATACTGCAGTTCCTTCATAGAAACTGCTGGTTGTACCGATGGTTGGTTCCCTGAAGTGTCTTGTAAGGCACATCCTCAGGTATGAAAGACATCCCTGTGAACCGTGGCTGTGAGGCATACAGTTGCGTATGCCCAGTGCAGCATATGATGCGCCAATAGGCTGGCAGATCTTTGCAGGGTTAACAACCAGTGCATTTCTCTCCACCTTTTCCTTTGGTGTATAATCTAACATTTTTAGCCCTCCTTTATGCTCCCTTCCATGGAGTCTTCTGGAGCTTCCAGCTTGGGTTGTTTACTGCCATGTCTACGTCTCTTGCAAAGTTCAGTACACCAGTAAATCCGGTGTAACGGCCGCTGTAGTCATATGAGTGTATCTGTCTGGATGGGACTCCCATCTTCTGTGCCCAGTACTTGTCCTTGATACCGGAACAGAACAGGTCTGGCTTGAGTTCCTTGATGAGGAATTCTGTCTCGTGGTGGTTAAGGTCGTCCACCATGATCGCACCATCCTTCATTTCAGGAAGCATTCCTTCATATTGCATGAGACCAAGCTTTTCCTTGAGTTCTTCCATACGTTCCGGACTGATTGCTGGTGTGAAGTTTGGATCTCTTTCATAGTGGAGGTCTTCAAGAATTCCACTGGATGCCTTTTCCTTCAGGCCGTCAAGGATCTGCCTACCTTCGTAGTCATCACGGTGAGCGAACTGGTATCCTGCAACAAGTACCTTCATTCCGAGATCCTCAAAGAGGTTCTGGTAGTGGTGGGATCTTGATCCACCGGCATAGATGAATGCTGTCTTGCCCTGGAGTTTGTTCCTGTACTTTTCAAGTTCAGGCTGGATCATTGCCATTTCTTCTTCGATAACTTCCTCAGTCTTCCTGGTCAGCTCTTCATTATCGAAGTATTCAGCCATCTTTCTGAGTGTCTTCTTTGTTCCTTCGACACCAACGTAGTTGACCTTGAGCCATGGAACTCCGTACTTCTCTTCCATCATACGGTTAGTGTAGTTAACTGACCTGTGACAGAGGAGGATACTGAGCTTTGCCAGGTGTGCCTTTGAAATGTTGTGGTATGAACCGTCACCAGTGAAGCTTGATACGATACGGTATCCGATCTTCTCAAAGAGCTGCTTGACTTCCCAGAGGTCACCACCAATGTTGTATTCACCAAAGATGTTGATGTCAAATGGTGTTGGGTTCTCAAGTTCCTCGGTACCGATAAGTTGTTCCATGATCACGTTACTTGCAACGTGGTGTCCTGCTGACTGACTTACTCCTCTGTATCCTTCACAGCGAAGAGCCAGTACCTTTAGACCAGGATAATCCTTTTCTGCATTACGTGCAACGGATTCAATATCGTCACCGATAAGTCCTACAGGACATGTTGCATTGATGGAGATAGCTCCTGGCTTGAAGATCCTCATTGCATCATCAATTGCTTCCTTGAGCTTCTTTTCACCACCGAACACAATGTCTGTTTCTTTCATGTCTGTTGAGAAACAGTACTGCAGGTAGTTGTCGCCGCCATCTTCTGCCTTTGCCAGATTACGTCTGGTTCCCCAGGTGTAGTATCCACAGCCAATTGGTCCGTGTGTGATGTGAACCATATCCTTGATAGGTCCCATTACCACACCCTTTCCACCGGCATATGCACAACCACGGTTTGTCATTATACCAGGAACTGTCTTGGCGTTGGCTTCGATGTGCTGCTCTGTTTCGCAGGAGTCCTTTACTGTAAAGTGCTTCCTTCTATCCTTTTCAGTCTTCTTAGGATAGATCTTCATCATCTCATCGATGACGCTCTGTGACCTCTCTACTTCAGAACTCATTCTACATTCCTCCCTACAGTGTCTTCTCCAGATTCTCCTGTCCTTACTCTGATAGCTTCAGGTATGTCTGTGACAAAGATCTTCCCGTCTCCGGAATGGCCTGTCTGGTTGACTGTGATTATTTTCTGTATGATCTCATCAGCTGCCTTGTCATCCACAACGATTGTGAACATTCTCTTTGGGACAAAAGGTATGTGTGAAAGCTCTGGTTCTGGCTGTTCTGGAAGTGGAGGGTTGAACTCAAAGCACAATCCCTTTTGCTTACCGCGACCCATCACCTTTTCTACGGTGAATGAGGGGTATCCGCATTCATCAAGGGCATCAAGTGTCTTTTGCACCTTGTTCATACGGATGATCGCCGTTATTTCCTTCATTTAAGATCCCTCCACGGATTTAAAGTCCGCTTGCGCCTGTACGGACTGTGTATGCGCTTTCTACCGGGTTTACGAAGATCTTACCATCTCCGTACTTTCCTGTGCGAGCTGAGGCAGTGATGACTTCAAGGACTTTGTCCTTGTCAGCATCTTCTACTACCAGCATGAGCATTGTCTTTGGAAGTTCGTTAAACTGTAATTCTGCTGTGTGGATACCTCTCTGCTTACCTCTTCCGAATACATCGGTCTTGGTAAGGGATACGAAGTCTTCCTTCTCGAGTGCATCTACAACTTCAGTTACCTTTTCTGGTCTGATTATTGCACGGATCATCTGCATTGTTTTTTCACCTCAGATTCCATTTAGAGTTCAATAATTCCGAATTCTACCATCATTGCTTCGAGATCGTCCATTTCCAGTGGTGTTGGAACTACGAACATCTTGTTGTTCTCAACATTCGCTGCGAGTGTCAGGTATTCCTTTGCCTGGTCACAGTCCGGATCAAAGTCAATGACTGTCTTTCTGTTGATCTCTGCGCGCTGGACAATGTTGTCTCTTGGTACGAAGTGAATGAGCTGGCTTCCGAGCCTTGCTGCGAATGCTTCGAGAAGTTCACGCTCTCCGTCTACCTTTCTGCTGTTACAGATGATTCCACCAAGACGTGCACCGCCCTTTGCGTACTTCTGGATACCCTTACAGATGTTGTTTGCTGCATAGATTGCCATGAGTTCGCCACTGGCTACAATGTAGATCTCCTGTGCCTTTCCTTCTCTGATAGGCATTGCGAAACCTCCACATACTACGTCACCGAGTACGTCATAGAATACGTAGTCGAGATCTTCTTCGTATGCACCAAGGTTCTCAAGGAGTCCGATTGAGGTGATAATTCCTCTGCCTGCACAACCGACACCAGGTTCTGGTCCGCCGGATTCCACGCACTTGATTCCGCCAAATCCTGGCTGGAGAAGCTTGTCGAGTTCGATGGATTCGTCGCCTTCTGATCTTAATGTGTCGAGCACTGTCTTCTGGTTAAGACCTCCGAGAAGCATTCTTGTAGAGTCTGCCTTAGGGTCACATCCTACTAACAGTATCTTTTTGCCCATGGTGGCGAGTGCTGCTGTCAAATTCTGAGTTGTTGTTGACTTTCCGATTCCGCCCTTTCCGTATATTGCTACTTGTCGCATGGTCTTTTCCTTCTGTACTTTTTGATGTGTTTTTTTTGTGTTTGTTGTACGACTGTGTTAATTATTGGAGCTGCGTTATTTTGCATCATACAACGGAATCCTATGTACTATGTTCTTATATTTAAGACTATTGTTTAGTTACTTTCTTTTATTTTTTGTAAAAACTCAAAAAAGAGTGTGCTTTGGCAATTTTTATTCATTCCGTTGTTTTGCCGGAAAAGTTGTAACGTTTTGTCAAAATCAGCTAAAATCTGGATTTTTTATCCTATTTTGGCAAACACTTATATATTGTAATATCCGACCGTTATAGTATGAACTGCCACCTGAAAGGTCAAGGCAGTATTCTTGCAGTATTATATTTTAGGTCTGTCTAAAAATATCTGAAAAATGAGAAGTGCCCGCTCTGGTACATTGGAGCTGCATTCAGTGCGGGCATATAACCTAAGAGGTAGTTAGTCCTAAATCCCTGTAAACGTTTTTCTCATGGCTGGTCATCCATGATCGCAGGGTATGTGTGTGTTTCGTTTTGTTTTTTGCTTTTTTTAGAAGCAGGTTCTATGCTAGTTAGGATGCTAACGGAATCCTATGTATTAGTTAATATTACTTATACTTATAGTTTTATTCGGGCTTGCCCATAAAGTGCCTTACTTTGTGGTCAAATTGCCTACTTTATAGTCAAGTAGCTTACTTTATGGTCAAATTGAATCTCGGAAATTCATTTCCGAGGTCGAATAAACAAAAAAGAGAGAAAAAGGATATTTAGCCAGTTATAACTAAATAATTAGTAATTAGATTTTTTCAGGGACACCAAATACATGATAATAAATAAAGATAATAGTGAACTAAATCCTGATAAATATCTTTCTTCTTCGAGTGTCTCAGTGGCTTTATATCGGAACATAAAAACAACAGGAACATTGCTAATTCCTTCTTGCTCATATTCTTTTTCTATTATTTGATATAGCATATCAATTGTCGTATTATTAATTTCTGATTTTATATCTTTGTTAATCAAAACACGTATGTAACCATCACTATTATATCCAAATGCTACTACTAAACTGCCATTTGAAATCATATATGGTTCAATCAAATACCCTATGTTTTCTCTATGACTACGAAGCTCCGCATCCCACTCTTCTAGTTCTTCTGAATTGTTTATTATAGGTATTGTTCCTCGGATAGCAATCATATCAGGATCATGTTCTAATTCTTCAAAAATAGCAGTCTCATAATCAGAAAAATCACTATTGTTAATAACAAAAGAATTTTGCTCATCAATTTCACTTGCTACTACAGAACCAGATAATAATGCAAACAAAAAAACCAACAACAATTGCCATTTCATAAAACGATATGTTAAAATCATTTTTTTACTATTTCCCATAAATATTGATATATAGTCACAAATAAATTAACATATCGGTATATTCATACCACTAATAAGTAGTAGCATATTATGCGATTTGTCCGATAAATACCCTATTTTTCGGACAAAGTGCGATTCTACAACCCCTTTTGTAATGTTTAGTTAGACACGGTTACCGTTTGCCACCTCAGAACAAATCGCGTATTATTTCATTTTGTTACAAAGATGATTTCTTGCTTGCTATTGATAATTTTACCTTATAGTCAAGAAAGCTACTTTATAGTCAAATAGCTGAGTTTGTGGTCAAGTCGAATTTATGGGCAAGTCCGTTTTATTCTCCCGACTCTGTAGAGATCCTGTTATTATAATTATAACTTCAAGGAAGCAGAAAATCGATTCATCACAGATCATGGATAACTTGAATTATCCCGAAGGGTCCGGCAAAGCCGGCGTTTTCCAAATAGATGAACAAAATAACTGACATGTTGCAGTGGAATACTTTCTTCGTATTCCTTCTGTAGAATTCCAGGTATAGATGCAATTTTCTCTGTGCAGAGGTATTGGAATGTGCCGCCTTTAGCGGATGGCTACTTTGGTTTTAGCTTGCAAATTGTTTTTTTTGGGTTTAGTGCAGGCATATCTGAAAAAAAGAATGCTATTGCAAATATCCGGGATATGTGGTACTGGTTATCTGTTGCGGATTCTGCGGCGAGTTATCATCATTGTTTTTCTCTTCTATTTTATGCAGGGTTTTTCTAACCGTTAGTCGTAATCTTAAAATAGAACCAGGGCGGAAAAGGGCAATGTGTTTCGTAGCTCTAACTAATATACATTTAAACTTAGCTATCTAGGCAGGTATATTCTATGTTTGATACAGGTACTACAGGATTTATGCTGGTGGCCACAAGCCTTGTAATGCTCATGACACCGGGACTGGCCTTTTTCTATGGCGGACTGGCATGTAAACGCAATATCTTAGGGATAATGATGCAAAGTTTCGTGTCCCTGGGAATTACAACCATTCTCTGGTTCATCGTGGGTTATTCTCTCTGTTTCAGCGGTGGTGAAGGTGGCATCATCGGTAACCTTGACAAGATGTTCTTAAATGGTGTAACCGTAACCTCTGCATTCTCAGCTAACGATGCTATTCCTGAGATCGTCTTCATATCCTATCAGATGATGTTCGCTATCATCACTCCGGCACTTATCACAGGAGCATTTGTCAACCGTGTTACCTTCAAGGCATACCTCATATTCCTTGTTCTCTGGCAGGTACTTGTGTACTATCCATTCGTCCACATGGTATGGGGCGGCGGTCTGCTCGCACACATCGGAGTACTTGACTATGCAGGCGGAATCGTCGTTCATGCAACAGCGGGTTTTGCAGCACTTGCATCGGTGTTCTATGTAGGTTCAAGAAAGGACCGTGCATCCAAACCTAACAGTCTTCCGCTGGTTGCAATAGGTACAGCTCTTCTGTGGTTTGGATGGTATGGATTTAACGCAGGAAGCGAGCTCAACGTTGACACTATCACGCCACTTGCATTCCTCAATACTGACATCTCAGCATCATTTGCGGCTATCACATGGCTCACTATCGCATGGACCAAACAGGGAAAACCAAAGTTCGTGGAACTTCTGACAGGTTCTGTTGCAGGACTAGCAACTATCACACCGGCAGCAGGTTATGTGTCAATGCCTGTGGCAGCACTCTTTGGAATAGCTGCAGGATTTGTCTGCTACTATTGTGTCCACATCAAGAACAAGCTTGGATGGGATGACGCACTGGACGTATGGGGAGTTCACGGCATGGGCGGTGTGCTCGGTACTGTACTTCTCGGTGTATTTGCATCAACAGCGATCAATCCGAATGGTGCTGACGGTCTCCTCTATGGTGGCAGCACTTTCTTCATGATACAGCTCATCGTAGTGGCTGCAGCATCCCTCTATGCGTTTGTGTTCACTTACATAATGCTCATAGCAATCGACTATGTATCACCTGTAAAAGTATCAGATGATGAGGAGCACCAGGGACTTGACATGTCCATTCACGGTGAGATGGCATACGACATCCACCTTATTCAATTGTAGAACAGACAAGGTGCACAACTTGTGCACCATTTTTTTATTCTCTCTTTTGAGGTCAAAGCGCTTTTTTCAGAGTAAACCAGAAGATGCTCCCCCGTCCTTGCGGATTATCTATGACCCCGACCTTTTCTCCATGAAGGTCCATGATTCTCCTGACAATTGCAAGTCCTATTCCGCTGCCTTTGATATTCTCCTTATGTAACCTGTTAAAACGTGTGAATACGGCTTCTTTGTCTTTGTCAGGCACACCGTCTCCCTGGTCAGCCACCGATATCTTCCATTTGTCTGCCAGTTCTTCCACTTTTAAAGTAATGGTTGTGTTGTCAGGGCTGTATTTGATAGCATTTGATATGAGATTGGTGAGTACTCCCTCTATCATGGGATTGGCAAGTGCAAAGCAAGTTTCAGGCATCTCAAATACCAGCTTCATGTCCTGGTTATCAAGTGTCTGCTCAAAGCTATTGCCTACAGTTTCTATCATGGAGCAAAGGTCTGTCCTTATAAATGCCATCTCATCGATGGACTCAAGTTTGGCGAGTTTGGCCGCATTCTCTATAAGCTCTATAAGCTTGAGATTTGACCTTTTGATATTCTCTATGATACGTTCCTGTTTTTCACTGGTTGCAGTCTCTTCAAGGAGCTCTGTGAACGATTTGATAAGTCCTGCGGGGTTTAGCAGGTCATGGCGGAGAACATCTGTAAAAAGGTCTTTTATTTCATTGGACTTTTGAAGCTCTTTAGCATATTCCATGAGCTTTATCTCATCCTTTCTCTTTTCGGTAATATCTTCTCCTGACATCAGGATGTTTGTGATATTGCCTTTTGCATCCTTCAGGACTGAATAGTGCCATTTGAAAAGTTTCTCTTTTCGGGTAATTGTCATTATGGGATATTCTGAACAATCAGTTTCATCCATGATCCCATCCATGAGCATGTCATACTTTTTTCTTACAAGGTTTGCATAGCTCTCTGATACGATAAGGTCGATCCAATCTCTGTTTGTGATGTTATTCCTGTTATATCCGAGGATATCCGCGCCTTTCTGGTTGATATGAATGAGTTTATAGTCTCTGTCAAGTACTGCTATTAAAACGCCGACATAGTCCAGATATTCGTATGCTTTATTGCGGTCACGCAGAAGAGAGTCATGTTGTTCCTTGATACGCAGCAGTGCTGTGATCTTCTTTTCCAGCTCAAACCTGTCCGCAGGTTTCTTCAGAAAATCATCTGCGCCAACTTCGATGCCTTTCTGGTGATCGTCCCTTGAAGTAAGGGCAGTAAGCATGATTATTGGTATAAAGTCCAGTTTATAGTCGTGTTTGATTATTCTGCATACATCAAACCCGTCCATTCCTGGCATGATGACATCGAGTAAGATCAGATCCGGCTCTTCTTTTTTTACTATCTTTAATGCTTCCTCGCCAGTGGAAGCTGTAATTACATCATAGTTATCAGAAAGATATGATGTAAGAACCGCGACGTTGATCTTCTCATCGTCGACTATCAGTATTTTATCCTTCCCCGTCAAAGTATCACGCACAACATATAATATCAAATTATATTATATTTGTGTTTTTATACGTGAACGGATATTATTTTCAAAAAAGACATTTTTAGGGAAGAGCCCCGAAACTATGGAAGTGCTATATTGTGACAACTGGACTGCAGAATCCTTTTACAATAGGTATACGTTGAATTTCCGGGGCTCACGGTGATTGTTTTTAGAATTTGTTGTGCAATGCCAAAAAAGATAGGATGGAGAAAGCACTTAAAGTGCTTCCCCGTCTGTTTCTCCTGTACGGATTCTGATGATCTTGCTTACAGGGTAAATAAAGATCTTACCGTCTCCTATGGAGCCGGTTGCTGCGGTCTTCATGATAATGTCAACAACTTTGTCAACGTTATCATCTGCCACTACCATTTCCATCTTTATCTTTGGCAACAGGTCGACACAGTACTTGCGTCCTCTCCACTGCTGCATTACGCCCTTCTGCTTACCACGGCCTTTTACATCGGTCACGGTCACACTTTCAAATCCGGCTTCGTCAAGGGCATCCTTGACTTCGTGGATCTTTGTTGGCCTTATTATTGCTTCGATCTTCATCATTTGACATCACTCCTTAAGTATCATGAATTCTGGGTATGCACTGATTCCGTGCTCGACTACATCCAGTCCTGCGATCTCGTGCTCTTCAGATACACGGATTCCAATTATTGCATCGAGTACCTTGAAGATGATGAATGAGATTCCGAATGCCCATACTATACTGAGTATGACTGCAACGATCTGGATCATAAGGAGCTGTACTCCGCCACCGTAGAAGAGACCTGCTGTCTCAGCGGTGTATGCTGCACCTTCGAGGATTGTACCATCGGTTCCGAGTGCGAAGAGTCCTACTGCGATAAGTCCCCAGCTACCTGTGTAACCGTGTACTGCAATTGCACCTACAGGGTCATCCAGCTTGAGTACGTTCTCATTGAACATTACTCCTGCGTATACTATGATACCACCGATTATGCCGATGATGAGTGCTCCCCAGTTGCTGACTGAGCCACAAGGAGCTGTGATTGCTACAAGACCTGCAAGAAGTCCGTTTGCTGTAAGGGATGGGTCAGGCTTTCCTGTCTTAAGCCAGGTGATGACCATTACAGTGATACCACCGATTGCACCTGCTATGAATGTGTTTGCAATTACAAGGCTGACGAATGGGTCATTTCCATCAAGGGTACTACCACCGTTGAATCCTACCCAGCCGAATGCCAGTATAAGTGTACCGAGGAATGCAAGTGGAAGGCTGTGACCTGGAATTGCTATTGGCTTTCCGTTCTTGAACTTGCCGATCCTTGGACCTACAAGAAGAACACCAGCAAGAGCTGAGTATCCACCAATTGAGTGTACTACACCGGAACCTGCGAAGTCGTGGTGTGCAACACCAATTGCATCGACAAGGAAACCGCTTGTAAGAATTCCTGAACCGCTCCATACCCAGTGACCATATACCGGGTAGATGAGTGCTACCATAAGAATTGTGTAAATAAGATATGCCTTGAAGTCAGTCCTCTCAGCCATTGCACCGGAAACAATTGTTGCACCAGTTGCTGCGAAGACCATCTGGAACCACCAGCTGTTCCAGAGTGCATTGTCGGCTCCCTGGAGGAAGAACTGGTCAATACCAATAAGGCCAGCATAGTCAGCACCGTACATAATTCCCCAGCCTACTGCCCAGTATACAACTACACCAAGACAGATGGTCATGAAGTTCTTCATGAGAATGTTGGCTGTGTTCTTGGTTCTTGTGAGACCAATCTCAACTAGTGAGAAACCTGCATGCATCAGGAATACTATTGCACCGGCAATAATCAGCCACAGTACAGTAAGTGCTGTCTGCAGATCTGCAATTGCAGCAGTATTCTCTTCGATTGTTTCAGCGGATGCTGGACCTATAAATACCATAAATATGACGCTCATTAGCAGTAAAACCTGCCAGATCATCTTTGAATTGAGTTTCTGTGATATTCCATACATGAGTAACACCTTTGTTTCATCTTCATAGGAAGACGGATGCTATGTGTAGACTTCATCTTATTTAAATGCATTGGTATCTGCACGATACTCTATGGTTTTTAGTATTTTTTAGAGTAATTATTTCATACAGTAAAGCACATTTGGCGCCTAAATTATGCATGAAAACCGCAAATCCCGCACATTAGATATTTTTAGTACCCAGTAATATAAATAGAGTTCTCTGTTTTTCGTGCAATATAGCATTATTTGCGATTTTTGTGGGGCAAGACTTTAATATGGCCTAAATTATTAAAATTTTGAGCGGAAATCATGGATCCTCCTCAATGTAGTAAGGATGTCCGCCTGTTCTAAAATCAGGTAACTAAAAAAGGTTCTGTGCAATAATCTTGCTCAGAGTTTTTTCATCTTGCTGTATTCCATAACTGCTGATACCGGATGTGTATCTACCTTTATGCCAGCTTCTTCAACGGCTGCAACAGAATTAATTCCAACCATCACAGGGATGCCTATCTTTCCTCTTTCGATCGGTGCATAGAGTACGTCCTCTCCAGGTTCGCCGATGGTAAGGTGGCCGGAAATATCGTGTTTGGCTGCAATACTCAGCAACTCTTCGGCTCTTGTTGCTGCTGATGCAGGTATCTGGCGAACATTTGCAAGCATCTTTCCGTTGCCTGTATCAATAGCTTCAAGAATGGATGTTGCCTTTCGCCTCAGGAATATCTTGATAGGATCAATTGATGTTCCGCTATATGAGATAAGGTCCAAAAAGCCTGCAGGCGAGTAATCTTCCATCTGCATGAGGCCTCCATAGATCGGAACTACCGGTATTCCATTGTTCAGGAGCAATCCGTCAAAAGTAATACTGCACACCGTTGCGATGGCAACTTTGCCGTCAGGGACATAAATGTCAAGGTCAGTGTCCTCTTCAATAATTCCTACTCTCGGACTGATAGTAGCACCATGGTCCATGGCGTATTTTATGATATCAGTGGCATTGTCAAAGTCATCTTTGTCGATATTGGTGATATTGACAATAACATTTCCTTTACCAGTCTCAAGATCATAGTCTGCCTTGTAGATCAGCTCTTCTATCTTGGTGATGACAAAACCGAACCTGTCGCTGATAAGTGCGTCGTTGAGTTCCTTCTTTCCACGTTCGGTTATGGTGCGGCCAATGTAACCATGCTTCTTTGTAAAGCCTCGCTCGTCCAGTATCCGCAAATGATACCTGACGGCTCTTTCACCTATTGCATAACCACGGTTATGGAGCTCATCAGCGATAAGGCGTGCACCTAAAGGCTTGTCGCTTTCATTAATAATTCGCATGATCTCAACAAGCTTTCTTTCAACGTTTGGATCTGTCATTTTTTCACCCGAAGATGTTCGTTGAAGGACACTTCAACGGCTAGTAGTTATATTTTTGTCTATTTAAGATGTGCGATAAATATATGTTCTTGTGCCTTATAGTCTTCCGGTCCTCAGGATGTAGACAACAAGCCACATTCCAAGGAATCCCGCCATGAGAAAACCAATAACTCCCAGCAGAGGAACTCCCCATATATGCGGCTCCATGCCTGTCTGTATAATAAACGATGAGCCAACTATTATGGCTGAAATGATAAGACTGAATGAAAGGCGGTTACTTGCAGCATCTATCTCGGACACTACCCTGTCAAATCCATGAGGATCAAAACGCAGTTTCAGGTAGCCTCTTTCTGCAATATCAAGAATATGTCCTATCTTTATCGGTGCTTTATGGAGCACCCGCGCCCAGTTGCTTGCATCCTTGAAAGTGCTTCCTGCGATATTTGTAAGTCTTAGCCTGTCCTTTATTGCTTTCTTTGCAAAAGGCTCTGCTACCACTGTCAGGTTGATATTCGGGTCCATGAAGCTTCCAAAGCTTTCAGCAGTCATTGCTCCTTTTGAAAGCAATGCAACATTTGAGGGCACTCTGACCTGATACTTTCTCAGAAGGTTGATCATTTCCTCAAGTATAAGCGCAGTGTTCAGTTGCCTCAGTGGTCTGCCATAATATTTGTAGATCAACTGGTCAATATCGATCTTAAGTGCTGAAAGGTCTGTGTTCTCATCAATGGAGCCAAGTTCCCTGAGCAGCTCAATATAAAGGACAGTATCTCCTCTCGTTAATGCTATCAGATCGTCAATAAGCAGGTTGCGCATGTCCTGGGAAAGGAATCCTGCCATGCCAAAGTCAAGAAGCGCGATCCTGCCATCCTTCATGATGAATACATTTCCGGGATGCAGGTCTGCATGGAAAAATCCATCCTCATATATCTGCTTCATGAAAGCTTTCAGGACATCGATGGCAATTTCTTGCCTGTCAACTTCCATGCGGTCAAGTTCTCCAAAAGAACTACTTTTTACACCGTCTATAAATTCAAGTGTGAGTACTTTTGCACTGGTGCAGTCCCAGTAGACCTTAGGAATGTATATTCTTGGATCATCCCTGAAATTGCGTGCAAAATGGTCTGCATTCCTGCCTTCCTGGGTGTAGTCCATTTCTGCTTTTATGCTACGTTCAAACTCCTCTACAATGCCAACCGGCTGATAGAGTTTAGCTTCAGGCAGGTGCTCTTCTGCAAAATGAGCGATGCTGTACATGATGTCCAGGTCTGAGTTTATTATTTTCCTGATACCTGGTCTCTGGACTTTTACAACAACGTCTTCACCGCTTTTCAATTTTGCACGGTGTACCTGGCCAATTGATGCTGCTGCAATGGGAATAGGCTCAAAGAACTCGTAAATATCCTTTATTTCAGAGCCAAGTTCAGCTCTTATGAGCTTTTCTACTTCATCCATTTCAAATGGCTGGACATTGTCCTGGAGTTTTGCGAACTCATTGGCATAATCCGGCGGAATAAGGTCCTGACGCATGCTGAGGATCTGGCCAAGTTTAATGTAAGTGGGACCAAGTTCCTCAAGCATCATCCTGGCTTTCATCGGTCCGGTATCGGTATCCTTGAGAACTTTTTCCTGCTTTCTGATCCTTGAACGAAGCGGTCTTAGATTTTGAAGTCCCATACGGTCAACAATGTAGCCGAATTCATATTTTATGAGCGCATCAACGATCTTGCCATATCTCCTGATCATTGAATATCTGTGGATCTTTCTTGGTTTCATGATGCCCATGACTTCGATTTTTTTATTTGGATGTATTATTTAATTGTACTGGCTTTATTATTAAATTATCGCATAAAATATTGTGCTGATAGTTTCTCTAGTTCATAATGAGTTACTATTCTATTTTTTATTTAAAGGGACAGTTATATAATTCCTTAACTCTGATTATCTTTGCCATAACAAAATGGCTTCTTTAGAAAATAGAAAAGGAGTGTGAATAGATGTTATTTTTCGATATAAGTACCTGGGATCCTCAGGATAATGATAAGGTTATTGAACATTTCAAGAATCTCAGGCCACCTGCAGGAATAACTGTGATCAACCAGTGGGTAGACCTCAACGGAGGCCGCTATTTCATCCTTTATGAGGCAGAAAGCAACGAAGCATACGCAGAATTCAATATTCCATGGTCTGATGTTTGTCTTATTGACAGCGTTCCGGTTATGGAATCAACCGATTTTATCAAGCTGATGATCTCAAAGGGATTGTAATTCCCTTGCCTGTTTTTTTTAAATCCTCTTTGCTTTCCCTGTCTTTTTTCTTTATTCTTTTGTTCCGTCTGTCAGGCTTATCACTTTCTCACGATTTCCAATCTTTACTGTGAACTCCCCCTCAGGTAATGTGCAGGTGTCATATTTCTGGTGAAACTTGCCTTCATTGTCAGCTTTAATAGTCTGGGTTGCCAGAAAATCCAGTCTGACATCTTTCTCGCCTTCAACGGCATTCCCATTAATGACAATTTCATAATTTCCGTGTGGTACGTTCTTTTCATAGAACTGTGCGATGCCGTCTTCCGCATCAAAACTGCGTTTGAAGTCAACGAACATTCTCACAATGAAATTAAGGTCGTGCACCTTCTGCGCCATGACCTGAAAACTGTTACTTCCTCCGGGAATACCAACTTTCTCAAACAGGTGCTCATATCTGTTATCGGAAACCGGGGAAGTTATTGAAAAAGCAACTGCCATTGTGATAGTTTCATCAGGTTCTGTACTGCCTGTTATGTCCAGAACATCACCTGTACAGGGACTAAGTGGAAAAAAGCTCCACTCCTGCACTATTGCTTCGGGATTTCCTTCCCTGTGTTCACTGGTTAAAGAATAAAGTGCCTTTGAAAAATTTAAAAAGAGGTTGTTATCTTTGCTGAAGGGCACTCCTCCTTTTAAGATTTAAAGGTCTTTTTCCTTGCCGGAGTCTACAAGTTTGTCTATCTTAGCTTCAAGACTTGAAATGATATCCTTAAGTTCCCTTACCTCATCCTTTGTTGCAACATCTGCCTTGTTGATGGTTTCCTGGACCTTTGTTGAGATCTTCTTCTCAATCTCTTCCTTCTGCTTCTTCTGTTCGTCCATAACTTCACGGACGAATTTCTTACCTTCTTCCTTCTTGATCTCCCCATTTTCGATAAGGTCATCAGTGATGTCCTGTATCTTTTCTTCAGTCAGTGCCCATAAGCCTATTCCAAAAAGACCGACCTTTTTCGCGATTTCGGTATAGTCTGTAATGATATCTTTCATATTAAACCTCCAATGATTAATTAGCAGGTGTTACAATAAATATCTTGTTCTGAATATAAGACTACGTCTAAAAAAGGATATTTACAAAAAAGAGTTACAGGCCCGAAGGCCATGTGGTTAATTGTCTACAAGTTCATGCAGGTCATGCTCAAGATATTTTGCATGGCTCATGTCTATGAGCTTCTGGCAAACGTCATCTGGATTTCCATCCATTGTGATCTCTGCATCATCCAGAAGAATTGCTCTGTGCGCAGCTTCCCTTACAAAATCGGTATGGTGGCTTACAAACACAATTGTAGTGCCGAATTTCCTGTTTATGTTCTTCAGGGAATTGGTTACGTCCCTGAGTGTTACAGGGTCAAGGTCACCAAATGGTTCGTCAAGCATGAGTATTTCAGGACTTGTGACAAGTGCCAGTGCTATGTATGCCCTGACATGTTCTCCACCACTGATCTGGTATGGTGTTTTGTCCAGAATTGACATTGGAAGGTCGAGAGTTTCAAAAACCTCTGCTGCCTGTGTGTCAACTGTACCTTTGGTGATCGCAGGGAAAAGTTTTGCGTAAATATCTATGGATAAGCCAATCTCGCGAAGTGTCTTGTCCTTTTCTTCTTCTGTCACTTCTGTAATTCTGTAAAGAATGTCAAGATTCTCATCAGATATTCCATATTCTGCAGCTTTCTGTCTTGCATAGTCCAGGGACCCTTCTCCTTTCAGGCGAAGTTTGAATGCAAGCTGATCTCTAATGGTGGAATGTGGTGACAGCGTGAATTCCTGGTGCATAATGCTCATCTTTCTGCGAAGATCCAGGCGCTGGATGGTAAAATCAATAATGTTGAGCCACTTTCCTTCATGCAGGTAAGTGATCTCTCCTTCTTTAGGGAACCTGAGTCCCTCTATCATTTTGAGCAGTGTTGTCTTTCCGGAACCGGATGGTCCGATGAGAGCTGTGATCTCTCCCTTGTTTATGTCAAGGGAAAGATTATCGAATTTCAGGACTTCTCCTACACGCAGGAGTGCAAAGCGGTTTGAAAGTCCTCTTACTTTTATGACAGGTTCCTTGCTGGTTATTTCTGCAAGAGGTGTCTGCTCTTTAATATCCTTGAGGAAATGTTTCAGCACACTTTTAGCTTCTCCGGTTTCAACAACCTTTCCTTCTTCAAGGTAAACGACCTTGTCTGCAAGGTAAAGGTGGATCTCCGGCAGGTGTGAAACAACTATAATAGGAATGTTAAGTTCTTTCCTGATGTCCTTTATGACATCAAGCATCTCCTGTTTTGTACCGGGGTCTGTCATTGTTACCGGTTCATCAAGGAGTAGAAGTTTAGGTTTTGCTGCAAGCTGTCGGGCAAGTATGAGTCTCTGTTTCTCGCCACCACTTAACAGGTTTGATGAATGTTGTGCCTTATGTTCAAGCCTGACAAGACGCATGTAGTACATCGCTTCTTCATAAATTCCGTCATAATGGATTGCTTCAGGCTCAGGGATTCCTTCATGACCTTCTACGAGGAAGTAAAGTCTGCGGACAATATTCTCAATAGCAGGTCCGTTCCATAGTCCGAAATTACGCTGGAGGTGTATTGCACTGTTGTGGGTCAGGAATTTTGTCTTTTCCCTGTCAGGGTTTGGTTCTATCCTTTCCCCATTAAGCTCGAAGTAACCCGAATCAAAGTCCTCAATACCACGAAGTATCTTCAATATAGTAGTCTTACCACTGCCGCTCTTTCCGGTTATTCCTAAAATCTCGCCGTCTGCAACATTAAAACTGACATTGTCAAGGACTCTTTTTTTTACGCCATTGACCTGGTATTCTTTTACGATATTCTGTACTTCAAGCATTGTCAAACCTCCATGGTTATTTCGGTCTGAAGGTAAATAACAGATTATTAATTGTAATTAATAACCTATAGAAAAGGAAAATCCTTCAATTAATTCTTTATTGCTGAAACCAGCTCTTCTATCTTGGCAGTGACGTTGGAACTCTCTTCCAGGATAGTTCCTGTAACTATCATATCCGCTCCTGCAAGGGCGCACATTTTTGCAGTCTTTCCATCACGGATTCCTCCGCCAACGATAAGTTTGTTGTCGCCAAGGACGTGTTTGACCGCACCTATCATTTCCGGTGTAACTGGTGAGTCTGCACCAGATCCTGCTTCAAGATAGGTATAGTGCATACCAAGATATTTCCCTGCCAGTGCATATGCTACTGCAAGTTCTGGTTTGCGTTTTGGTATGAGCTTTGCATCACCGACCCAACCAACAGTTCCTCCCGGTTCTACTATTATATATGCCATGGAGATGGGTTCAATCCCGCTTTTGTAAACGACAGGAGCACCCATTGCCTGATTGGTGGTGATATAGTTGATATCACGGGAATTGAGCAAGCTCATGAAAAATATAGCGTCAGCATGCTTGCTGACACCTGATGCATTTCCCGGGAACAATATTGTAGGCTTATCTGTTCTCTCTTTAATTTTAAGGAGCGTCTGGTCAAGCAGCACTCCTCCGGCTCCAGTGGAACCACCGACCATTATAGCATCCGTTCCTCCAAGTGCAGCTGCATGAGCTATCTCTGCAGCCTGATCCGGGGTTTGTGATGCCGGGTCGATAAGTGTCAAGTGAACTGTACCTTCGCTTTCAGCGATCTTATTAAGGTACTCTTCCACTTGCATGAGAACGATCAGCCACCCTTTGATTCCTTGGACTTCATGCGCAGGCTTTTGCCGCCGCATTTTCTGCATCTTGTTGCACGTACTGCATTGCGAGCATTGCAGTCCATACAGATCTTCTTAATCAGTATTCTGTTTTCAGCTTCTGGAAATCTTGCCATTATTTTTCACCTGAATGATTATGATATGTAATTAGGATAATAGGCTGCTTACATGATGCTCAAAACATATAATTGTTTTGGCAAATTCCAACCTCATTTCATGTCCTATTGAATAGTTCTGAGACTACGTTCTATGGTATAAACATTGCTGCTAATTTCTACAAAACAGGATTAACTATTTATCAAATATAATCATTAATAATGAACGATGGCTATGTCAAATGAGGATAAAGAACAAAAAAGACAGGAATGGTATGAAAGAGTCAAAAAAGAGGGCAAGCTCAAAAGGGATCCAAAAGAGGAGCATGATGCAAAACTGAAGACCCTGCAAAATCCTGTCAGAAGGAACATCATCAAAAGCCTGAATGAAAAGAAGATGACATTCGACGAACTAAAGGCTGAGTTCAACCTTGACAGCATGCCGTTGAAGCTGCACCTTGGAATGCTTGAGGATATTCTGTTCGTTGAAAAAGAGGATGATACAACTTACATTATCACCCCACGCGGCGAAGACTATCTTGAAGCTGCGGACACCAATACTGAACCAAAAGATGACCTGAAGAAAAGATGGCAGCAGTGGCACGATAAAGCAGAGAAAGAAGGCAAGCTCAAGGCAAATCCCACGGAGGATCACAAAGCTGGTTTGAAAGCCATGCAGAATCCTACCCGCAGGCACATTGTCGAAAGTCTGGGTGAAGGAAAGATGACCTATGATGAGGTCAAGGCAAAGTTCGACCTTAACGATATGCAGGCTAAACTAAATCTCGATATGCTTGTGGATACGCTCTACATTGAAAAAGAGGGTGATACAACTTACGTTCTCACACCACGCGGTGAGGCATTCCTTGCGAATGTGGATCATCATCACCTTTAACACCAACTAATAAGCGTTCAAGCCTGAAAATCAGTAATGAACCACTAATAAGTGGATTTTAGTCAAATCAATAAAAAAGATTTCAAATGGGGTTACAACCCCATTTTTTTAGTTTCGTGTTTTATGCTTATTCATTCAGTTTAGCAAGCACTTTCTCTCTTGCTTCACGTGCATCGGCACGTCCTTTTGTTTTCTGCATGACCTTACCCACGATGAAGTTAAGGGATTTTTCCTTTCCTCCAAGGTAGTCTGCCACTGCTTCAGGGTTCTCAGCAATTGCTTCTTCAACCGCTGTTGCAACGATGTCATCTTCCACCTTGAGAAGACCTTTCTTTTCGACAATATCCAGTGGCTTGCCACCGTCATCAAGGACTGTGCGTATGATCTCAACACCACTTTGTTCTGTAATCTTGTTACCTGTCACAAGTTCGACAACAGCAACAATGTCCTCAACTGTGAAAGCATCGATGCTGAGTTCACGGTAGTTGAGTTCGCCCTTTAGGATGTCAGAAACCCAGACAGCCGCATCCTTCGGGTCAACCTTTGCTGCGACCTCTTCAAAGAAGTTTGCCACCTTGATCTCAGTGGTGAGTGCTCTTGCATGGGTCTCTCCAAGGCCGTACTGCTCCATGAAGCGCTCTCTCTTGGCATCTGGAAGTTCCGGCAGTGTCTCGCGCACATTTGGTACTCTGTCAGCCACTCTGAGTGGTACAAGATCAGGTTCAGGGAAGTAACGGTAGTCATTCTCTGTTTCCTTGGTACGCATGGAAAGTGTCACGCCTCTGGCTTCATCAAAGTGCCTGGTTTCTAGTGTAATCTCGCCACCACGTCTGATATGGTTCTTCTGCCTCATTATCTCGTAGAGAAGTGCCCTCTCGGCTCCCTTGAATGATGAGATGTTCTTAACCTCGACACGCTCACCCATGAATACGGAAACGTTTGCATCCACTCTCATGGCTCCTTCAAGGTCACCATCAAATACGTCAAGGTAATCGAGTATGCTTCTAAGCTTGTCAAGGTAGCGCCTTGCTTCCTTTGGGCTTCTCATATCCGGTTCACTGACAATTTCGATAAGTGTCATTCCTGAACGGTTGTAGTTAATGAGTGTGCCTTTTGACTTGTCAATGCTTCCCATGTGCTGAAGTCTTCCAGGATCCTCTTCCATATGAGCACGTGTAATTCCAATGACACGTTCTCCGTCCTCACCCTCAATGATGATTTTTCCTTCGCCTGCTATCGGGAAATCATACTGGGTTGTCTGGAATCCTTTTGGAAGGTCAGGATAGTAGTAGTTCTTCCTGTGGAACTGGGTCTGCTCCACAATGCTACAGTTAAGTGCAAGACCTATCTTTATTGCATATTCAACTGCCTTTTCGTTGATGACAGGCAGTGAACCTGGAAGTCCGAGGCATACTGGACATACGTGGGTGTTTGGTTCGGAGTCATGGTATTTTGTGGAACATCCACAGAACAGCTTTGTGTTGAGCTTGTTGAGCTGGACGTGAACTTCAAGTCCGATCCTTACTCCATCAGGGTTTTCGTATACCATTATGCCACCTCCGGAGGTCTGGCTTTGTTGTGATCGGTATTCTGTTCGAAACTGTAAGCTGCCTTGATTATCGTGTTCTCATCGAAGTGCTTACCAATTATCTGAAGTCCCACAGGCATTCCATCTGCAAGTCCACATGGAACTGAGATAGATGGCACACCTGCAAGGTTGATTGGTACTGTGTTGACATCAGCAAGGTAAAGTGAAAGTGGGTCATCTATCTTCTCGCCAATCTTGAATGCAGGTGCAGGCATTGTTGGTGCCATGAGTACATCAACATTATCAAGAGCCCGGTCAAAGTCCTGCTTCACAAGTGTCCTTACCTGAAGTGCCTTAAGATAGTACTTGTCGTGATAACCTGCTGAAAGTGCATAGGTTCCAAGAAGTATTCTGCGTTTTACTTCTGGACCAAAGCCTTCTGCACGGGTCTTTGATGCCATGACGTGCCAGTTATCTCCATCAACACGGTGTCCAAATCTTGTTCCGTCAAAACGTGCGAGGTTTGATGATGCCTCGCTCATGGCTATAATATAATATGATGCAAGGGCATATTTGGTGTGTGGCATGGATACCTTCTCGTAGGTAGCTCCCATGTCCTCGAATTTTGATATTGAGTCCCACACTGCCTTTTCGACATTCTCATCGATGCCCTCTCCGAAGTACTCTTCAGGAACACCTATCTTCATGCCTTTCACATCGTCTTTTAGAGCATCGCTGTAAGTGTTCTCCCTGTTGATGGATGTGCTGTCCCTGTTGTCGTAACCTGCTACAACGTCCATGATGGTTGCGATGTCTGCTACGTTTGTTGCAAGAGGACCGATCTGCTCCAGTGAGTTTGCGTAGGAGATAAGTCCGTACCTTGAGATGCATCCGTAGGTTGGCTTAAGTCCTACCACTCCACAGTATGCTGCAGGACACCTGACTGAACCTCCTGTGTCAGAACCAAGTGACACAGGTACTTCACCTGCTGCAACGACTGCTGCACTGCCACCGGATGAACCTCCTGGCACTCTGTCCATATCCCATGGATTGAATGTTGGTCCGTAGTAGCTTGATTCAGTAGAAGTTCCCATGGCGAACTCGTCCATGTTCGTCTTTCCGAGAATTACTGCGCCTGCTGCCTTCAACTTCTCAATGACATGTGCATCGTATGGTGGCACATATCCCTGAAGTATTTTTGATGAGCAGGTTGTAGAGAGTCCCTTTGTGGAAATATTCTCCTTGATTGCAATTGGCACACCTGCAAGAGGGCCTTCGTGACCGTTTGCGTCTATCTCGCGGGCTGTGTTGATAGCCTCGTCAGAGACTGTGGTGAATCCGTTTATCCTGCTCTTGCCAATGGTTTCAAGGTAAGAGGCTGTGACCTCTTCGGCTGAAGAGTCTGCAATTTTCTGTCTGATGCCTGAAATGTCTGTCCATGCTGCCATTTGTCCACCTCACATAATCTTCGGAGCTTTGAAGTTTCCTTCCTGCTTGTGTTCGGTGTTTGCCAGCACTTCTTCCTGTGGCATCGATTCTGTGACTTCGTCTTTCCTGAACACGTTCACAATGTCCGCTACGTGGTATGTCGGCTCTACGCCTTCAGTGTCGACCTCATCAAGCTGCCCGAAATAGTCCAGTACGGAGTTGAGCTTCTCAGCATACGCATCAGATTCCTTTGCATCGATCTCGATACGTGCGAGCCAGCCTACGTGTTCTACCTCTTCTTTAGTGATCATCGTAAGTTCCTCTAGTTAAATAGGGTATAGTTATAAAATGTAATAATTTAAGTCTTAGAAAAGCAGGCGATTATATTAAAAATGTTGGTTAAGCAGTTTGCTCATGTCTGGCAGAATATGAATATGATTAATCGTGGATCATGAATATTTGAAGTGAACCCGAAGGGTCCGGCGAAGCCGGCATTTTCCAATAAGATGAAACTAAATTTTTATATAGTACTTTTTGATACTTTCTTCGCAGACATTATGTATCTTTTTTTGGCACAAATGAACTACTCTTCTGTATGTTGCCATAGGAATGTGCCGCCTTCGGCGGTTGGTTATTTTGTTTTCAGATTACCGGCTGTTTTTGTGTATCTCATATAAAGTAAATTATTCAGGGTCGATTTTTTCTCCGATTGATATATTAATTCTAAATACTATTATTAATCAACAAATTTCTGTAAAACAATAGGGAGCAAGATAAAGTGGGCATAATAACGTTCATCCTGAAAGCAATACTTAAAGAACGCTTCTACAAACTGCAATTGCACACAAAGACATTATCCATTGCCAGCAAACGCTCTGACCTGCCAATTTATACAAGGTTGCTTGCAGCTTTTGTCACTATCTATATTCTAAGTCCAATTGACCTCATTCCAAGTTTCATCCCTGTCATTGGTGTTATGGATGATATCATTCTGATTCCTCTGGCATTGATACTTGCCATCAAGATGATTCCCAAACCTATCATGAATGAGTGCAGACACATGGCAGAATGTGAACTTTCCCCAAAGTCCACTTCAGGTTCTGTCTCTTAAGTTTCATTCCGTTTGCATAAAGCACTGAAAGGAGTTTTTTGGGATTATGAGCAAACATGAAAACCCGTGGATAGATGTTGAAGGCGAGGATATTCCGGCAACGATTAAACTTGACCCTGTCGTCTTCAGATACACTCGCCCCGATGCCCATGTTCTTGATGTTGGGTGTGCCACAGGAAAAGTGAGCATAGAACTGGCATCACATGAGTTTTCGGTTACAAGTATTGACATCAACCACGATGCTCTGGAAATGACTGCAAAAGCTGCCACCGAAAGTGATATTCCGATTACACCTGCATTTGCAAGAGCCACAGCCGTTGCTCTTCCATTTACAGATGGAAGTTTTGATGTTGTAATTATGCAGGCTTTTCTTACAGTTGTGGTTACAAAGGACGACCGCCTGACAATTGTACGTGAAGCCTGTCGTGTCCTTAAACCTGATGGCTATCTGTACATTGCAGATTTCGGACAGACATGGCATTCGCAAATCTATCGGGAACGTTACCTCAGGGATCTGCCGGTGACAAGGGAAGAGGGTTCATTCTTAGCTTACGATGAGAAGACTGGCGAGGTTGCATATACTGCCCACCATTTTACCGAGAAAGAGCTGGTGTTCCTGTTGATCGAGAGTGGGTTTGAGGTAGAGTTTTTCAAAAGAGATACATTTGTGACAAGAACAGGGAATCGGGTTAACGGGTTTGTTTTGGTTGGGAAAAAGAGTTGATAATTTTCTTAATATGTACAGAATATTAATATGAGAAAGAAGATAAAATATCAATAATAACTGGAAGGTACAGAATACCAATTATCAGGTGCGTTTCCAGTGCATGAACTTACATCAATGATGTATTCATTGTTATAATAATACCAGATCTCTGTCACAGAGTAGTTTTCATCCCGGAAGTAATCGAAGTCAATATCTTCGTAATTGTCGGGATAGACCACTTCCTCAAGGTCATCGTCATAGCGCGGACCTACTGTGGCATCCACAGGGAACCATTCCCCATCCTCGTAGACTTCGATCCATGCATGTCCGCCATTAATATTACTGCCAGTAACCTGACCCATAACAACCCTTAAGGTCTCTTCATCATATTCACCGGAGCCGATCAGTAACGATGCAAGAGTATTGGCCTGTTCGGTACAATCACTTACGATCTCACCTGGCACAGGGTTTGAATCGAAGTTCGGAGTATCTTGCAGAAACTCCGTAGGAGTGAGCCATCCATCAGGCTGGTTGTTGAGGGTAGCATCAGAAACCCATATCCATGAAACTGCAGCCTCATATATCTCATCTGCGTCATCAAGATCTTCATCCCTAAGATAGTCCTGCACAGCATCAGCGTATGGTGTTACATATTCCTGAACCCGTAAATCACCTGTCGTTTCAGGAGGATTAGCCTGAATAAAATCTTTGAGTTCTTTTTTGTCAGCCGTTTCCTGCTGTATACATGGAACCGGTTCCATTCGGATATTTTCTGAAAGAGCGTTTGAAGGAACGGCATTAATTGTATCTTCTGACTTAATATTGTCTGAAACATTTTCTTCTAGAGATACAGAAGAAAAAGATGTGCTTGGATCATTTTCCCCATCAGATACAGCATAGACTAAAAACATCAGTATTGCTACCAGGAAAATAAGAAGTATCGATTTTTTCATGTATTTAGCCCACGTTGACCAAATGAATTCTGTTTGGTATGTTACCCATAGTGGCGTCATTTTATATAATTTTAGTTATCGCTATAATAAATTACTAGTTATGGTTAAAATTAGCCATGCGAAGCATTTTGCAGCTTCACATGGAAAAACAATTCCTTCTCAAGAGAAAAACTTTATTCGTATCGTTTTCAAGAGGGATACTTTTATGATGAGGACGGGGAATCGGGTTAATGGGTTTGTTGTGGTGGGGAAAAAATTGAGTAATGATATACGAATATCTATTATTTGTGTAAGGTGTATTTATGCACTTCAAATAATTTTATAACTCCCACATACAAAAGTAACAATTAATGTGTTTCATGTAAAAATAAAAAAGGTTATGAATCTGTTTTTAGAATATATTTGTATAGTTTTTACATGGAGGAATATATGCCACTATTTCAACGAAACAACGGCAAACTGTCTCTTGTCAAGCCTCACAACTTTTTTAATGAAAAAGAAATGCAAAATCTCATCGAAAATAATCTTGAGGAAATATTCAATTGCCGTTTTATAGCAACAGAGTTTTCAACAGGCCCGATTCATGGTGGTAGAATTGACACTCTTGCTTTATCGGAGGAAAATAATCCCGTAATCATTGAGTATAAAGTAGTAGAGTCTTCTCAATTAGTAAACCAAAGTTTATACTATTTATCATGGATAAAAGACCATCGTGGAGATTTTGAAATAGCTGTTCAACAAGCATTTCCTGAACAAAATATTGAAATTGATTGGTCAAATGTCCGAGTAATTTGTATTGCTCCTGAATATAAGAAATATGACTTACATGCAGTACAAATGATGGGTTCTAACATTGAGCTGTGGCAATTCAGATATTTCGAAAATGGTAGTTTATTTTTTGAAGAAATTTATAAGAAATCAGTAGTTTACACGGGCCAAACTGTTGAAAAATTCTCTAATAAAAATCCTATCATGGTAGAAGCTGGGAAGAAGGCAGCACTAACTAGGTCTACAGGCGTTTATAATATAGAAGAGCATGTAGGCAAAATAGAGGATAGCAAAAAAGGACTTGTTTTTGAGTTAAAGGATTACATTGTTAATCTTGATGATTCTGTAGAAGAAGTGCCCAAAAAGTTATATGTAGCATATAAAATATCCCAGAATTTTGTATGTATGGAAGTTCATAAAACAAAAATTTTGCTTTATTTAAAAGTAAATCCTAAAACATTAGATTACATTCCTGATATTTGTAGGGATGTTACTAGTATTGGGCATTTTGGAACTGGAGATTTCGAAATAACAGTTAAGTCTGAAGCAGATTTGAATGTAGCTAAAGAGTTTATTTTGCTTTCGTTCAAGAACATTGGAGGGAATTGAACTCATTCTCTCTATCTTATTTCCAACCCTCATCTTAAAAGAATAATTAAACGTCCCATACTCTGCACTATGCAGATTATCTAAACACAAAAAAGTAAAATTTGACTCATTTCCTTAATTAACTGGAAGAGAAAAACAAATGAATATTGTCGGTTACATATCTATTACAAAAAGAGGCGGTCGTGTATCTGCATATCCCCTCTTTTTCAGGACTTGATAATCATGACTCTCATTATTGTTGATCAGGATCTATGCACAGGCTGCGGTATTTGCACAAAAGTATGTACAACGCGTATAGTCGAGTTGGATGAAAAGTCAAATATCCCACAGGTGCAGGACGCAAACGTACTTCGCTGCATTAAATGTGGACACTGCGAGGTTTTCTGTCCATCTCAGGCGCTGATTCTAAACCTGCGCCCTGATGAGAAGGTAATTTTACCTGCTGGCGTTGGTGATATCTCAACTGAAGAAATCGGTTTCTATCTTAAGAAACGCAGGTCAGTAAGGCATTTTACAAAAGAACCTGTTTCAAGGGAGAAAATTTTAGAGGTTCTGGACATTGCCCGCTATGCTGCATCGGGAACCAATGGTCAGCCGGTTCAGTGGCTGGTAATTCATGACCCTGAAAGAGTCAGAAAGATTGCAGGACTAACAATCGAATGGATGAAGAGCCTTGTGAACACACCTCATCCTATGAGTGGCTACGTACCTTCACTTATCGCAGCATGGGAGAATGGAAATGATGTTATTTGTCGGGATGCTCCGCATCTGCTCTTCGCCCATATTCCTGAAGATAACCCGATTGCAAATGTTGATGCCATAATCGCTCTAACGCATTTTGATATCACAGCTCCTGCATTTGGAATAGGTACCTGCTGGGCTGGTTTTGTTGCTGCAGCTGCAAGCTATTATGAACCTCTTCAGAAAGAACTTGGCTTTCCTTCAGGAAGGAAAAGTGCCTATGCAATCTTATTTGGGAATCCTCTGTATAAGATATATGGTATTCCTCGCAGGAAACCCCTTGAGGTCATGTGGCAGTAAAAATTACTTGAACTTTGCTCCAGCAATCAAAAAAAGTCGTAGAGGAATGATCTTCATCTTTGTTCCTTATTTTCTTCCCATGCCTTTAAAGAACATATATTGAAAGTCCCGTACTCAGTCGCTGTCCTGTGCAGATCCTCAATTCCCCTGTCAAAGGTCTCAGCATCAACAACTCTCATTTCAATGGCACTCTCTCTGACACCTTCAACCATGGGTATGATTGTCCTTCTCACAAATCCTTCCTCCATGTGCGTGCGGCTGGAATCACTGTAGACCATGCGTGGTGAGACTGTGACCACGGAAAAGCCTGCCTTTTTGATAAGCGGAAAAACCTGTCTGCCAATGAGCGAATTTCCTCCCAGCCTTGCCTGAACTTCAACAAGGCTGTTCCAGGCTTTAACTGCATCTTCGGTTTCGGGGTGGAAGAAACATGAGCCGTGGTCGCCTTTGATGACTGTGATTGTTCCTCCTTTTTTGAGAACTCTGAGCAGGCTTGCCAGTGCTTTTACAGGTTCCTTGAGGTGTTCGAGTACGAAGCAGACGAAAATATGGTCGAAGCTTTCATCTTCAAAGGGTAGGTTGAAAATATTTTCCACACGAAATTCCACATTCCTTACACCTTCTCTGGCAGCGCGTTCTTTAGCGAGGTTCAGCGAGTCCTCTGAGATGTCAATAGATGTAATATGTGCCTGCGGACTATTTTTAGAGAGGATGACTGTCTGTGCACCGATGCCGCATCCGGCTTCAAGGACTTTGCTTCCTGCAGGATATTTTGTATCGCTGTGCAGGAGTTCTTCAAGTGTATTTGCCTGGTCGCTGAGGCGTGATGCTTCTCTTTCGGAGTAGCCGTGGACGTAATCGCGGGAGGTCATAACGGGATATTGTTGGATATGGTTAAAAAATGTAAGGTTTTGATTCTTTTAATTATCAGTTCTAATCGCCTTTGTCTCACTCAACTGAAACGTTTCATAAAGTCGTTTCAGTCAAAATTAATCATTCGTTTCATCCTATTAACTTTTGATAGATCTGAGGTAATAATATGAAATTATCATATACAAAAGCAAAGACATCAATAAAGATATTTCCCGGTAATTATGACCGAAAAAAGTCTGCGTCAATTTCTGCATGCATTTTAAGATTCAGCATTCCTGCATTTGTCCTGATCATTCTGGCCTGTATCTCTCTTCAGCCAGCAGTTGCAAGCAGTAACCTAGAACAGGTAAATGCAACCATTATAGCAGACCTCCAGCAGACAGCAGGTGAAGACCTATTCAGTCTTGTGGATACTGATATTTATGAAGGCTACGACGCAAACACGACCCCTTATTTTAATGTAATCTGGAGTCCGGATGGCGATCAGATGTTAATTCAGACATCTGTTTTTCTTCACATAATAGGGGGAGGAGATTTCGGCAGTGGCACGGTACAAGCGCTTTATATTGCAGATTCAGACGGTTCTAATTTGAAGCGTGTTGCATGGGGAGTATCAAAATCCAGTGACGGTTTGATAATTAGATCACCTGTATGGAGTTACTCTGGCGATTATTTTGCGTATGTGGAAGAATCAACAGGAGGAATGTACAGGGTAACATCTTCCCAGCTTGTAATAATGTCAAATGATCTCCAGTCAGTTCATAGAATTGTTCAGGATCTTGATATTAGTGGAATAGTAACTGAGTTACCATTTAGTTTTAAATGGTCCCCTGTGGATGACAAAATAATTACATTCGCTTCTGGCAACGTAGTAGTGTACGAACCACACATGAATACGAGTTTTAGTTTTGACATAGCCAATGATTATTTTGAGATTGATGACATTGGATTGTCGGAGGATGGAACTAAATTCTCATTTTCGATAGCAATGAGTAAGAATGAAGAAATTATTGTTGTGGATATTGAAAATCGGATACTTGACAAGATATATTCTGCACACAATGTAGGGATGTATGGTGCAAAATGGAGTCCTGATAGCAATAAGCTGGTTTTTTATGAAATAAGCGGTTCGGAAAAAAACGGCACACTACGTTATGACGTGTACGTCAAAGATGTGGATGCCGAAACACCTGTAAAAATAACTTCATTTTATTCCGGTTCATCAGGTATCAGGCAGTGGTATCCGGATAGTGAAAGACTTTTAGCTGAAATAGGTTCGGATAATACTCATGAATTAATTTCACTTTCAATTAACGGGGAAATTGATAAGTTGTTCACGGGTGATTCGAGCCTTGATGGAATGATTAGTAAAAGTGGTTATGTTTTAGCTACCAAAGGAGATTCCTACTCAAGTCTCTCACCTTATTTCAAAACACAGGATCTCGTCCTGCTGGACAGTCCATATCAGCTAAAGATAGAGGATGTGCCATACTACAAACTGGAAGATGATAACCTGATACTTGTACAGCCCAAGTTTGACAGTTTTCACTCCTTTCTGAAGAGAATGTCTTCTCTTTCAACCAAAATTTTTCGTTTTTTGTCAGGAAAACCTCTTTGACAGTTTCAATAATTTTAAGCTAAATTCTACGATTTCACCCATTTTTGCCTTAAAAACAGTGTATTTATGGCATCAAAGTTGGCATAAATGTACTTTTTTGACCTATCTTTCATGAAATCGACGGTTACTGTCAAATTCAATAAGCTTTTTTTGATGAATTTCGTGGACTTATGCTTGAGTTCATTGAACTCATATCGCATCAGCGATATGAACAATTGTGTAATGAATCCGATAATTACAGCACCATAAACGCTAGCATCAGACCACACTCTTAACGGCTTGATCTCGATTTCGTTCTTCAGGGAATTGATGATTTTTTCAATTGAATCCTTTTTTCGATATGTCTGTAGAGCTTGTCTTAGTGTCAAATTCTTACTTGATTTCAGGCAGAAAAATCCCTCTCTGCCTGTTATTAGATGTTCTTCGAGACGTTTGATAGCTTCTCGCTCATCAAGATCCATTAGTTTTGTCTGTAAGGAATAAACGACATCAATAAGGACATTATTGATCCTGAACTTCTTAGGCAGCTTTTTGTTCTTGTCAATAGAGTCCTGTATCTCTTTTGCTTCCTCTATCTGCCTCATGATCTTCCTGGATCTTGATTTGAGTTGCTCCTTCTGGAGCTTTTCAGAGAAGTAGAAGTAGTTGACACTACTTGGCTTGACGATTTTCAGACCATAGATACCATCTTCAGGATTAACGATCTCAAGAGAATGATTCCAGAAGTTCGCTATTAGCTTATCATCACTCTTATTGAGTTTCCTTGCAGTAAGATACTGCATATCATCTGCCCTTATCAGGGCAGTATTCCCTATGCTATGAGCTCCTTTATCAAAAACAACAAGAGATCCCTGCTTCAGTCTTTGGTTGACTTGATCATACGTTTTCCTGAAGTGTTTTTGGTCGTGTAGATTACCTTGTTCTACAGTAATGCCAATTGGCACATTTATAGGGTCAGCAAGTTCTACGATGCCTAATGTTATCTGTTTCTTATCTGGTCGATGATCTCTGCTGTAACCATACTTCCCAAGTGGAGCTTTTTCACCATGTAGAACAATGCTCGTCCAGTCCATATTGATGTTAGTATGCTCAAAATCATATCGAGCAAACAGTCTGTCCTGAATATCGGAAATAATCGTTTCACGATTATTTCCCAGGGTTTCGAGAACCCTGTACAGAGTTCTTTCACTGAATTCTTCAAGGTCAAAGATCTCAAGCACTTCATCACGATTGATCCATTCGTGAGCTTTACTTATGCTGAAATTATCTGTGAGCTTGTAGCTCACAAGAGCTTTCAGCAGATTATTGATGTCAATACCATTCTTTTTGTGTTTGCCAAAAATAGTAGGGAAATCAAGGATATCGTAAAGTTGGTTTACAGCCAGTATGGTTCCGATGGGAAAGCATATATTCTCATTAGGAATAATGCCGTATGTTCTTAGTTTTGATTGCATTTTGGTCGATACAAACAAAATTAAGAACGCATTTATTACTTTTGACTGTCAAAGTTGGGGTACAGAACTCAAATGTTTCAGTTGTCAATATCAGTACTAATGAAACATGGTACTTTTCGATACCCGCAATGAATCATGGAGTAATCAGTCTGCATCCATCAGGTCGTTTTATTGCGATTGATAATTACATTATGGAATTTCAGGGCTTTGGAGATCAGGCAGTCACATCAGTTGGAAACGACACTTATGGTTCAGTTCCCGATGAAGTGGATGTTACTAATGAAATAAGTGAACAGTCAGAAACGGGAACCGATGTTGACATTGAATCTTCTTTCAGTGATAGAATTGGTACCTTGTGGAAGTGGTTACAAGGATATTAGGGGTTAAAACCTCTAATATTATGTTTTCTTACAAACAGTGTTTTTCCGTGTATTCTGTTTAGATATTTCCATGCAACATGGATGCCAATGCAACTATCACAAAGACAGCAAAAGTAATTACCATTGCTTTTATGGCTATTTTTTCATCCTTGCCGCTCAGGTTCTGGCTATTTGGATTCGCCATAAACAGAACCCATACTGGAAGGCTTAGTGATATGCCCCTGAACAAGTATTTTACTTCGTGATAACTTACTATTCCAATGGATGTAGCAGCAATAAGTGCAATAAAACACCATCCTACAGCAATAAAACAGGTAATTACTGTTTTCTTATTGATAGCGGGAATCAATGACGAACCAATTTCAGCCATAAACTAATATTCTGCAACAACATTATAAAAAGTTATTGCAGAATTTGAAAAATAGTGGCAATGGAATTATAATTTCTCTCTGCGGTGGATGGAGTACATCTGGATCTTCTTCATCTTTGCCAGGTTAAGAGCGTTCTTCATCTCATTTTCCTGAAGCAGGCGTGATTCGATGTATCCATTGTCTACGGCTTCGTTGAATAGTTCATACCCGATGCTGGAACGTGCAAGCACTGTTGTCCATCCCTGAGGTGTGCCAACGCCACCGAATGAAATATCAGCATTCTCAGCAGCCATATCTGTGCAGTATTTGCATGAGCTGCTCCTGTACTGGTCAAAATCATCAAGCGGGAATACTTTGAGCTCATCCTGTGTCTGGAATTCGAACTTACCCTTGCGGATCTTCATGGATTCAACATCAGCAAGATTCATGTTTCTGCTTTCTATGAACTCTTTGATACCTTCATAGTAGAAAGTATCCATGCAGAACAGACCCATCTTAAGGATATTTGCTCTCATGAAATGATGCAGGAATCCCTGTGGACTTTTCTGCATCTTGGTAACCGCATCGATATTACAGCTTGGTCCGACAAAAGCAATGCTCCTCATTCCTTCTTTGACCGCTTCCATCAGAGGTTTAAGTGTCATACTGTGGCTGTAAATACTGCCGGAACCTTCAAGGATGTCCTCGTAGGTCTTTGCGATAATAGGAACCGGTTTCCAGGGCTCTTCCTTAGACTTAGTTGTGACGATCGCGCAGTCAATGAGTCCTGCGTCCAGTGCATAGCCAAGCATAGCTGTAACGACTCCGCCGTCCTGTCCATTCACTTCAGGCAGAGCTGACTTTGCACAGTAAGCATTACGCAACTTGCCAACAAGTCCTGCTTCGGTTGTTATTGTTCTTGGACACTGGTTGTAACAAACACCACATGCTGTACACTTGTCAACAAGAGTAGGCTGTTCATCCTTGATCACAATTGAATCACAGGATGCGGAACATGCTCCGCAAAGAGTACAGATTCCAGGCTTGATGATCTCCTTTCTGAGCTTTCCAAAAGAGATCTTCTCCTGTTCAGCTATAGACTTCTTCAGGCGTATGACTCTTTTTTCGACAATATCATATTTATCTTTACATTCAGACGAGCAGAAATTATATTTTTTTCCTGCATAATCAGCAGAATATGAGGTGTCTTCCTGCACTTTATTTTTACATATAGGATCGATAGGCATCGTAATCTCCCAGGATCGCGGATGTCCTTAGTATAAATCTGTATATCGCTCTTTTAGTATAAAACTAAAATTGAATTTAATAATCATGATGGTTCGCTGCATAATGATTATTAGTTATAATTATTATTTATGAGAAAATTCGAGGCACAATGTTTTTACACAATCCCTAATATCAATTAAACTTGTTTTTAAGATCACTGAATATGAGTTTCACCACATTATTCAGTAAAACTACCAACTGGAACAGAAGTGACCCAAATGGTAAAAACCAAAACAAACAAAGACCTGCTTAAGGAGAAAGGTTTTCTTTCCCAGAGGCAGGATGATCTCTTTTCAATGCGCCTGCACGCAGCAGGTGGAAATCTGACATCCGACTACCTCAGGGCAGTTGCAGATGCAGCAGACCGTTATGGCAAAGGCTATGTTCACGTAACCTCACGTCAGGGAATTGAAATTCCATTCGTTCATCTGGACAGTACTGAAGCCGCCAGAAATGATATGGATTCCGCAGGCATCGGTCCCGGAGCCTCAGGACAGAAGATACGTGCAGTAGTCGCCTGTCAGGGAGACAGAGTATGCAAACGTGGACTCATCGACTGTCAGGGAATTTGCGAAGAAATAGATGACCTTTATTTCGCAGAACCTGTGCCCTACAAATTTAAGATCGCAGTTACAGGTTGTCCTGCTTCATGTCTTAAAGTTCAGGAGAATGACTTCGGTATCATGGGATTCTGTGAACCGGTCTTTGTAGACGAGAACTGCGTAATGTGCAGGGCATGTGAGAAAGCATGCGGCTCATCTGCCATCACTATTGAGAACGGCAGTCTCTATCTTGATATGGATAAATGCGTGTCCTGCGGTTCATGTATCAGGGTGTGCAGAAAGGATGCCATTCAGAAAAAGGAACAGGGCTTCATAATATTTGTCGGTGGCAAAGTAGGTAAAAAGCCTCGCATGGGTGACATGCTGCTAAGAACACCAGACCTGTCAGTTGTATTTGATATACTTGAAAGATCAGTGAATTACTATCGTGAGAATGCTCTGGAAGGGGAAAGACTTGGTGATGTGATCGATCGTGTAGGTCTTGATGAGTTCAGGGAAACAATAAAGTATTCCTGATAAGTATCTTTCATATATCGTCTTGATACGATGTGCTGGGATCTTATGTGTAGTTCCGGCAGACAAAAACGACCATTATTCTGGTATCGGAGCACTCATGAACGCAGAAACCAAAGCTCAACTCATCTCAGTGGGTTCCGTTAATATGGATCCCTCACTCATCCACTGGTTAACCATTCCAACAGCCGGCCCCGGAGCCGGAAATATTGCTTTCTTTTTCAACTCAGAAGGACACCGTGTCCGTCTTGCTGTGAAAAAAGATTCTCCACTTCAGGCTGAAATGGAAGGAGAGGAACTTGTAATCAGAAAGGATGGTGTTGAGGTCGCCAGAGGCAGTATTGAGGAAGAGCTTATCCACTGTCCTGACCAGGCGTTCATAACCATGTGCGAGAAGTGTATCTATGACTGTAAGTTCTGTCCTGTTCCCAAACTCAACGGCAAGGTCAAGAGCATGGACCAGATGCTTAAGATGATAGAAGAAGCCAACGGGACCGGCAGGATGAAAGCTATTTCTATTACATCCGGTGTGGAAATCTCAGCCGATGATGAGGTTGAAAGAGCTGAAAAACTAATCCGCAGGCTCAGGGCAAAGTACAAAGTCCCGATCGGAGTTTCAGTCTATCCAACAGAAGATTCAACCGGCAGACTAAAATTTGCAGGTGCTACCGAGCTAAAATATAATGTTGAGACAATGGACAGAAAGCTCCACGCAGAATTATGTCCGGATCAGGATCTTGAATACCTGCTTAATGCTCTCAGGGAGGGAGTGAAGGTATTTGGAAAGAACAAGGTCTGTTCCAATGTCATAATCGGTCTTGGAGAGACGGATGAATCCGCAAGGAAGGGAATTGAAGAACTCGTTTCTATTGGCGTTGTTCCAATTCTCAGGGCAGCCGCAAGACATCCTCTGCGTGAGGGCGAGGTCACAATAGAAAGACCAACTGCAGAAAGGTTACTAAATCTCAACCGTTTTCTGAAGGAAAAACTGGATGAAGCAGGTCTGCGTGCAGATACTTTTGAGACAATGTGCCTGCCGTGTACAGGATGCGACATCAATCCTCATATTGATCTTGAGGAAAATGTATAGTGAATTTATGCTGAGTGATTGTGTGTAAGAAAATTAAATCAATATTTCTTCTAATCCCACAACATTTCCATTTTTCTCTACTAATAAAAAACAAAGTTCAATTTTTTGAATAAGGGGTGCTTTCTTCCATTTATCTGAAAGACTCTTGAATTTTGGTGAATTTGGAATTGCAATTGCCAATTTATCATTATCTTTGTAATCTTCAATAGTCATAAGTTGACCAATTGCTTCTCTCATTAATGGGTATTCTTTAGAGCTTTTACTATTTGATAGAGAACCTTTTTTGCTTTCAACTCGTAAATAAAATCCATTAATGAGTTTTGCTACAACATCTCCTTTACCTGGTGTGGAATGAATTTCAATATTGTACTTGGAGTTATCCACACTATAAATGCCTCTCCAATCTCTTTGCTTTTTGATTAGTTGGCAGTTGTTTTTCTCCATGAAATCTTCAATTGGAAATATGATATTTCCAGATGTTTCAACTTGTGCACCATCGATAGCTACCATTACATTTGATGTAACTAGAGTATTTCGAACAAGGTAAAGCGCAAGGTTAAGACTAACTTCTGCTTCAGGCATCATATCTTGATTATAAGCCATTTTTCAGCAACTCATGAATGTTTGGTCTATACTTTAGAGAAGTATGAGATTAATGTTTTTATTTCATCCTCTTCTCAATAATTCCCGGCCAAACCGAAGCCGCCACTATCATACTAAGCATAAAAACAAAGATCATGCCTGCAATTATATCGACCTGGCTGTAAAGTGGAACATCTCTTGAGCCGTTCACTACAAAGGAGAGTACCGTAAAAACAGCCACAAGTACAAGTGAAGAGGCAACGCTGGCAATTAAAGCATACTTTCCTTTATTCTCTGAAATATTATCCATGCGCTTATCTCCTCCTTTATTTGATCCTGCTTCTTTTCATCAGGAGTGAGTTGGTTGTAACCGATACTGAACTCATGGCCATGAACGCTGCAGCAAGTTCAGGAGTTATCACTATCTTTCCGATGAAAGGATAAAGTAGTCCTGCAGCAAGGGGAATTCCGATGCTGTTGTAACCGAATGCCCAGAAAAGGTTCTGTTTTATCTTGTTCATTGTCAGTCGGCTGAGCCTGATAGAAGCCAGTACGTCCCTGAGATCGTTCTTTATCAAAACAATTTGTGCGGATTCCATTGCAATATCAGTTCCGGCTCCCATTGCAATTCCAATGTCGGATTGTGTGAGTGCAGGTGCATCGTTGATACCATCGCCCACCATTGCAACAACTCTCCCTTCATCCTGAAGCTTTTTGATCTCAGAAGCTTTGTCGCCAGGAAGAACCTCCGAGAGTACTCTCTTAATTCCAAGCTGCGATGCAATAGCATCGGCAGTCCTGCGGTTGTCACCGGTTATCATCACAACCTCAATATCCATTTTCTGAAGTTTCTCAACGGCTTCCTTTGAGTTCTCCTTGAGAGTATCCGCAACAGCAACCAGTCCTATTGCCTGTCCGTCCATTGCAACTATCATGGCAGTCTTGCCCTGAGACTCCAGTTTCTCCATTTCAGGATTCAGTGATGAACTGTCAATATTGTTATCTTCCATGAGCTTGCGGGTTCCAAGCAGTACACTGCTACCATCAATTTTAGCTTCTACTCCGTGTCCTGCTATTGAATTGAAGTGCTCAACGCTTTTCAGGGAGAGTTTCTTATCTTCGGCAGCCTTTACAATTGCTTCTCCAAGAGGGTGCTCGGAGCCTTTCTCGGCACTTGCTGCAATTGCAAGTATTTCATCATTGTCATGTCCTGAAGTAAGTATAACATCTGTAAGTTCCGGTTTGCCTTTAGTGAGCGTGCCGGTCTTGTCGAACACAATAGTGTCTATCTTAAGTGTTCTTTCAAGTGCTTCTCCGCCTTTGATAAGGATTCCATTCTCGGCACCCTTTCCAGTTCCAACCATGATAGCGGCAGGTGTTGCGAGTCCAACGGCACATGGGCATGAGATTACAAGAACTGTGATCGATATGAGTAATGAGAACAGGAATGGACTTTCAATTCCTGAATTAACAGCAGCATCGAATGCTTCGTATCCAATGAAGTACCAGAAGAAGAATGCTGCAAGCGCTATTACGTGAACTATAAGAATGAAGTGACCTGCGACAACATCGGCAATGCGCTGTATCGGTGCTTTAGAATTCTGTGCATTCTCCACAAGTTCGATAATTCTTGCAAGGGCGGTATCAGCACCGACATTGGTTGCCCTGAATTTGAGTGCTCCGGACTTGTTGATGGTGGAGCCGATTACCATGTCCTCTACGTTTTTCTCAACAGGTATGCTCTCACCTGTTATCATGGATTCATCAATTGCAGAAGAACCTTCGATAACAACGCCATCAACCGGGATCTTCTCTCCGGGTCTTACAAAAACGATGTCATCAACCTGAACATCCTCAACCGGGATCTCTTTTTCCTGACCTGCAACGATGATGCGTGCGGTCTTTGCCTGAAGACCAATGAGCTTCTTGATTGATTCGGATGTCCTTCCCTTTGCCCTTGCCTCAAGGTATCTGCCAAGGGTTATGAAAGTGATAAGCATCACAGCAGTGTCGTAGTACACATGCTCGTAACCGGGGCCGAGGTTCAGGTATGTGGCTGCGATACTGATAACATAAGCAGCACCTGTTCCGGTTGCAATGAGCAGGTTCATGTCGGTGACGCCGTGTTTCAGTCCTTTGTATGTACCGACAAAGAACTGTCTTCCGGGGAAGACCATTACGATGGTTGCCAGAAGGAACAGCAGATTTCTGTCTGAAAAGAAATCAGGTACAAATCCGAAGTATGCGGGGAACATGTTGCTCATGTTTCCAAGCATGATGGGAATAAGAACTGCAATAGATATCAGCAGGTTGTTTCTCTGGCTGCGTATCTCTTTTTCTCTTTCTTTTCGTTCCCTGTCTTCAGCTTCATGCCGGTCAGCCGGCAAAGAGGCGGTGTATCCTATGCCTTCAATGGCTTTTCTCATCTCATCAACTGAGACAAGTGATGAATTGTATTCGACCTGCGCCCTTGCGGTTGTGATGTTCACATTTGCGGAACTGACACCTTTGAGTCGTTTGAGTACTTTCTCAACATTCTGGGAACAAGCAGCGCATTTCATGCCTCCAACTTCAAGCACCACTCTGTCTTTGACAACATGATAACCAATTCCATCTACGGCTTTTTCCATATCTTCAAGACTGACAAGTGCAGGGTCGTAGCTGACAGATGCTCTTTCCATTGGCAGATTCACTGAAGCCGATGTCACACCACTTAGCTTCTTCAAAGTTCTTTCAACATTCTGCGAACACGCAGAACATTGCATTCCTGATACCTTGAATGCGACTTCCTTTACAGAACCTGGCTCCGTATTGCTCTCTTGCGGCTCCTCATCGTCGATAACTATCGGACATACAGCTTCTTCATCTGCAACAGGAATTGTGCATACGTCTTCGCCAACTTCATATCCTGCGGCTGTAATTGCCTGTTTTATCTCTTCAAGACCGATTGTGTCAGGATTGAAATCAACAGATGCACTTTCATCCCCAAGACTTACATCTACAGAATTCACTCCTTCAAGAGCTGATATTGCATCAGTGACGCTCTTATGACAATGCATGCACATCATGCCATAGACTTTGATAGTAGCTTTCATTTGTGAAAAGAAAAAGAATTGTTATGGGATTTTCAAATATCAGGCTACTACTGTGTAACCTGCATCTGTTACTGCTTCCTTGATCGCATCAAGACTTGCAACATCAGGGTCAAATGTTACCGTAGCCTGTTTTGCTGCGAGGTCAACTATCACTTCGCTTACTCCTGCTACGGCTCCAATAGATTTTTCCACATTTGCCTTGCAGTGTCCGCACATCATGCCATCGATCTTGATAACTTCTGTTGTCATGTTTTTGAATCTCCTATAATTTGTAAGGTACACTAAATATATAGGTTTCACGCTAGTAAAGTCTCTTGTCTTTCAGACAATTCTCACACACTGTTCTATCATTTCCTTCCACTTGGCAGGAGTCTCAACAATCAGGGAATGTTTCATCATGCTGGCGGAATCTTCTGTTATGATCAGTTGTTCTTTTTTCAGGAATCCGCCTTTTAGTTCCACACCAACTATTTTTTTGTTAGGAATATCCATCTTCGCCTCTCCTGAAATATCCAGAACAGCAAGGCGCTTAGTTGTGAGTAAGATGAGTTCTGTTCCATTTCTTGATGAAATTATCAGGTGTTCTCCTCTTACGTATTCCGGGCGCATGCTCTGCAATGTTTCTTCAATGGATTGAAGTTTCCTGGAACTGAGAGGATATAATTTGAGCTTCTTGTTTCCGGTCACAAGAACCATCCTGCCGGATTCACAGTGCATTCCTAAAAGGTCTTTGAGTTCGACACGTTCTTCGATGTCTGAACTCTTTGAGAAGAGACCGGAACTTACTCTTTTCAAAAATATGTTCTTGTTAGTGATTGTGAGGGTGAATTTCTCGTTACCCATCATTACGTTTTCATTTGCAAGAACCTGTTCTCCTCTTTTGAGGATTGCTCCGCCATTATTTTCGTCCTGATTTCCAGACGTATTATTTTCATATTGCAGTTCAGAAGCTGCGCATTCATCCGGAAGGTAATGGTTCAGCATCTCCACAAGCAGGTAACCGTTAATGAGTTTGAGATTGTGCTGTTCCGCTTCTTCAATGGCTTCCTTTGTAAAGGATGAACTTGTGACGATTATAACGCCATCAACATGGTCGCGATACCTGATACTGCTGTATTCCCTGACATCTTTCACGCCAACCGGGTTTGAGTATCTTTTTGCCTGAACGTGCCATGTGTGTACCAATCCGAAGTTCTCTATTCTTATTACAAGGTCTACTCCTCTGTCTTTTGAGTATTGGGTGACCTCTGTGTGGTATCCCATCTTTGAAAAAAGCCGTGAGAGCAGGATCTCAAAATCCTGTGGGTCGGTTTCAAGCAGGTGTTCAACAGTCCATTTTGCCATTATCTCGTCCTTTAATATCTAAATTGCCAGTAAATTCACTGTTCAGTTATAATTGATTTATAATCAGATATCTATCTTTTTGATGTTTATTTGTTTTTGCCTATTCTATATGGTATTGCTGAGTTAGTACACAACCATACAAAAACTTAAATGCATTGAGAATAGATAGTAGGAAGAATTAAAACGTCTATATTAAATCATGTTTACAGTTAAATATCTGTAGATAATATTATTCAAAAGGGTGAATTCAATGGATGACATAGAATCTATCAGGCAGAAAAGAATGCAGCAACTGCAACAGTCTCTGGAGAAGAAGGACTATCCATCAGATACTGTGACAATAAGTGATGCTTCCTTTAATGAGTTCGTGTCGAAATATCCGCTTGTTCTGGTGGACTGCTGGGCACCCTGGTGTGGTCCATGCCGCATGCTTTCCCCGGTACTTGATGAACTGGCTGTTGAAATGCAGGGCAAGGTCGTATTCGGGAAACTGAACGTTGACGAGCAGAAAATGACCGCCATAAAGTTTGGGATTACAAGCATTCCTGCAATGCTGATATTCAAAAACGGGGAGTTTGTCGATAAACTGATAGGTGCCGTACCCAAACAAAATATAATCCAGAAACTTCAACCTTACATATGAGGGATATAAATGTCACACAAACCAAGAATTGCAGAAAGCCCTTCTGTCCGCTTACTTGACTTAAAGGACAAATCAAAATCATATTTCATCGTAGCTTCAGTGGAAGTCGGTAACACCACAACCAAATGTATCCTTACCGCAACCAACCTTGAAGACGGAAAAACCCGTCTTGTCAAAAAGACCGTCAGCATGACAAGGGATGTCCGTCCTCCTAAACCCGGGGAAGAGGTTTTTGGAAGAACACTTAACGGTGTTGAACTGACAAGGGAATCCGTTGGCGAACTTGTAAAGGATACTCTCCTTGGAGCCGTCAAGGACGCAAATCTTGATATTAAGACCGACGTTCATTTTGTAGTCCGCTCAACTGGTGTTGTTGCGGGTTTTGATTCCCCTGATGAGGTTGGAGAATTCATCAAGGCATTGGCAGACGGGTGTCTTCTGGCAGGTGTTCCACCAAACAGAATGACACCACCAATGTCCCTGTCAAATATCCCTGACAGGTTCCAGAAATACTCCAAACTTGAGAAGGTCATATTTGACGGTGCAGTGGCAAGTGTAACTCCTCCTGTCGGTGCAACAGGTGTTGAGATAGTTGCTAACGAAATGGAAGGTGAGCTTGCAACAGCCGGTATCAAGGAAGGTGCAAAGTGGGTTGATGTTGATTTCCGCAATCCTTGCATGTCAATGGACTTCGGTACGACCCTTGACGGCAGGATAATCAGCCCTGACCTTCCATATGCAAAGACAATCGGAAACTTCTGTGGATATGCAGGCGCAATTCCTGATACTATCATTAAAGGAACCGGCATGGTAGATTCTAAAAAAGGTACCGCACTTGATGTTTTCGATGGCAAGTCACTTGATGGCATCGCCCTTAAACTGAAAAGCAAGACCATACACGAATATGCGGATAAGATACTGAGTTACATTATCATTGAGAAGGTGCCAAAAGGCCGCACAAGATATGGTAGTGTACCTGTCAATTCCGAAGCTGCTGATGCCATAAATGTAGTTCTTATCGGTTGTGATGTAGGTGAGAACGGTACTGATATGGATAAGCTTGCAGCTCTTGGTGCTGAGATATACGAAAAGCATAACGTAAAGGTTCTGTTTGCTGTCATTGATGAAGTAATGGCACGTGTTGTACAGCGTCTTGTAAAGGTTGCACAGGATGAAGGTCTTGTCTTTGAGGACAGTGCAATAGGTATCACCGGAAGGGCAGGTATCACCGGAAACAAGCCAAAGCTGGTGCTCAAATATCTCCACGAGCTTGGAATTAACCACAATATCGAAGAACATGTGGTATTCGTGGATGATGGTCTTGCGCGCGGCGCGGCTGTAATGGCAAGGTGTATGAATTCCCTTGGAACAACCTTTAACCCATTGGGCGGTCACCGGGGTGGAAAGTGCATCCTGGCACAGCGTATCAAATTGCAGAACAAGTAATTCGGAACAAGTAATGTTCAGAAAAGGAATAATATGAATTGGCAGGTGTCCTGCCAGTTAACATTTTAAAATTTACTTTGAAAGCGGTTTTAAAAACAGCTATTAAACAGCTATATGCCTAAACTCTTCTCTTTTGCTGCCTTTTCACTTCTTTCTGGAACTCGATCTCATGTTTTTTCATAGATCTGTCATGCCTGTTGGGTTTTGCTCCTTTCAAAATAGCACCTCATAAGCGATCACAAATGATTCGTTTAACTACCGGCAAAGCATAAAGCTCGGAAAACTGAAAATAGCCTGCAAACCTTTACTTTTTAGTAAATCTACCTCTGTCATGTATTTATCAAAAATAGATTTGTACAACAGGAATTTATATTTTTTGTTTTCTTTCGTCAGGAAAGCAGGGACAATGTAATTTATATATTTATTTATGAATTGATGTGTGAAAAAATTCATTTTATTTCTCAAATCATTCTTTAGGAATATCCAGTCTGGAACAAATTTGTTTCAGGTTCATTGTGTTAAGGACATCATCCGGTTCAACCCATGCCCTTCTTGCCACATTTATTCCGTATGCGATATTGTCCAGATGGTCAATGGTATGAGTGTCCGTATTGATAGCAAGCATCACGCCATATTCCTTTGCCCGCTTTGCATTAATGTCGTTCAGGTCAAGTCTCCACGGAGATGAGTTAATTTCAAGAACCTTTTCATTGTCCTTTGCAGCCTGAATGACAGTTTCCATATCAACATCGTAAGGCGGCCGCTTTCCGAACTTCCTGCCGGTTGGGTGTGCCATTATATCCACATGTTCGTTCTCAAGGGCAGAAGTGATTCTTTTAGTCATCTTCTTCCTGTCCTGGTCAAGTCCCGCATGAACCGCAACAACCACAATATCAAGACGTTCCAGCAGGTCGTTACTGTAATCGAGCTTTCCGTCAGCCTTAATATCGCATTCGGTTCCCGAAAGGATTCTTATCTCATCATATTTCTCATTGAGTTTATCAATAGCATTGATATGTTCCAGCAACCTCTTATCCGACAGGCCGTTGGCCACACCTGTTGAGTGCGAATGGTCGGTGATCGCAATGTACTCATATCCTCTCAAAATAGCAGCATCTGCAAGCTCTTCCATTGTGTTGGCACCGTCACTCCAGTTTGAGTGTACATGCAGGTCGCCTTTGATGTCCTTTCTTTCGATAAGCTCCGGAAGTTTTCCCATGAGGGCTGCCTGGACTTCTCCTCTGTCCTCTCTTATTTCAGGTGGCAGGTATTCAAGTCCGAGATTCTTATATAGTTCTTCTTCACCGCTGAACTTTGTAAGTTTGCCTGAATCCTCATCAGTCATCCCATATTCATTCAGACTGTATCCCTTTGAGAGTGCTAGCTTTCTAAGATGGATGTTGTGTTCCTTTGAGCCTGTGAAATGTTGCAGCATGGAACCATAGGAATCCCTGCTTACAACCCTGAGATCAACATGGAAATTTCCGTGGTAGATTATGGCTGCTTTAGTTGTTCCTGATTCCAGTACCTCTTCCACCTTTTCCATTCCGGTAAAATAGCTGATCGCTTTCTCAGGTTTTTCGGAGATCGCTATAAGGTCAATATCTCCAACCGTATCCTGTTTTCTTCGAAGACTTCCGGCAATTGCCACTTTTTCAATATCGGTATCTTGCTTCAGGTATTCCATGATTTCCACGGCTATGTCCTTTGCCAGCACATAAGGATGTCTTCCGTGGTCTTTATCCTCTTTCTGTCGTACAATGGAACGCAGTATTTTTTCTTCCTGCTTTTCTCCCATGCGTGGAAGTCTTCTAATTCGGTGTTCCCTTGCAGCCCTGCTGAGTTCATCAACGGTCTGCACACCGAGTTTTTCATAGAACAGCCTTGCAGTTTTAGGGCCGATTCCAGGGATATTCATTATCTCAATTATTCCTGCGGGAATCTCATCCTGTGTTCTCTCATAAGCTTCAAAGGTTCCGGTTTCAAGCATTTCCACTACCTTGCTTTTAAGAATCTTTCCAATGCCGGGAATGTCTTCGATACTTCCTTCTTTGTGTAGTACCAGAAGTTCCTCGTCAAGTCCTTTGATGGTGCGTGCCGCATTTGTGTAGGCTCGTGTCTTGAACTGGCTTTCGCCTTTGAATTCAAGCATTCGTGCCATGTGGTTGAACTTCTCAGCTATCTGGGTATTGTCCATATTATCCCGTTGGATCAGTTTTCAGTCTTTCTTTTGATGGCATCTTCCACGGCCTTTTTGTGTATGTCGCCGGATTCGTGGATGCCTCCCATTCCGCCCCTGACAGCCCTGCATGGGTATTGCTGTATGAGGAGTCCGGCTTTTGCAGGAGCATCTTCCACTTTAGTTCCCACAAGATCTTTTGCCATGTGCCATGTGCTTCCACAGGGCGCCCCGCATAATACTTTGACCGAACTTATTATACCTTTATCGAAGTCAACTTCAAGTTCAGGTATTGACAGGTATTTGCAGAGTTCTTCAGTTTCAGGTTTTGCTTCAAGGGTGCAGCAAATATCTTCCACTTCTATGAGCATTCCGTATTTTTTTGCGATTCCCTGGAGTTCTACAACCGGTGCTTTTGAAGCTCCTCCGGGAATTATCAGGGCTTTCACTCCTGCTTTTCCTGCCATATGTGCTATTGCAACTGTAAGGTCAGGATGAAGTGAGTAAGTTATCACTATGCTGGAATCAAATACGGATGTATCTATCTTGAGATTTTCAAGAAAATCCTCCGGCTCATCTATGAAATCCGGCAGCAGTTCAGGTACTGCTGTCTGAACTACTTTCAGGTCAGTTTTTGAGAGGATGGTCTCAATTAGCCTGTTTCCGTATTTTCCTCTGGTGATTACTCCGATAGTGGTCATTTTTCTCTCTAAAAAGGTTACTTCCTTCACATATATGCCTGCCGGACATGAGGTGTGAGTAGGTTGGGTATAGGCTTAGAATATGCTTTATTGTGATGTGTGTATTTATTCAACCGATTAGTATATTTATTATGCTACAGAATGTTTCCATGAGGTATTGATCATGGACGAATACGACCCCAATAAAGTTTATTTCAGATGCAACACCTGCGAATTCGTGTTTATGGAAAATCCGGACATGTTCCCGGTTAGGTGTCCACAGTGTGGCAGTGAGGATGTTTCAAGAACCTGATAGAAAGTTTTCAGTTTCTTCCTCTGGAATAAATTAAATAGTATTCCTTTGCTTTCATTGTTGATGTCAATGAAAGGTAAACTCATTACTCTGGAAGGTATCGACGGTTCCGGTAAGTCTACTATAACAGAGCGTCTGCGCTCAAATCCTTATTTTAAGGACTTTGTTTTCACAAGGGAGCCAACCACCGGCTGGATCGGTGATGCTGTAAACCGTGCCATCCACTCGGACACAGATGACCTTGCAGAGCTTTTGCTTTTCACCGCAGACCATGCGGAACACATTTCCAAGCTCATCCTGCCTGCACTTGAAAGCGGCCAGAATGTAATCTCTGACAGGTATTCAGGGAGCAGGTATGCATATCAGGCTGTGACTCTTAAAGGCAAGTTCCAGGAGCCCATGGAATGGATTCAGCAGATACACCACGGTTGGACAGTTGACCCTGACCTTACTGTTCTTTTTGATATTGACCCGAAGATATCAGTTGAGAGATGCGGTAACCGTGGTGAGCAGACAAAATTCGAGAAGATAGATTTCCTTGAGGAAGTGAGGGCAAATTACCTGAAACTTGCAGAAGCACATTCTGAGAGGTTTGTTATTATCAATACTGACAGGGCGGTAGATGAGATAGAGAAGGATGTTCTGGGTGCGATTAACTCATTGATTGAAAGATAATTTCAGGTTCTGTAGACATCCTGTCATTATGATTTCTTGCAGATTACAAATAACTTAAATGATCCCGAAGGGTCCGGCAAAGCCGGCGCTTTACCATCAGAAAAAGCAAAAAAATCTGCATAATACATAGAATACTTTACTCGCAGGCTTTTGTAGAACTATCTGTATAAATCTAATAATCTAATGGATGATCTTCTGTATGGCATAATTGGAATGTGCCGCCTTCGGCGGATGGTTGCTTTGTTTTTAGATTGCCAATTTTTTGTGGAAATAAAATTGTGCAAAGACTGCATCAGTCACGAAACAGGCTCTCTATAGAGCCTATTTCCACTCTGTCTTTATTATCTTCAAACCTGGGATTATCGATATATAGTATACTTACGTATACTGTGGTATATGGCTGCAACCACGACCATAAAGATAGATCCTCTTCTGAAAGATAATCTTGACAAGTTGAAATTGTTTCCCAGGGAAACCTATAACGACGTGGTTTCACGTCTGGTTGATATGGCGTATGATTCTGAACCCATTAGTGACTCTACACTGAAAAGGATCGAAGAATCACTTGAAGACTTCAAGCGTGGAAAATACTACACCCAGGAAGAAGTCGAGGCTGAGCTGGGGCTTAGGTAATGTATACTATCCTGTACTCTGACGGTGCACTGAAGGATATTAAAAGTCTCCCGGCAGATATTGCAAAAAAGATAGTATTGTCTATCAAGGAAATTAGCGATAATCCCAAATCGCATGTTAAGAAGCTCAAAGGCTTTCCTAAATCTCCCTTATATTCATTAAGGATTGGCGACTATCGTGCGATAATGAGTATTGAGGATGATAAGCTGGTTGTATTTGTTATTGAGGTTGGGAGCCGGATTAAGATCTATCGCAAGTACTGAACTAACTCTAGTGAACTAAAGAACAAAAATCAAAAAAAGGAGTAACCGTTCGGTTACTCAAGTTTGTTCTCATCAGCGAATTTGATGAGAGCTTCTCCAAGTATGCGTGCGTATTTTGGATTGAGGTTAAAACGTGATTTCTTCTGTCCGCCTCTTTCCTTTGCGATCTCTATGTATTCGTTCTCGTATCTCTCGCTTGTTGCAAGTGTGATGGTCAGGAACCAGCCTGCTCCCATCTTTATTTCTCCATAGTTCTCGCCTATATCTACCATTTCTTCATTGTCTGCCATGATTACACCGATAATTAAAACTGAATTAAAATTTAGATGAAATTCAATAATGTAGATTGAACTTTAGTTCACATTATTTTTATTTGTATATAATATTACTCTGCGACATTACTCTGAGATCTGCCTGACCATTTCCAGAGGAATTGAGCCGTTATGCAATGCAGTTGCCACCAGTGCACCCTTTACTCCAATTCCTTCGAGTATTTCTATGTCTTCCACGTTGCGGACTCCACCGCCAAGAAGCACGTTGTGGTCTGAGATTGAAACTATGTTACTTAAGAATTGTGAATCCACGCCGCTTGTGGTTCCGACTCTGTCAAGGTCAAGGATTATGATGTCAGCAAGGTCGCAGTCATTGAGGATTTCTACGATCTTGAACGGGTCGTCAGGCATGTTTGGGTCTTTGGTGAGTATCTTGCCGTGCTTCTTGTCGATGCTGACGCTGATCCTTCCGGGGTACAGGGAACTTGCCTCTTTTATTGTTTCAAGTGAGGAGGTCTCGGTTCCAAGAATTACGGTCTGTACGATTTCCATTACGTCTTCGGTTTCTGAGACTGAGGTTACGCCGGGGTCGAGCATCACTTTTGCTGACTCTGAAACGGCCTGTATGACATCGAAGTTCTTTTCCCTCTTGCCGATTTTCTCAAGCAGGTTGAGGTCTGCGATGTAGACTTCTGCCGGTTTTACGGTGTCTACTATCTGTGTTGCATCGGATGTGTTGCATATGTGACTTGAAAAGTGGATGGGCTTGTATTCACTACGAGTACCGCCCTGTGCATGGACTATTGTCTGGTTGAATATATCAAGAACGAAGATGATACGAAACATATATAATTGATACATCTGTCATGCTATAAAAAAAGAGGTTAATATAATGAAATTACTTATCAGTCCGATAAACCCTGAAGAGGCAATTGCAGCATACAAAGGTGGTGCTGACATTGTTGATGTGAAGAATCCTAAAGAAGGTTCACTTGGTGCAAACTTCCCATGGATTATAAGCTCTGTGAAGGAATCCATTAATTCCGGGAAGCCTATCAGTGCGACTATAGGTGATTTTAATTTTAAGCCGGGAACTGCTTCCCTTGCAGCTCTTGGTGCGGCAGTCGCAGGTGCAGATTATATCAAGGTCGGTCTTTATGATGTCCAGACCGAAGAACAGGCACTTGAAATGCTCACTAACATCACAAAGTCAGTAAAGAGCTATGACCCTGAGAAGAAGGTTGTCGCATCAGGTTATTCTGACTATGAGCGTATCAATTCTATCAACCCACAGCTCCTTCCGGCTATCGGCGCAAAGGCAGGCGTTGATGTTGTTATGGTCGACACAGGTATCAAGGACGGCCGCTCAACCTTTGAGTTCATGAACGAGGAAGAGCTTACTAAGTTCACAACTGCTATCCGCGCAGTCGGTCTTCAGTCCGCTCTTGCAGGAACCCTCAAGTTCGAGGACCTCCCAATGCTCAAGCGCATCCAGCCTGACATCATCGGTGTTCGCGGCATGGTCTGCGGCGGCGACAGGACTTCCTGCATCAAAGCAGAACTTGTCGAGAAGCTAAGGAATGAGATGTAACTTCGGTTACTTCTTATTTATTTTCGAACTTAATTTGCCATCTTACTTATTGTTTTTGTATTGTAACTGCAATGATTCCCAAATACGCATTATCTGTTATAATTTCGATGGCATTCAGGGTATCAGCAGACTCTGGAGGCTTTAATGTTAAAATGTATATATTTGCATTTGTTAGTTCATTGTCGCAATTAGCAGTAAAATCTTCAACTTTTCCTTCACTTGTTTTATGCCATGTCCAATCATTGACTACATATTTATCTTTAAGATAGTTGCCATTTGTGTAAATATAGATAACTTCTATGTTTTCTCCCGCATTATCATATACCCAAGCTGCTGTATATAAGATATGGATGGCTTCAAGTTTGTCATATTCTTGTATAGTAATTTTTTTGGAGCCATCAGTATAGCTTATTAATTTATCAGATACTATGAATGGAATATTGTTATGTATGATTCTGCTTTTTTCAAACCATCTTATAAACCCTTGTCTCGTATCTCTTTCAAAAGGAGTTTTATAATTTGCATTGAAAACACTATTTAGCAAAACAGGCAGATATTTACTTTCCTCTATCAAACAATTTATTACCTTTATTGTTTGTGTTTTTATAATTCCATCATCATAGAGGTTGTTATCATGTTGAAATCTCTTTATCTCGCTTATTGTCTTTGAATCATTGCTTTCGAAGTCGACATCATATCCTTTTATTATTAGAAATGGTTGGTATTTTATTATCTCTTTTTTGTCATGGGGTGAATATTTATAATGGATATTTTTACTATTATGCTCTTTATTGCGTTCAATTGTAAGAACACTTTTCAATTCACTTTTGTTTATCTTGTACGGTGAATTCGTGAAATGACTTTCATGATCTTTTTTCATTTCCTTTAGTTTCTCGACTGTGTATATTGAAATGTTATTTGTTACTTTATGATGATTAGCGCAGAAAACAATCAAATTATTAAAACTGGCTCTCTCATCATCAGTTTGATTTTGATTATACCTTTCTCCACCGGGATTTGCTGCTTCAATATGACACATTTCTCCAATCAAATTTCCATCATCATCAAATAATATTTCATTACATTCTGGAAAAGCACAAACATTTCCTGATAAAGCAAATAGGCGTTTAAGTGTTCTTTCTTGAATTTTTTTTCTCATGCTTTAATATCCTTTTTGTTTTTGTAAATGCTATAGGGTGATATGTTTTAAAACCCTACATTCTTCATATTTTCCATTTAATCCTGATGAAATATTATATTAGATATTTATTTATTGTAGGTGTTATATTCTTTGTGTTGGGATTGTGAAAAACTATGAGTGTAGCGAAAAGAAAACTTGCATATTATACTTTACAATTTAGAAATCATGAGACTAATGACATTTTAACAGGAAGCGAGCTAACTACTTATGTGGCTGATTTATTAAATTTAGTAATCAAAAAAACGTTTCCTGAGAAAAAGGTAATCATTGAAGTATCGGGTCGATTCTATTATATGGCAGACTACGAAGATGATGAATTTATCAATATTAGATTTGAATCTGCAAAAATAGGACATCGTCCATTTTTAATCGATGAGGAAACTGGAAGCAAAAGAGATAATCCAAAAGGGATGCATGAGGGAGAAGCTGAAATATCTCACATATGTTTAAAATTCAATGACGATGAAATAATTCTGCTCTTGGAAGAAAGAATGGTGGGAGTCACTATTAAACAAATTGTGGCATACTTCAGAATGTTCATCTCAGAGTTATTGCCTGAAAAAAGATGTGATATTGATTACTTCTATATGCAATATGATAATTTCATTGAAGAAATGCGTTCTATGTCAAAGATAATGTCATGTGAGATATATTTTGACAAAAAATATCTGGGTAGTGAATTTTTAAATAACCTTCCATTTGATAAATCTACGAGAGACAGCGTGGAACTTATTGTAAAATCTAATTTAAGGAAGTCAATCAATAAAAACCTAGTTGAAAAAATGTACGAGAAAACGATAGGTGATGTAATGATTAGTAGAATTCGGGTTGAAGGGATACAAAAAGATGATGCAAAAGTAAAATTGGATTCCGACAGTTTTAAACTACTTCAGTATATAGATGTCACCATTGATGAAGATACGGGAATAGTAAATTCATTGGATATGTTCACTAAAATGAATAGTAATATGAGGGAAATCTAATAATGAATATATTATATGTTGAATTTTTATTTCCTATCATTGATTATGCAAGAACGCTAAAATTGAATGAATTCTTATTTGACATTGCGCTTCCGTTTCTAATAGCTATTGTTGCTAGATATTTTATTGTAAAAAATGACTGCACGATTATTGTAGAGTCGGCAGATTCATTATTTAAAACAGTTATTACTTTGTTATCTATTCTCATAGGCTTTACTGTTTCTAGTATAACTATTTTGGCATCGACAGGATCAAAAATAGAAGAAAAAATGACCGATAGGCATATAGGTAAAACAGAAATCAATCTTTATCAATTAACAAACATATTTTTTACTTTTGCATTATTCTCAGAAGTTTTCACCTTGGTTGTCAACTTAATATCAGTTATTATGTTGTCATACAATATTCAAATTGTACAAACTCACCTAAATGAACTCGTTGTGTTCGACTTATTTTTGCTCTCTCATATTTTATTATTAAATATTAGAAATATGAGCAATTTCTATTTCATATTGCACATGACAACGAAATCTAATAATAAGACACAACCTTAAGTTATGTATGTTATAAAATATATTTTACATCAAAAACACCAATTTCTTTTGCCATTAAATGGTCAGAATAGTGATGATGTAGTCTTAACAATGTAGAAAACTCTTTTAATACTATGGAATTTTATTCCTTCTTATTCACTCATCACTTCTCCAAACCCCAGAAACGTTAAATCATACTTCTGCTGAATATATTATTGATGACTACCGTCGATACCGTATTCAAAAACAGTCCTGTGGTGATATGGCTTGACAGATGAAATAACTGTAAAAGTAGGTCAGGCTTATCCAAGGGATGCAGGCAGAGGAATTGCCAGGCTCGATAAGACTCTCATGCAACAGATAGGCGCCATAAGCGGCGATATAATCGAGATCAAGAGCAAGGAGAAATGCTACGCAATAGTCTGGCCGGGTTATCTTGAAGATGCAGGCAAGGAAGTTGTACGCATAGACGGTAACCTGCGTAATAACGCCAAAGTAGGTATCGATGACTCAGTAACACTCAAAAAAGTGCAGGTCGTGGAAGCAGAAGCTATCACCCTCGCACCGACAAGGGAAACTCACCTTGTAGGCGGAGCACGTTTCATACTCAGGATACTGGAAGGTCGTCCCGTTGCAAAAGGACAGAACATCCGTGTCGAGACCGTGAACAACCCAATCTCTTTTGTCGTACTCTCCACCAAGCCATTGGGTCCGGTGGTAGTGACCCGCAACACCCAGATAAACCTGCGTGAGAAAGCCGCCATAGCAGAACCAGCCGCAGGTTCAGTCACATATGAGGATATCGGCGGTCTGCAACGTGAACTTGGACTTGTACGTGAGATGATAGAACTCCCTCTCAAGCACCCGGAACTATTCAACAAGCTCGGCATCGACCCTCCAAAAGGAGTATTGCTCTTCGGTCCTCCCGGTACTGGAAAGACCATGATCGCAAGGGCAGTTGCCAGTGAAACCGATGCCAATTTCATATCAGTAAGCGGACCTGAGATTGTTTCCAAATACTACGGTGAAAGCGAGCAGAAGCTCCGAGAGATATTCGAGGAAGCCCAGCGCAACGCTCCAACCATCATTTTCGTAGACGAGATAGATTCAATCGCTCCAAAACGAGATGAAGTAGTCGGGGAAATGGAGCGCAGGATAGTTGCTCAGCTACTCTCTCTCATGGACGGACTTGCATCCAGAGGCAAGGTCATAGTCATAGCCGCCACTAACCGCCCGAATTCCATAGATGAAGCCCTGCGCCGTGGAGGAAGATTTGACCGAGAAATTGAGGTTGGAATTCCCGATGCAGACGGACGCTTGCAGGTACTTTACGTTCACACAAGGGGAATGCCTCTTGAAAAAGACCTCGAGCTAAAAGAAATAGCCGCAGTAACCCACGGTTTTGTAGGTGCTGATATCTCATCCCTGTGTAAAGAGGCTGCAATGCACGCTCTCAGGAGACTTCTCCCCGAACTAAAGATCGATGATGTTGAAGACGAGATCCCACCGGAGTTCATGGAAAAGCTCGAAGTCACCAGAAAGGACTTCGATGAAGCTCTCAAGAACATCGAGCCTTCGGCTATGCGTGAGGTTTTCGTGGAAGTCCCTCATGTGAAATGGGATGACATCGGCGGCCTTGAAGGAGCAAAACAGGAACTTGCAGAAGCAGTAGAGTGGCCTCTGAAATATCCTGCCCTCTTTGAGACCGTGAACACCAAACCACCAAGAGGGATCATGCTTTTTGGTCCTCCCGGGACCGGAAAGACAATGCTTGCAAAAGCTGTTGCAACAGAAAGTGAGGCAAACTTCATCAGTATTAAAGGACCGGAACTTCTGAGCCGCTACGTTGGAGAATCCGAGCGAGCAGTACGTGAAACCTTCAGAAAAGCAAGGCAGGCTGCACCGACAATAATATTCTTCGATGAAATAGATTCAATGGCATCAGAACGTGGTTCAAGTGTAGATGCCCATGCAACAGAACGTGTTGTAAGCCAGATTCTCACTGAGATTGATGGTGTCGAAGAACTCAAGGATGTTGTGATAATTGCCGCCACCAATCGTCCTGATATAGTAGACCCTGCGCTTCTGCGCCCGGGAAGATTCGACCGCCTGATATACGTCCGTCCTCCTGACAAGCCGAGCCGCGAAAAGATATTCAATATCCATCTTGCCTACAAGCCTCTTGCAAAAGACGTGGACGTGGAAGAGCTTGCAGAAATAACCGAAGGTTACGTTGGTGCTGATCTGGAATCCATCTGCCGTGAAGCTTCAATGCTGGCTCTGCGTGAAGTGATAACTCCGGGTCTAAGTCAGGAAGAAGCTCTGAAAAAGGCAGAGGGTATCAAAATCACTTACGACCATTTCCTTAAAGCCAAAAGCCGTGTGAAGCCAACAACATCCCGCAGCGCCATGAATTTCTATGAACAGGCTGCCGAATCATTTGCAATGTATGCAGCAAACGAGGAAGAAAAGGTTGTTGATGAAAGGGCGTATCAGTAAGAAATTAGTAAGAAAAGAAGTCAAACAAATAATAAAATGAAAAACAAAAAGGGACAATCAGAGTCCCTTCTTATTTCCTTCTAAGTTTGGTGCATTCTTCGGTGCATCTTCATGCATCAGTTGTTCTTCGCTGGCAAGTACGAACTTACCGACCATTTCCTGCATTGCAACTGCCATTCCTGCAAGCTCCTGTGAGCTCTGTGCCAGTTCATGCATGGAAGCGTTCTGCTGTTCAACGGATGCGGAAGTCTGCTCGGTTCCTGCTGCTGTCTCCTGGGATATGGATGTAACATCCTCAATAGACGCAGTTATTTCCTCAATGCTGGCAGACTGCTCCTGTGCAGCAGCAGCAATGTTCTGGACCATTTCAGAAACCTTAATGGAACCTTCAACAATTTCCCTCATGGCATTGACAGTTTCGTTAAGTGCATCCACACCTTCATGTACAGTAGTGTTTCCTCTCTCAACTGAATCAACCACGACATTTGTCTCGAGTTGGATCTGGTTGATAAGGTCGGATATCTGGCTTGCCGCCTTTCCGGATTCTTCTGCAAGCTTACGGACTTCATCAGCCACAACAGCAAAACCTCTTCCGTGTTCTCCTGCACGTGCAGCTTCAATTGCGGCATTAAGAGCAAGAAGGTTTGTCTGGTCTGCGATATTTGTAATGAGACTGACGATCTCGCCAATCATCTTGGACTTTGATTCAAGTCCCTTGATAGCATCAACAGATTCCATGGAACTCTTCTGTATCTGTTCCATCTGTTTCACCAGTTCCTCAGACCTATTGCCAACACTCTTTGTCTTTTCACTTGATTCAATAGCTATCTCAGCAGAGATCTGTGCATTTGTAGCAATGTCCTGAACGCTTAGTGACATATCACTCATTGCACGGGCAATGTCATCGGCCTTGGATGACTGTTCGTTCGCTCCCAGAGCAATTTCACTGACAGTCCTTGAAACATCCTCAGACGTTGCAGTAACTTCTTCAATTGCAGCAGACATCTGTTCTGATGTGCTTGCAATGACATTTGAGTTCCTGCTGATGTCAGTGATAATGGTGGTCATGGTATGCATGATCTCATTGAGTCCCCGTGGGATCGCCTCAAAGTCAATGCCGACATCAGTATCTGCCTTTCTGTTAAGCTTTCCTTCAAGTGCATCGGTTGATATCTTCTCGAAGTCATCAACTATGTTCTCTATAGGTTTTGTAATAGAACGTGCGATAAGGTAAGCTATTCCTGCCATTGCGATAATAGCAATGATGGAGACAACGATCAGTTGATTGCGAAGTTCCATTGCGCCTGCAAGCATTTCTTCTTCAGGCACAGTGAGAACGAATGCGAAATCAGCAGTCTCAACCGGGTTGTATACCATTACAACATCTTTTCCGGTTGTAGGGTCAGTAACCTCAATATGCCCGCTGATTCCATTCTCAATGTCCTCTGCCATTTTATCGATCTCAGGGTCATTAAGGTCTGCAAGGGTCTTTGTGCCTATCCAGTCCTTTTCAGTTGGATGGGACATGAAAAGACCTGTGTTACTGACCATGAATGCATATCCGGTATCAAAGATACTGACCTTTGAAACCTCATCGTCGATGTAATCAAGAGAAACGTCAACACCGGCAATTCCTGCGAAGTTCCCGTCTTTGATTATCGGGGAAACATAGCTTATCATCATCACTCCGTCATACATGAATGGCTCAAGTATAACGTCCTGTTTCAGGGTTTTAGGAATCTGGTAATAATCATCTGTTTCATAACCTGCAAGCGGATCAAGAGCAACAGAACCACCGATTCTGCTCCAGTATGGAATAAATCTTCCAGTAGAGTCATGTCCCTGATCGTTTGCATAGTCCGAATCCATCTTGTCAAAAGCATTGGATTCGTATGCAACATACGTACCAAGAAGTCCCTGGTTTTCTTCAAGCAGGTTCTTCAGGATAGAGTTTACTTCATCCCTGTTGCCTGTGTCATAATTTTCCATGGTTGTAGCCATGGTCTGAGCCAGCATCTGATTTGATCGCATATCGCTATCATAGTAATATGCATAGCTTCTGGCAACGCTTTCAGCCTCGGAGAAGGCCATAGTTGTTTCCTGTTCCGTGACCTTTTCAACGGTCACATAGGTGCTAATGGTCATCAATATAATGACACTGGTAACGATGTATAAGAGAAGTTTATTCCTTATATTCATTTTTTTAAGATCCATATTTATTCCTTTGTTTACCTTTTTAGAACAGTGCAACACCGTCACACAAAGTATAAATAGTGAATTTTAAATATATAAGTTGTGCTATATTTTTAAAGAGGATGAAATAGCCATACGATGCTTATTTATAATGGTATTTTTTCTGGATTTGGGCAAAATATATATGCTTGATCGATTCGCTAAAATATTGCAGAAAAAATCTAATAAGGATTAATTTTCAATAACTACTCTTATTATCTCTTTTTAAAATAGTCTTTTTTGAGCAGTTTTGTTTTCAGGTCAATGATGTTTTTTGTTGATGTTCAAAAATGGCTCATTTGAACAAATCCTATGTTATCCGTTGCATACTGATAAAGTAGTCACTTAGGATAATATAAATATTAATATCTATATATTTATATATAATGAGTTGGTAGTTGTTCATCATTTGAACACTATATGTGGCGATAAACAAGTGGAAACCGTTCCACCATACGGACAATTTCGCGATACAGAATTACTAATTAATACATGTTAGGGAGAGTTAATTCATGCTGGATGATTTTAGAACTAAGTTAGAAGAAATGAAACTGAAACATATCCTTGCAGCTTCATTTGCTATATTGCTGCTTTTGACCGTCTTTGTAGGTTACAGTGGTTACAGCGGAATGCAGGGTGTTGACGACAGGGTTGTCAAAGCAGACGATATGAACCGTCTGGTAAAATACATGAAAGATGCTCGTTTTTCAGAGGCAACTTACCAGTTGACCTTTGATTCACAAGCAGCAGCCGCAGTAGATGGTTATGTTGCTGATATAGTGACACAAACTGAATCATCTAAAGAACTATTTACCGATGCTGCAAACGATCAGCAGATGGATAATGTAAAGGCTGCTGCACTGAAATATCAGACTGCATTTGATAACTATGTAGAACTTGAGCAGCAGAAGGAAGAAGCAGAACAGGCACTTGTTTCTCAGGGACTTGTCCTTGAGGATTTGATTACCGAAGTCCTTGCAAGTCAGGATGAAGACTATGCCCTTGCACTTCAGCAAAATGCAAACAACGCTGTTCTTGAAGAAGAGTATGAAAATGTAGAATATGCAAATCAGCTTCTCCAGTTGACTCTTCAGACACGTGGTGAAAGATTGCGTTTCATGCTCCATGTCGATCAGCAATATGCAGATAATGTCAATGACAACATGAACGAGATCATTTCAATATCAAAAACTCTTGATTCGAGGTTCCAGAACCAGGAAGATAAGGCAGCTATAGAAGCAATAATTGCTGCAGCAACAACTTATAAATCCGATTTCAATGCTTACGTTTCATATGCTGAAGAACAGGTAACAGCAAGCGAAACAATGCACGAAGCAGCAACAGAAGTGCAAATCATCACAGAAGAAGCCCGTGCAGACCAGAAGGCCAAGATGCAGGATGAAATGACAAATTCCACTATGATAATGGTTGTATCTATCATTCTTGCTTTGATAATTGGAATTATCATGGCAGCTTTCCTCATAAAAATGATTACAGGATCGGTCAGTGTAGTGGTTGATGCAGCTAACAGAGTTGCAGACGGTGATCTGACACTTGAACTTGAAGATGCAGCAGACAACGAACTGGGCCAGCTTTCCAATGCAATCAAGAAAATGGTTGGGAACCTGACAAGTCTGATAGGTGATGTCCAGATGGGTGCTTCCAGGGTAGCTTCCACAGCAGAGGAGATCTCCGCATCATCCGAAGAAGTAACTGCGACTTCAACCCAGATCTCAGAAACTGTGAACGAGATATCCAATGGTGCACAGATCCAGTCTGCAAAAGCACAGGACGTTTCCACCGCAATGAATGACATGTCAATAAGCGTTCAGGAAATTGCTGCCAACGCCCAGAATGCAGCTCAGAATGCAAGCATGGCAAGTGATACAATTCGTGAAATAGGAAACGAATCTGAAAAGCTCCTTGCACAGATGGATGAGATCCAGACTGCTGTGTCAGCTTCTGCAAATGTTATCCGGAATCTGGATGGCAAGTCCAAACAGATAGGAGAGATAGTAAACCTGATAACTTCTATCGCAGACCAGACCAATCTCCTTGCACTCAATGCAGCAATTGAGGCAGCACGTGCAGGCGAACATGGAAAGGGATTTGCAGTAGTTGCAGACGAGGTCAGGAAACTTGCAGAGGACTCAAGCAGTGCTGCAAAGGAGATAGCAGTCCTTATTCATGAGATACAGGATGGAAGCCATGAAGCCGTAGATGCAATGGACAAGGGTACGGACAAAGTTTCAGTCGGTGCATTGGCCCTGAAAGATACTGTTGAAGCTGTAAGGTCAATTGTAAAGGGCAGTGAGGAAATTGCCAGAATGGCACAGGAGATCGCCGCTGCTGCTGAAGAACAGGCAGCCAGCATTGAGGAAGTAACAGCATCCGTAGAGGAAGTCTCTTTTGTTTCCGAGCAGTCTGCTGCAGGTACTGAACAGGCATCAGCAGCCGTACAGGAACAGACCGCTTCCATGCAGGAACTATCCGCATCCGCACAGCAGCTTGCAGAACTTGCACAGATCCTTACGCAGGGTGCAGCAAAATTCAGGCTTCATTAAGCCTCAAAAATGTATAGTAAAATGCAGCATGATTTCAATATCCATGCTGCATATTTCTCTTATTTTAAAAGTATTTGAATTGTACTTATTTAATCATCGAGTATTCTTATTTCCTGAGACTTTTTATATGTGAGATGAGTTTCTCCTTGTTGAAATCTCCTTTCTGGATCACACCGGATATGTCTTTGTTCAGGATTTCCAGATCCTCTTTCTCAAGGTATTTTGCCGTACAGACTATAATAGGTATCTCCCGGCTTTCTTCCCTGCTCTTTAGAGTCCTTATTACATCAAATCCAGTTACTTCAGGCATCATCAGGTCTAGTAGTATTGCATCAGGATGGTCTCTTAGCGCAATATCTATGGCTTCCTGTCCTCCGAATGCCTGTGTAACTTCAAAGTTCGTACCCTTAAGCATCTCTTCTATCATTTCAACGGCAATTCTCTCATCATCTACCACAAGCAGGTGGAACGATGAGTTATTCTTGTCCTTCCGTATCCTTTCCAGTGTAGAAATAAGTGTTTTCTTCTGAACAGGCTTAATGAAATGCTCCTCGGCTCCAAGTGCGGTTCCTATTTTCCTTTCATCAAGCATAGTGGTTACAATGACCGGTATGTTCTTCGTTCTCTCATTGTGCTTCAGTTTGTTCAGCACTTCCCATCCATCCATCCCGGGCATCATTATGTCAAGGGTTATAGCCACAGGCAGCATCTTTTCTGCAAGTTCAAGCGCCTCCTGACCTCTGGATGTGGATACTACGCGGTAGCCTGAATATTTCAAAGTCTCTTCAAGCAGTTCCCTGGAAGCATCATCATCCTCAACAACCAGTATAAGCTCTTCATCTCCTGTACTGTTCTCAGGTTCCACCTGTACTGTAACTGCTGATGAGTCTTCATTCTCGATTTCCACAGTTTGTTTTCCTGAAGTGGTGTCTTTCTTTTCTCTGTCTTTTGGATCTTCTTTGATTGCGAGTTCAAAAGTGAATTTAGTTCCCTGGCCAGGTTCACTTTCGGCCTTAAGAGTTCCATTATGAAGCTCAACAAATTTCTTAACAAGAGTTAGGCCAAGTCCACTTCCTTCATATTGTCTGTTTGCAGCAGAATCCAGCTGGGTAAAAGGAGTAAATAGCTTCTTCATGTCCTCACTGGAAATCCCAATGCCGGAATCCTGTACAGAGAACCTGATCATACTTCCTGCATTTTCTATTTTCACATCTATTGTTCCGCCTTCAGGTGTGAATTTGACAGCATTGCTCAGAAGGTTGTACAATATTTGCTTCAGTTTTGTCTTGTCAGCGAAGACCTTGCCAACATCATCCTCTCTTATATAGCTTATCTTGATGTTCTTTTTATTGGCAAGACTTGCCATAAGCTGCTTTACTTCAAGAATAACTTCTTCAACCGGGAAACCTTCAGGATGCAGCTCCATTTTTCCGGCCTCTATCTTTGAAAGGTCAAGTACATTATTGATAAGGGAAAGCAAGTGTTTTCCGCTTGTGGATATATTAGAGATGTATCTCTTCTGGCTATCTTTCAGTTCTCCTGTGTTTCCTTCCAGAATAAGGTCTGAGAATCCAATAATAGAGTTAAGAGGGGTTCTGAGTTCATGGCTCATGGTTGCAAGGAAATCGCTCTTTGCCCTGTTTGCAGACTCTGCTATTATCTTTGCCTGCACAAGTTCTTTTTCAGCTTCTTTTATCTTGCTGAGGTCTACAAAACTCTCAATAAGGAACTCCCTGCCGGATAAAGTTACAGAAGCCACGGATTTTAGGATAGGTATCTTTTTTCCTTCTTTATTGATAAGGACACGCTCGGAACGGTTTACAGTTTCTCCCAGGTCACTGATAGGGCATTTTCCTTTTTCAGCAGGACAGACAAATTCATGACATATTTTTCCAACAATTTTGTCCCTGGGAAGGCCGATCATCTTCTCTGCTACAGGATTTACATCACTTATCAGGTGGGTCTTTGCATCAATGAGAATTACACCGCTAAGTATATTCTCAATGACCGATTCCATCTTTTTCTGGGTTTTTAATTCTTCTTCATGTATCTTGTTTTCTTTTTCTTCAAGAGTTGTCAACACATCGTTGATATTCTCTGATAGCTCAGTTAGTTCATCATCACCATCTGCTTCCACACGTGATGCCAGTGAACCACTTTTTGTTATCTCTATAAGGCTCCTTTTTATTTCCGATATGCGTAACAGTACATATTTATCCATGGCCAGGATGACGATCACACCATAGAGAATTCCTAGCAACGTAATGGCAGAGATCATGTAGATAAGTGCACTCTCTCCCTGCTGATGGATTTCCCTTGTCATTTCTACTTCCAGCATGAATGCGGGGTTTCCATTTATTTCAGGAAGTACTTTTGAACCACGAATGGATTCTTTGTTGAGGACTTCTATTTCGATCTCACTATTTTCCAGAATATCAGGCTGTTTGGCTGCGTTTTCTTCCTCTTCAACATCATCTAATGTAATTTTGAGTTTGGTTTGTTCTTCCAGATTCTCAATAAAAGCCTGATCCACATAGTTGGCAACAATAAGTGTTCCGGCTATCATCTCATCATCTGTACTTGTTGTGATGGGATTTGCAGCCAGTGCTATTATTTCTCCTTCAGGTGTTTGAAGAATCCCGTTTGCTTCGACCGTGTCTTTTGATGTTGATAATAGGTTTTGTTGAGTGCTCAGATAGGAAAGTAACGATTCTGGCACCTCTCTCACTTCATAAGATTCGGGGTCAGCACCTGTTGCATAGTATAATTGTCCATCATTGTCATAGAATAGCATCATATCTATTTGCAGGTTAATCAGCGAATCCGGTCCGAGATTATTTACTATATATTCGTCATCTCCATTCAGGAAATAATATGTATCATCCCAGTATCCCCAATCAGCTGCGATGCTTTCCAGATTACTCAGTTTTGTTTCAATGGCAGAATCTGCGCGTTCCAGATTTTTACTGACTTCTTTTTGTTCCAGATTGTGGAAACTGTTGTCCAGAATTTGCCCGGTAACAAGTGCAAAAAGTATTACCATTATTATGAATGTCATCCCAAGGATTGACAGCACCCTATTCCTTATTTTCATTTGATTCCCCGATAAGTGTGGTCATTTACCCTCTTTTACTTCACCAGCCCAAATCCCTGCACCAGCTATGGATAAATGTTTATTGTAATTGTAAATTCTTTGTAATTGCATGCAATTTGTATCTTATTTTGAATGGGCCAGCTACAACTTGATCATGCATAATATGGCCTCTATTATATAATAATATGAAAATCTGCATGATATTTAAAAATATGGCATTGTTAATCAAACATAGTCATCTCATTATTTCGGTATTTCATTAACATTAAGACAGAGTATCGCAACATTTCAAGACTCTTTGTATAACATTTAGATTTTCTTCTCAACCTTGCCAGAAAATGCCTGAATATACTATTATATCCTTCTACCGTATATGTTTCAGCTTTGGATCGAGTATGAATGGCCTCTGGAATAAACTCTGCATATGCTTTCCAATGATCCGTCATGACTTCTTTTATCCCAATATCCTTTAGTTTGTCCCATAGTTGTATGCCAGTTTCTGTTCCTCTGCTGCCAAAAGAACAGTTGATGAATCTTTTCCCAATTCTATCAATAGCAATCCAGATCCAGCAATATTTTTTTTGTTACCTATATAAGTGTGCATCTCATCTAATTCTACAATCTCTATCTCATTTTCGTTTTTTAGATCCTCTAATTCCTGGCCAAATTTCTTAATCCATTTGTATACTGAAACATGGCTTACTCCTAAAATTCTTCCGATAGAACGAAAACCTAATCCTTCAAGATAAAGTTGTAATGCCTGTCTTTTAACAGAAGTGGAACTAGCAGTTGATTTTATTTCTACGGTATAATTGTATCCGCAATCATGACATTTGTAGCGTTGGCGCCCACCAACTTTTCCATTCTTTTTGTGATTGGAACTCTTACATTTTGGACAGTTCATATTGAGACATTGGCACTCAATCTATATAACTATACTTAGATACCAAAGCCAAAAATATTTGTCCATATTTTCAGATACCATTTATTTATAAAGGATATGTTTGATACTTACTACCAAAAATACTTTAACCTCATCATGCCCATTTATATATAGAATAATCCGGGTCGATCGGATACATCTGAGGTAATTCCATGCTAAGACAGCGTTTTGTTCTTGATACTACTGCATTGACCGATCTCCAGGTAAGGGAAAAGCTGGAACAGGATGGTATGTGTGATGGCATACGGGAGCTGCTTGACCTGATAGCAAGTTCCAGATTAAATCTCGGAATAAGTTGTTACGTGCCTTTTCCATCTGTCTACAAGGAGCTGCAGGAGTTTGCCCATAATAATGGTTGTGACAGTGATGTCATAGCAAAGATCGACACGTGGCTTGTAAAAAAGGCTCCTGACAGGTATAATGTTCAGATCCCTTCCAAGGTTTTCCATGAATATGTCTCGCATATGCGGGAACGCATCAATAAAGGAATGGTAATTGCCGAGGAAACAATATGGGAAGCATCTACGGAATGTCTTCTCACCGAGTCTAAGGCAGAATCTAAAAAAGATATTGGTTTTGATATTGAAAGAAGGGTCATAGGAAGCCATATAGGGAAGTTCAGGAACAAATACCGCTCTGCTCTTCGCTATGGGATTCTTGACAGCGCGCCGGATATCGATGTGCTTATCCTTGCAAAAGAACTGGATGCTGCGGTGGTTGCAAGTGATTTTGGGATCCAGAAATGGGCTGAGGAACTTGGTGTGAGATTTGTGCCAGCAAGCACTTTTCCCATGATATTGCAGGAATACCTGAAGCATTCCGATATTATAATACCACCAGTGAATCTGGAGTAAAAGGCCTGATCTTTACGCACCTGCAATAAATGAAATAAGGGCAAATACCATTGCCATCTTAAACATTTTAGATGACTTTGCAGGATCATTTTTCCCAAGTATCTCATAAACCGCGACTGCAAAGAGTATATCTGCAACAGCTACCAGTATCAGATAGCGCACAGTCATAAGCGACTGCATATACGGCAGGGGACTTGCCAGAACTGCAACAAGTCCGATAAGTGATGCCAGATAAGCTGCTTTTTTCGGGCCGATGATTATTGGAAGTGTTTGAGCTCCGTCTTCTCTGTCGCCTTCAATATCCTCTATATCCTTGACGATCTCACGGGCAATTGTTGCCATGGTCGCCAGCACAAAAAGGACGAACACACCTTTTATTCCGCCTTGTTCAAAGAAAACAGCCCCACCGAAAAGAAATGTTGAACCTGTAAGATAACCTACTGCTATGTTTCCAAGAAGTGCTGTTCGTTTTAGAGTGCTTGCATAATATATGAGGAGTAAGGAGTTTACAACAGCGATGGCTCCGCATATCATATTAATGGATGCTGCAATTATGCTTCCTGCTGCAAAGAGTGCAAGTGAGAAATACAATGCATTTTTCAGGCCGATCTTTCCGGACGGGATTGGCCTGTCAGGCTTGTTTATCCTGTCTATATCGATGTCAAAATAGTCGTTGATGGCATTCCCTGCACCTGTTACAAGGAATACTACAAGGAACACTTTTAATGAAGCCAGAATTGGAAATGCAGAAAAACTAAGTGTATAGGAATCCAGCGAGATGTTGGCTGAAACTATATTATATGCAATGAAAACTCCTACAAGGGCGGCAATTCCTGCCATGAGGCAGTTGCCTGATCGCATAAGTTTCAGATATGTCTGCATTTAGGGCTTACCTTTCTTTACCTGTTTCGCTTTACTTCCAGCATTCTGTCCAGTGCAATTCTTGCTTTTGCACTAATGTCATCAGGAACTGTGATCACATACTGCATATTCTCAAGTGAAAGCAACAGGGAATCAAGGTCAATGGCTTTCATCTCAGGACACACTGTGAATTCAGATACGTTGTAGAACTTCTTGTTCGGATTGTCCTTCTGCAGTTTGTGGATGATACCTCTTTCCGTTGCAATGATGAATTCGTCACCGGCGTTTTTGACATAATCTACCATTCCTGTTGTGCTGAATACTTTGTCTGCAAGGTCAATGACATCCCTTTTGCATTCCGGGTGTGCGAGTACTTCTGCACCAGGATGTTCCTTCTTTGCTTTGATCACATCAGTAGTGAGTATCTGGTTGTGAGTAGGACAATATCCGTTCCATGGGATGACTTTCTTACTGGTGAACCTTGATACATAGTCTGCAAGATTTTTGTCCGGCACAAAGAGCACTTCATCCTCTTCCAGGGAGTTCACAACTTCCACAGCGTTTGCAGACGTGCAGCAAATGTCACATTCTGCTTTAACATCTGCTGTGGAATTAACATAACAGACCACTGCAGCATCAGGGTATTTTTTCTTTTCTGCGCGAAGGGCTTCGGCAGTTACCATTGAAGCCATCGGGCATCCTGCATGGATCTCCGGTAAGAGTACAGTCTTTTCAGGGCTGAGGATGGCAGCACTTTCTGCCATGAAATGCACTCCACAAAAAACGATTACATCAGCTTCCTGTTCAGTTGCCTGTACGCTCAGGCCAAGTGAATCGCCTGTAAAGTCTGCAATATCCTGTATCTCTCCTCTCTCGTAATTGTGAGCAAGGATCACAGCATTGCGTTCCTCTTTTAGTTTCAGTATCCTATCAATGGTTTTTTGGGTATCCTGCATGAGATCATGACCTTAGATTTGAGTTTCCGGCCAGGGAATAAACTCTCCTGCCGGTCTATAATATGAATATATGAATTTATGTGCCAGTCTGGATTGGATCTGCCAGTTTTCTCAGGGTAGCTATGGCTGACAGGGATGCCAGGTAGCTGCTTTTAGGATTGGAAGGGGATGGAACGTTCTCTACTCTTGTTGTGAATTCACCAAAGGATCCTTCCACGGATATTTCATGTATGTTACGTGTAAGTGCCGGATTTGCCACGATCTTCACCTTGGTTTTCTCAAAACCAATGCCTGCAAGGCTGATAGTGGCTGCAACGTTCACATTTGCAGGGAATGCCTTTACGGCTTCACTGGCAGGTCCTTCAAAGATCACTGTCTTTCCGGTTATCTTATCGAGATCGATCTTGTTCCTGATAATATAGGGTGCACCTGCAAGTCCGCGAGGTGGTTTCTGGGTTGTAAGTGTGACAGAATATATTTTCTCGGCAGAGGCAGATTTCAGACCATCAAGGCCGACAATGGCTCCTGAAGGAAGGTAAACCTTGCATTTATTTTCCTTGGCAAGATTTTTTATGGTCTTATACAGTTTCTCGTCAGAGAAAGCACCGACACTCATTATCATTACATCGCAATGTGAATGCAGTGCGGTAGGTATGATCTCATAGACTGCTTCCTGGGAGGCACACTCCACAAGCAGGTCTATTTTCTTGACCATTTCAGTGGCTTCCATTACCTGAGGTTTTGATCTTTTTAATGCGGACAAAAGCTTATTAACATCGTCCTGGTTCCTGTCATAAATGGCTACAAGCTCTGCTTCAATAGTCCCATTGTCAATGGCTTTGCATATGCTGGTCCCTATTGTTCCGCAGCCGATAAGTCCTATACTTAGCATTTTATATCCCTGAAAATTAAAGTAATATTAGAGTTAGGTTTAAGTGTTTAGAGTTTGTTGATTACTGCTTATATTGATTGGTTAAGTAGGTTTTGCTTATATGCTGAAAGGATATAAATCACTTTACCATACATATCCGTAGATAATTATGATGTACACTCACGAGATCGAAAGTTTCCTGGAAGAAGACCTTGGATATAATGATATTTCATGCAAGCTTGTTCCAGACCATTATGTAGAAGCCATTATTTTCACAAAAGAAAACTGTACTCTTGCAGGAATAGATGTTGCAATTTCATTCTTTGATCATTTCGGGATCGAATATTCCACAAATTATTCGAATGGTGACAGGTTATCGAAAAGCGATGTGATATTTACTCTGAAAGGAAGTTCCCTGTCAATTCTCAGGACTGAGCGACTGGTTCTTAATTTCCTGGGTCATCTATGTGGTATAGCTACAAATACCAGCAGTTGTGTGGATGTAGTACGCAGGTATTCCGATAGAACAAAGATCGCATGTACGCGAAAAACAACACCAGGCCTTCGTAAATATGAGAAAATGGCTGTTATTGCAGGAGGCGGTGATCCTCACAGGTTCAACCTCACAGATTCCATAATGATAAAGGATAATCATGTGAAGATGATGGGTGTTGAAGCTGCCATAAGATCTGCAAAGGAAAAAGCAGGTTTTACCCAGAAGATAGAGGTTGAAGTGGAGTCATCTGCAGATGCCCTGGTGGCTGCAAAAGCCGGTGCAGATATTATAATGCTCGATAACATGGCTCCAAATGATGTATCAGATACTGTCAGTTTCCTGAAAAGATCATCAATTCCTGAACACATCTTAATAGAGGTTTCAGGCGGCATTAACAGGGATAATCTGGAAGGGTATGCAAAGACCGGAGTTGATGTGATCTCTATGGGTTCTCTTATCCACAGGTCACAATGGATAGATGTTAGTCTTGAGATCGTCGAAGATAAGAGCTGAAATGAATTTATTGCGTTTGTTTTCACATAAATTTTAAAAACAATCATAATCATAAGGTTTATATTAATAACTGCGTATTTTAGCTGAAAAACAAAATCAAATTCTGTAATTTGAGGAAAACAATGGTCCGAGTTGCTCGTTTATTGGTTATTTCTTTGTGCATGGTTTTCTTCTGTCTGGCACTGGCAGGAAATGCTGCGGCAGTAGAGGTTTATAATGGTTCCATTACTATGGGTGATGGTTACCAGCTGAACAATTTTGTAATTGATGTAACTGATGCTTTCCCGAGTGCGGAATCTGCTTCATTCTATGTATATGAGAATGGGGACGAGGTCGACAGTTTCCTCATCAATGAGGGTGACTCTTACGAATTTGATTTTGAAGATAATGCTGAAGTGAAGGTCACTCTTATATCCGTAAGCAGTGGCACGCTTCCTGTAGTAAAAGCATCTATTATCATTAACAATTATCGTGTAAGTGATCTATTTGAGAGTACCATCATTGACGGCGGTCATGAGTATGCCACATACTCCGGAACTCCTGAGCTTGAGATCATTAAATCAGTAGACAAATCCGAGATAAATGTAGGCGAAGTCGTGCGTGTTACTGTCACTGTTGAAAACGTTGGTGACGATGACGCTGTTGATGTTGTTTTTTCAGATCCCCAGCAGGCTAAATTCATATTGGTTGATAATATTCTTGGAGACCCTGGAAAGATTGACGTAGAAGATGGGGATTCTCCTAAAAAGATATATGTGTACGACCTGAAAGCTACCGAAGCGGGTACATTCTCACTGAATCCGGTGACAGCAAGTTTTACCAATGAAGCAGGTCTTGATTTTGATGATGCATCTTCAAACTCACCAACAGTGATCGTAAATGCAGGTGAGGATTTGGTAAATGCAAATATTGACTTTACAACGACTCTTAGTACTTACACTGTAAATCGAAACGATGAGATACAGGGAACTATTACAATAAAGAATAGTGGTGATGCTCCTGCAGAAGCTGTGAAGGTGGATATAGAAGTTCCGGCTGGTCTGGAGTTTAAGGGTGGTTCCGGGATCGAAGTAATATCCGGTGTTCCTACTATCTACCTTGAATCCTTTGGTGTGCAGCAGGAAAAAGAGTTTACTTTTACACTAAAAGCTGCAGAAGTAGGTACTTATACTATATCATTGTCCACTTATTATCAATATGATGATGAAGTGAATGCTGAACCTCAGGAGGTTACCTCCGATTTCGTTACAAACAAAATATACGTTGTTAAGGGAGAATATGACTATCTTTTCGAGCAGCCTATATATATTTACGTAATACCACTGGTGATTATCGGGGCTATTGCAGGATGGATCTATTACAGGCACAAACAATATAAGTTCTGATACAAGAGTTACAGTAATGTAAACTCAACTTATCATAAGATTTATTTAATTATAATTATATTACAATTCGGAGGAATTATTTGCTCAACATACTCATCGTTGGTAACGGCCAATGTGGAAACCGCATACTGGATGCTATTAACAGGGAAGCTTTCGGTAAAAAAAGCCGTCTGGCCAAATTCTATTCTCAACAAAAATACAAAAGCAATGTACAGACCATTGCTATCAACACCGCTGTGAATGATCTCAAAGAGATGAAATTCACAAAGGCAAAAGACAGGATACATATCCCTCATTTACATGGTGTCGGAGCTAACAGGAATGTTGGTAAACATGTTTTTGATGAGAACAAGACCCATATCATGCGCCAGATCGAGGACAGAGGTAACTTCGATGTGTGCTTTGTCATAACATCCGCATCAGGCGGAACCGGTTCTTCCTTTACTCCAATGCTTGTAAAAGAGCTGAAGGAAAGACACGATTACCCGGTTTATGCAGTTGTTGTGCTCCCTTTCAGGGAAGAGGGAACTCTCTATCTTCAAAATGCCGCTTTCTGTCTGAGAGATATTCGCGAGAGCGGCGCTGACGGTATCATACTTGCCGATAACCAGTTCCTGAAACAGATGGGTGGCAATGTCGAATCTGCCTATAATGGTATCAATGACATGGTAGCACGCCGTCTTCTTTTCCTGCTTGACTCCCTTGACAGTGAAATGATGATGGTCACTGACCTTGGTGACTTCAAGACTGTCATGAGCGGTGGTGCAGGACTCGCAACAATCGGTTTCTATGAAGCCGACACTGACATGCCAGTGAGAAGCGCTATACAGAAGGCGTTATCTCCATCAGGACTTTTGTTCTCAAGTGATGTTTACAAAGAAGCCAGCAGGGCAATGGTGATCATCAGAGGTGACAAGGAGCGCCTTAGCATAGATGAGATATCTACGGAAGTTGAAAAGTTATCAAGTTCTGTGGGTCATGTGTTCAAAGGTATTGTTGTAAGGAGTGGTGAGCTTCCTCAGGTACTCGCTGTACTTACTCTTGAATCCGCATCAGAGCTTGAGAGTCTTTATTCCATAGCAGTGGATGCGATCAAACAGGAACGCGATAAGAAAGAGCGTGTGGCCACGATCAAAGAAGTTGACCGCGCATTTTCACAGATAGACGGAATGGATCCGTCTTACTGATCTTATCTTTTTTTAATCTCGTTTTTCACTTTTCTTTATCAAAATATATCTCTATATTCTGGTTCTGTTTACTTTTGAATTCAAGGCTCTGTAAAAATCCTGCCATTATGATTTCTCGCAGATTACAAGTAACTTAAATGCTCCCGAAGGGTCCGGCGAAGCCGGCGCTTTACTATAAGACCAAGCAAAAAAATCTGCGTATTAATACTAGAATACTTTACTTGCAGGTTTTCGTATAATTATCTGCATAGAATGTATTAATCTAAGGGATAATTTTCTGCGTAGCATCATTCATTGGAACGTGCCGCCTTCGGCGGATGTTTGCTTCGTTTTTGATTGCCAATTTTTTGTGGAAATAAAATTGAGCAAAGGCTGTATCAGTCATATAAACAGGATTTCTACCGACCCAAAATCAAATACATTGAAATAGTCTAAACCCAAATAAGTCACAGAGGTTTTTATTTGGCTGATGATAACGGTTCTTTCATTATACAGGCAAGAGGACTCTCAAAGGTATATGGGAACGGTGTAGAGGTACGTGCTCTTGATGATGTGGACCTTGACATTCGTAGGGGTGAGTTCCTTTCAATAATAGGTCCTTCCGGTTCCGGAAAAAGTACTCTGCTTCACATGATAGGAATTCTGGACACTCCAAGCTCCGGGAGCATTACTATCGATGGAAAAGTAGTTACGGACATGTCAGAAAAAGAGCGCTCTAAAGTGCGCAACGAAGTTCTGGGATTCATATTCCAGTATCATCATCTGATGCCTGATTTTGATGCCCTTGAAAATGTAATGATGCCTCTTCTTATAAGTGGAATGAAGCGCAGTGAGGCCAAAAAAGTCGCATCCCGGCTTCTTGAGGAAGTAGGTCTTGGTGATCGCATGGGCCATCGTCCTAATCAATTATCAGGAGGCCAGGCCCAGAGAGTTGCAATTGCAAGAGCGCTTGCAAATAATCCCGGAATCGTAATTGGAGATGAACCTACCGGAAACCTTGACACAAAATCCAGTGATAAGATATATGAACTTCTCAGGCAGCTTAACAGGGACAGGGGACAGACCTTTATTCTTGTTACTCATGATGAGGAAATGGCCAGAAAAACAGATCGTATCATAAGAATAGTAGATGGACGGATTGCATCGGATTCTGTATGATGTCCTGGTGAAATCTGGTAAAATGGCAAAAATGGTGATTTTATGCAATACACACAGGGTAGCATAGGAAGAGTATTTACTGTTCGTCTTGATCATGGAGATGACATCCTTCAGGAACTTGAAGGTCTTGCAGTTTCAGAGAATATCAGGTCTGCAATGTTCATGATGCTTGGTGCTGTGAAAGAGGCAAATCTTGTTGTTGGTCCGAAGGAGAATATCGTTCCTCCTGATCCAACATGGGCCAGGATATATGATGCGCATGAGCTGATTGGTGTTGGAAACATCTTCTTGGGAAGTGAAACCGGCAGGCCAAAGGTGCATCTTCATTCTGCAGCAGGCCGTGGTGAATCTACAAGAACAGGATGTCTGCGTGAGAGCAGTGAAGTCTTCATGGTAGTAGAGATATTCATTATGGAAATAACCGGCATCTCTGCAAGTAGGATCTTCGATCCGGAAAGAGGCTTTGCTCCTGTTTGCTTCTCGGATAAAACTGAAAAATAACGCTTGACAATTTCAGGTTCTGGGTCTACTCACCGTTGCCACTAAGCTCCTTGAGTTGCTCAAGGGCTTCAACCATTTCCATGTTCTTTCTGAGAGCCTTTGACTCAAAGGTTTTGACTATTTCCTCAAAAGGTACAATGAGTTTGTAATATTTGACAGGCCTTCCTTTGTCAGTATTCTTTTTTTCGCTTCTTTCCTCTATCCATCCTCTTTCTCTTAAAGGACGCATAGCTATACTGACTTCCGGCTGCCTGAGGCCTGATGCCTGTTCAATGTTCTGTGAGGTTAGTTCATTTCCACATACAAGACATGCAATAGAGATGGCTTCGGTTCTGGGTACATCCAGTCCCTGTAAAAGCTCGATTATTTCATAGCCTTTTCCGCTTAAAAGATCCGTATCTCCGCTTTTCATTTGCATACTATAATACTTTTAAGTTTATATAATTTATGTAAATATAATTTAATTAAGCAAGATTGTCCATTTTACGGCATTCTGCCGGTGAATAGAAAAGGAGTGAACGGTAACAATATATACGGTAATTGCAAAGTAGGTGTTAAACCAAGTCAAAGGTGGAATAGGATGCCGTATATTGATGATGATATAAGTTATAAGATTAAAAAGATTCACGCACGTGAGATTCTTGACTCCAGAGGAAACCCAACCGTTGAAGTAGATGTCTATACTTCTAATGGATTTGGCAGGGCAAGTGTTCCTTCCGGTGCTTCTACAGGAAGCAATGAAGCACTTGAGTTGCGCGACAAGGAAGAGCGCTACCTTGGAAAGGGCGTTCTTGACGCAGTTGACAATGTCAACACTGCCATTGAGGCAGAGATCCTGGGCATGGATGTCAGGAAGCAGCGCGAGATCGATGGTCTTATGCTGGCTCTGGACGGTACTGAGAACAAGATGGAACTTGGCGCAAACGCGATCCTTGGTGTTTCAATGGCGGTTGCAAGGGCAGCAGCAGATTCACTCAACATGCCACTTTACCGCTACCTTGGCGGCATAAACGCATACACACTCCCTGTTCCTACAATGAACGTCCTTAACGGTGGAAAACATGCAGGCAATGCACTTTCCATTCAGGAGTTCATGATCCAGCCAAAGGGCGCAAGCACTTATTCCGAAGCACTGCGTATGGGTACTGAAACATATCACGCACTTGGTAAGATCCTCGAAGGAAAATATGGCGGCGCAGCAACAAATGTAGGTTACGAGGGTGGATATGCACCATCACTTGAGATGACCAATGATGCACTTGATGCTCTTGTAAGTGCTATCGAGGAAGCAGGATACTCAGAGTCTGAGATCAGCATCGGTCTTGATGCGGCAGCTTCAGAGTTCTTTGACGGAGAAACCTATTCAATCGACGGTAAGCTCTTAAAACCTGCTGAGCTCATCGATTACTACCTTGAGCTTATTGAAACCTATCCTATTATCCTTATTGAAGATCCATTCCACGAAGAATCCTTTGAGGACTTCGCAACACTGACCAACGACGCATGGGACACATTCATTGTCGGTGATGACCTTTTCGTTACAAATGTAGACCGTCTTGTAAAGGGTGTTGAAATGGGCGCTGCAAACGCACTTCTGCTTAAGGTCAACCAGATCGGTTCCTTATCTGAGGCATTTGATGCAGCTAACATGGCAAACCGCAATGGTTACAGTGTTGTTGTAAGCCACCGCTCCGCTGAGACCGAGGACACAACCATCGCTGATATTTCAGTTGCAATTGGTGCTGACCTTATCAAGACAGGAGCACCAGCAAGAAGTGAGCGTACTGCAAAATACAACCAGCTCCTCAGAATTGAAGAGGATCTTGGTGAAGCAGCACGTTACATGCAGATTTGAACTGAATAACAGTTCAAACTTGCTTTTTTCGTTTTCTATTTTTATTCGTTTATTTTCTTAAATCAAAAAAAGGTAAAAGGGTTTTAGTTATTCAAGCAGTGGTACCGTCAGGCTACCCTGTGGCAATATCACAGCGTATGGTTCCTTGCCCTGCTCTTTCACTTTTTCAACAGCCCTGTTGAATGTTTCCTGAATATCCATGCATGGCTGGAGTTTTGCCATTTTTATGGTATCGTGGTGCAGGTCTGAGATTGCCCACATTTCAGCATAGACTCCTATCTGTGCCATCTTGGCAGCTTTGTGATATCCAAGCTTGTAGCCTTCATCGATCTTACACATGACCTCATCACATGTGTTTGCAGAACAGAGCAGGTTCAGGAATGTGTCATCTCCTACACCGTCCCTGCATTTTGATACAAGGATGATGACTCCGCCATCTTCCAGTGCAAGCTTGCCGTTCTCAAGTGCTTTCTGCGATTGGTAGAGGTCTATATCCATCGGATATGGTGCTGCAGTGAGTACAATGTTACCTTTACGGCTGCAGTTTGAACAGAATACCTCTTTTGCTCTCTCAACTGCAATATCAAATGACTTGAAAAGGTCACCTGCAACTGTGGCATAGAGTCCGTGATCTGCAGTGAGGACAGTCTGAATTGAGAATACGTTCAGGTCTTTCAGCACTTTCATTGCATCTTCCATGTCCTCAGCAACAGGATTTCCTTTGATGGCAAGCGGCTGTGCAGCTTCAGAGAGTGCATGTTTGTGATTCATCTCAATTGTCTTATAGGAAGCAACTCCAGGCAGGAATGCTTTTCTTCCACCTGTATAACCTGCGAAATAGTGAGGCTCAACACTTCCGATGACAATGATGTTCTTGCTTTCATTCACCATCTTATTGAGATACATCTCAGTACCGTTGCTGGATACGCCAAGATATTCCATATCCTCGTCCTTACGTGCATCGTGAACGAATATGCTCTCTTTGAATTCGTCATACATCTCACCGAAGATGTATCTGAATTCATCTTCAGTCGGTCCTCTGTGAGCACCTGTAGCAACCATGAATCTTACGTCTCCGTGCTCCCGGAGCATTTCACGCATTTTCAGGAGGATCTTTGCAGTAGGAGTTGGCCTTGTTGCATCATTTACAAGAATTAATATCCTCTCGCTGTTTTTCATGAACTCTTCAAGGGATTCCATTCCTACAGGATTGTTCAGTGCTTCATCTATTACATCAGACTCTGCTCCTACTTCAACAAAATTAGGTGAAACGACCTCATGGGGTATTTCCACTTCAAGGTCTACGAACTCTTTTCCATAAGGTATCGGTATTCTGATAAAAATTCCTCCTGATAAGGTCTATGACTGGATAGTTCATAATAGGAAGCTTTATTTATAGCATTCTCTCCAGATAGAAAGGAAATCATAACTTAATGGGAATCTCCATGATAGAAACCACACAACTCTTCTACTTCATCGCAGCCTCTGTAGCTCTCACACTCCTGCCTGGTCCTGATATTCTCTTCGTGCTTACACAGAGCATATCACAGGGAAAGACCGCAGGCATGGCAATTGCAACTGGCCTTTGCACCGGTCTGCTGTTCCACACAACTGCGGCAGCACTTGGTGTATCTGCGATATTGTACAGTTCTGCTGTGGCTTTCTCTCTCCTGAAATATGCAGGAGCAATCTATCTTCTCTACCTTGCCTACAAGGCAATTCGTGAAGAAGGCAGCCTCACATCACTTGAATCTGTGAAAGAAAAGAACCTGCCATTACTTTACAGGAGAGGCATTTTCATGAATATCTTAAATCCCAAGGTTTCCCTGTTCTTCCTTGCATTCCTGCCTCAGTTCATAAATGCTGATTCCGGCAGCATCCCTCTTCAAATGATCTTTCTGGGTGCAGTGTTCTTTGCACAGGCAATAGTGGTCTTTTTCATAGTTTCATTCTTTGCCGGAATGATAGGAACCAAGATTATGGAAAAGCCGGGTCTGGGTAAGAAGATCAACTGGGCAAAGGCTGGTATTTATTCTGTGATTGGGATTGAGCTTGCACTAGCACATCAGTAGACTTTATCTTTTTTAATGGACAAGTATAATATTTATTTTGTAGACTACAAAACTTATATTGTATGTTTGTTTATTTTCACAAGTTATAGTATTCTGAAAATATGGAATGGGGATTTTATGAAATACGAACTTAAACAAACATTAATTGTGTTTGCAGTAGGGTTATTGTTGATTAACTTGATTTTTCTTGTCTCTGCAGGCTCTAACGTAAGTGTCAATTCAACTAGCTATGCTGGTGCCAGACCTATAGACCTTCCTGATTTTTATCCGCAAATATTTGATCAACTTAAAGAACAGGATGACAACTACATATTAGGAAAAGGAGAAGTTCCTTTAATAATAAGCGAATCTGGAAAAAGAAACTGGCTTAACGATTTAAACAACGTTAAAACATGTGTGAAAGATGAGATGACAGCAAAATATATGAGGCCTAATGGTTCGGTAATGTCATATGGATATAATTATCACGGCTATTTATCCGTTCAGTTTCCAGTAGCTGCGGAAGTAAATGAATCCATGATGGATGCAATTTATTCAATTTTTAATGAAGAAGCCATGAAAACTAATATTAGTAATGTTCCGGTTTTGTTCCAGTATAGCCCGGAAATAACAGTTGGAGAATCATTTGATGCAGTAGATGTTGAGTTCTATGATGAACCAGCAATTATCAATGAAACTGTCAATAATACGGAAGATTCTCGTGACATTCCAGGTTTCACTTTTTTAATTTCAATATTGGCTTTCCTGATAGCCTCAGGAAAACGCTGATTTTCTTCTTTATTTCCCACAGCTTCATAAATAGTTATATAATAACAGTCAAATCATTTCTATATTGGAAGCTGGTCAATGTTTGAACTAAGAATTGCCCTGAGACATATAAGTGCACGAAAGAGACTCACATTCTTTGCAGTATTTGCGGTAGCTTTAGCCATAGCGGTTATTGTAGTTCTCATGTCAATGATGAGTGGGTTTACTGAGGAACTGGTTGATTCTACAGTTGAGAACTCACCACATATTGTTATCACTTCTTTAGATGATCAGGAAGATTATGTCCATTTTTACAGTTATCATTCGCAGCAAATAGCTGCAATGGATGGTGTGGAAGCAGTTTCTCCCGTATTTGTAGGGCAGGCAGCAATAAGTCACAAGGACAATGCCGAAGGCATCAATCTCAATGGTATAGACCCAGTTGCTGAGGATGCTGTCATGCATATTTCTGATGACATTGTATCAGGCGACCTATTCTCTCTCAGTAGGAGCAACAACGGAATTATAATCGGTGACAAGCTTGCCGATGATCTGGAAGTTGTCATGGGTGATAAAGTTGATATCGTAATGCCCGGTTTTGGAAGTAGGTCATTCAAGGTCATGGGTATATTTGACACTGGAACATCCAGTGACGAAAGTATTGCATACGTCCGTTTTGATTCAGCACTTGATTTCTTCCGGGAGAATGGAGTTGCAAGTAAGATCAACGTGAGAGTAACTGATCCGTTCCAGGCTGATGTGGTTGCTGCTTCTATTGAAGGTCAGAATACCGGGCTTGACGCTGTAAGCTGGATAGAGGCCAACAGTGAGATCCTTGGTCTGCTCAACACCCAGACAGTTATTGTCTGGCTCTACTATGGTCTTATCTACATGATAGCAGGTTTTGGGATAGCTAACACACTTTTCACGGTTGTTATGGATAAGAAGAGGGAAATTGGAATGCTCATGGCAATGGGCGCGTCTAAGAGAAATATTACAACTATCTTCCTTCTGGAGTCACTTATACTCGGTACAATGGGTGTGCTTTTGGGTTGTCTGCTTGGTTATATAGGTTCTATGGCACTGGCATCATATCAGATAGACCTGCCGCAGGAGATGTATTTCGGACTGACGACTCTTCCGCTTAAGACCGATCCTATGAACTATGCCTACGCAATAGTTTTCTCATTCTTCATCAACATAGTTGCAGGTGTTTATCCTGCAAGAAAGGCGGCTGCCCTTGATCCGGTTGAAGCCATCGAAAGCGAATGATCATTTTTCGAACAAATTATTATCTACTTCGGGAATATATTCTCTCTTTCTAATTTAACGGCAAGAGTTTGTTCGTATTTCTACGAAAGGTTTATATTCTTGTGTGTCGTTAGTATGTTTGCGAACGGGTCTATTACTTAGTACCTCTCCAACCACTCCAATGTCACCATACCTGTGCATTCAACCCCCTTTGCCCGTTCGCACTCCTATGTTTTTAACCACCTATCTTTTTAATTGTTAAGCGTATCAATTAGCTTACATGAAAGTTGTTATCGAGACGCCAAAATACAGTTTTTTCAAATACAACAAAAAAGGTTCTCGTTTTGTCAAAGAGTTCCTGTCTCCGATACCAACAATATTCAATTACGGTTTCATCGAAGGAAGCCTTGCAGATGACGGCATGGAAAAAGATGTTGTTGTGATCGGTCCACGTGTGCCACAGGGCACGGTCATGAATGTCGATAAGTTCAACGGTGTCGTCAAGTTTGTTGATGATTCCCTTGAAGACAATAAAGAAATAGTCTGCACCGGTGGTTATTACTCCAAACCTGTTTTCTATTTCTATTTTCATCTCTATGCAACATTTAAGGTAGCATACTACCTGATACTCAAAAGAAAAATCTCAAATTGCAGGTTTGAAGGTATATTGTGGTATAAATGAAAATGATTTTTCAGTTTAAAATTAAAACCTGTGATCTTTAGTGTGTTGATATTGCTTCCACAGGGTCAAGACTTGCTGCTCTTTGTGCCGGATAAATTCCTGCAAACAGGTTCAGCAGGAACACGATTGTTATTATTGTCAATACATCTCCAATCCTTACAACAACCGGTATTGTGTCAATTCCATAAGCTCCTTCAGGAAGTGGATAACTCCCAATTGATAGTGCCAGAGCCACACCGGCTGCAGTTCCAATAACTGCTCCTGCAAGGCCAAGCATTCCACTCTCTATCAGAAAAATAGTTCTTATACTTGACTTACTGGCACCCATGGCAAGCAAAATGCCTATCTCTTTTATTTTTCCCATGACGACCATGTTCAGTGTGCTTACGACTCCAAAGGATGCAATAAGAAGAATGAATCCAAGTGTCACATTGTTGGAAACAGTCTCAATTGCAATAGTTCTCAGGATCTCCGGGTTATTATCGGTCCAGCCGGCAGCGTTGTAGCCGTAGTCCTCGATCATCTGTGCAATTTCCCTGTCCCGGTTAAAATCAGCCAGTCTCAGGGATATTCCATTGATAACATCTTCTGTATCATAGAAATCCTGGGCAGTGTTAAGTGATGTATACGTCAGGCTTTCATCCAGAACCGTTCCGGTGTCATAGATAGCAATAACTTTTAGTGAAACCGGATTTGCATTAGGGAATGATACTTCCACATTATCTCCAATATCAAGTTCCATGTCCTCTGCAAATTTATCTCCGACTATGATGCTCCTGTCAGAATAGGTCAGTTCATCATAGCTACCCTTGATAATGTCGTCCCTGGTATGAGCCACTGCATCTTCCATTGATGGTACTATTCCTTTGAGCGCAGCATTCTTGGTATTGTCCTTGAACCTGAACGAAGCCTCTCCCACAAGATATGGTGAAGAAGCAACAACACCGTCAATATCATTGATCTTGTTAACGATGTTCTTGTAGAGATGCACATAATCCTCGCCGTCCTGGGGAGAAACAACTACATGTGGCAGGTTTTCAACAGTTTTTCCGTAGAGTTCCTGAGTAAATCCTGCCATGAATGACTGTGATACCATCAGGATCATGACCGCAATTCCGATTGCAGCAACAGAGAGAATTGTCTGCCTTTTTCTTGCTCTTATATGGCGAAGTGCAATGAACAATTCATAACGCATCATTAACACCTTTCAGTGTTGTTTCTGCCTGGTCATTATTGCTGAAACTGCAATGAAGATTGTAGCAAAAATAAACGTAAATCCGGGAGATTGCTCGGTTTCCTGAGTATCGCCGGCACCTGTTGTATTTACAGGCAGTTCGTAATCAGATTCGATTATCTTTTCCTCGACATCCAGAATGTCACCGTCATTACCAATGACCTCAATAAGAAGTTCGTATTCTCCAGTTGTCAGGCGCTCGTTCCAGATTGTTTCCACGGTCTCATCATCACCGTTAAGAATGACAGGTGATCTTTCAACCACAGATATGATCTCAGTTCTATCGTTTCCTACAACCTGATCAACGGTGAACCTGACCGAACCTTTGAACGGGACCTGTGAGATGCCATCGATGGTGGCACTTGCTCCTATATCATCTTCGTAAGTGTCACTGATGAAAACATCGTCATGAGCAGTGAAATCCTCTGTCAGTGCGATGTAAGTGACAGAAGGCGAGTACAGTTTGACCTTCACTCTTGCGCTGTAATCCTTATTATTCTCAAGCAGTACGTTCCAGTCCTTACTGACTTCCAGAGGAACCGTGCTTACAGATATCTTCTTCTCCGTGCCGGCATATATCACATCGGAGCCATCCATCAGCATGTATTCAATATCTACAAGAACTGCTTCTATCGGAGTTATCATCACGCTGAATCCCTGTGAGTTCGGCACAAGGTCATCAACTGTTATTCTTGGAATTGTCTGCCTTCCGTTCACAAAACTGTATGTGGTCTCGTAGATCTTGCAGCCATCTTCTGAAATGGTGCTTGTCACCGTGTATTTGCCATCGCCCTTGTCATTGGTGTTCCATCTGAACGCTTTTGTAATATCGGAATCTGGCGTGATACTGTCAATTGTAAGACTTTTGCTGTCCAGCACATCACCTGAATGTTCCAGAACCATATCGATCTTCAGTCCGTTGACAGTCTCTGAGCTGTGTATTGTAATGTCACATGTTTCCAGGTCGGAGTAGATGTCCGTAACAGTCACATCAAATTCATTTGATGAACAATCAAGTGCATAAGAAGGGATGATCAGGGAAAGTACCATCACGGTGGCTATCAGGTGCAAAAAGGCAGATCTCATATCACAACTCCTGTGTTAAAATAAGTTCTTTTTGATACTATTTATATCATCTGTCACCCGATGATTATATCACTCATATCGCAGCGCATCCAGCGGTTTCATTCTTGATGCCTTCCATGCAGGATACATACCTCCCACAAGACTTGTGGCAATTCCAAAGAAGAAACCCTCAGCCACATAGAACATGCTTGAAAGGGTGAACAGGTATGATGTGTTCTTCACCAGCAATTCCATTACAAGGTAGCTGCCACCAACTGTAAGTATTGCTCCTGCGGTACTGGCGATAACTCCAAGGAACAGCGCCTCAAGCAGGAACATCTTGAGAATATCCTTCCTTGAAGCTCCCACGGCTTTCATGATACCTATCTCTTTTGTACGTTCCATTGTTGACATGAGCATCACGTTCAGTATGCTCACACCTGCAACAAGTAGTGATATTGATCCTATTCCCATGAGGAACATCGATATTGACCTGAAAACATCATCAAGGCTTTCAGTTATCATGTTCGTAGCAAAGACCTTGACAAGTTCATCCTTCTTGTTGATACGTTCCTCTATCTCATCGGAAACAGTATCTATCTCATCAAGATCTTTAACGATGATTATCACTTCATTGTAACCTTCATCCTCGTCCGGGTAGAGTTTATCATACATTTCCGAGGATGTAAAAACGCCGCTGTCAGTGCTGATGTCAAACCCCATGCCTCTTTCTTTCAGGATACCGACAACCCTGAGCTTTGTATCATCTATCTCTATCTTCTGTCCGAGGGTGAGTTCCATATTGTCGGCAACACTGTATCCAACAACACAATCCGTAGATCCTGGTTTGAAAAAACGGCCATCTTCCAGTTCCGCAAGTTTTTCCAGGTCTTCTTTTTTGATGTCATAGACCGAAACGTATGATTGGTACGTAGTCCCGCCTTCTTTATATTCGATCACTTCGCCACTGGCAGAAACAGGAATTATGCTCTCGATGTTGCTGACTTTCCTCATCTGATCTACCTGCTTGTCGGTGATATAATCCTCTCCGGGTGCAGGTGATACTATGAGCTTGTCCCCGATGTCCGCAAAAGATTCGGTTACAGAAAGCTTCAGGCTGTTACCAAGTATTCCCATGGACGATATTGCGATAACTCCAATGATTATGCCGATGGCTGCAAGCACTGTGCGTACAGACTGCCGTTTCAGGTTCCTTTTTGCCAGTTCGGCATACATGTTGTTACTGAACATCCCGGAGAGTTTCTTTGTGAACTTCATTCTATGACCTCTCCGTCCTGTATCTTGATGGTGGTATGCGAATACTCTTCAAGCTTAGGGTCATGTGTAACAACAATAACAGTAGTCCCGGCAGAATTCAGTTCCTTTAGCAGTTCCATGATGTTGTGACCGGTCTTCGTATCAAGGTTTCCGGTAGGCTCGTCAGCCAGCAATATTGGCGGTTCGTTGGCAAGCGCCCTTGCAATTGCAACCCTCTGCTGCTGTCCGCCTGACATCTCATTTGGTTTATGGTCAGCATATTCAAGCGGTAGGTCAGCTTTTTTCAGCATTTCAAGAGCCTTTTTTCTCCTTTTGGCAGGCGAGGCTCCATTGAATATCATGGGAATTTCCACGTTCTCCAGTGCTGTCAGTGTGGGTATGAGGTTGAACTGCTGGAAAATAAATCCTATATTGTTCCTGCGTATCGAAGTGAGTCCGTCATCATCAAGTTTTGAAAGGTCTACATTGTTGACCTTAACCTTGCCTGATGTTGGCAGGTCAAGACACCCTATCATATTCAGAAGAGTGCTCTTCCCGGAACCGGATGATCCCATTATGGTTACAAAATCACCTTTTTTGATTGAGAAGCTGACACCGTTCAGCGCATGTATCTTATTCTCTCCAAGAGTGTATGTGCGCTTCACATTCTGCAACTGTACAATGGGGTGTGTTGAAGGTCCGGCTTTCTTTGAACCATTTCTGGAGTTTGCAGGTGATGTTCTTTTCTTCCTGGCAGTGTCAGGTGAAGATTTCTCTTGCTGCATGTGAGCACCGCGTTAGTCTACAAGTTTGTCCTCGTCTTCATCCTCATCAATGTCATCCGGGTACACATCCTCGCTCTCTTCCTCATCCTCGCCAGCATCTTCAGCTTCCTGCTCTTCCTCACTTTCATCGTCTTTTCTCTTTTTCCAGGAATAGCCGATGACAGCTACGATTGCAATTATAATGATACCGGCACCTATCCAGAGGCCGAGCGAACTGCCTTCGTCATCGCTGCTTGAATATGAGACACCTGATGATGTGTCGAGTGAGATCTCCTGAGTGATCGCAGTGTAGGCATTATCGGGGTCTCTGAACTCAATGAGAATTGGGATCGAGGTCACGTTATGGGATGTGACACGTGCGCTCAGCTCGAAACTGCTGAAATCATCGGCTTCCAGTGTTCCTATGAAGTAATTCGCGTAAGGCTGCAAAGGTTCAATGTCCTCTGTATCGTCAATGGACACCATTACGTTCTTCGCATCGGTGATACCGAAATTGTTCAGGTCACCTGAGAGCGTGTATTTGTTGCCGGAGCTTTCGATCTCGATTCCGGTGAAAACAAGCGGGGATTGTTTGATTATCCTTACTTCCTTGGATGCAGTTTCAGAGTTGTGCAGGTTGTCCCCGTTAAAGTATGATGCGGTAAAAGAGACATCGGTATTACCTTCTTCGCTGGACATCGTATTGAACGTGAAGGTTGCTGTGGATTTATTTCCTTCAGGAATACCTCCTATGAAATAATCAGAAGGACTGAATGTCATACCTTTTGCGTGCGGGGTCACAATGACACTGGTGACATCGTTCGGTCTTCTGTTCACCACATCCACGCTGATGGTTGAAACCTCGTTCATCAGTGTTGACGGGAAATTGGACATTATTACCTTTACATTCCTGTCATCCACTTTTACTGGAATACGGTAATTGAGGTCGTACATGTTACTGCCGCCAACGATTATCAGGTCTGTGAAATGCACTCCGGTTGTGGCATTTTCCCTTACCTTTACGTTGAATGTGAGTTTCAGAGTGTCTCCCGGGCCAAGAAGTCCGATGTCCGTATAGCTCTTGTCAAGTATCTGCAGGTCTCCGTTTCCGTCAAGACTGGCACTGGCAATGTATGCGTTCATGTCCAGTGTTTCATCGTCCTCTTCAACATATATTTCACCAGTTGCCATGTTGGACAGGGTGACAGTTATTGTTCCCATGTCACCGGGCATGAATACTTCAGGTTCAATAGTGTAATCCAATGTAAGTGTGGGTCTTATCTCGGTGGTTGCCGAACCTGTAAAAGAGAATGCGGCCAGAATTATTATGGCCAGGGCAATTAATTTCATCATGATCTTACCCCATTAAATAACTCATGTATTCAAACAATGTGTATAATATGGACAGCAGCACAGGAATTGCAACCACAATTGCTGCGTTTTTGACACTTATGTTCCTTGAATAGCTCAGTCCGTACATCCATATGTAGCCGCTCCACAATGTGAACATTATCAGTAAAAGCGGAATTATCTTCATTAAAGGATCGGACATCAGTGCCTCTGTTGTAAGTGCAGGATCATTGATGCTGTTTTCAATTGTTAAAAGCAGTTTGTTCCCGTAGAATACTATCAGTGCCGATTTGAAGATATTTGGCAGCATTCCATAGGATACGAATTCCATAACTCTTGCGAACTCTCCTTCAGCCTTGAATATTGAAGATATGATGTAGAATAATGCACTGTAAAAGAGCCACCACAAAAGTGTGCCGATGATTGTTGTAAATATCGATATGATAAACCATATTATCATCATGGAGGATGCAAAACTCTCCATCCCATCCACGATAGCTACATCTTTAAATAAATCAATTGCTCCCACTGCCACAATTAATGAACTCAGAATCTTTACTACGATCACAAGTGCAATGATGGCTATCGGTGTTTTCCACTCAATTTCTTCTTGTATCTTTTTCCTAAAAAAAGAATTGGGATTTGTCAGTGCTTCCAGCATTATTCCACCTGTTGCATGCTTTACTTATCTGAGCACGAATACTGTCAGTACGGTATAAAGCAAGGACAATCCGATAGGAATTCCAACTGTTATTACTGCATTTTTCAGGCTCAGGTTGCGTGCATATTTGATTCCGAATATCCAGATGTTTGCACTCCAGAGTGTGAAGATTATTCCCAGGATAGCTGCTATCTTCATAGAAGGGTCTGCAAATATCATGTCCTGTACAGCCTGCGGGTCTGTAATAGATGAAAAGTCTATATTTGAAAATACTCTGCTTGTGTAATAGGCAGCTATTATTGAACTTACGATGTTTGGTATGAATCCGTAGGTCACAAATTCCATTGTTCTTTTAAAATCTCCTTCGCCACCGAATATTATTGAGATTATGTAGAATATAGCTGTGTACAACAGCCATGAAAAAGCGACTCCAATTATAGAACCAAAAATCAGGAGTAGCGCCATGATTATTTTTCCGGCACTTCCAAACATGTCCATATCCAGTACAGATTGGAGTGTGCTCACCATGGTGATATAGGTCGTAATAGATCCGACAATTACCATTAATGTCATAATTATAAGTGGATTTTTCCACTGTATTTCTTCATTGATCCTGTTTTTGAAAAACCCATTAGGGTCAGTTAATACTTGTAACATCCTTTCCACATCCTGTCTTATATCATCAGTTCCAATTGTCAATATTCAAATCTGACGATATTTAGTCAATTATCTCAAGGAATTGAGGTTATTTATACTTTTTTGCTTTGTGAAAAGCACCATTTCAGATAATTCTATGATAGTTCTATATATCTCCCGAATGAACTTCATTTTTCTATTTATCTTTCCACTTCTCTCTTAACTTCTCTATATTTACCTGCAAAGAAGCTTTTTATAAGTTAAACCCCGAATTATTTAGAGTGCCGGATAATTCTTCATCGACTAAAAATATGACCTTTAAAGTGCGCTTTTATGGGGAATAATATGGATGCAAAAGCGGATTCAAAACCTTTCCATGTTATGGATAACAGGAAAGATACACCTGTAATTGAGCTTGTGAACCTTTGCAAGAGCTATCATGTTGGAGACATGGATGTCCCGATTCTCAAAAGCATTGATCTGAGGGTCATGCCGGGAGAATTTGTTGCGATCATGGGTCCGTCAGGTTCCGGAAAAAGCACACTTATGAATATGATCGGCTGTCTTGACAGGCCAAACTGCGGCCAGATCATTTTGATGGGTAAGGATGTTGACACGCTTTCAGACCCTGAACTTGCGAAGTTAAGGGGAATGGAGATCGGATTTGTTTTTCAGAACTTCAACCTTGTTCCCAGACTCACAACACTCCAGAATGTGGAACTTCCTACTTATGCCAACAAAAAACCCGGAGTGGATATCAGGAAGAAGGCAACGCAATTAGTGGAAATGGTCGGCCTGAAAGACCGCATAAATTACAAACCTTCTGAAATGTCGGGTGGGCAGCAACAGAGGATCGCTATTGCGCGGGCTTTGATAAATGATCCTTCTCTTATACTGGCAGACGAGCCCACAGGTAACCTGGATTCAAAAACCGGTGATGAGATAATGGCCATATTTTCAGACCTGCACAAAAAAGGAAGAACAATAGTTATGATCACTCACGATCCTGATCTCACGGAACATGCAGATCGTGTAATTCACCTTAAGGATGGAATAATTGACAATAATTAAAATGAGGAAACTATTATGTTAGCGTTGGGGAATAGGAAAAAAGGACTGACAGTTCTTGCATCGATCATATTGCGAATATCGCTTGTCATGGCGTTGTTCTTATCATTGTCATTTATTGCATCAGCCGCAGAAGGCGCTGACCTTGAAGTAAGCGTGCTCAGGTATGAGCCTGTACCTGCGGAAATAGGGGAATACGTCAGTGTCTGGGTCAAGGTAGAGAACCTGGGTTATGCAAAAGCCGATGACCTTTCAATAAAATTAGTTCCTGATTATCCGTTCTCTGTTGACAGCAGTGAAAATGCCCTTGTTAATGTCGGAATCCTGACTCCTGATAACGCAGTTGTTCACGAATACCGGCTTTATACCGACTCTGCTGCAAAGCAGGGAACCGGAACATTTGAAGTGTGGTATCAGGAAGAGTCGGGCGGCACATGGTTCAAGAAAGAATTCGAGTTGAGAGTTGGTTCTGATTCCTTTGACAGCAAAGGAACCATACAACTTGTAGGCGAGCCGGTAAAAGAGCCGGAAGTATTCATGCCAGGTGACGAAGGCACGATCTCATTCACACTCAAAAATAGTGCTACTGATTATACTATCACAATAGATGATGAACAGTACGATACGAACGCCAGGATACAGTCTGCTTCTCTTGAAGGAACTGAGGGGATAAAAGTTACAACCGGCACTTATTATGGAAATGGTGTGATAGGTCCGGGAGAATCCGTAGACCTGACATACAGTGTAGAGGTTGCAGATGACACACCGGACGGGACATATTATCTTGATTTTTCAATAGTTGGCAGTTCTCATTCCTATAACAGCAACTGGAGAATTCCTGTAAAGGTGGATTCCTCATCTGTAAGGGTCATTCCATCAAAACCCTTGACACTTGAAAATGGTGAAGGTACTCTTGAGTTCGATGTTGCTAACATTCATCCCAATGCTCTCTCATCGGTAAGCGTAAAACTTGAAGCAGAAGGTATTGAGTTCTCTCCATCCGAATATTTTATCGGCTCAATGGATTCTGATGAGCTGTTCACCATCGAGATCGAAGCAAAAGCAGTTTCAGAAGAGATTACGTTCCCTCTGGATCTTGTGATTAATGCGGATTACAGGAATGGTCTTAACGAACATACAGAAGAGATCACTACCCGCCAGCTCCAGCATCATGTTGTGGAAACAGGTGGCAGTTCGGGAATTTATCTTGTAATTCTCTTACTGATAATCGTTGGAGCCGGAGCTTACTATCTTTACAGGAAGAAACATGGTAAAGATGAGAAGTAATAGGAATAATGGGGAGAAAAGATAAGCGGTCCAGGATGAACATTTTATGTTAAGTCCGGCTCAGGCTATCAGTATCGCATTGGGAAGTATTGGCAGTGCAAAGCTCAGGTCTGCCCTTACAACCCTTGGAATCATCATTGGCGTAGCGGCAGTTATCGCTAACGTCTCTCTTGGTGCAAGTTTCAACCAGTATTTCAATGATGAGATAGGAGCCGTGGGGTCGAATTTCATAGTTGTTTACAGTCAGAATATCGATGTTTTCTTTGACAAGGAACTTGAAATTATAAGAAACACTCCGGGCGTGGATGGTGTTTCCCCGATAAATCAACAGATGGCGAAAGTAACCTATATGTCAACGTCACGCCAGATCGACATTCAGGGAGTGACCGAGGACTATGATGAGGTTGCGAACTTTAAGATGGATTCCGGTACTTTCCTCACCGACAAGGACCGCTACGTTGCTGTAATAGGTGCCGAAGTTGCCTATGAGAAGTTCGATAAGAAAATATCAATTAAAAATCCAATTGACATTACATTCAGGCGAGAGGATGGCGGTGTTGTTACCAAAACCTTCATTGTAAAAGGTGTGATAACTGACCCTCAAACCACTTTTGCACAGACGGGAGTCGAACCTGAGATTCGTGTATTTATCCCTATCGACACAATGAACGAGATTCTAGGAAAGGATGACTATGGTGGCTTTTTCATAAAGGCGGAGAACCTTGAAGTTGTCCGTGCAACATCGGATGAGATAGATAAAAGACTGGCACGCAGCCTTGGAGTTCCAAGCAGGGATCTTGAAAACGATGATGCTAAACCTTATGTTATGTTTGACCAGATAGAGATTCTGGAAGAGACAAACCAGCTTTCTGCGGCTTTAACATCGCTACTGACATCAGTAGCTCTCATTTCCCTTATAGTCGGTTCTATCGGTATCATGAATATCATGCTTGTGACCGTTGCTGAGAGAACGCCTGAGATAGGTCTTCTCAAATCCCTCGGGTATAGCGAGCATGACATCCTTTTGCTTTTCATAATCGAATCAATGGTAGTATGTCTGATCGGCGGATTTATAGGGACAATTCTGGGAATTGGCGCAGCTTCAATAGCCAATGATCTTCTTGATGTTCCGGACGTTTTCCCAGTAAGCCTTATTTTCCTTGGATTTTTCGTATCTGTGCTTGTGGGACTTATTGCAGGTGTCTATCCCGCAAGGAAGGCTGCACGTATGAATCCTGTTGAAGCTTTGAGGAAGGAGTGAGCATGATAGATCTGAGATATGCTTTTGTTCTGGCACTTGGAAGCATACGCAGTGCCAAGATGCGCTCAACTTTAACGGCTCTTGGAATCATAATAGGTGTTGCTGCTGTTGTTGCAAACGTATCTGTGGGTGCGAGTTTCAACCAGTATTTCACCGATGAACTCGGCTCTCTGGGTTCAAATTTCATAATAATATACAGTCAGGATGTCAACATTTTCTATGATACGGAGCTTGAACTCATCAGAAATACTCCGGGAATTGAAGGAGCTTCAGCGTTCAATCAACAGACTGCGGCTGTAACGTATCTTTCAGCTACCCGGCAGATAGATGTTCAGGGTGTGTCGGAAGCTGCCCAGTATATTTCCAATCTGGGCGTTGGAGAAGGAAGTTTTCTCACAGATAAGGACAGGTATGTGGCTGTTATCGGTAAAGAGGTTGCAACGGAGAAGTTTGACAAGAACATCTCTGTGAAGAATTACATTGACATTACTATCAAGCAGGATGACGGTACAAGTGTGACCCGTAAGTTCCGTGTTAAAGGAATTCTTGCAAGCGAGGATAACACATTCGTTACAGGCGGCCCGGACCGTGATATTACTATCTATGTTCCCATAGCGACCATGAATGAATTGCTGAATGTTACCGATTATGTTGGCTTTTCAGCGACGACCGGTTCAGCAGAATCTGTTCAGGAAGTTTCAGATGAAGTTGATAAAAGACTTGCAAGGGCACTCGGAGTTCCTACAAGGGATCTGGATAATGATGATGCGAAACCTTACAGGATATTCAATCAGGCAGAGATCATCGAGCAGCTTGATTCCCTGACAAACGCTTTTACCATACTCATAACCATGATCGCAGTTGTGGCGCTTATAGTCGGTTCCATAGGGATCATGAACATCATGCTTGTCACGGTGACCGAGAGGACACGCGAGATTGGCCTTTTGAAATCACTTGGTTACACCAAACCGGATATAATTGTACTTTTCATCATGGAATCTATTATTGTGGGAGTAATAGGTGGTATACTGGGAACGGTTCTTGGTATGGTAGGTTCTTATATTGTAGAAGTGTTCCTGGGTGTGACTCCGGTCTTCCCGTTCTATCTGATATTCCTGGGTTTCTTCATCTCGGTTTTTGTAGGACTTGTAGCCGGTGTTTATCCTGCTAACAAAGCTGCGAACCTTGATCCGGTGGAAGCTCTTCGTCATGAGTAGGCAGACTGTGATCCTGTTGTGTTTTGTCCCTGATTTTAACTTTGTCTATTTAGACGTATATGTGCCACATGTGCAAACCTGACTATCCATAGAAAGGTTTAAGTATTTTCTTCACGTTGTCTAGCTTGTCGATAAATAGTCAAGTTGGAATGTACAAGGTGAATTAATATGGCTGGTTGTAATGTTCAAAACCCTGAAACTAATAATGTGATAGATATTCAGGGTCTGAAGAAGAGTTATTTCCTGGGGAACATGGAAGTACCCATACTTCACGGGATAGACCTGTGTATCAAAAAAGGGGATTTTGTGGCTATCATGGGTCCGTCCGGTTCCGGGAAAAGCACACTTATGAATATGATCGGCTGTCTTGACAGGCCCACAAGCGGAAAGGTAATGCTTATGGGCAAGGACACAAACAGCATCACTGACAACGAACTTGCAGAGCTCAGGGGATTTGAGATCGGTTTTGTTTTCCAGAATTTCAACCTCATACCACGACTCAGTGCTTATGAGAACGTTTTGCTTCCAACTTATTCCAACACAAAAAAAGGAATGGACACGTCAGGACGGGCACGAGACCTGCTGAAACTTGTAGGTCTCGATGACCGTATAACCCACAAACCTTCGGAACTGTCAGGCGGACAAAGGCAGAGAGTTGCAATAGCCAGGTCTTTGATAAACGATCCTTCGCTGATCCTTGCCGATGAGCCAACTGGTAACCTGGATTCCAAAACAAGTGTTGAGATAATGGGCATATTCTCTGATCTCCACAAGAAAGGGCGTACTATCGTGATGATAACACACGATCCTGAAATGGAACAGTATGTTGACAGAGTTGTCCACATAAGGGACGGAAATATCGGCAACAATTGAGGGTGGTTCAATATGAATTTCATTAATCTTTCAGATATTGAAGAAATGATCAAAAGATCGTTTTACATTTTACTCTGCATAGCTTTATTAAGTACTTCTTCCATTATGCCGGTCTCTGCAGATTCGGCACCTACAATGAAAGTCGATATAATCGACTATGATCCTTTCCCGGCTCAGATCGGTGAATATGTAGATGTCAGAGTAAAGATAGAGAATACGGGTTTTGGACGTGCAGATGCAGTTTCCATTAAGATGGACCCTGAATATCCGTTCTCACTGGATTCCCAGAACAATGCTGTGGAATTCATAGGTGTATTATCTCCTGATGATGCGGCGGTACATGAATACCGCTTATTTGTGGACGAGAGCGCAAAGGTAGGCGAAGGCACAGTTGATGTCTATTACCAGATCTATGAGGGTGGATCCTGGTATAAGTCCTCCTTTGACTTAAACGTCGGTTCCAGTACTTTTGACAGTAAAGGAACCATTGAACTAACCGATATCTCCTGTGATCCTGTGGTATTTATGCCAGGAGATATCGGAACAGTCAGTTTTACTCTTACTAATACAGCAACAGAGAATTCTGTAACTATCGATGGAACAGATTATGATACGAATGCACGTGTCCAGTCCGCAGTGCTCCAGGGCAACGGAGGCATTGATGTTACAAGCGACAGCTACGCCGGTTCCGGTGTAATTGGTCCGGGCGACTCTATTACATTAAGCTACAATGTTGAAGTTGCAGACGATGTGACCGATGGCACTTATTATCTGGACCTTTCCATGGTTGGAAATTCTCACTCCTATAATAACAACTGGAGAATTCCCGTAAAGGTTGATTCGGCTTCTGTAAAGGTCATTCCTTCAAAGCCAATGGTGCTTACCAACGGAGAAGGAACCCTTGAGTTCGATGTCGCCAACATGCACCCAAATTCACTCAGCTCAGTAAGTGTAAAGCTCAGTGCCGATGGCGTTGATTTCTCACCGGAGGAATATTTCGTAGGTTCTATGGACTCTGATGAGCTTTTCACTATTGAGGTGGATGCAAAAACAGACCTCAAAGAAAATGTTGTTCCTGTAACAATCACCGTGGAATACAGAAATGGAATTAACGAACACAACACAGAGGTCGCTGTCCGTGATATGAAGCTCATTACTGAAGAGCAAGGCAGTGGTGCAAGTATTGCTGTTGGAGCAGTTGCAGTTCTGTTAATGCTTGGTGTTCCTGCAGTAGTGTTCATGAAACGCAGAAAGCAGAACAGCAACTAAATCCGGGTGAACAGGTGAGATTATGCTGAGTCTGAAACATTCATTCAGAATGGCTGTAGGAAGCATCAGCAGCTCTAAACTGAGGTCTGCACTGACAACTCTTGGAATTGTCATAGGCGTGGCTGCGGTTATTGCAAATGTATCATTGGGAGCGAGCTTTAACCAGTATTTCACAGAAGAGATCGGTTCTGTAGGTAACAATTTCATAATTGTCGAAGGCAAGGTCTCAAACCTCTTCCATGATTCTGAAATGGAGATCATAAAAAACACTCCTGGCATAGTAGGAGTTTCTCCGCTGAGTCAGGAGGTTGCCGAGGTCACATATCTCTCAACTTCACGACAGATCACTGTGCAGGGAGTTTCCGAGGACTATGAGCAGGTTGGCAATATCCAGATGGAAAGTGGCACTTTCATCAATGACAAGGATAAGTACGTGGCTGTAATTGGTCACGATGTTGCTTATGACAAGTTTGATCGCAAGATATCTGACAAGAACACCATCGAGCTTAGTTTCACAAGGCCGGATGGTGAGGTTGTAACACAGAAGTTCAAGGTAAAGGGTATTGTTGACAGTCCAGAAACAACATTCGTGCAAAGTGGAATAGAGCCGGATGACAGGATCTTTATTCCAATTGCAACCATGAATGAGATTATGGACCAGGACTATTACTGGGGTTATTTTGCAGCCGCTACAAGTCTTGAATCTATTGACGAAATAACCGATGAGCTTGACAAAAGACTTGCAAGGGATCTTGGAGTTCCTTTCAGGGATCTTGATAATGAGGATGCTAAACCTTATGCTCTTACGAATCAGGGAGAGATACTGGAGCAGGTAAACCAGTTGTCTGATGCATTAGGTTCACTTCTTACCTCAGTTGCACTAATATCACTTATAGTCGGCTCCATAGGTATCATGAATATCATGCTTGTCACTGTGACTGAAAGAACCGGTGAGATAGGTATCATGAAGTCTCTTGGTTTCAAGAACCATGAGGTTCTGTCCCTGTTCATGGTGGAATCTATGGTTGTGGGACTGTTTGGCGGTGTGCTTGGTATTTTGCTTGGTGTGCTAGGCGCATATCTTGCGGACAGTGCTATGGGATTGCCATATGTTTTCCCGGTTGATATGATCCTTACAGGAATGCTGGTTTCAGTGGTAGTTGGCTTGCTTGCAGGCATATATCCTGCCAATAAGGCAGCCAGGATGAATCCGGTGGATGCACTGCGTCATGAATAATGGGTAATGAATACGGGAAATCAAAAAGATAATTGAAGGAGAAATTAAGATGTTCGATATGTTTGGGATGGCAATTTCACTCTTTATGTTTGTCTTTTTCTTCGGGTTTGGGATAATCGGGACTTTGTTCTGGTTGTGGATGCTCATTGACTGCGCCACAAAAGAATCTTCGGAAGGAAATGACAAACTTATCTGGATCATAATTATAGTTTTCACACATGTGATAGGTGCTTTTGTGTACTTCATCATAAGAAGGCCAAAACGCATTCAAGAGTATGGAAAATAATCATCTGTACTGGTAACTCTAAATGGTGGCAGTATTCAGGAATCATTAAATATGAACAAATTTCAGAGGATGCATAATTACTTTAAATGGAATTAATGAGGAAGCGGAAATGAAAGGGATCGGTAGTGTTATTCATGAATTCTTAATGGTTGCTTTCAAGAAGCAGACCTATATGAATATCCTGTATCTTTTGTTCTCCTTCCCTCTGGGTACTGCTTATTTCATATTTCTGGTTACCGGACTTTCCTTTGGTTTCAGCCTGCTGCTGGTATGGGTCGGTATTCCTGTTCTGTTACTGATCTTCCTTGCATGGTGGGAGATTGCATCATTTGAGCGACAGATGGCTATCTGGCTATTGGGGACTGATATTCCTTCCATGTACGAACAGTCGGTTTATGGTAGTAGTATATTTCAAAGGTTCATGCAGAGAATAAAGAGTCCGGTTACCTGGAAAGCTCTTCTGTTCCTGCTGGTAAAGTTTCCATTGGGGATCTTCTCACTGGTACTTATGGTAGTACTATTGAGCCTCACACTGACAATGCTTTTTACTCCTGTGCTCTATTTGCTGGGTGTGAGTGAGGTAAATTCGGTCTCAGAAGCAGTTATCGTTTCACTGGCAGGAATGCTTGTGGGTTTTGTATCTTTGCACGTGATGAACCTGCTGGCTGCCATATCAGGTGACTTTGCAAGAATAATGCTGGGTAGTTCCAGAAAACAGTTATGATGTCTGGAATTGATAGTTATTGTTCTTCAATAACTTATTCCATCCTGTTCAGACGGTCATAGAAGTCGAGGATAAGCTTTGTTTTTTCATTCTCAAGATTGAGCCTGAAAGTTCTTATTTGCTTACCAAGTGGCTTTTCAATTACGATATCACTCTTGATAAGCGGGGTTATGACCCTTGCAACACTTGAATGTGACAGGCCCGTTTCATCTGCGATGCCGGAAAGATAGGTTGATTCATCCTTATGTGCGATGAGGTTCTTTAATACCGTCATCTGGGCAGTTTTTCCAAATATCTCTTCCAGCGCATCCATTAATATCTTAATTTAATATTCCGTTATGGCTTATAAGATTTTCTTTTATCGGATAAGCTGTTTACAAAAACAGAAACCCTTTCATATTTAGAAAGGTTTTAATAATATCATCCAGCTATATTTTATGAGCTCATTTCAGGTAGAATTATCATGCAGGCAGAAAACATTGGCGGACAGATCCTTTCAATCATGGAGGATAATCCCGGAATATCTGTAAAGAAGATCGCAGAAAAATTATCAGTACCAGTGGACCAGGTTGAAAAGGCACTTGAAAGTATGTCCGATACGAGACAGAAAATTCTCATTGTTGACGATGAAATGGATGCCCTGCTGGCACTGAAAGTCGCTCTGGAAGCTGAAGGTTACAATGTTGCCGAAGCAAAGGATGGTCATGAGGCTATAGATAAAGTGTATTCTGAAACGCCTGATGTAATCCTTCTAGACCTGATGATACCGGGAATAGACGGTTTTGAAGTTTGCAGGCAGTTAAAATCAGATGATATGTATCGTCATATTCCGATAATTATGCTTACAGCACGCGGAGAAATTGACGATAAGGTTGAAGGCATTGAACTTGGTGCCGATGATTACGTTACCAAGCCATTTAACCTGAAAGAACTGAAGGCACGTGTAAAGATGGTCCTGCGAAGGCAGGATATCTGAATATTTAAAAAGTGATCCATGTGGTACCGTAAAAGCAAATGGAACCTCATACTCTTTGCTGCAGTAGTTTTGCTTTTAATAAGTTCCATCTTTTTTCTCTGGATGAAGACCAACATTGAGGTCAGGTCGGTTGTTGAGGAACAATATCAGAACCAGCAGTTATTGCTGACAAGGCATGTTGCCAGCAGTATACAGCAAACTCTCAATGAAAGAGTATTGCTTCTGGAAGTTATTGCTAATCAGGATTCGGGTGTTCCGGATGATTATTTTGAATCGGACCTGAAGAGTGTCTATGAGATAGCCAGTCTGTTCTATGTGGTAGAATATGTTGCAGAAAACGGGACAATAGTCTCAGGTTATCCGGAAGAGTTCGTACCACTGGGCCTGAACCTTCATGAGAATAACCTGGAACGTGCTTTTGAATATGTGAATAAGACCGGAGAGGTCTATATTACAGAACCTCTAAAGTTGATCGAAGGTAATTATGGCTCATTTATCTGGGTTCCGGTCTATGAGGGTGATGTTTTCAGGGGAGCATTCATTGCTATTATCAAAGAGTCTGACCTGAAGGACCGGTATGTGGTCGAATCCAATTCTTCAAGTTATGCCTATCTTATTGATGAGCGTGGAAGGATCCTCTATGAAGGTGACCAGAACTATAAGAGAGGTGCTCTTTATGTTGATATCTTTGGTTCCAATGCTTCCGGTTTACGGGAAGTTATCTCGGATCAGGTAAATGGCTCTGAAGGTAATGGGAAGTATTTCCTGCTTGAAAACGGAACTATCTATGAAGAGCGGCTTGTATCATATTCTCCCATAAACTGGTACAACCAGAAATGGTCACTTGCACTTACAAGTCCTTCTTCTGAGGTTGACCGCCTGATCGTTTCAGTTTACCTGAAGCTCTTCATTGTGGCAATGGTTTCGGTTCTTTTCATTGTTTTTGTCAGTTCGTTCGTTGTGATCATTCTCTATAACTGGAGCAGGAGTCTTGAAAAGGAAGTAGATCTGAAGACCCAGGAACTGAAAGAATCAAATGCATCGCTCAGGGCTGCGAACACCAAGCTTAAGGAACTGGACCGCCTGAAAACCGAATTCCTGTCAATCGTGTCACATGAGCTTAAAACGCCTCTGACTGCCATGAGAACTTCAAGTGAGTTCCTGCGGGAAAGCGATGATTGCAATATTTCTGTAAGAAGGCAGATGCTTGATATAATTATCAGGAACATAGACCGCCAGTCAAGAATGGTGGATGACCTTCTGGACATATCAAGAATTGAATCCAACCGCATGAAATTCCATAAAGAACCTGTGGATATTGAGGAAGCAGTTCATACTTCTCTTGAGATGCTTTCAACTGCTCTTAAAGAGAAAGGCATGAATGTTCTGATAGAAATTCCAAATGAAATATCTCGGGTCTATACTGATAAAGATAAACTGGTTCAGGTTTTTGTAAATCTCCTGAACAATGCTGTGAAGTTCAGTAAAAAGGGCGGTAACATAAGAATAACAGCAGAGAATGCATCCGATTTTGTAAAGATATGTGTAATTGACGATGGGATAGGAATGGGTAAGGCTGAGCTGGAGAAGATATTTGATAAGTTCTACCAGATAGACAGCACTTCTACACGCAAGGTAGGAGGAAGTGGTCTTGGCCTTTCTATTGTGAAAGGTATCATAGAAGGGCAGGGTGGAAGTATAACCGCCACCAGTGAGCAGGGCAAAGGCAGTACTTTTATTTTCACGTTGAACAAGGCATAATTTAAAGTGAGGTTAACGGATGATAGTAACTACAACAGATGGCATCGATGGAAAAGAACTTGAGATTATTTCCGTGGTTTTCGGGAATACTGTACGTGCCAAGCATATTGGCAGTGACATTGCAGCAGGGCTGAAAAATATCGTCGGCGGAGAGCTTAAAGGATATTCGGATATGTTGACCCAGGCCAGGAAAGAAGCATACGACCGTATGGTAGAAAGTGCAGAGCAGTTAAATGCTGATGCTATTGTGAGCGTGAGGTTTACAACATCTCAGACAATGGCAGGTGCAGCAGAGTTACTTGCATACGGAACTGCTGTCAGGATAAAGTAAGTTTGTCTATTGATCAATGGACTTACTGAGCTTCAGTTATTCTCATTGGGTATCGGGATCGTAAAGCTGAAATTGCTTCCTTTATTTATCTCGGTTTCGACGTTCACGCTTCCACCATGCATTTCAACGAATTCCTTGACGATGCTGAGTCCAAGCCCGGCACCTTCAAATTTACGGTTGAGTGATGAATCGATCTGTGAGAATGGCTGGAACAACTTACCTATGTTCTCTTTTTCAATTCCAATGCCGTTATCTTTTACCGAAACACTTAGCATCTGACCTTCTTTTGTAACATCCACTTTAATGTTTCCACATTCATCAGTAAACTTAATGGCATTATTGATAAGATTGTATAGCACAGTTTTGAATTTGTTCTTATCAGCTTTTATTGTCTTTATGTCTTCGTCCATGCAGAACTGAAGGTCTATGTGCTTTTTCTTTGCCATTGGAAGTGTGGAATTCTTGATATCCTTGATTATCACGGGAACTGAGAACTCTTTAATGTCCAGTTCTATTTTTCCTTCCTCTATTGCCGACAGTTCTATCATTGAGTTGAGAAGAAGGAGCAAGCGGTTTCCACTTCTTTTGACAACTTCCAGGTATTCTTTCTGTTCTTTGGTAGTTGTTCCAACATAGTCTTCATGTAAAAGGTCCGAATATCCGATTATTAGATTCAGGGGTGTTCTCAGTTCATGACTAATATTTGAGAGGAACTGTCTTTTAGTACGGTTTGCGTTTTCAGTGATGAGTTTTGCAAAAACAAGTGCTTGTTCTGCTTTTTTCCGTTCTGTTATATCGTTGCCTGATGACAGGACTCCTGTTATATTGCCATTTTCATCTTTGATGTATATATTGTGCCAGGCAAATATCCGGTCTCCATCTTTTGTTTTGATGGGGGCTTCAAAATAAGGCTGGAATTTTATTTCTCCCTGAATTAACCTTTTATAATCTGTTTTTCCTTTTTCTACAAGTTCCTCTGGAAGCGATTCATCAAACCAGTTGCTGGATATGAGCTGACATTCCTCTTTCCCAAATATTTCACATCCTTTTTTATTTATCAGTTTGATATTGCCTTCAGTGTCAATTGCAAGTATAATTACTCCGACAATGTCAAGATAGTTCTGTGCACGATCCCTTTCTTCTTTGAGCCTTACCTCAACTTGCTTGAGTCTTGCAATATCGACCATCAGGCCGTTAATTCCCTTGAATTCTCCGTTCCTTATTATTGGTCTGGACGTGGTGTGCACGTAACTTATTTTTCCATCCTTTTTCACGATTCTGAACATATATGGTTTATGTTCTCCTGCAACTGTTTTTTCAATGTCGGTGAGCAGGCCGCAGATATCATCAGGATGTACATGTTTTGTAAAATGTGTTCCTAGAACTTCTTCTATTGTATAACCGGTTATGTTTTCAATTGCCGGATTGATGTAAGTGAAAAATCCTTCTATATCTACTGAAAAAAGAACGTCGTTAAGGTTGTTCAGTCTTTCACAGTAGAACTCTTCTGTGTCTTTGAGTTTTGATTCGGCAATTTCCAATCTTTCATTAAGGTCAGCAATTTTTTTGTTGAGCTCGTTTACTAAAACCTGATTCTTCTGACCATCTGAGTATTCTTCCGATATGTATTCTTTTTCTGTCATCTGCCTGGAAACCGCCGTAAGTAGTGTGTTTAGTTCTGGAATTCCTTAATCATCACTCATTTGCGATGTTGGGTCGAAGCGTACAACTATAGCATTAACTCTACTACTATGTCTGCTGACTTTCAGCTATACTACCCCCTGCACAGAAAATATCAAATGAATTGTTATGTTGTAACCCGGCAATCCCAGCGAGCTAAAATGCCTACAAAATTATCTGATGTACTTCGATCTAGGTAATTCCTCCATAGGTATTATCTTTGTATTTATTTCCAAACTTTGTATATAAATATTTATGCACACGAGAGTCATGATCTTTTGTAATAAAAAAAGAGAAGGATATTTAGGATCAAATACTTGTTAGATTCTAAAAGCCCAGTTCATATTCCAAGAAGTTGTTTTTTCTTGGCCTTGAACTCATCGTTTGTTATAACTCCATCATTATTAAGGCTGGCAAATTTCTTAATTTGTTCTACTACGTCATGGCTGCATGTGACAGTACATACATTATTGTGAGCTAAGTCCTTGATATATGATTTTGTCTTCGTGACAAATTCTTCTGCATTTTCATTTATTGGAATTAGCATGACATTCAAGCTGCTAACACTGTTTTGTATATGTATGTTCGATCCAAGCACTCCGTTTTCAAAGCTGATAGTACTGATCTCCCTCAGTGGATAGATTTTAGATCTGTAAAATCCACTTTCTCTTTTATAATGGAACAGTATTCTTTCTGGCGTCAGTGCGAGTACTCCTTTAAGCTCTGATCTTTCTCCCAGGAGCTTTCCGTTAATAGTGCCAGTTACAGCATCAATTATCTCTTCGTTTTCTCCCAGTTTTTTTTCAATATTCCTCATTCTTCCTTTTGTACACTTACTTATCATTTTGAATCCCACACATTATTAAGTATTTTATGCACAAATTTGCATTTATATCTCTATTTACTGAGAATTTATTACGGTTAATACTTCTATTAAATTATATTCTCATTAGATATAAAAATACTCTAATGTTTATTTCAATGTGTTCTCATTGTGAACTATTGTGCAGAATATTCTTAGCCGGGAATTTTGTGTTTTCAACACGGAAAAGTAGCACTTTTACAGAGAGCCTATTTCAAAACTCCTGTTGAAACTTTTTCCAGCATAGTAGAAAACATGCGATATCCAGTAGTCCTTTGAAAACAACATTAAGCCTTTCATATCTATTTGCTATTTTCCTGAATCCCATTTTCAACCATGCAAAGAATCGTTCAATTGTCCCTCTTTTCCGATATGACTCATATTCAAGTCTTGTAGGTCTTCCTCTTTTAGGAGACTTCCTATTCCTGATATTGATAGGAATGTTACATTTTATCGCTCTACGTCTAAGATATTTCCTGATATTTATCTCATCATAAGCAGAATCCGCAAGTACTTCTAATGGTCTGGTTCTCGGTCTTCTATCTGTTTTGATCTTTATATTTTCCATGACTTCAATAAAGTGGTTTCTGTCATGTCCTTTTCCCGATGCTATCTGGATCGTCAAAGGAAAGCCTTCACAACTTACACAAACATGTATCTTTATTCCATTCCTTTTTTTGTGTCCGTTGTATTCGGAATTCTCTCCCCTTTTTTTGTTTCAATGAAACTGCTATCAACACATACAACATCCATAGAGAACTTACCATTCTGGTAAGCGGAAGCACGAAGAGATTCCATTATCGTATTCCATATCCCATCTTCAGACCATCTTTTAAGCCTTCTCCATGCTGTTACATGGGAACCATAATTAGATGGCATATCCCCCCATCTACAACCAGTTATCAGAACAAAGAGAATTCCATTGATGACCTTGCGGTCATCAGCTCTCTTTCTTCCAGTTATCGGTTGTGGTGGTAAAAACTGTTTGATGTACTTCCATTGTTCATCAGAGAGTTCTACGAACTCCATAAATTTCCCCTCATACAATTATTGTACGAAGTAGTATTTATACTTTTGAAATAGGCTCAGAATAAGAATGGAAAAAAGCAATATCAAAGCCTAAATGTATGGTTCCAGTGATTCAGCAGGCTCAAGGCTTTCTATAATTGGATGCATGTTTAAATATAATGGCACATAATCTCGTTTAGCACCACTCTTTACAACTTTGAATCCATGTTTAACATAAAACTCTACAGACTCTGGCTTTGAATCCACTGTGATGTATCTACATCCAGCTAAAGATGCCACTTCTATAGCAAGACCGAATGCACCAAGTAGCATATAGGTACCAATCCCTCTTCTTTGATACATCTGATCGGTTGCAAGTCTTGCCAGTTTCACGGCAGGGTATTTAGGATAGGGGAAATCATCTGCACAATCAGAGAGTTCAATTGATTTTACTTGCAGGGTGTCAGTTGTTATAGTAAAATAGCCAACTAGATGATTCTCATAATAACAAAGATATGTTTTACTTATCAGATCTCCCTGATTTCTAAGAGAATCATTTTTTAAAAAATCATTCAGGTCGCTATTTGTGCAACTAAAAGATACAAGTTCATTCCGGTCAGAAAGAAGTCGTATCGACAGATCGGAGTCCTGTATCTTCATATTTATTATTCAAAACCGAATAGTATTTGATATTTGTTTGGCACGCCTGAACATTTCTATTTGTTCTTTAGTTGCTGGTTTCTTCTCGTTTTCCCAGAACTCCTTAGCGTCCTCACCTTCTAGTACTAATCCTAATTCTATCGGTTTTGCCATTGTTCTACACTATCCTGCGCTATTTGTTGCATAAGCTACTATGTTATATTAAATTAACCAGGTCGGTTAATAATTATTCGTTTGTTTCCATCCTTTCAACTACTTTTTTGATATCAGCAGCAAGCTTATAGATATCATTCAAATCCTCGATTGCAGTTTTTATTTCTTTGCGATTTTCATCGAGGAGTCCTATGTATTTTTGTGCAGAATTGAAACGTAGTCTACATATTGGTTTTCGATTATTGTCGTCCAGCAATATGCCACAATAGCTTTTTGTATCTCTCATAACTATTCTATCAGGTGCTATGTTTTCACGGAGAATGGCTTTGACTATATGATATCCTTCAATTTCGTCTTCTGTTGTAACGATGCCATCATCTGCGGATTCTATTTCTTCTAATTCTTCTTTTTCGGTACTATCATCATCTGCCATTGCAAACTTTAATCTCTCATTTATCCTGTCATTAATGAATTGGTTGAAAGCATTTTTAGTAATGGTTGAAAACTGGTCACGTTTAGTAGGAGTTATTCTGCCGTTGTACACCTGATTAGCGAAGAACTTCACAAAATCATCAGAGGGTTTATTTAGCTCATTCAGTAGTATCTGTTTAATTTCTTTTGTGTACTTTAATTCGTTAGCCACAGATTCAAGTTCATCTGCATCAAAACGTTCTTTCTTGAATCTTTTCAGTTCTTCTACTTGGGCATCTTTCAGGTTAAGTAGATCAATCTCTAAAAACGGTTTATCATCCATTTTATTTGCATCTTCTAAATCCGAAAAAAATCGATATATTGTGCCATTGGTTAGAATTCCTACTTTTGCACTTGTAACATTAAAATATCTGAATAATTGGGATGCATGGTTCGTATTCAAATCTGAGCCAAGTGGTTTGCATTCGATAAGCATTATTGGTTCATTGTTTTTCATGATGGCATAATCTACTTTTTCCCCTTTCTTTGTTCCATGATCCGCTGTAAACTCAGGTATGACTTCAGTAGGGTCAAATACATTATATCCCAAAATGTTAATCATAGGCATTACAAGTGCATTTTTTGTTGCCTCTTCTGTTTGGATATTATCTTTTAGATTAGGCACTCTGGCAGTTAATGCTTTAACTTCATCAATGAAATCCATATTAATCCCACATATAACTAAACATATTAATTAACACTCAAACAATGATAAATTTTTCGAAATTGTTTTGTGAGTTTAAATGGATTTATGGTGAAATAAAATAAGCTATTAGATTATGTGTATAATCTTTCATCAATCTAATATAAAAATCTAATATTCAATTATATTACAGACGCCGAGGTTGGGATTCGAACCCAAGCACTCCTTCCGGAGAAACCGGTCTCGAGCCGGTCGCGTTTGGACTCCGGGGCTTTTCAGCCGGGCGGATTAGTCCGCTCTGCCACCTCGGCACATTGGATTGGAAGGCTGTAATATCTTAAAAAGCTATCGAGGAAAACTCTAAAAGTCAAAAAGAGAACTCTGGCTCTTTTTATGAGTGATCTCTTCTTCCTTTTCAGTTTCTTCCGGGATCTCAATATGGCCGTATTGTCCACCACCGCCTGGATGGATTATAAGTCTCTTTTCCCTGAAGGCAAGTATTGCATTTGACACACGTTTGTCAAGGAAATCCATATCATCGATCTCTGCATTAAGAAGAACATTGAGTTCATTTCCGTATCGTTCCATCAGGCCGTTCCATGCAGTCTGAACACCTTTCGTATTGATACTGGCATGTCCCAATGCTGTCATTATCACTTCTGACAGGGGCATCAGGTGAACGTAAGGAGGTCTGTGCTGCGGGTGTTTCGGAGTGTCAAAATTTGCCAGCTCATTGACTCTGTCCTTAACACCTTTTTTAATTAGGCCTCCACAGTTGCTGCATTTCCATTTAAGTTCCTGGCACTGTTCCAGCGTGTAATGTGTAAAACATTTGATACATGCAGACTCGTTGTATTTTCCTTCCTGTGGATAGAAGCCTGCGTTGTATGTGACTCCGTAGCCCTCTTCCCGAAGAATAGCTTTCTTAAGTCCTTCAAATGATATTTCAGGGACATTTATCTGGTTGAACTCTCGTGCCAGTTTGTTGGACCATGGAGAATGCGCATCAGAATTTGAGAGAAAAGTAAGTCTGTGCAGTTCTTCTATCCTGTCAGCATAGTCACTGTCAGCACTGAGTCCGAGTTCCATAAATGATATGTAGTCTGTCATGTCTCCATAACAGCTTTCCAGTGAATCGTGGTATGCGTAAAGTGCTGTCCACGGAGTGAATGCATGGCATGGGCCGATAAGTGCTTCAACATCCTTTGCTATTTCAGCTATTTCGCAGCCGTTGAGCCTTACAGTTGGTCGTCCATCTGAAGCAAGATTGCAGTACTTGCTGATCTTTTCTGCAAGTTCTTCCGCTTTGGATATTGAGGGAAGCAATAACAGGTGATGAACGCGGTTGCTATCCTCTATTTCAGTGGTGATTATAAAATTAGTTTTCCCGATGACTATGGTCTCATCGTCAAAAGATGAGTTTTTTATTTCCTTCAGCCACTGTGGGTGGGTGCAATCTCCTGTTGCAACCATGTCTATGCCTTTTTTTGCTGCTTCTTCTGCCATTACTGGCAGTTCCATTTTATTCGAGCAAGCCATCGAATATCTGGAATGCAGATGAAGGTCGGCATTGATCAGCATTTTGATTAGCCAATATATCTCAGGTCTTCATCTTTTACGGTGCTGACTTCTGGAATGCCTTTCTGTTGCTGCTCTACTTCCTTGAGCCTTGCAACTATCTTTTCCATTTCCTTGGCACGCTCTTCAAGTGGACCTACATCGATGTCGATGTCAAATATCCTGCATATGACCTTAAGGAGAGACTGTGCGCTCTTTGGGTCAACAAGGTATCCTGAAGTAAGTCCCATAAGACATGCAGCATCTATATTCTTGAACCTGCTAAGTCCCAGCAGAAGACCGGATGCTCCGACAATTCCTCCTCCGGGTTCGTTCTCCTTGAAGTTGACTCCGTATTCTTTAAGTTCATCAATAAGCTCGATGTTATTGACTGCTCCAAGCACTTCGTCAGTATGGGTAAGTTGTCCAGTGGGGAATCCTCCGAGAGTGTATATCCTCTGAACTCCGAATTCCATTGCAAGGTCAAGGTAAACTGTACATAGTTTGTAATGACCTTCAGTTGAAGAACTCTGATGGTCACCAATTAGCGCAATAATATCATGTTTTTCCGTGTGGCAAACAAACATCTCATTGTTAACAAGTTGGATCTCGCTGTTCTCATCAACAAGAACCTGAGGTGGGAAATGATGGGAATATATTTCCAGAAGTTTTTCTGCTTCAAGCTCTTCCACAAGATGTTCAGCAACAAGTTTTCCGACGTGTCCTACTCCCGGTAGGCCCACAATAAGCACCGGATTGTTAAGCTCCACATCCTCTTTTATGTGTATTACTTCTATTTCCTTCACAGGTTACCCTCCCTTCTTGCTATCCTGCGATATTTGCCATAAGGGTCCAATGGGGAAAATCTTGCAGGTTGTGGCCTAAATGTATCCGAACCACATTTCGGGCAGACAGCCTCCAACGTATATCTGCCACAATTCCTGCATTTGAAGATCTTTTGTCCCAAAGGGTCTCACACCTTAACGGTGTCGTTATGCCTGTGGAATTCGCCTTTTCCACCAAGCTTTTCAATAGTGTCAATTGCTGCTTTTGAGGATCTTTTAAGCACGGATTCAGCTTTCTTATAGTCAGGAGCAATTACCTTGATTCTGTATCTTGGTGCACCAGTGTAACTGATGTCTACTTTGACTCCTTCCTCCTCGATCTCATTTCCTGCTTCAAGAGCCATTTTAATGATCTCTATTCCATCAGGTAAGTAACAATTGAGGTCTATGTATCCGGCAATATCCACAAATGGCAGTTTGATATTGCTCTGAGCAACCTTTACAATGCTTGTGACAATCTTTTTCTTCATTTTGACATCATTAAAAGCATCTTCGCCATTCATGGCTGCTTCTTCAAATGCAGAATAAAGACTGCCAAAACTCTCCAGCAGTTTGAGCTTGACCTTGTCCATCTCATCTTCGCCGGTTCCAGTGTCCTCAGATACGAACTGAAGCCATTTGAATGCCTTCTGCTCGTTCTTCCAGTCCTGGATCTTTGCACGTTTCTGGTGCTCATTGACATCTTTAAGGGACAGGTCGATGTGGCGACGTGAGGAGTCCACATTCAGAACTTTGCAGACTACCTTCTGCCCTTCACGAACATGGTCTCTTACGTATTTGACCCATCCGGCCTTGATCTCCGATATGTGGATAAATCCTTCTTTTCCATCGAATTCTTCTAGGGTAGTGTATGCACCGAAATCAGTAACGTTCTTTACGGTACAGACAACAAAATCCCCGCTTTCAGGCCAGTTGTTATCATCCATTATAAATCACTTTGATCTACTCGAGTACTTCGAGTATGTGTGTTGTGATTGTTGACTTGCCGCCGGTAGGTTCTGCAAGTGTCCTTCCGCATACAAGGCATGTTACCTTGCGGCTTGCACTGCCGAAAATTACCTGCTCGTTCTCACAATCATTGCATTTTACACGTAAGAATCTGCTTTTTGGTTTGTTTATCATGATAATCACTCTGCGAAGTCGAATTTCTTAGCTCTGAAGCATGGTCTCTGGTGTGCCTTGCTACATTCTGAGCATCTGTACCTGAGCCATATTCTCTTTGTTGGCTTGTCTCCACCAGGCACCTTTGAGAATTTTCCACTGTTTCCAATTCCGCTCTGGCGTTTCTTTTGTCTCTCGATGTGTGTAAGTGTTGATGCCTTACCCTTCTTTACTCTTTCGACCACATGCTCTGTGTGTTTTTTGCATGAAGGGCAGTGTGTTCTGAATCTCTTTGGAATCTTCATTATCTTCACCTTGATAAGTTGATTAATTTAAATGGATCATTTGTGCCACATTGCGTTTTATCAGTCCCTTTGCATTCAGGGCCGGCAAAACGGCAACATCTTCGGCATGTAATGAGTAATTGCGATTATCCATAGCCTTGAAAGTAGGCAGGTCCTCCAGTATTCGCACAACAACGAATTCTTTATTTATATTACTTTTGCCTATTTCACCTTTGTTGTTGGCTTCTGATGGTATGTCCGAATCCATATGTTTCAGGCTTTCGACATTGCCGGTGTCTGGTGTTTTTTCAGCAACATCAGTTTTAATACTTCTGGCTGCATCCTTTTTACCCTTGTTGATCGCTGCCTGAGGATCAAGGATCGGTATAAGCAACTCCGAACGTGCAGAGTTGATCGCGGTAAGCACCGCATCGTATACCTTCTTCTCTTCCGGCAATAGTTTGCTCATGTCCTGGGAAGGCGGCATGCTGGAAAAAGCATTCGTTCTTGCATAGTCTATTATTTTGCGCACTCTGCGCATGAAAATTATCTCAATGTCGGTAATGGCACTCTGTAACTCGTTGTCAAGCATTTTGAACTCGATCGAACGGGGATTGTCTATCTTAGTGAGCTCATCTTCCAGTTCCTTCAGATATTTCTCAACATCCTTGTAAAAACCGGGATGCAATGATTTGAGTGTGGAACTTGCTTCATCCCTCAGCACATTCTTTAGCTCATTACCGTCCATATTCTGCAACACCTCTGCACATAAGGTATATTGCGGCATATTCAGGAACTTCCTGAACGCCTTCCTCGACCATCAGGTCATTACCTTTCATTTGCACAGCAAACGGTTTTATTACTTTTATTCTTACCGACTTATCACCAAAAACGACCGCGTCATTTAACGGTTCAAATGTTTCGAGTTCATCAATTGAAAGAGCTGTGACTTTCATTCCCGACTTGCCGTGAAGCGAACCCGGAAGCCTGATAAGTCTCTTGATATCAGCAGTAACAGGTTCATCAACACATGCTGCCATCTGTTCAACACCCTGATTGACAATGGTCATAAGAATCTCTTTCTTTATTCCACCAAGTGCATCCATTTTTCCCTTTTTCAAGGCAGCAACTCTTGATTCATCCTGGAATGTATCAACAAGCTTTTCAGCAGTTGTCTTCCCAATCCCTTTGAATCCGCTTAGTATCTTAACAGCATCCTCATCTTTTGCAATAGAACTGAGATATGATATTAGATAGCGATTGATCCGACCTCCCCAGCCTCCGTCATCTTCAGCAGGGAAAACAGACATCTTGGCAGATTCCGTACCGGCATCACCAGATATATCTTTCTTGGAAAATATCCTTTCAAGATTCAGTCCCTTTGAACTGACGTAATCAACAATTTCCCTTCTCTCCGCGCTTCCAAGTGAAAGCACAGATTCCTCGCTGATGTGGAAATGATAACCTCTGCCTCCGGAGAACACTGCATGAACCTGTTCTTCCCTGAATCCGAAATCGTCCATCAGGAATTCCAGCAGTTTCAGTGTTTCCTTCTTTCCTTTCTCAAGCATGTCAGCGTAGGAATTAATTCCTCCGGGCAGGTGGTCAGAATCGATATCAAATATCAGGTCGGCTTTAAGCCAGTTCTTCTCTTTCATTTTAGGAGCGCCTGGATATTCGTAGTGTGCAACAGAATAATAGGCATGCGCAGGTCCGATACCGCGCAGGTAATCGTGAAGTTCTCCTTCGGAACCAAAAGCACGATGTCTTTTCATGAACATATCCTGTCCGCTGGTAAACTCAATGAACCCCCATTCTCTTGAAGTGAAATCAGGTGGTAACTTTATATCTGCCGTAGAATAATAGTTCTGGAATGCAGATACCACGAACTGTCTTGTCCTCTCATCCATCTTATGCCTGTAACTCCTATTTTACAATCGGGCTTTGATATTTAATCTGCTTTATGCGTCATAAGGGTTTGTGAGATGAGGACTATGGTTGGGAATTTGTATATTTCCTTTGGTAAAAAAACATAACTAATTTTAAACCGCTGAAACTGGGGATTTATTCACCGCCGATGACAACCTCAAATATGTTTATTGTTCATGAAGGTAAATTCCAGTAATATCTTCCCATTTAATAATATTTAGGTGTCCATAATCATTAAGTATAATATATTCTTCTTCAAAAATATCCTTTATATTACCTCGAATTTCGATTTCTTTTGATGTAATAGTTATTTTTGGGCATTCATCGTGTATTCTGTTATTTATTACACTTTTTATGAAATAAACTAAATCGATTCTTGTTAGTCTTAACTCATAATAAGAAACAATTGAAAATGCAAATGGTAATGCAATTAAATTCATTAAAATAGAGTCTTCAGCAATAGAAAATGGGAACTTGACTTTAAAATACAATCCTAAAGTTATTGCAAGATGAAGTCCATTTGCAAATAATATATAGAGTCTTGTAGTATCAATACTAATTACAATTTGTCTTGATTTTTTGTATATATTATCAGGAGTTTTCAATATACGATACATATAAGACATTATTGCAATGGTAACTAAGAAAGCTACAATATTCAGTCCTGCAAATATGGATATCATAGATGGCCAAAATTCAAATCTTAACTCGCTTAAAAGTTGTAATAAGGTCAGATATATGAGCAAATAAACGATGCCAATAATAACAGGCCATTTTACAGATCCTTTTAGATTATCATTTTTTTCAAGTTTATTGAATTCTGATAACTGTTCTTTTATTTTGGAGTTTTCATTGAGTAACTTAATCCATAATCTTTTACTTTTATTTTTTCTCTTTGAAATCTCAATTGATGAGATTGCATTATGATAATATTTCTTTAAAAAATGTATAACTATTAATGAGACTGCCAGCACAAAGATTTGAATTATATTCCAATAGATGCTAAAATCCATTTGATTAAAAGGTAAATCCGTAAACATAGTATGGTTTATAGTCATTTTCACTTCTATTTATTCATGACTTAATCCGCATTTTAATCTAATAACATATGTTCAAGTTTTTTAATTCTTAAATCTTGTTCATCGATATAAGATTGCAGATCTTCTATCTCATCTTTTAATGCTGGTACACCAACAGAAGCTGCAAGGTCATCTATGCATTCATAACACACGTATGCATTTCCAATTTTATCAATGTAACCCTCTTCAAGAGCGGTACTATCATAGTACTCACCACAAAAAGTACAATTTGGACACATAATTTTATAGTGTTTTTACTACTATTTATTAATGTGTGAAGTACTGTGAAAGTAATATTTAAGTCTCGAATTTTTCCAAATAAAATCCCGTGATTAAAAAGTTTAAATTAGAATTTTATATATCTTCTCATTTTACAAGCAAAAATCGTCATAAACCTTATAGTCACCGTCTACATTATAGTCCACGCATGAAGAAGGAAATGACGAGTGCTGATGTAGCTGCCCTTGCCCTTGAGCTAAGCTCTGGTGAGACATCTCTAATAGATGCTAAAATAGCTAAGATCTACCAGCCTGCACCCGACGAGATAAGGATAAATCTCTTTGTCTATGAAAAAGGCAGGGACAATCTTGTGATCGAGGCAGGAAAACGTGCTCATATGAGCCAGCACGTTCGTCCAAGTCCAAAGATCCCGCAATCTTTCCCCATGATGCTCAGAAAGCACATCATGGCAGGACGCATCACCTTTGTCAAACAGTATGATTTTGACAGGATACTTGAGATCGGTGTAGTACGTGGCGGAGTAGAGACTATTCTTGTTGTGGAACTGTTCTCCCCGGGAAACATTGTCCTTCTTGATTCTGAGAGAAAGATTATCCTCCCAATGAAGCCTGTAACCTTCAAGGGAAGAAGAATACGCAGTGGAGAAGTATACCAGTACCCTGAAGCACAGATAAGTCCGGTTGATGCCACAGCAATCGATCTTGAAGCTGTATTTGCAGCATCCGAGGCTGATGTTGTAAGAACCATTGCAACAAGGTTCAATCTTGGTGGAATACTCGCGGAAGAAGTATGTGCAAGGTCAGGAGTTAACAAATCACAACCTGCAAAGGAAACAGACTCCGATGGAATCACGGCTATCATTTCTGCTCTTCAGGATGTATTCAAACCGCTATTATCAGGTGACCTGAAACCCTGTCTTGTAAAGAAAGAGGACAAGGGCGAGCTTAAGCCAATTGATGTGCTTCCTTTTGAGTTATCTATCTATAAGGATTCTGAAAAGGAATCATTCCCTACATTTAATGCTGCTCTTGATGAGTTCTTCGGGAAAGCTGCCGCAGAATCTGTTCAGGAAGAGGTCACCGCAGTCAGGAAAGAAAAAGTTGATGTTTTTGCCCGCCGTTTGCAAAAGCAGGAAGAAGCCATTGAGAAGTTCGGAAAGGATGCGGATAAGCAGACCCAGATCGCAGAAGTCATCTATGCGAATTATGTCGAGATAGAACAGATCATAAATGTCCTGAAACAGGCACGTGATAAGGGTTATTCCTGGGATGAGATTAAATCAATTGTGAAAAAGGCAAAGGATACTGTCCCTGCCGCAAAATGGATAGAGAATATTGACTCTGCGGCCGGTAACATTGTTCTGAATCTTGAGGGCACAAGAGCTACTATAGATATTAAACTTACAATTCCTCAGAATGCACAGGTCTATTACGATAAGGCAAAGAAGCTCACCAAAAAGAAGGATGGTGCCCTAAAAGCCATAGAGGATACCAAACTTGCCATGCAGAAGCGTGAAAAGAAAGTTTCCAGCAGACGCAAGGTCAGTAATAAGAAATACTGGTATGAGCGTTTCAGGTGGTTCATGTCCACCGATGGTTTCCTCGTGGTAGCAGGAAGAGATGCTGACAGCAATGAGGAGATCGTTAAGAAATACATGGAAAAGCGTGATATCGTATTCCATACTCAGGATCCGGGAGCACCCATTACAGTAATCAAGACAATGGGTGAGGATGTGCCGGAAGTGACTTTGCAGGAAACTGCTCAATTTGTGGTTTCCTATTCAAGCGTCTGGAAATCCGGCCAGTTCAGCGGAGATTGTTACTGGATAAAGCCTGAACAGGTTTCCAAGACTCCTGAATCCGGCGAATATCTTAAGAAAGGTTCTTTCGTAATACGTGGTGAGAGGAATTATTTCAGGGATGTTCAAGTTGCTGCGGCTATCGGACTTGAACTTGAGGGAAGTACAAGGGTCATTGGCGGTCCCACATCTGCTGTACGTAAATATGGTCAGAACGTGGTCGAAGTCGTTCCGGGAAAATATAACCAGAACGATGTTGCCAAAAAGATATACAAGATGTATGTCGAGAAACTGAAAGATCCGAATTTCGTCAAGCAGATAGCATCACCTGATAAAATAGCAATGATGCTGCCACCAGGTGAATCTGACATTAAGGTATGAAATTTAAGGTGTAAATTTAAGGAGTAAACATGAGGGTCGTAAAGAGAATTCTGAAAGGTAGAGACGGAGAAATAACTCTGGTACCTGAGACTCTGGATGATCTCTGGCACCTTAAGTATATTATAGAGAAAGGCGACCTCATATTCGCTCTTACTAAAAGGAAAGCAGATGCTGCGGCTGATAAGCTTCGCCCGGAAAAGGTCGAGAAGAAGACAGTAAGGCTGGGCATCCGTGTGGAAGACATCGAGTTCCATAAGTTTTCCAACCGTTTGAGGATCCATGGCCTTATTGAACAGGGTATGGATGCAGGTCACTATCATACTTTCAATGTTGAGGAAGGACTTGACCTTTCAATAATCAAGACCTGGAAAAAGGACCAGATAGAGCGTGTCGATGAAGCAGAAGCTTCTTCCAAGCGTCCGAAGGTAGTTATCCTTGCAATTGAGGAAGGGGATGCGGATATTGGTCTTGTGCGTCATTATGGCATTGAATTGTATTCCCATATAAGCCAGTCTTCAGGAAAAAGGAGTGAAGGCACTCTCAGAGAGGTCTTTTTCCAGGAGATCATCGACCAGCTATTACACGCAGCGTCAGAATCAGAGGCTGTTGTTGTTGCAGGTCCGGGATTCATAAAAGATGATTTCATGAAATACCTGAAATCAAAAGAAGCAGATTTTTCAACCCGTGTTGTTACAGAGGATACTTCTTCCATCGGAATGTCCGGTTTCCAGGAAGTTCTCAAGCGTGGAGCAGTGGACAGGATCATGGAAGAGTCCCGCATTGCCCGCGAGTCCCGCTTAATGGATGACTTGTTAAAGGAGATTTCCATGGATGGCAAGGTTGCCTACGGGCTTGAAGAAGTAAAATTAGCTCTTGATTATGGCTCAATAGATACTCTTCTGGTTGCGGATGAGATGCTCAGGATGGAACGTGAAAAAGGTAACATTGATTCATTTTTGCAAGCAGTAGAGCACTCTCAGGGGAAAATCGTTGTTTTCAGTACAATATTTGAGCCGGGGGAAAAACTGTTAGCTCTTGGTGGAATCGCTGCTTTGCTACGTTTTAAGATTTAGGATATTTAATTCTTTGATATTTTGCGTTCAATAAGAAGCAAGAACTATGATGTATTGCTCTATTTAAAGTTTTCGTGACGGTATTGTATGTCGTGTGCAGACTATACAAACAGCAAACTCTCTGAAAATATATATTATATATTTTATAATTAAGTTGAGTTTTGTAGGTTTTTTTTAGTGTATTATTACTAAAAAAGCTCTATTATCCTTCTATATAAATCTATAAACTCTTTTAATGCTTTATTCCTTAAAAAACATCAAATTATCTATTATTCTATTTTATCATAATCAAAAATGATATATACTTCTATTTTAAAGTCCTTATCTGGAGGTGAAATAGGTAACACTTGATGGAGGTAGCAAGCAGTTACGTATTACAAGAATTTACAGGCAAGATTTTCTGACGTTTCATTTTGTGGTCAGTATAAATAATTATAACAATTTAAACTTTATTTGATATTTATCAAATTTATATTAGGGAAGTGATTAACTATGGAAGGAGAAGTAGTAATTAAAGATTCATCCGCAGCAAGCCCGGCAGCAGTAGGCTTCTTTGGTCTTGGCTTTGCAGCAACATTTGCAGGACTTTTAAACATGGGTATAATACCAGATGCACTTATGGTTATTTCAATGGCAATAACCCTTGGTGGTATTGCTGAAGTCATAGCCGGTCTCCAGCTCTGGAAAAAAGGTGACACTTTCGGTGCATCAGCATTCACTATATTTGGTCTCTGGTGGCTCGCATTTTCATACATCAACCTTGCACCACTAGGTCTATTCAGTGCACCACTGGACGCAGCAAGTGCTACATCAATGGGACTCTTCACACTTGTATGGGGCCTTATCGCAACCGCACTTACAGTCGCAACACTTAAGATCGGTCTGAAGATGCTTACAGTCGTCTTCGTAGTGCTTGACCTTACATTCTTCAGTCTGGCATTGGTATTCCTTATAGGATTCCCAGTTGCAATTTCAGGACTTATAACCCTGATCACAGGTATTGTAGCACTTTACATTGCTGTTGCACTTGTCTATGGCGAAGTAGGCATTAAGCTTCCACTCTAAGTTGGAAATAGTATAAGATCTTAAAACAACTAAAAGACCGGTAGTTTATATCGGTCAATTCTTTTCTTTTTTATTTCCTTTAGTATTTTTCAAATACTGCATCTTTGATCCATGCGTACAAAAATTATCAAAAAAGGAATTAAGGATTGAATTCATCCTTGTTTTATTTGAACCATATCTCATTTTCTGCATCAACGAAGGCGAACAGCCCTTTCAGTTGATTCGATGTACATGAGTTCTTTCCCATCCATATAAATGTGGATAACTCCACCTGATTGTGAGACCGTGATGGCAATGGATACAGTATCCCTGGTGATCGCTGCTGCAGAGACATGACGGCCGCCAAGCCCTTTTTCAACAGCGATTTCTCTTGCATCCACATCAAGATATCTTCCGGCAGCTTCTACCATGCCATCTTCCGATATGACAAATACGCCATCAAGCTGAGCGAACTCTTTTACCGATTCCCAGTTCTTACGGTCTTTCAGGTCACGGTCAGAGTCTTCCTGTCCGGCATAAGGATTCAGGATCATCTGGTGTGAGCGCATCATAACCTCGTCCACGTCACCTACAATAAAAGCAGTACCGATCTGTTTACCTTCACGGCCGGTGTTGGCGATATCAAAAGCTATCTTCAGAACAGCGCGCAGGACATCCGGAGCAACTCTTTCTTCACATTCCTTCATTTTCTTCACAATAACATTGTCCTCAAGATTGTGGACAACAATGGCATATGAGTCCTTGCTTTCGATAATACCAATAATGTTCCCTTCGCTGATCTCTTCCATCATAAGTTCAATTGCGGAGACATTTTCCATATGTTCGATCTTTCCGGCAGCCTGCTGGCCTATCTTATCTAAGATCTCTTTTGTTTTTTCTTCCTTTGTTTTGCTGCTTGCCACCAGATGATCTATTATATTCTTTTGTTTGCTACTTGCAAAATATACAGGGATGGTAGTCTGCGGCTTTTCAAAATTAGCTTCGCCTGATATGATTATTGCCGTTGACCTCAGCTCTTCTGCAAGCTTGACAGCAGTGTTGACAACTACCTGTGCACTGTCCAAATTATCCCCTCTGTTTTTGTATCAACATAAAACTACTAAAACATAAGATATTATATATGCTCATTTTATAAATAACGCATGTTTCACAGCGATATTAATTTATGTACTCAGTATAAATCATAATTGGTGATATGTGTGGTGAGAGCTTTTGTTGCGGTAGATCTCCCTGTGGAGTTGCATGAAAAGATTACCGAAATTCAATTGAAGTTCAATGAATTCAAATTCAAGTTTGTCGATCCTGATCTGGTGCATGTAACCATGAAATTCCTTGGTGAGGTGCCGGATGATCAGATCCCTGCTATATCAAAGGCGCTTGAAGGTGTTAAATGTGAACCTTTCAGTTCTCATGTAAAAGGTATAGGTGTTTTTCCGAAACCAAAATTTGCCAAGGTAATCTGGCTTGGATGTGACGGTAATTTTGATGCGCTTTATGAGCAGATTGAAAACACCCTTTCATCTTTTGAATTTGAGCAGACACTTCATCGATTCAGTCCTCATGCCACTCTGGCCAGGGTGAAATATCTTCCCAAAAAGAAAAAGGCAGAGTTTCTGGAACTCCTTGATGAGATGAAAGACTTTGATATCGGTTCAATGGATGTAGGATCCATCAAATTGAAAAAGAGTACATTGACCCCAAAAGGGCCAATCTATGAAACACTCCATGAAGTAAGCCTGCAATAATGCAGGCATATCTCATTAGTTCCATATTCTATTCAATTCTATTTTCTAATTGCTTTCATAAGCTGAGAATCCCGAAGACCTTATTATTCTCTTGTCATTGGTTATGATAAGACATTCAACGTATTCTAGTTCTTCAATCATTAAAATCCCGTCATCCTCTCCGAGAATGAACACGGAAGTCGCAAGCGCATCTGCATCCATTGCGTTCTGTGCAATTACAGTGCTGCTTATCAGATTACTTGAAGGGTATCCAGTTCTGGGATCTGCGATGTGTGAAACCTTTGCCTCATCGCTGAAGTATCTTTCATAATTTCCGCTGGTTGCCACTGCAACATCCTGGATGTCCATAATAGTAACTGCATCTTCGTTTTTGTCAGGATTCTGCAGTCCGACCCTCCATTCTGTGCCATCAGGCTTCGTGCCTATATATCTTCCGTCACCGCCTGCATTTACAAATCCTGATACAATTCCGGCATTGACCAGTGACTCTATGGCAGAATCAACTGCATATCCCTTTGCCACACCACCAAGGGTAATTTTCATTCCAATGTTCATGGAAATATTGTTTCCTTCTATCATTATTGCGGAATAGTTGACAAGTTTCAGGGTTTCGTTGATCTCTTCTGAAGTAGGAGGCTGATTTGTTCCGCCAGGGGCATACTTGCTGGCCCAGAGATCCAGTATTGGCTGAATTGAGATATCAAAGGCTCCACTACTTTTTTGAGAGTAATATGTGGAACGACTGATCACATCGACAAGTTCAGGATCTGCATTACTTACTTTCCCCTTATTGTTGAGAGTGCTTATTTCACTACTATTGTCGTAGTTGTTCATCAGCTCATCAACATAATTTATTTTTTCAAAAGCATGGTCTATTATTTCCATAGCAGATGTTTCGTTGGAACTGACCACTGTGATAGTTACAGTAGTGTCCATCAGGCTTCTGGTTTGTGAGTAGATCTGTTGTTCCGGAAGGCTCTGTGAACCCATGTCCTGAACATAATCTATCATTAATAATCCTGTGAAAATCGCTATCAGTACAATGGCAACAGTTTTATACCTCATGTAGTATGAAAAGATATAACTAAATATTAAACCTATGTACCGCGGATAGGAAGGAAGTGAATTTCCTTCTGTTATAATTATTATATTCATCCAAAGGAAGTAATAGAATGAGCAATCCCAGCACAGGATCAGGTACGGGAACAAGTTCAAGCAAGGATAAGTACCTTGTTGTCGCTCTTCATCAATTAATGGAAGAATACGGCTGGAGAGGTATAGAGAAGCACTTTGGTTATGTGAAACATCATATCATTTACATAAAACCAGGTTCTCCTCTTGATAAAATTGAACTGAAAGCCAATGTACTTGGCAATCACATGGATGTGGACTTTTTAGGAGTAACTCCTCAAAAAGGTCTTCTTGATAAGGTTTTTGACTTTAATGTCAGAGTAGTGCGAAAGTCGTTCGAGATCAGTAAATACGTTTCTAATGACCTGAAAATAACAAATGAGCAGGATTTGAGGAACAACATAATAGTTGTTATCAAGCAGCTTGAAGAAGTCGCAGAGGACTGAACGAGGCAAATTATGGCTAAATTAAATGTAATTCTTATAGGTATCCTCGTTGTGATGTTCGCTGTAGCCGGCGTGTATGCATATGTAGGCAGCACCGGCAATGAAGCTATGTCTGCTCATTACATGACCGAACAGACATGGTCTGACAGTTCATGCAGTGTTTGTCACCTCGGAGTATACGAGGAGGTATCAGCATCATCACATGTTCAGCAGGACATGAAAAAGTGGACCTCTATCATGGATTATGGTGTTGATATTGACAGCATTGATGAAGATACAATGGCTGTAACATACGGACAGGTTCACCCTGGTGGCGGCTACATGTCAGATTATGGTGTTGATATTGACTGTATGGCCTGTCACAATCAGGTAGGTTATGACTATGAGGCACGTGCAGAAAACATAGCTTCAGGAAACTTCGAGAATGCAAACGAAGCAGCAATCGAAGAGTCCCGCAAGGAAATGCAGAGTGAAGCACTCTATATTGCAAGCTACATGCTTGATGTCTTAGCACCACTTCCACTTGTAACTGAAGTTCATGATGAAGTGAACGGTGCACCAAGTAAGGCACTTTGTGGCAGCAGCTGTCACTCAGCAGATATTGAGACAACCGCTGTAGCATGGAACCTCGAAGAATCTGCTTCTTATGATGTTCACGATTCTGTAGACTGTCAGGAATGTCACGTAACAGAGGAACACGAAATAGGCAGTCGTGAATACCTGTTCTCCGGATCATCACACATGGACGCAGAAGTTGGAGTAGTTGCATGTGACTCTTCAGGCTGTCACGAAGGCATTTCACACGGCGGCATGGTTGATGCTCACCTTGAATTCATCAGTTGTGAATCATGTCACATTCCATCACTCCCTGGCAGCGATATAACAGGCACTCCTGTTGTCAAAGAATTCAGCTGGGCAAATGGTGTCCGTGAGGATGTTGTTTATGAATCCGAGTTCACACCTATACTTTCATGGTCAAATGGAGTATATTATGACCAGCTTCCAACAGCACAGGAAAGAGAAGATGATTCAGTACTCAAGCCATTCAATATAATCTCAGGTACATGGTGGGATGCAGGCATCGATGAAGATGTACTTGCAGATCCTGACAACAGCTCAGCAATTGGAAACCCAATTGATCCGGCTGATGTACTAAGTGCAGATGCAGACAATGATGGTGTTGTGACTGAAGAGGAGATTCGCTCCTATGATGGCGACATGGACGGAACCGCAGATTATCCAAATGCAGTTATGAGGACAGTTGACCTGTATTATCAGGTAAGTCACAACATTGTCAGTTCAGATATAGGTCTTGCAGATCCTCTTGTATGTTCAGACTGTCATGGAGTATCTGCTTCAGAGACACTTCAGAATGTACACTTTGGAGAAATAACCCAGAATTGTTCTGACTGCCATACTGTTATACCTTCTATACACTGGAAGTTGATCGGTTATACAACAGATCCTGCAGAAACGGTTCCGCCAACGGATTTTGCTTCAAAGACAATAGATGTAACACTGGAAGGCGCAAAACCAACAGAAGTTGAAAGGGAGCCTGCATTCTAAGGGAGTTGATAATGTGGAAATAAAAAAATTAGATACATTACCGGAAAAGATCATTATTCCGCTCAGGCAGCACAGGGGTGCTGTCTGTGAACCCCTTGTGAAGAAAGGTGACAGGGTTCTTATCGGCCAGAAAATTGGTGAAAGCAAGGAATACCAGTCATCTGCAGTTCACTCAAGTGTCTGCGGTGAGGTTATTGCCATAGAAGAAGCACCACATCCCGATGGAAACAAAGTGATGAGTGTTATCATCCAGCCGGAAGACAGCAATGAAAGCGTTGCATTCTCAGCATGCAAGGATGTAAAATCCGACCAGCTTGCCCAGTTCATTAAGGAATCAGGCATTGTTGAGCATTACGGAATGCCAACCCACACAGTCTTAAGGCCAAAGGGCAAGAAGATCGATACTGTACTTATCAATGCTACATCATCCGAATGGATCGGCGGATCTTTCAAGACCCCTGGTGATTATGCATCCCAGATGGTTGATGCTTTAAAGCTTCTCATGAAAGCCGCTGGTGCTAAAAAAGGTGCAATCGTACTGAGGACAGATGATAAAGAATCCATCAATGCATTTGAAGGCATTGAAGTTAACAAGAAGAAGCTAAAAGTAGCTCCTCTCATTGGAAGCCGCAAGGTAGGTTATTATTTCAATGAGCAGAATTCTGACATTGTTATCGTCTCTCAGGAACGCATTTTCGGTAAAAAGATCCTTAACTTCTTTACTTACAGGGTAACAGGAAGGAAGGTCAAGATCGGCTGTGACCCAACTGATGTAGGAGTTGCAGTTTGCGGAATTAAATCCGCAAAAGCACTTTATGATGCTGTACACACGGGTGCTCCATTCTATGATACTGTTGTTTCAGTAGAAGGTGTCACTAACAAGATGGAATATATTCTTGTGAGAATTGGTACTCCATTTAAGGATGTCATTGATTCGTATGGCTACACAGGTCCCATTGGCAAGATCATTGCAAACGGTGTAAGATCTGGTGTGGCACAATATACCGATCAGGTCCCTGTAACAAAAGGAACTACCAGGATCACCATCCAGAAACCTGAAGAGGTTATCAGGGATGAAGCAATAGAATGTATCCACTGCGCACGTTGTGTGGATGTCTGTCCTGTAGAACTTATACCAAGCCGCCTTGCTGTGATGGCAGACCAGGGCCGTTTTGATGAGTGCAGACAGATTCACATAGAGAACTGCATCGAATGCGGTGATTGTGCAGCAGTCTGTCCTTCCAAGATCCCTATATTACAGCTTATCAGGTATGCAAAGGATGCAATTGAAATGGCATACGAAGACATGCCATCAAAAGAGTCATCCAATCTGAAACTTGGTTGTGGCTGTGGAGGTGAGTAAAAATGACATATACAATTTCAGCTCCTCCTCATAAGAAAACAAAATTAGATTTCAAGACATTGAATTATAGCAAAATAATTGCTCTGCTTCCACTCTGTCTTGCAGCAATATATTTCTTTGGCATTCCTGCCCTTGGTATCATTGTTGTATCTGTGGTGACTGCTGTGGCGACCGAGTTCGTCATACAGACAATTTCAAAGAAGAAAGTAAGAATTGCAGATGGTCATGCCGCAATGATAGGGCTTATGCTTGCATTGCTTATTCCACCGGAAGCCCCATTGTGGATTGCTGCATTTGCATCTTTCTTTGCAATAACCGTGGGCAAGCATGTGTTTGGTGGCATCGGTTCGTACATATTCAATCCTATTCTTGTGGGCTGGGTCTTTACAAGAAGTGCCTGGGCAGGATTTATGACTCCTGCATCCATTCCTCATATTGGTCAGTTCTCTGACATTATACTTGAGCACGGTGCAGGTCTGATGGTAGGGGTTTCTCCTATACTGCTTATCGGCGGTGTTTATCTTATCTATAAAAGATATATTGACTGGAGAGTACCACTTGCATTCTTCGCAACAATGGTTATACTGCCGCAGATGCTGCTTTTCATATCTGGCGTAATGGCTCTTGTTCACGAAGGCAGTCTCAATCCATTGATGTACATGTCACAGATGTTCACTCTGCTCAGTCCAAGTCCTGAACTTTCATATTCAATGATAGGGATCGTCTTCTTTGGAATACTCTTCCTGGCAACGGACACTGCAACATCCCCTGTCACAAAGAACGGACGTATTGTTTACGGAATTACATGTGGTGTACTTGTATTCATCTACGGTTACTTCGCTAACTACGTTGATGGATTGCTGTATGGTATATTCCTTGCAAACTGTGTTGCATCATTCATTGAGATCAACACAATGCCTGCATCATTTGGCACAATGTCATGTGCAGAAAAAGCATACAGGCGTATAATGGACAAAATTCCCTCATCTTTAAAATTTGAGGTGATCAACAATGAGTGAATCCAATAAGGACACAGCCATAGTAATTGGAAAAATTGTTCTCATATCTGTTGTGGCAGCACTCCTGTTAGGTGTTACTTATGTTCCGACAAGTGCTCAGCTTAAGATAAACGAGGAGAATTCTAAAAAAGAGATATTAGGTGCATTGATCCCGGAAGCCAATAACAACTTTGAGGCAGTCTATGGGGATACCGTTGACGTGGACGGTAATCCAATAGTACTCTATTATCGTGCACTGGACCCTTCAGGTAACATAATCGGTTATGCGTTCTTCAAAGAGCAGGCAGGTGCCCAGGGGCAGATAGTTGTTGCAGGAGGTGTCGATTCCACATTCACTACATTCCGTGGCATGGATGTCCTGAGTCATGAAGAGACTCCGGGACTTGGTGCTAAGATCGTGGATGACAGTTTCCAGAGCCAGTTCATTAATATTCCAATCGCATCACTAGGTCTTACAAGCGCAGGTGGTTCAATAGATTCTATTACAGGCGCAACGATCTCCTCTCAGGCTGTAGTTGATGCTCTGAATACAAAAATAAGTGAAATAGAAGAGGCAGAGGAGTGATATTATGGACCCTTTAAGTGAATATATTCGTGGTATTACAAGAGACAACCCGATCTTCGGACTTGTTCTGGGCCTCTGTCCTACTCTGGCAGTGACCACATCAGTTGAGAACGCGATCGGTATGTCTGCAGGTACGGCATTCGTACTTGTATGTTCAAACGTTTTCGTTTCAGCCTTAAGGAAACAGATTCCTTCGACTGTAAGACTTCCAATATTCATTATCATTATAGCGACGTTCGTATCGATCGTAAAGATGATAATGCAGGCGTATTTCCCGCCCATGTACGCGGCGTTAGGTGTGTTCATTCCATTGATCGTGGTAAACTGTATCATCATCGGCCGTGCAGAAGCGTATGCAAATAAGAATAACGTGTTCTATTCTTTCATTGATGGTCTTGGTATCTCTACAGGTTTCTTACTTGTACTGATGCTCATAGGAGGGATCAGGGAAATCCTGGGAACAGGACAGATAGTAGTATTCGATCACACATTGATCAACCTGTCACTCAGTCACCCAATAACTACAATGATATTGCCTGCAGGTGCTTTCCTGACGATAGGATCACTTATGGCAATCGTGAACTATCAGAGAGCAAGGAAACTGGCAAGAGGTGGATAAATGGCAGAAGACGCATTATTCTCTATCTTCATGGATGGTCTTTTCATTAAGAACTTCCTGCTTATTCAGTTCCTTGGACTGTGTTCCTTCGTGGGTGTAACCAAGGACGTAAAAAGTGCAGCGGGAATGTCCGGAGCTGTAGTCTTCGTTATGGCAATGGCTTCTACGGTATCATATCTGCTATATACTTACATACTTGTGCCAACAAATATGCAATTCCTCGACCTTATCAGCTTCATTGTTGTAATTGCAGCACTTGTACAGCTTGTAGAGTTCGTGGTAAGGAAGAACATTCCTTCACTATACCGCTCACTGGGTATTTACCTGCCACTTATTACAACTAATTGTGCTGTGCTCGGTGCTGTGCTGCTCAATGAAAGCTCAGGTTATAACTTTGCACAGAGTGTTGTATTCGGTATCGCAGCAGGTCTTGGATACACTATAGTAATGCTTATGATGGCCGGTATAAGAGAAAGATCAACGTTTGTGAACATCCCATCATCAATAAGGGGACTTCCACAGGCATTCTTCATCGCAACGATGCTTTCTCTGGCTTTTGTTAATTACTTCTGGGTGATTCCAATATGAGCGAACTGGTAACTTTACTAATTCAGGCAGGAGCTATCCTCGGAGGTCTCGGACTGGCCGTTGGTGTCATGCTTGTAGTGGCATCAAAGAAATTCAAAGTAGAGACAAATCCTCTGGTTGACGAGATCGTTGGAGTTCTTCCCGGGGCTAACTGTGGTGCCTGTGGTTACGCAGGTTGTGCAGACTTTGCAGAACGTGTGGTCAACGAAGGTGCACCTATTAACGGTTGTCCCGTCGGTGGTTTTGATGTTGCCAAGGAAATTGGTGGCATTCTCGGACAGGAAGTAGCAGAAGGTGAGACCCAGTATCCGTTCGTCAGATGTAACGGTGGTCTGAACTGTGTTGACCGTTTCGAGTATGTCGGCTTTGAGGACTGTAAGGCAGTTATGATGCTGTCAGACGGTGAAAAAGGCTGTAACTACGGATGCATGGGCAGAGGTACCTGTGTACGTGCATGTCCTTTCGGTGCTCTCTCAATTGGTGAGGACCGTCTTCCGCATGTCAACAAGAACCTTTGTACAAGCTGTGGACTCTGTATCGCATCATGTCCGAATGACATACTTGTGTTTGCAAAGGAATCTGAAAAGGTACATGTGTTCTGTATGTCCCACGACAAAGGTAAGGCAGTAAAGGAGTCCTGTACCGTTGGTTGTATCGGATGTAAGATCTGTGAGAAGAGCTGTCCTGAGGAAGCCATCAAGGTAACTAATTTCCTTGCGGAGATCGATCAGGAGAAATGTACTGCATGTGGATTATGCGTAGAGAAGTGTCCACAGAACTCAATTTCAATCAGGTGATCACATGACATATAAAACAAAGCTTGGTCTGAACGAAAATATCGTGGCAGCCCTTAGTTATGTAGGATTCTGGATCACAGGGATAATCTTCCTGCTCATTGAACCGGACAACAAGTTCGTCAGGTTCCATGCAATGCAGTCACTGCTGATATTCCTTCCACTTTCACTTATCATTTTCATCGTGGGATGGATACCATACGTTGGCTGGATGATAGCTGATTTCCTTGGATTTGGTGCATTGTTCTTCATACTTGTGCTTGTCATAATGGCATACAAGGGTTTAATGCTCAAGATCCCTGTTGTGGGCAGTTACGCTTACAAGCTGATCTATCAGTAAGATCTAAAACACACAGAAATACAAAATTAGCAGGAAGCTGTGAGGCTAAATCCTGCACATCTTTTTTTTATCTACGAAAACTTAAAAAACTACATCTTCCTATTATTGCAGGCATGTACACTTTTATGCGGAGGGTTTGAAATTAAAGAAGAGATATGGATTGAAAAGTATAGGCCCTTTAAGCTTGACGACGTGGTCGGCCAGAAAGAGACTGTAGAAAGGCTCAAATCGTACATTAAGACGAGAAACCTTCCACATCTTTTGTTCTCAGGTCCTCCTGGAGTAGGAAAAACCGCAACTTCCGTGTCAATTGCGCGTGAGCTTTTTGGTGATTCCTGGCGTGAGAATTTCACTGAGCTTAATGCTTCTGATGAACGTGGAATTGATGTTGTCAGGACAAAGATAAAGAACTTTGCAAAAACAACTCCTATCGGCGGTGCAGATTTCAAGATAATCTTCCTTGACGAAGCAGATGCTTTAACTTCTGATGCGCAGTCTGCACTCAGGCGTACAATGGAACGCTACACCAACAACTGCCGCTTCATTCTTTCATGTAATTACTCATCCAAGATTATCGAGCCTATCCAGTCAAGATGCGCAGTATACAGGTTCCGTCCTCTGTCCGATGAAGCTGTGGCAGAGCGTGTAAGATTTGTGGCTCAAAACGAAGGTCTGGATATTGCTGACGATGGTGTGGATGCCATAAAATATGTTGCGCAGGGCGATATGAGAAAAGCTATCAATGCTCTTCAGGCAGCAGCTCTTATTGCAGATACGATCCATAAGGACGCAATTTATAAGATAACTGCAACTGCACGTCCTGAGCAGGTCAAAGAGCTTATCACTACAGCTCTTGATGGAAGTTTCAGTGCTGCAAGAAAACATCTGGACAGCCTTTTGCTTGAGCAGGGTCTTTCAGGAGAGGATGTTGTTGGTCAGATATACAGGGCTATGTTTGAGGTCGATATACCTGAAAAGAAGATGGTCGAACTTATCGATGTAATCGGTGAGATAGATTTCAGATTGACTGAAGGTGCCAATGAGAGAATTCAGCTTGAATGCCTTCTGGCACACTTTGCATTATCAGGAAAGGAATGTAATTGAGTCTTGAAGCAACAGTATTAGACTTACTTTCCTCTTTTCCTCACTGGCTTGCAACCATAATTATTGGAGCATTGCCAGTATTTGAATTGAGGGGTGCAATTCCTATTGCTTTGGTGGAATTTGATATGAGTCCTGCATCTGCATTCTTTTTTGCAGTACTGGGTAACATGATCCCTGTTGTACCTTTGCTCCTGTTCCTTGATCCCGTTTCCACTTATCTTCGTCGTTATGCTATATTTGATAAATTCTTCTCTTGGCTTTTTGGAAGAACACACCGCAACCATTCGGACAATTTTGAAAAATATGGTACACTTGCCCTGACACTCTTCGTTGCAGTTCCTTTACCTGTAACAGGTGCATGGACAGGATGCGCCGCTGCATTTGTTTTTGGCATCAAGTTCCGTCATGCTTTCCCGGCAATACTTGCAGGAGTACTAATAGCAGGGGCAATAATGAGCATCCTGACAGTAGGTGGACTAAGTCTGGTGGACCTCATCAGTTGAAACGCATACAGTGCTGATGTTCACAAAAATATAATTAATAAAACTAATTGGGAAATAGATTAAAAAGTAGGATTTCTGGGATTACTTTCCCAGCATATCTTTTGCAAGGTTGATATCTTCAGCCTTTACTGTTTTTCTTCCAGCGTGCTCTGCGAGCTTGATGGCTTCTCTTGATATCTCAAGTCCGTATTCTTCCAGTATGGCTGTGAGTGCCATTCCTGCAGACTCGCTTACTCTTTGTGCTCCGGCATTTCTTATTACTCTCTCAATAGGTGCAAATGGAATTATTGTCATAAATATCCTCTTATATGTATTATATTTAGAATCTGGTTTAGTATTCTCTAACAACTAGCAAAATAACCTATATATAGTTTTTTAAAGAAAATTCCACATCAAATCAAGCTTATTTGTCTTTTCAGAGTTATTTGGATATTTTTCGATTCTTAGACTTAAATGAAATTACTCTTTCTTTTTCATTTTCTTTGCCAGGTCTTTTCCAAGTCTTACACACTCGGCCAGATCTTTTTCATTTGGTATGTACTGTATTCTTAATACCGGATCAATTACTTTCACACCAGCCTCTCTGAGCTTCTCAGCAATCATGATCGGTGCTTCTCCGCTCCATCCATAAGACCCGAAAGCTGCGCCCAGTTTGCCCTCGATACCCACGCCAATTAATTTATCAAGGAACTTAGCGATGGGCTCCAGCATTGTATAATAAAATGTTGAGGAACCTATACAGATGGCATCGTATTTTGCAACCTCTGCCGGATCCCATTCATAAAAATTATTGACATCAACATCTACATGTTTTTCACGTGCGCCCTCTGCAATGGCCTCTGCCATCATTTTTGTACTTCCCTGGGTACTAAGGTATACTATAGCTAGTCTTGGCATTTTTTGACCCCCATAAAATAATAGAAAACTATCTTATAATTCAAATGTATGTTTTCTGTAATTAATGGTATGTCTGCATGCTATTGATAAATATTTCTTATAATATCTCTTTATCCATGCACCAAAAATATTATATTGTTTCATTGTTATTTTTGCTATGTGTCAGGTCACATATTTAGAGAAACAATACAAAAAAGTTTTCTACAAATTATTATATTTGTATTATTAGTCTTGTCTTTAATAGGTGTATCAGGAATATTGATCTACTTAGTTGAAGGTAAAGAATATGGTTTTTCATCAGTATTGTTTGGAATCTATTGGTCTTTCACTACAGCTTTTTCTCTTGGATTCGGTGACATTGTTCCGCAAACCGGTCTTGGACTTTCTATTTATTTCTTCTTGCAAATGTTAGGTTTATTCCTGATAATAGTGCCATTCCTGATTCTGATATTTGGGCTGATTGAGTTTTTATTTTCTATTTTTTGTACTGTATCAAAAGAATGAATAACTTACAGATTTCTCGGCTCTGTAGGAATTCTGTCAGGTAACCTTTAAAGTAAGCTGATTGGTTTTGTCAGGCCGATGTGGTCTATGTTTTTTTAGAGAGTACCTGCCAAATCCCGAAGGAACCGGCGAAGCCGGCGTTTTTCCAAATAGGTGAACAAAATAACTGACATGTTGCAGTGGACTACTTTCTTCGCATGCCTTCTATAGAATTCTCAAGCATAAGTGCAATTTTTCTGCACAGAGGCATTGGAAGGTGCCGCCTTCGGCGGATGGTTACATTGGTTTTAGTTTGCAAATTGTTTTTTGGTTTCGGAACTGAAAAAGAGCAAAGTTCGTGTCACTCATGTAAACAGGATTTCTACAGAGCCGATTTTTCTTTTTTCTATCTAGCTAGTTATCTTTATTGCCAATCAGGAAATACACTTAAGAAGATTTCAAATAAAGGAGAATCCCTATGGACGAGAAAATCGCGCCACATATCGATGAATTAACCATGGCGCTTGGAAACATTAGCAGGGAAGAGATCAGCAGAGAGCTTGACAAACTTTTGAAATATCGGGTTCCTCTGGAAGAAGCAAAACGGATGATCAAAGCAAAGTATCTTTCAGTATCATCTAACACGGTAAGTGTCAAAGACCTCTCACCGGGACTGAATGGTATTGAAATAAGCGGACGTATAATCGATATTGTTGAAAAGACCGTATCGATACAGGGTGAGCAGAAAACCATCTTCTCAGGAACACTTGGTGATGGCACAGGCATATGTTCTTTCACATGCTGGGATGACATGTCGTTAAAGCCAGGCGATGCGATACGCATCAAGAATGCTTACACACGTCTCTGGAACAACCGGCCTGAACTCTATTTTGGCAAGAGATCCACAATTACCTATCTTCAGGATGACGAGCTTCCTGAATCGGAAGAGATGTCCCATTCAAATCTCAAGAAACTGGGTGAAATTGTTCCTGCGGATGTACTTGTGAGTTCTGTTGTATTGATCGTGGAGATGTATCACCGAGAGATAAATATCAAAGGCGAGGAAGTGACTGTTGTTGAAGGTGTTCTGGCGGATGAGACTGGAAAACTGCCATTCACTTCATGGACACCACTGGGAGGGCCGGATATTGGTGATTTCATTTGTATAGAAGGAGCTTCTGTGAGGATATTCAGGGGTCTTCCGTCCATTAATTTCACGGAGACAACCTCCATTGAGAAAATCTCAGATACATCAGGACTGCCATTTACAATGGAATCGGTAAGCAAGGCAAGTTCTTCCATTGCCATTGAAAAACTCCTTGAGAAAGAAGGAATGTTCGATGTGACTGTCAGCGGTACTATTATCTCTGTCAGGTCCGGTTCGGGACTTATCGAACGCTGCCCGCAATGTAATCGTGTAACACAGAAATCTTCCTGTCGGTCCCACGGTGAAGTGGAATGTCTGACTGACATGCGGATAAAAGCCATTCTTGATGACGGAACAGGTGCAGTTCACCTGATGCTTAACAGGGAACTCTCAGAAGCAGTTTATGGCAAAAGCATGCATGACGCTGAGAAAATGGCACAGAGTTCTCTTTCCAGTGAAGCTGTGTTCGAGGACATGAAAAAAGTACTCACCGGCAAATATCTTGCAGCCAGAGGTAACTCATCCAGAAATGAGTTTGGAGTTTCACTTGTTGCCAGGTCTGTATGGGTTCCTGAGAATAATGTTGATGTACGCATAGAAGAACTTCTGGAAAGAATGGATGCAGGATGTGATGAGTAATGGTTGAAAGAGAAGTTGCATACAGGATCTTTGCCAGAGAGTTCAATGATTCCCGTTTCCACTTGTATTCCTCATCGCCAACTGAACAGGATATTTATTCACCTAATTTTCTCATAAGTCCTACAGGGCTTAAAGTTAACAGGGTGCTTATTGTTGGTGTTGTTACGGAAGTTGACCGACTGTCTGAACAGAAAGGCAGTGAAAGGGATTTATGGAGGGCACGTATTTCCGATCCAACCGGAGCATTCACTATTTATGCTGGCAGCTACCAGCCAGAAGCATCCGTATTCATGTCAACGATACAGGTTCCGTCATATGTGATGATACTGGGAAAGGTACGTTCATACGAGCCGGGCGATGGTTCTGTCTTTGTGTCCCTGCGTCCTGAAGAGATAAATTATGTTGATGAATCTATCCGTGACAGGTGGATCGTGGATACTGCTGAAATGACACTTGATCGCCTCGATGAATTTGATAAGTTCTTTTCAGGTGATACTAAAGAAGGAAAACTTATGGATAGGATACTGGACAGTGGTGTTTCTGATTCATATGCAGGGGGAATGTGTCTTTCACTTGATTACTATCATAAGGATGCAGCATATTATGATTCATTGAAGGATGATGTCAGGAAGGCTCTCTGTTCAATTAGAAGGTCCGGTGGCAATAATGCCGAAGAGATCGATCATGAAACAGAGATACAGTTAATTGCCGAGGAATTGGATGATGGCAGTGGGTTTGAGTATATCGCCTTTATTAACAAGGCAGTTTCCAGGAATATTCCGGAAAAGATTGCAGACTCCACATTGAAGGTGCTTCTTTCAAAAGGCCATTTATATGAACCGAAAGCTGGTATTTTCAAAGTGATACATTAAGTATTCAGGGCTATATATCTACTGCAGGAGTTAGAGGTTTAATGCGATATGCTTAAATATGCCGGAATATTACTCCTGAAGAGTTATTGATACATCTGCTTGCTTACTCATATTATGAAGGGGTACTTATGGAACAAGATGAGATCATAGAGAATGTAAAAAACAGTATAATTCAAATGCAGGGCGTAGGAAACACTCTCCTGCTCAACGAAGAGGACAGAGAGATTATCAGGGAACTTGAGAAGAAAGCTGATGAAATGACTCTCATGGGACTTGGCAGGGGTGACAATAAAGGTGTAAAGGCAGTTCTGAAGAACGATGTGATATTTGCTTTTACCACCAACATGAATTTCTGCTGGCCTGAAGGTCCGAATGTCATTCTTATGCACGATGGTTGTGTTGTAGGTCAGGATATAGATGACGAGGCCAAGCTCGAAGAAGTAAAATCATGCAAGGATAAGCTCGTTATCGGTAACATTGTGATATATGACACAAGTGTCCTCAAAAAGATGGATGTCAAGAATAATCCGCTGATCGTTGTATTGCCTCCAAAACCATGTGCAGATATAGAGGCAGTTGATAAGGTCTGCAATGTCGTACTTGCTTCCCCATCCCCTCCAAGTGATGAATATCTTAAAGAGAAGATGGGACTTGAGAATGTACATGGAACAGGTACATTCCTGGTAGGATTCGATTTTGATTGTTCCTGTAATTAAACTATAAATAGCTGCATTGCAGCTATTTTTCTTAAATTTATCTTCTTTTGAATTTACTTTAAACTTACTTTTTGATTCCATGATCCGGAGTAGGCAATCTGATATGGACAGTTGTTCCAACTTCGGGTTCACTTTCTATCCAGATATCTCCCTTGTGAGCTTCCACTATGGTCTTTGCAATGTGAAGCCCAAGTCCGTTGCCTCCATAACGTCTTGTTTTTGAGCCATCTATCTGGTAGAATCTTGCAAATATGTTTTCCACTTCATCTTCAGCAATTCCAATTCCCCTGTCGATCACTTTAATATGAAGACTTTTGTAACCTTCGTGGATGATCAGTTGTATATGCTGTCCATTAGGACTGAACTTACTGGCATTTTCCAGTATCTGTATCAGAGCTTCCTTGAGGTATTTCCTGTCCCCTTCCAGATATGGGAGTTTCGGTCTGATGTCTATCTCAACCTCTTGCTTTCTCTGGTTGAGCTGGTCAGCTATATCCACAACAGCTCCTGTTGCAATATCATTAATATTGAGCGTTGTAAATGTGTATTCGATATCTCCAGACCTTGCAACACTTATGAATATAAGGGAATCAATGAGTCTTTCCAGCTTTTCAGAAGAATCTGTCATTTTTTTAAGAGCTTCCTTTTGTTTCTGGTTGATCTCACCAAGGCTTCCATCATACAGGATCTCAGAGTAACCTCTGATGGGAACAAGCGGAGTTTTGAGTTCGTGCCTGAGATTTGCAATGAATTCCTCTTTGATAGCATCAATAGAATTGAACTCTTTTATTGCATCCTTTGTATCATGGAACCTTCTGTATGCAAATATCAAGGATGCAGCCATAATTACTGTGATAGTTATCAGTATCTCTCCCATTATCCAATCTTCTATTGGGCATGGGATGCCATAAAAAATGTATGAAAGGTCGGTTATCAATGAAAGAAATAATATACAGATGATGCCTGTGATGAGCAGAACCGTATCAGTGACCATCCTTTTAGTGTAGTTCTCTTTTCTCAGGTTGAGTGATCTTTCATCCATAATGGGCCCGTTTTTGTTAATTAGGAATCACATTTCCTCTCAATCTATATATAATTATTCTAGTATAATTTTGATTAATTATCATCGGACTAACAGTGATGCTTCTGGTAAGAAACTAAAGTGAACAAAAAACAGGAAGATCTATCTGAAAAAAGTGTGCATGGTTAACCCATGCAGATCAAAATAATTATTCGCCGTTGTATATCTTGAGTGCATCTTCAACGGATGCATCCTCTACTGTGATCGCGTAAATTGCGTTACACATTCTGACAGCTTCATCAAGAGATTTCTGGTGTACGTTCCTTCCGGTTGCATTGCCGCATGCGCCACTGACATGGATCTGGGCATGGAGCTTCTCAAGGAATGATTTAGGATCATCGCTGGAACCGCCTGCACAAACGACCTTTGTCCTTCCGGCTGCCAGAACTGCTTCCTTGAATGCCTCTTCGGTTGGCATACCTTCAGCTTTTGGATAGTTCACCTTTACAAAGTCTGCGTTAAGACATGCACCTACACCGGTTGCACCTGCAATAAGGTGTGGGTCTTTCTCGTTAGCAACAGCTTCTCCTCTTGGATAGATCCAGAGAACAGTTAACATTCCGTACTGGTGTGCTTCATAGATGAGCTGTGCAGCCTGATGGAACATTTCAGCTTCATATTTGCTTCCAAGGTATATGGTGTAGCCGATACCAAGAATATCGAGACCACAGTTGTCACGGAACTGTGCTATCTGGTCCATGTCATACCAAAGGCCGCTGTATGGGTCATCCTGCTTTGTTTTCACAAGGTGGGATTTTGAGTTGACTTTGATGAGGTATGGTACGTCTGGATAGTCCATTCCGTATCTTGCGATAAGTCCGAGCTGTGTTGCAAAAACACCGATCTTTGAATTAGCAGCTATTTTAAAAAGGTGCTCAGGGTCGTTGTCATCTGCAGGGACGCCCTCTCCAAAAAAGTCATCGTTGAGGTGTTCTACTTTCTGGTCACCTGCAAAGAGCATCATGTTTCCACTGTTTGATGTGATCTTCATATAATTTTTAATATATGTTTCACGTGCATCCTGTGGTACATCCAGTGGAACTTTAATATCTTCTTCTTTTATTAAGGCCATTTAAATCACTCAGCTTTCTTAATTGGTCTTGTATTCTAGTACCCTAAATCACGTTTTTCTATTTTAACTATTGTGTAGTTAGCACTAAGGTATTGTTCATTTTTTAAATATATTGAAATTGAGCTATTAATAAATTGATTTATTTAGTATAATTATTTTCCCGCCAGGTCTGGTGTCACCCACAAACCAGCGTTTTGAATTGGTATTTTGTATTAGTGCTTTGCATTAGTGTTTTATATTTATAGTCCTATCAGATAATTATTACATACTTAATAATTAATGTATTAACAAAACAACATAATATTTTGTATACTCCCGGAGCATAACAGTGGATTCTATATATTTTCTGGAAGTTGTCGTTTCTGTGCTCTTCATGAGCATGGTGGCTCAGACACTCAGCAAGCGTTTTCAAGTGCCTGTCATCATTTTTCTTCTGATCGAAGGAATTCTTGTAGGGCCTGAAGTATTAAACTTTATAGACCCGGCTACTTTTGGTGACGGATTGACTGCCATTGTCTCACTGTCAGTTGCCGTTATTGTTTTTGACGGTGGCTTGCACATTGATATCAAAAGCATCAGGCCAATACAGAAAACTGCTCTAAAATTAACCACTATTGGTGTTCTCATCACTTTTGTGGGTGCCACTTTAGTTACATATATGGTTCTTGGTGTTAGTGTAAAACTGGCAGCGCTTTTCGGTGCTCTGGTGGCTGCAACCGGTCCCACAGTGATAACGCCTTTAGTAAGGAACATACACGTCAATCACAAAGTAGGAAAAATACTTGAGATCGAGGGTGTTTTCAATGACGCTGCCAGCGTTATCCTTGCTGCTTTCATGTTCGAGTGGATCGTTTCCCAGCTTTATGGATTTGATGCAGTCGCATTTATACTTCAAAGGCTGGTAATCGGTATCATAATCGGTATGTTCAGCGGCTATATACTGAAAAGATTCCTTTCAAGCGGCTCTCTTGTAACCGACCAGACTGCCAGATTCTTTACTTTGACGTTGGTTATGTCTTCATATGTAGTATCTGAACTATTGGGTAACGAATCCGGAATTCTCGCAGCAGCAGTTTTCGGAATAGTGACCGGAACATCCAGCATCCCTCATAAGCAGGCTCTAAAAGAGTTCAAATCCGATCTTGTAATGATGATGCTGTCCATTATATTCATCCTTCTTGCTGCAATGCTGAATTTTGAGGATATTTTAGGTCTGGGTGTTAAAGGTATCATAGTAGTCTTTATCTTGATAATTATAGTCCGACCATTGGCTGTTTTTGGTTCGACTATAAATTCACATCTAAAGACAAAAGAAAAACTGTTCATTTCATTTATAGGTCCAAGGGGTGTTGTTCCGGCATCCATTGCAACATATTTTGCTGTTAAACTGGACTCCATGGGAATCTTTGGAGGACAAACACTTGTGGGCCTCGTATTTCTAACGGTCATAATAACGGTTGTAATGACTGGTACTTTAGCAAGAAGAGTTGCTAACTTTTTAGGAGTTATACCTATGGAAATCCTGATTATTGGAGGCGGAGAGGTCGGAAAGATCCTGGCCGAGAGATTTGAGAAGAGAGGAGAGAATGTTGTCGTAGTTGACAATTCCGAAGAAAAATGTCAGCGCCTGCTAAAACAGGGCATACGCGCTATTCATGGTGATGCCGAAGATATCAATGTTCTAAAGGCAGCAGGCATTGAAAAAGCCAAGTATATCGTAGCAACTACTGACCAGGATAACACAAATCTCTTAGTTTCCCAGATAGCTAAAAGTAAATTCAACCTTAAAGAGGACCAGATCGTTGCAAGGGTAAACAATGTGGAGAATCTACATGCCTTCTGGGATCTGTCCATAAGATCAATGAGTCCTCAAATGACCACTGCCCTTGTACTTGACAACATGGTTGGAAAACCTTCCATGTTCTCTATGTGCGAAGTAGGTGAAGAAGGCGAGATCCTGGAGATAAGGGTTACCAATCCGAAAGTAGCAGGAAAAGCTATAAAAGAACTGTCTCTTCCGGAAAACAGCCTTTTGCTAATGATAAGAAGAGGGGAAAAATCATTTATTGCAAATGGTAATCTTGTCCTTGAATATGATGATCTGGTAACAGTCATTGGTGAAGGAGACGCAGCAAAGGAAGTTGCAGATATCCTTTACAGATAAATACTGTGAACCTCATACACTTATATGATATGAGGGGATAATGTGGCCATAGTCAGAACCAGTGAAAGCCTTGGGCGCAGTCTGGGTTTCTTTCAGACATTTGCTATTGGAACCGGCACGATGATCGGTGCCGGAATTTTCATTCTTCCGGGAATTGCGATATCTTCAGCAGGTTCGGCAGCCATCCTGTCTTTTTTGATAGGGGGAGTAATATCCATGGCAACTGCCATAAGTATGGCTGAACTGGCTACAGGCATGCCTAAGGCAGGTGGAAGTTATTATTTCATAAGCAGGGCGATGGGTGCAGCATTTGGTGCTGTTATCGGACTGGGTGCATGGCTTGCACTTGTGTTCAAAGGTTCCTTTGCACTTATTGGTCTGGCAGATTATTTTTTCGTTCTTGTACCTGTTCCTGTTATTGTCACCGCCAGTGCGGCCGGTCTGTTCCTTTTGTTCATAAATTATCGTGGAGCACGAAGTAGTGGTTCACTGCAAAATATTATTGTTGTATTTCTTCTTGTTATTCTTTCACTTTTCATCGTGAAAGGTATGCTCATGTTCGATACTGAGAAATTCTATCCTTTCATGCCTTATGGTTATGGATCGGTATTTGCGACCACGGGTCTTATCTTCATATCTTACCTTGGAATTACACAGCTTGCCGCTATATCCGAAGAAGTGAAGGATCCATCAAAAAACCTGCCACGTGCTCTTATTGCATCAGTGGGTGTTGTTACTCTTATCTACGTTGGTGTTATGCTGGTTGTCAGCGGTAATCTGACGCACGATCAGTCCTTGAACACTTTAACTCCGCTTGTTGATGTTTCTCAAATGATGGCAGGGGATGCTGGCAAAATACTGATTATCATTGGTGGTCTGCTTGCAACATTATCCACGGCTAATGCAGCAATAATGTCTTCTTCCAGATTTCCTTTTGCCATGGGCAGGGATGATCTGATTCCTGGTTGGTTTGTCAACATCCATAAAAAACACGATACTCCACACAATGCTGTTTTAATAACTGGTGTTGTGATGATTATATTGTTGCTGCTTTTTAATGTTGAACAGCTGGCAAAGCTTGGGAGCACATTCAATATATTTATTTTTGTATTGATCAATTTGTCAGTTCTGATCCTGAGAAAAAGATCTCTTGATGAATACAAACCAAAGTTCAGAGACCCATTTTATCCTTATACTCAGATAATAGGTATTATATTCAGTCTTTTGCTGTTGCCTGCCATGGGTTTAATGCCAATGGTATTTGCATTAGCTGTCATTGTTCTGGGTTTACTCTGGTACAATTATTATGGAAAAGGCAGAGCTTTTCCCAGATATGATATTTTTGATGTTCTTGAAGACAACATTTCCCCGGCTCCGCTTAAGGACAGCTCTACAATTAAGATACTGGTTCCGGTTGCAAATCCAAACCATGAAAAAGATCTGTTGTATCTTGCAGACAATCTGGGTGACAATATTGTCGGTCTTAATGTGATCAAGGTTCCTCAACAGATCGGTCTGGCAGAAGCAAGGGATGCATTCCATGCAAATAGGATCGCTGTGGATGGTGCATTAAGGGAGAAATTTGAAGAGTTCCCTGCGATATTAGGTCATGAAAGGAAATATGTCGTAGCTTTCGATCACAACGTTACAAATTCTATAGTTGAACAGGCCGAGATCGAAAATGTTGACTTTATTATCTTAGGCTGGCATAACGTAGACTGTCTCCACTCTTTATTTGGGAATATTACAAATCAGGTACTATCATCTGCCAGCAAGAACATTGTTGCGTTGAATGGTTATCTTCCAGCTAAACTAAAGCGCATAGTTGTAGCTTACAATGGTAAGGATAATTCTAATTATGGTTTGTACCTTGCTAAAAGGTTATCCAAGAGTACCGGTGCAGAATTGCATGTGATAAGGGTCATAAAACCAGATATTAGTGATGAAGCTTATAGTTTGATCCAGGATGACCTTGAGAAAGCTTCAGAGGATAAGTCTCTCTATGGTATCTCTACCCACATGGTCAAAAATCTTGCAGTTGAGGATGCAATATTAGATTTTCTTGAAGAGGATGACCTATTGGTAATAGGTGATTCAGGAAGACGCTTCAGTTTCTCTTTGATAGGTGATCGTCCATGTGTACTGACAAAAGGTCATAAAGGTTCTGTGTTGATCATCAAGAAACACAGGCCACTTTCTTCAGGCGGACTGTTGTATGTGCTTATGAAAAATGCAAGGGGCACCATGTCATATATTATGCGTTTTACTAAAAAATAAGGGGACGCAGGTAGTCACTTCTGTAAAATGTCTATATATATTACTTTCACCCTGCTTCACTTCCGTTTATATAGGCCGGATGCATACTAAGTATTGCCTCTCCATAAGAAGAAACAAACAAGAGGCTTGAGGATTTGAAATGAAACAATTAGCACAGGAAATTAGTGCCAGGTTCAGCGAACTTGGAGTGGAGATTCCAATCGGGGAAATTGAAGAGCGTCTTGACAAAATGATCAATAAGTTCAAGGTGCCAAGGGAAGAAGCTCGCAGAAGTGTTGTTAACTACTTTTTAAAATTACACAGCATCAAGAGGAATGACTTCTATTCAACAGGGCAGTCAGAATCTCCTCTGATCAATATATCCGATGTGGATGATGGCAAGTGGGCAAATATCAGGGGAAAGATCGTCCAGTTGTGGGAAAACACACACGAGTCCATCTCTCAGGTCGGTCTCATCGGCGATGAAACAGGAACTATCAAGTTCACAATTTGGGAAAGCGCAGGAGTCTCTCCTGTAGAAGAAGGTAAGAGCTACCTTCTAAAGAGCGTGGTTGTGAACGAATGGAATGGTAAGTTCCAGCTAAATGTCAATAAAAGCAGCTCTATTGAATCTCTTGATGAAGAGATCGAAGTTGGAAATGCCACTATAGATTTCATGGGAGCAATGGTGGACATTCAGTCCGGTTCAGGACTTATCAAGAGGTGTCCGGAATGTAACCGTGCCCTTACAAAAGGGGCATGTATGGAACACGGCAAAGTAGATGGAGTTTATGACCTTCGCATCAAGGCTGTCATGGATGACGGCGGTTCAATTCAGGATGCAATTCTTAAAAGAGACCTTGTGGAAGAGATCACAGGCATAACTCTGGAAAGCGCTATTGCCATGGCAGCAGATGCTCTGGACCAGGGTGTTGTTCTTGAGAAAATGAAAGATTCACTTGTAGGGCGATATTACAGTGTAAAAGGGTCAAGGGTTGACAGATATCTTATAGTTGAATCAATTTCTCCGGTATTCGCTTACGACGCGTCCGAACTGGATGAGCTCATTGCAGCTGCAGAGGTGATCTGAAATGGCAGGATATACAAGGGAAGTTGCCAGAAGGATATTCGCCCAGGAATTCAGAGAATCCAACCTGAGTTTCAAGGATGGTGATGATCAGTATGCTCCTCAGTATCTTCTGACACCGACCGGTGCTAAAGTGAACAGGATCTTTATAGTAGGAACTCTCATCGAAAAAGAGGATATTGGTACTGATTCTGAGTACTGGCGTGGTAGAGTTACCGATCCTACAGGTTCGTTCCTGATATATGCAGGTCAGTACCAGCCTGAAGCTGCACAAGCGCTCGCAGAATGTGAAACACCGGCATTTGTAGCAGTTGTCGGTAAACCAAGTACCTATACCACTAACGAAGGAGATGTTATCACATCAGTAAGGCCGGAGTCACTTCACATAGTAGACGGTCAGACAAGAGATATGTGGGTCATCGAAACCGCAAAATGTACTCTTGACAGGATAAAAGCACTGGATAGCTCATCTCCAAATTCCCAGAGGGCAAAGGAGTATTACGATCCCGATGCAAAACATTATTCTTCAATGGTTTCCCAGGCATTAACGTCCCTGAAGGAAACATATTAAAATAATCAGGGAAAACTCCCTGATCTCTTCTACTTTTTTAAAATCATTATTACTCATTGAATCCCGATGAGTTCCTTGGAATTTCTGACCAAAACTCCCATAAATAACATCAGCATTGATAAAATAGTGGGTGTTATGAAGACCTATTTAGTACTCTGGTTCAACAGTAATGGTGCCCTGCCTTCAGAAATAGACAGGAGTCTTATGTCCCTTGGATTCAAGGCTGTCCAGGGAAATTTTGATTATGTCTATGACTGGGGAAATAATGTGGATCTGGATGATATACTACGTTTTACCGACAAGATCCAGATGACACTAAAGGGTACAGGTGCAATGTTCAAGACAGAAACTGTGAACGGCCAGAATAAGTAATAAAATGAAAAGATCAGTTTTTGTTTTCCCCGAGCTTGCGGGAAAAATCAATATATCCGCAGGATTGGCCGGTTACAGGAATAATGTTCGTTGTCACAGAGCCGTTCTTTATCTCCAGTTCAACTGCACAGGGGTCAGACATACGTGGTTTTGTAGGTGACCCTGGGCATATCAAAAGAACATCACTCTTTTCTATAATTGGCCTGTGAAGGTGCCCGAACACAAGTACATCAACTCCCATTTCAAGAGCCATGTATCTTGTTGCTGTAGTGTCTACAATAGAAAGCGATGCTTCGTGGATCACTCCTATCTTAACACCTTCAACCTCAAAAACAAGCTTTTCTGGAAGTATTTCTCTTACAGCAGGCTCATCTGAGTTGCCGTGAACAGCTTTGAGCTTTCCTGTTGCTTCAAGTGCCCTGTAAAATGGAAGTGTGTCAAAATCTCCTGCATGGATGATCATCTCATAGTTGTCAAAAATATCTGACAGGTATGCAGGAACACTATCACTACTTGAATGTGTGTCTGATATGACAATGATCTTCATGTTTCCTCATCAGGATTATTGTATGCTGAGATCCACAAGTTCATATTCCAGGTTCTCAGTCTCAAGCCGGCTGAGTATGGTTGGAACTTCTTCATCAATGGCAAGTACAAGTGATGAAAGGCCATGATAAGCGGCTTCTATTACTGATTCCTTTGCACCGAACATAACATGAGGTTCAAGGCCGATTCTCCTAAGAGCGATAAGGGATTCAACACCAATTGTGGCAATGTAGGCCTTTGACTTTGCAAGTGCCCTTAGTCTTTCAACATCAACATTATGTGAACCGCCCTTTTCAACCCTGGGTATCCTGCACACAGTAATGCTGGCATTCTCAAGGTCGATAAGTCCCATCAGGTCAGTAACACCGACATCCTCTCCCTGCTTTGCAGCAGAGATAGTTGTTCCGGTTGCATTTGTTACATCAGTGGTGCTGACATAGAGCAGACCACTTTCCATTTTAAGATAGACCTCTTTACCTTCTTCAAGATCTTCTCTTGCAATAGCAGTCCATGTAGAGACATGACTTATGATATCACTCATCACATAGCGTGCGTATCTTTTCATGTCTTCTGCATTCTCAAGTACCCATTCAACACCCTGCTTTGTGATTCTGTAGCGCACTCTTCCTTCTGAATAGATAAGGCCTTCTGCAACCAGTTCTTTGATATATTCAGAAACTGCCTGGGGTGTAACCCCAATTTTTTCAGCAATCTCTTTCTGTCTGACATTTGGCTGATGTGCAGCTACTTCAATAAGGATCTGAAATTTAGTGATACCACTTTTACTGTGAAGGAGTTCTATCATTCTACCTCACCATTTTGAAGTACCTTGAGTCTCTGCCCCATAACAGAAAGCTTATCTGATCTGCGGGCAACAGCGCGAATATACAAGGGACTCTTGTTCAGCGCTCTGGTAAGACTGCTCATAGAGTCATTACCCTGCTCTACCAGTTGTTCAAGTTCTTCAATGGCATCCTTCACTTCTTCATATGGCATGAAAGTAAGCATAATGATGTCGCTCATATCTTCAAAAGAGCATTGGAAATTAGTCTGGACTTTAGAATAAGATGTACGGTACTCTTTTTCAGGAGTCTTCCCGGGTTCTGGCATATGCCACTGACTTTCTATCAGACCACTCTTTTTGAGTATGTTGATACTTTTTGTTACATCTGTTCCTAAAAGATCTTCAAGATCTTCCTTTGTCATCCAAAGGTTCAGAAGCGCATCAAATACTTTTTTGTGTCTCTGGGATCCAAAAACCTGAAGTAGAGGTACGAGTTCGGAAGGATCATTGATAATTCTTGTTCGTTTACTCATCTAATTACCTCGTATAGCCAACGGACCAGGTACAAAATAGACACATTCAGGCACAGAACGCCCTGGAATGCGAAAAATATTGCCTACATGTTGCCTATTTTTAGTACCTATCATATGGAGGTTAAACTTAATAAATGTGTTGTGATTTCATAATGTTTCGAAATAGCTACTGGTCTTTCTATTGTTCCTTTGAATGAAGGTGTTTTTCAAACCTGTTCTTTCGTTTTTCATGACTTTCATGTTTCATCTGGGAAAGGCAATTGTAGCATCAACGATTGCCTCACCATAATTATATGATATTTGTAGTATTAATGGCTTTCAAAAGCCGGCAAATATCATATATTCATTTATTGTATGGGAACATAGAAATCTCTCTCATGTACTGTTGACTACAGATCACAGGAGAGGACCGTCTTTTAATATCGGTATGAGCCGCATATACTGATGCCGTATAGCTATCTATTTCATTCCTCATATGAGGGACTCTAATAACGTCATTATTCCTATTAAAGGTACCTGTTTTCTACTAAATTATATTTGGAAGAGACCGGCAAATATATCAGGTTTGTTACCAATTATGATACAGTCATTATGTCCGATAGCATCTATTTACTCATAAACGATATCCTTAAAGGTCGGCAACTTTCCATCAGCGGTGTCACAAGAGAACTTAAGGACAAAGGTGTTGATGAACACCGTCTTGTAATGACAGGTTACCTGCGTGCTCTTAAGGATCTAAGAAAACTGAATGAAGTTGAGATTCCACCTTCAAAGGTTTATAGTCTTGTAGAAACCGAGCAGGCAGATACTGAAGATATATATTCTCTTATAGCTGAGAACATAAGGTCTGTGGAGTCTTCTTACATGGTTCCTGTTGCTGCCTATGTGCTGTCAAGAACTGTTGAAAGGCCTGTTTTCAAAGAAGAGTTCACAAAAATGGGTATTGGTCAAAAAAGCCTGACAGATTATCTTGCTTCGCAGGATTGCGTTCTAAAACCTGCAGAAAAGAGTCCCAAGGAATATGCAGCAGGCATAACCAAGCTGAAGCTAACTTCCACAGAACCAGCCTATGAGATTGGAAAAATAAATGATGTTATCCTTAAACATTCAAATTGCATACTTCTTAAGATTCTCAGAAAGTCCGTAGATCTCAGTGGTTTGATCCCGAAAACAAAGTCCACTTCGCTTGAGGATTTTAGATAAGCATCCGGTTACTATTGAGTTCACTGTCCTGTAAATGGTATGTGGTATCTATGTCTGAAAATAACAATGATCTTTCTATTGTAATGCACCCGATCGGATTTGTAAATAACAGCATCTCTGATCCTGCTTCTGCAAGAGAGAAGAAAGAGACGGAATCCCTGATAGTTCTGAATGACGAATACGCCGAAGGGCTGGATAGTATTACGGACTTTGAAAAAATACAGGTCTTTTTCTATTTCCATCTTTCAGAAGGCTTTTCCCTGATACAGAAACGCAGATACGATGGAAAGGTAGCTGGTGTTTTCGCATCACGAAGCCCAAGGAGGCCAAACGGGATCGGGGTAACTGTTGTAGAACTCCTTAAAGTGGAAAATAATGTTCTTCACGTGAAAGGACTTGATGCGATAAACGGCACCCCTATTCTTGATATCAAACCTTCCATTCCTGAATGATATATTTTCTGAAATCTTCGTATTTGCCGGTAATAAAAGAGAGGGATATTATCCATGTCTGAAAAGAGCAGCATCAAAGCAGCCTGTATCCAGATGAGCATATCGGATTGCAATAAGCAGTCCAATGTTGAAAAAGCATTATCTATGGCAAAAGCTGCTGTTTCTGCTGGTGCGGAACTTCTGGTATTTCCTGAAGTATTCTCCACTGGTTTCTGTTATGACAAAATTGAAACCTCTAGTGAAGATGAAAATGGTAATACCATCAAAGAGATGTGTGCTTTCTCAAAAGAACATGAATGTGTGATGATATTGTCCATAATTGAAAAACAGGCATCTTCAAAGGGACCAGAGTACTACAATCTTGGTGTTTGCGTGGAAGATGGTCATGTTGCGGGTATTTATCGAAAGACACATCCTTTCAAGCGGGAAAAACAGTATTTCTCAGCAGGGGATTCAATTCATCCGATCAGGCTTCCAATACGGGAACTGACGATCGGTCTTCAGATATGTTATGAGATACGTTTCCCGGAAGTTTCCCGAAAACTTGCTTTAATGGGATCTGATATTCTTGTGACAATAGCCGAGTTCCCGAGTCCAAGAGGGCATATATGGCGCTCACTTGCAATTGCAAGAGCTATTGAGAACCAGATATCTCACATCGCTTGTAACAGGGTGGGAGAAGGTTCAGATTCATCATTCTTCGGAGGTTCTATAATTGTGGACCAGTTGGGTGATGTAATGGAAGAGGCCGGAGGCGATGAATCAGTGATATTTGGTATTATTGAACTTGAAAGAACAACTAAAATAAGAAATGATATTCCCGTATTTGATGATCGCAGGACAGATATTTATTAGAAAAAGTTGTAGAATTTTTGTTTTCTCTCACATTTGCATCTTTGTTTTTTGCAATGTCACTTTGAATGTTGTTCCTTTTCTGTCAGTTCTATCAAAGACCTCCACTGTTCCTTCATGAAGGTCAACTATGCGCTTAACGATGGCAAGACCAAGTCCGGTTCCTTTTATGTTGACTTTATGCGCCCTCTTAAAACGATCAAAGACAAATGGTTTTTCTTCATCAGGAATTCCTTCGCCTTCATCAGAGATCATTATTTCCCATTTGTTATCGACATCTTTGATATGCATATCGATATTAGTTCCCGATGGGCTGTATTTGATAGCATTGCTGATCAGATTTGAAAAGACATCTTCGATTGTTGTATTTACATCAGCTGGGTAGCTGCCCGAGGGCTTGAATGTTATTGTCATGTTCTTTTCTTCAAGCTTTGGAGTGATGTGTTCTATTACTTCCTCTATGATCTCTTTAAGGTCGAGTGTTTCAAAGGTCATATCATCCATATTCTCAAGCTTTGCAAGATGTGCTGCATTCTCAATGAGTTCGATAAGTTTTTTGTTATTCCTTTCGATGGCTTTCATTGCCTCTTTTTTCCGGGGCTCGTTTTCAACTTCAATGAGGTACTCTACATAACCTTTTATCACAGTTGCAGGGTTAATGAGATCATGCCTGAGTATGTCTGTAAAAAGATCCTTCAGTTCATTTGAGTCCTTAAGCTCAAGAGAGTACTGCTTCAATTTTTCCTCTGCTATCTTTCTCTCCCTTATCTCAACTTCAAGTTCCCTGTTCTTTGAATTCAGCTCATATGTTTTCTCTTCAACCTTATTCTTAAGAGTAAGACTCAATATCACAAATATCAGAAGAAGGCCACCACCGATTCCAACAGAATATTTTAGCCATGAAGGACTTTCCCATGTGGTGATACCTTCATCATTGTCTTCTGCTGTATCTGACAGGTAGTGTATGGTGCCGTCTTCCAGGACCATCAGACGTATATCATAATCGATTTTCTTACTAATAACAGGGTCTGTATTTTCAGATAGTGCAAAGACCATATCTGTAGGAGATATCACAAAGGGGATCTTTTCCAGATTGAATTGTGTTTCATGTAGTTCTCCATATGACCTTGATATAATTCCTGCATCAACTTCACGTCTCTCTACAAGTTCGAATATCTCAAGGTAATTTTCTGCTTCTATGAACGAGTAACTGATGTTCCCGTTTCCAGGGCTTGTATTGAAGCTTTCATAAAAAATATCATTGACATGGGCTATCCTTTTTCCATCAAGGTTGCTCATGGAACTGATCCCCGAACCTTTGTATGTGTAAACGATTCCCCAGTCTGTATATGGGGCTTCAGATGTCAGAATGTAATTTTGCTCGGTTTCCGGAATATAAGGGATTGCAGGAATGATGTCTATGCTGCTGTTATCAAGCCGCTGATAACACTGATCAAGGGTACCGGGAACATATTTTAGCTCCCATCCTTCTTTTTGGGCTATACTTTCCAGTATGTCTACATAGAGCCCTATGGCCTTTCCGTTCTGATCCTGTGATATTAGTGGCTCATTCGGATAGACTCCGACTTTGAGTTCCATGGTGGAATTGGCACCAGCACAGGGAACCAGCAGGAAACTGAGTGTTATGAAAACAAGCAATGTTCTGGCTGCAAGCCTGACTTTGGTTTTATTGCTTTCATCCGGAGTCAGATTTCTTTCGTTCATTTGATGCTCAATAATTAATTATATTTTATTGGCTTCAAATTTATATTTATCGTACATTTTAACGTTTCAGGCGCAGAATAATAAACTAACATACACAGAAAAAAGAAAAAGAGAAAAATACCGGTAAAAAACCAGTATTTTATTCAAGATAGATTGCAGGTCTCAGTGGTGCTGCAAACCTGGATTTGCTTTCAGGGTCGTACTCCGGTTCATCGGCACTGTAAACCTGTATGGTACAACCGATTTCGTTTGCAAGACATCCCACGTTCTCTTTGAGTATTGTCATCTCATCAAGGCTCATTCCAAGCAGCATCTCAAATCTTTCGGTCTTCATGCTGCACATGTCAGGCACAAGCTTCTGGACATATTTTGGAATATCCTTTCCATACTTGCGGTTTTCAGGGTCTGCCATCAGCGTCTTGATCAAAACACCTGGGTTGAGCTCTTCTTTATTCTTCATCTCAAGAGCCATCTTGAATGCTTTTATCTTCCACTCAGGTGCGGTGTAAAGAGCTACCATTTTCGGTGTTATCTTCGTGACCTTGATGATCTCTTCAATATCCGAAAGTGTGCTGCACATGAGTTCTTCGGCAAGCTCAGCATCGTTATCAACAAGCCTTGGACAGAATATCGGATATGCTGCCTGGGATACAAAGTCTCCTTCACCATGACCCATTGCAGACCATATCTCTTCACAGATATGAGGTGTGAACGGAGCCATCAGGCGTACCCATGTATCAAGGACATCGTAGAGCAATGCGCTTCCGCCTCTTCTCTGATACCATTTAACATCGTTGTAGAGCAGGAAGAATGCATTCTGGAGTGCGCTTCTTGTCCTGATGGATGTCATGTCATTGTTAGTTTCCCTGACACACTGCTGGAGTCTGCTGAGCATCCAGCGGTCAATGAGTTTGAGCTCTCCCTCAATTCCTGATGTTGCACCTGAATCAATGATCTCCATTGCAAGTTTGTAGAACCTTTCCACCTGCTTCTTTGCGCTTTCAACGCCGATGTTTCTCCAGTCAGCGTCCTGTGTCTGTTCGGCACTTGAAAGGATATACATACGGGAGATGTCGGCACCATAATTACCCACAGCTTCCATAAGGGTAAGTATCGGTCCTTTGGACTTGCTCATCTTCTGTCCTTCAAGGGATACGAATCCATTGACAGCAAGGCTGCGTGGCCATTTATCCTCCTCAAATATCGCAACGTGGTGGAAGAGGAAGAACAAGAGGTGATTTGGTACAAGGTCTTTTCCGGATGATCTCAGGTCAACAGGGTACCAGTAATCGAAATCTGATTTGATGTTTGCAATGAGTTTGACTGAAAGTCCCGTATCCTTGGCTACCTGCTGGACTGAACCTTTTCCAAGCAGTACATAATCAAAGAGTGAGGGTTTCAGTTGCTCGACTTCAACACCCTGCGCAAAGAACTTGTTTGTTATGTAATATGACATGTAAATAGTAGAATCACCAAGGGACTCGATAAGCCAGTTCGTGTCAAACGGAAGTCTTGTTCCAAGACCTTTCTTCCTGGCACATGCCTTGTCTTTTAGCCAGTCTACCTTATTGTTGAACTCAACCCTGATCTCTTCAGGAATAATGTCCATTTTCTCAATGCATTTGTAGACCTTTTCCTTCCACTGCGGGTCAGAGTAGTTGAGGAACCATTGTCCTTTTACCATATTCACAACACATTTTGTTCCGCAGCGGCATACAACAGGTTCGCTGAACTCGTAGAATACTTCTCCAATGCCCTCATCGAGCAGGTCACGTGTGAGTATGTCCTTTATCTTGGAAACCGCAACACCCGCATATTTGCCGGTATTCTCTTTCAGGACTCCACCATGGAACTCACGACGGTAGACCATCTTTGTTGCTTCCTCGGCTTTCGGGTCGTTCTGGTCTTTAACTCCAAGCTGCTCAACAGCTTCAACAGCCGGATACTCTCCAAATTCCTTGGCCTGGATAAGTGATATCAGTTTGATCTCTTTCAGATCTTCTGTAATTCCATATTCAGACAGGTCTTTGTCATAAAGGTCCTTGAGTGCAAGATAGTCATAAGGCGCATGTGCAGGCACACTCATAACAATTCCACTACCGTTTCCGGGTTTGACAAAAGATGCCGGAAGTGTGATGACCTCATTTCCTGAGAGCGGGTTCTTGACCTTGATTCCTACAAGCTCTTTTCCAGGGACGTTCTCTATGAATTCAACTGTCCTGTCTGTAAAAGTGAGTTTCCTGTGAGCTTCTGGACTGACGATCCATATCTCTTCGCGTCCATCCTTGCTGACCTTTATTTTTGCGTGTTCTATTTCCGGGTTTATCCAGAGATTTGTGACACCAAAAATAGTCTCAGGTCTGAGGGTGGCACATGGGAGTACCATGCCGTCATAAGTGAATTTGACAAGTGTGAAATCAACGATCGTGGCTTCTTCACCGTGAAGTATATCGTGGTCTTCAACAGGGTTGTTGTCGTTTGGACACCATTTTACAGGGTGTGCTCCTTTGACGATCATGCCTTTTTCATGAAGAAGATTGAACTGCCATTCAATGAACTTCTTGTAAGTAGGGTCGGTGGTTGTGAACTTGCGTCTCCAGTCTATGGAATAACCAATTGCACGCATCGCTTTTTCAGCTTCCACACTGAAATAATCAACTATGCTTTCAGGTTTTATTAGCGTTTTAAGGATCTCTTCGGGGATCCCATGCAGACGTGAGTAAACATCCATTGTCTGAGGGTCTTTGTTTGCAATTTGTTCTGCAAGTCCTACAATAGGTGTTCCTGTAACGTGGAATCCCATTGGATAAAGCACGTTGTAACCAAGCATTCTCTTGTGCCTGGCAATAACGTCACCAATGGTGAATGTCCTTGTGTGCCCGGCGTGTAAATTGCCGTTTAAGTATGGGTAAGGGATAGTGATAAAGAATTTTTCCCTTTCATCAGGCTCTGGCTCGAATATCCTGCTTTCATTCCAACGGCTTTGCCATTTGTTTTCTATTCCATGTGGATCATAATCCTGTTCCATTGTCAGCACCTCTCACACCGGGTAATTAACCGCAAGAGTTTGTATATTAACTTAAGTCAGGTAAAATATTAACTTTCTGTATTCATCCTGAATCCATGTGATATTTCAGGGTGAAGTCAAATTGTTCATTTTCAATAGTGTTTGATGTGGTAATAAATAACAACCTACATAAAACACACGGAAAATGCAATATACGTGTTCTTAAGGTACTTTCAAATGTGTCTCTGATCGCTTCATGTAGTGAAAGCCAACCGTTAGTTTAATTGTTTCACCATTGTCTGGACATGTGTTCTCCGCAAAAGGGGCATCTGAACTCCCCTTCTCCGCAACTGTGGCAAGGATTCAAAATCTCCATGTTATATCCACAATTATAGCATCGATAGCGCTCTCTTAGATTCTTTGTGATCTCACAATGTTCGTTCATGGTCCCAGCTCCATCTTAATTGTTGCACTTAAATGAAGATAAAGTTAACCAGTTGAACATGTGTAAGCTTTTTAGTAAGAATGTTTCTTTCAGGCTCTGACCGTTATGCTTATTCTCGGTTACCGTTCTATCCTGTAACATGGAATTCAAGACGATCGGTGGTTCTGTATCTATTCAAAACGTACCTGCTTTTTTGAAAGAACTGGCATCTATATCTTCCTTACATAATACTATTGTACAGGCCATGGATGCCGACAAAATAGCAGGCGAAGAGCACATTGCGTTTGCTGTTGAAAAAGCTCTAAGAGCAGTGGAGGCAGGATCCAATGTTGCCCGCGACACCGGCGTGGAAATAATGAGGTATGCTTCGGGAAAAAGGCAGATAGAAGAAGCATTCTCCATGGGAGTTCGTGAAGGTGACATGAACGTGGTCTTTGTTATCCTTGGTGAGCCGGAAAATATCGAAAATACTACACTTGATCTCAAAAAGCTCATAGAAGAAAAGCCAGTGGTAGATTACTCTGAAAGTAAAAATGAATCTCTTGCCAGCCAGTTTTCTATTACTGAACTGGAAATTAAGGCAACAGGAAAAGACAGCATTCCCCTTCTGGTGCTGGAAAGGGTTGCTCTTGTTGATATAATGAAATAGAGTTTGGGTTTTACGGCTAATATGATATTCAATGCCCTCGCAACTCTAATATAGTAAACATTAATACATGTGCCACATAATCATTCATGAAAGAAACCGATAAGGAAAAGATAATTATGCCTCATCCGAAAACCGCCGAAGCTTTGATCAAATGTGCAGGACCAATCGAAAGTTCCCTTTTACCCAGACTTTTACACGTCACGGAAGCAGCAGCAATTGCAGCTTCTTACCAGATGGGTCGTGGTGACAAGAACTACGCAGACCAGGTTTCAGTTGAATCCATGCGCAGGATGCTGAACTGTCTTGATATGAAAGGTATTATCAAGATCGGTGAGGGAGAGCGTGATGAAGCTCCTATGCTTTTCATCGGTGAGGAAGTTGGTACCGGTGAAGGTGATCTTGAAGTTGATATCGCAGTTGATCCACTCGAAGGAACAAACCTTGCTGCTGATGGTATCCCGGGTGCAATATCCGTAATGGCAATGGCTGAGAGGGACGGACTTTTCCACGGACCTGACATCTACATGGATAAGATCGTTGTCGGTCCGGAAGTTGTCAAGTATGAAAAAGCACATCCTGATGAAAAGATAGACCTTGATGCACCTGTTATTCGCAATCTTGAGATCGTTGCAAAAGCTTTTAACAGGAATATTGACGAGCTTGTTGTTGTTATTCTTGACAGGCAAAGACATAAGGATAAGATAAAGGAGATCAGAGGAACTGGTGCCAGAGTGAACCTCATCAGTGACGGAGACCTTATGCCAGGAATTGCAACTGCTATTCGTGGTTCAGGAATTCACATGGTTCTTGGCGCAGGCGGCTCAGGTGAAGCAGTTCTCACTGCTGCAGCAATGAAGATCCTTGGTGGCAAGATGCTTGCAAGACTTGTTCTCCCAACTGTTGCAAATGGCGGCACACCTGAAGAGATCGAAAAGGAAAAGGCTGAGAAAATGCCAAGGCTTGCAACCATGGGGATCACCGAGGAAAACATCAATGATGTTATGGGTATTGACAAACTTGCTCCTGGTAAAGATATTATCTTCTCAGCAACAGGAGTAACTCCCGGAATCCTGCTCAAAGGCGTAAGTCTTTTCGGTGAAGGTGACGCAAGGGTTCACAGTATTACTATGGGAAGTTCCGGTGTTGTGAAGTTCACTGACACTATTTACATCCATGACAAGGAGAAGAACCCTCTCAGGTTGGCCTGATAAGGTTTCAGTAATTTAAATGAAAGTACATATTTCTACATACGGCTGCTCTGCCAGTCAGGCATCAGCCGAAATTATGAAGGCAAGCGTCAGGGACGGCGGACATGAACTTGTCCCTGAGAACAATGCCGAGGTTGTTGTTATCAATACATGTACTGTAAAGTACAGTACAGAGCAGAAGATTCTCCATAAAATTCGGGAATATGGTGAAAAAGGAATAGCTGTTATTGTTACAGGCTGCATGCCTGAAGTGCAGCTTGAGGATATCATGCACCAGAATCCCGACGCTCATATACTGGGTGTGAATTCCATATCCAGATTAGGTCTGGTTCTTGATTCTCTTTCACGCAATGAGCTTACAGGCGGCAGTGTGAAACTCTTCCTAGAGGAACCGGAGGGCTTCCAGAGTGTTCCTCGTATCCGCTACAATTCTAACATCCATATCTGTCAGCTTTCTCAGGGCTGCAATTATGCATGTGCGTATTGCATAGTTACTATTGCACGTGGCAAGTTATGCTCTTTTGAGCCGGAAGAGATCGTTGATGATATTCAGAGAGCAGTTGATGATGGCTGCCGTGAGATATGGCTGACTTCCCAGGATAATGGCCAGTACGGAACTGACAAAGAGGTCTTGCTGCCACAGTTGTTGAAAATGATCTGCAAAATTCCGGGCAATTACAGGATACGTGTGGGAATGATGAATCCATTCTCAGTTATTCCTATTCTTGACGATCTGCTCGATGCATTTGAGGATGAAAGGATATACAAATTCCTTCACCTGCCAATACAAACAGCTTCAGATGATGTCTTAAAGAAGATGAATCGTTATCACTCTATTTCTGAGGCCAATACTATTATTGAGGCTTTCAGGGAACGATTTTCTGACATGACCATCTTCACAGATATCATTGCAGGCTATCCCGGTGAGACGGATGAGGATTTCGAAAAGACGGTTAAGTGGGTGAAGGAATGGAAGCCTGAAAAGGTGAATATCTCACGTTTTACTCCAAGGCCACACACAAAGGCATGGGACATGCGCAAAATTGATTCACGTGTTGTTGTTAACAGGTCTAATGAGCTCCACGAGGTCTGCGAGGCGGTCAAACTTGCTAGCCGGGAAGGAATGATTGGAAAAGAAGTGGAAGTATTCCTGTCAAAACCTGCAAAGCAGAAAGGTATGATGGCCAGAACTGCATCATACAAACCGGTTGTAATTCCGCAGTGCGACTTACAGCCTGGAATTACATGTTGTGTGCTTATCTATGATGCGACACCTGGTTATTTCCTTGGTCGCATTTTGAATGATGACAAGTGTTGAACTTTCAGATACTTTTTATTGTTATTAAGCAGCACCTGATCCTCTAATCAATTACTCTGTAGTTTCTTTCTGAATTCTCTGGACCTTGTCCAGTATCTTTTTGTCATAGAGCTTGACGATATCACTACGGGTGATTATCCCTAGTAGTTTGGTGCTATCTGACCTTGATACCACAGGGAGTCTGCCTATATCTTTTGCAGCAAGGCGTTTTAGTACGGTGTTCAGTGTTTCGTCCTGATATGCTACTGCAACGTCCTTGGTACAAATTTCGGTGATGGTTTTGTCCAGTTCGTCATGGCCTACTTTGTCCCTGACATCTTTAAGAGTTACAATTCCGGAAAGCTGTCCGTTAGAATCAAGTACAGGGAAACCTGCATGTCTGCTTGACTGCATAAGTGCTATAAGTGCTCCCACATTCTTGTTTTCGGATACGGTCTGAACATTATGTTTCATTGCATCTTTTACAAGAAGTGCTTCCATTATGTCGACTTCTCTTCCTTTGCGGATAGTAAATCCTCTGCGTTGAAGTCCTTCAGTGAATATGGATTCTGAATTTATGGAACTGGAAACTACATTACTGACAACACATGCAAGCATTATAGGAAGTATCATATTGTAGTCTCTTGTCAGTTCGAAGAGAATAAGGATCGAGGCAAGAGGTGCTCTGCTTGTTCCTGCAAATACTGCTCCCATTCCTACAAGGGCGTATGCACCGGATTCAGCTGTAACATCAGGGAACATTCCGTGAACGATTGATCCGTAGCTTCCTCCCATCATTGCTCCAACAAAAAGCGCCGGTACAATGGAGCCTCCTGAACCACCTGAACCCATTGTGAATGAGAATGCGATTATCTTCAAAAATATAAGCAGGAACATTATCTTTAGTGTGAGGTTACCATTGAGGGCATCTGTTATCACATCATAACCGACACCAAAGACCTGCGGATAGAAAAATCCTATAAGTCCAACAAAAAGTCCTCCTACTGCGGGTTTTATTATTGGATGGATCTGCAGGGAATCAAAGGCTTTGTGTGTGCCGAAAAGAGCACGCATCAGAAGTGCAGATGTAAGTCCTGCAATTATTCCAAGCAGCAGGTATAGTACGAATTCATACAAGGGGTCAACGAATTCATAGGAAGCGACTGATATGTTCTCAACACCGAAAACAAGACTTGAGACAATTGTTGCGAAAACTGCTGATATGACAATGGGTATGAAACTGCTGGCTTCAAGTTCTCCAAGAATTACTTCTACCACAAAGACCACGCCTGCAAGAGGTGCATTATATGCTGCGGCAATGCTGCTGGAAGCTCCACAGCCTATCAGTATTTTTACTCTGTTACCATGGATCTTCAGTAAACTGGCAAGAGTAGATCCTATTCCTGATCCTGCAAGGACAACAGGGGCTTCCTTTCCGGCAGAACCTCCTGATCCTATGGTTATGATTGATGCCAGGACTTCAAGGAATGCATTTCGAGGTGACATTTTACCGCCGCGCAGAGCGGTTGCTTCGATGACCTCTTCTATGTCATATCTTCTGGTGTTGATGAAAAAGTGAACAAGGATACCTACTAGAAGTCCTCCGATAGCCGGCAGGAGTATTATGAAGTATCTTGATGTATGTGAGACCGTTCCAAAAAAGGATTCATGACTGAATTCAAGCAGTGTGTCATAGAATACTATTGCAAGTCCTGTCAGGACTCCAATGATAACTGCAAGTGAGTTTGAGATAAGCGACTCTGTGTGTAGCCACTGTATTGTGTTATGCTTGAATTTTTGGAAGGCTGTTTTTTCAACCAAAGATTTCATCTCTATTCATAATAGGTGGCAGGTGTAACATGTACATTATAGATATATTTTTTGAATCACTACTCTTATCTATCATTACAATGGTTTAAAGGGTAGTTGTCAATACATTACTGATGTGTTCAATTCTATAAATCATTAGTATATAATTGAGTAGTATATTAATGTTTTATAATTTATAAAATAAAGGATATTGAATACTTTTATAATATATCAGAGTATATTGGTAACCGTGGAGTAATGTGGGGGCATCAGTGATACTACTGAATGTCCGCAAAGCAATAAACGTAGTTGTATTTATGGTTGTGTACAGCTCAAAAAGCAGTAAATGATATATCGGACTCAGATCGCAGATATATTCAAGGGTGAGAGTATGCATCCCTTTATAAAAAACAGTAAAGAAAACGGGGTATTGAATTATATTAGGGTTTTGTTGGCGGTTTCTATAGTTCTGTCGACATTCAACCCGGTGCTAGTAGCGAGTGCGAGCTCAGGAATAGAACTTTCAATCAGTTCAGACAAGGTCATACAGGGCGATATCGCCAATGTAGTTATTTCTCTTGCGAATTGTGAGAATGTCACCGGAGTAAACATGACTCTGGTGTACGACGAGAGTATAGTTTCTCTGAACAGCATTACTAAAAATACATCTGTAATGTCAGTTCATTCTGTAAGTTCCAATGATCTTGGCTCTGGAAAAGTATCTATTAGTATTAGTGGACTTGACACTATACCAACAGCTGACACTCCGGTAATAGATGTGGCAATGAATGGAGATGTTAGCGGTAATTCTGACATGAAGTTGGAGGGTATAGAGTTCATCACAACTGACAGCAGTTCTCCTACCGTAGCAGTTAGCAATGGAGAGATCAACGTAAACTCTGGTCCGGTACTTGCAGAAATTGTAAGCCAGACTATCAATGAAACTGAAACTCTTACACTGACACTTAGTGCAACAGATGCAGACAATGATCCACTTATATACTTTAAGGATGTAGGATTCGGAAGCATTTCAGGAAACGATTTTAGCTGGACTCCTGCATCAGGAGATAACGGAACTTATACGATCAACTTCACAGTTTCCGATGGTTATGAGGAAGATTCAGGAAACGTCACTATCAATGTGAACAAGCTTCCTATGTATAATCATCCACCAGTTTTCAACTCAATTAATGATATCAATACAACTGTTGGAAACCTTGTGACCTTTACAGTTTCCGCAACAGATCAGGATCATAATTATCTTACTTATTACAATACTTCTGTACTGCCAGAAGGTGCAGTGTTCTACCCGGATAACCAGAGCTTTGTCTGGACTCCTTCATCAAATGGTACATATAATGTGAATTTTGGTGTGGATGATGGAAACGGTGGAACCGATTCTGTAGTTGTCAGGATCATAGTTGACGATGTAGTTGTTGCAATCAACAATCCTCCTGTTCTTACCCCAATAGGAGACCGCAGTGTCAACGAGTCCGAACTCCTCACAATCACACTTAACGCAACCGATGCAGATGGCGATGCACTTACATACTCAAGTAACGCCAGTTTCGGTAATATCACAACAGCAAATGTTTTCACCTGGAATCCTGACTATAACTCTTCAGGAATCTATGCAGTAAACTTCAGTGTAAGTGATGGAAATGGTGGAACTGACTCTGAAATTATCAATATAACAGTCAATGATGTAGTTGTAGTCACAAACAGTGCACCTGTCTTCACTCCAATAGCAGACAGAACTGTCAACGAGTCTGAGCTTCTTATGATCACGCTCAATGCAACTGATGTAGATGGCGATTTGCTTACATACTCAAGCAACGCCAGCTTTGGTAACATCACAGGCGATGTATTTAGCTGGACTCCAGATTCATCAGACATTGGAACTCATTATGTGAATTTCAGTGTAACAGATGGAAGTCTGTGGGACCACTACGTTGCAAAGATCACTGTAAATGAAGTAGCTTCTCCAGTTTATACATCTGCAGATCCGGTCAACTTCATTACTACAACCGGTAACTTCTGGGTACTCCATGACTGGGACGCAGGAACAGGAAATGTGGCGGATGGATTCAATGTCAGTTATAATGGTACCTGGTACAATACAACTGATTCTATGTTTAATGATTCAGTCCGTCTGAATGCACATGACTGGTCAAACATTACAGTTTACGCATACAATGCTACAAGTTCAACTCTCTCATCTGGAATTGAAAGCAATGTTCAGATCCCTAACAATCCGGTAAGCATCATTGATGTTGCTTCCTCTTATTCAATCAATGAAGGAGAAACACTGTATATAGATGCAAATTATACCGATCTTGACGGAGACATTGCAGCATTCAGTTCAAACGATACAGATATCTTTAACATCGATGCAGCAACTGGCGTGGCCAGCTGGACTACAAAGCACAAGGATATTGGAACCCATAATGTAGAATTGACAGCAACAGACGGATACGGTTCTGAAGAGTCACAGGTTGTAGAAATTACTGTAACAAATGTGAATAATCCACCAGTGTTTACAGCAATTGGTTCCCAGTCTGTCAACGAAGGTCAGGAACTTGCCTTTACTGTCAATGCAACAGATGTAGACGGTGATACTCTTACTTACAATGTAATCGGTCTCCCATCAGGAGTAACATTGGATTCTAATTCCGGCGATTTCACCTGGACTCCCGACTATAATATGGCAGGAGATTACACTGCTAACTTCAGTGTAACCGACGGTGAGCATCATGTCTATCAGGAAGTTGGAATTACAGTAGAAAACACTAACAGAGCTCCGGAATTCCCTGTGATCAACACTCAATACGTTGCTGAGAACAATACAATAGCACTGGATGTAGGAGCAACTGATGCAGATAATGATAGTCTTGCATACTCATGCAACGCATCATTTGGTACTTTTGACAATGTCAACCATACGTTCACATGGACACCTGGCTTTGATGATGCCGGAATCCATTATGTAAAGTTCACTGTAGCTGATACATCTACAGAGGACAATCTTGTTGTGACTTTCGATGTAACTAACGTTAACAGGATTCCAGTATTCAGAGCAATTGCAGATCAGTCAGTGAGTGAAGGCAACCCTCTGTCTTTCACTGTTAATGCAACGGATGACGATGGAACTGCTCTTACCTATAGTGCAATAGTTCTTCCATCAGGAGCAACTTTTGATTCAGGTTCCGGTGATTTCACCTGGACTCCTGGATATAATATGAATGGTAGTTACACAGCTAACTTCAGTGTATCAGATGGAGAATCAATAGTCTATCAGGAAATTGGTATTACAGTAACAAACACCAACAGAGCACCAGTTCTTGATTACATTCAAAGTGTATCAGTAAACGAGACTGAAAATGTCACAATAACTCTGAATGCTATTGACCCTGATGGAGATAGCCCATTGTACTACTCAATGAATTCCAGTAAGGGCAACCTAGACGATAACGTGTTCACCTGGACACCTGGGTATGAGGACAAAGGAATTCATCATATCAATTTCACAGTAAGCGATGGCGACCTTAGTAGTACCCAAATGGCAGTTATAGGTGTTAACAATACTAATCGTGCTCCAGAATTCACTAGTATAGTAGGTACACAAATCATCAATGAAGGAGGAAATATTTCCTTCAAAGTAACAGCTGCTGATGCAGATGGAGATGACCTTACTTATAGTGTTTCAGGAGATCCAGAAACATCTACTATAGAATTCACTTCAACAGGAATTACTTTCAATTGGAGTCCTTCTTACACAGAAGCAGGTAATTACACTATAACATTCATCGTAAAGGACGAAATGTTGTACTCTGATACGCTTAAAGTGCCTATACAAGTTCTGGATGTAAACAGAGCTCCACGCTTCACGTTGAATTCAAGTTATGAGATAAATGAAACTAATACTCTAACAATTGATTTGGATCCATATGATGAAGATACAGATGATGTTGTCTCTGTATGGATTAATAATACAGGCAATGCTTCAGGTTCCCTTTCAAGTAGTGGAGTTTACACCTGGAATACTGATTATTATGATAGCGGTATCTACAATATAGAGTTTGGAATCTCAGATGGTACTGTTACTAGTTACTCGAACACTACAGTAACAGTCAATGATGTGAATGCACCACCTGTACTGGGTACGATCGGTTCAAAGAGTGTAGATGAAGAAGAAGAGCTCACGATCAATCTCACAGCAACAGATATCGATGGAAATAGTCTTGAGTTCACGATAGAAAACAAGCCTGGAAATGCTACCTTCGACACTTCCACAGGTAACTTCAGCTGGACTCCTATTGATGGAGAAACAGGAACTTATTATGTACTCTTTGGAGTAACAGATGGAACGGATATCGACACAGAGAATGTAACTATCAAAGTAACATCCGGTTCTTCAAGCAGCAGCTCCAGTTCCAGCTCAGGCGGCGGTGGCGGCGGCGGTGGAGGTTCACTGTCCAGTGGAGAGAAGTTTGAGAACATCTTCATCAAGGACTATGTACTCAAATCCATCGTAAAGGATAGCGAGGCTGTATTCTCATTCTATAAGGAGAATAACAGTATCGTATCTGTAAGCTTTACACCAAAGCTCAACGGTGGTCAGGTTAAGGCAGTAGTTGAAATGCTCTACGGTACATCCTCACAGGTAAGCTCTGATGCACCTGGTAATGTTTACAAGAACATGAACATCTACGTAGATACCAAGCTCTCTGCAGACTCAATGGGTAATTCAAAGATCAATTTCAAGGTTGAAAAGGAATGGGTTGATGAGAATGAGATCGATCCATCCACAATCACACTCTGCAGGTATTCAGGTGGATGGAATGAGCTTCCAACTGAACTAAAGGGTGAGGATGAGGAGTATTACTACTTCATAGCCACAACTCCTGGATTCTCTCCATTCGCAATTTCCAGTATCGATCCGGCACTTGAAGTAACAGAAGAATCTTCTGCTGAAGCCACTGATGGAAGTGCAGAGAATGCGGAATCAATGATGTCCACTGAGGATGTGGCTCAGGAAATTTCAACGGAAACACAGCAGGAAGGCCAGTCTTCAATTGTGCCTGTAATTGTCCTGCTGGGTGTAATAGCTCTGACAATTGTAGGAATCTTTGGTTACAGAAACAGAGATTACTACGAGAAAGTAAGGTTGCAGCTAGGAAATCCGGATGGAAAGCGCTATAGGCGTACAAAGAAATAAATAAGCAAATATAAATCAATATAATTCAATATTGGCAGACCATGTTCTTTTTATTTGTTCTGCCTTTTCTCCCTTTTTTTATAGATTTGCTGCATCATAATAATCTTTGAATATATATTTAGTCCTCCTATATTCAATTAAGTTTATTATTTTAAAAACTTAAGATATGATTATTATGGAGGGGATTTTATCTTTAAACACGTCAGGCATAGATTTCCACACATAGATGGAAATTTGAACAGTCTTATGAATACGTTTATTTGCATAACTTCATTGAGGAAATTATTACTTTTTGTCGTCATTACAGGATTATTGACTTTGGGGGTCTCAGCAGCAGACAATTCTCCTGTGCTTTCAGTAATTGGTGACCGGTCAGTTAATGAGAACAGTCAGCTTACATTTACTCTTTCTGCAGCGGATCCTAATAATGATTCTCTTACGTTCTCAGCACCAAATATGCCATCAGGTGCAATTTTGAATAACTCAACTGGTGTTTTCAAATGGACACCAACTTATGAGCAGGCCGGCAGCTACCTTACAAAGTTTGTAGTATCTGATGGTTCCAACGTGGATTCCGAGTATATCACGATAACAGTGAACAGTGTCAATCGTGCACCTGTATTTTCCTCTCTCCCCCCTGTCACGGCAGATGAAAACAGTGAGTTTGAAATAAAGCTTTCTGCAACAGATAACGACAGTGACCTTCTTGTATTCGGTAAAGACGTTTCTTACGGAACTATTGAGGGCAATGTTTTTACCTGGACTCCTGGATACGGCGATCAGGGAATTCACACAATCGTGTTCAGTGTGAGCGATGGTCAGTTTACAGTGACGCAGAGTGTGGAGATTAATGTTACAAACGTCAACAGGGATCCTGTACTATACCTGATTAGCGAGACGGTTGTGGCATCAAATGATGATATTACAATTGAATTAAATGCTTTTGATCCCGATGGGGATTCTCTCACTTATTCAAACATTACTACATTGCCTGAAGGGTCAACCCTTGATGCTTCAACGGGTGTTTTTACCTGGATCAATCCAACGGAACTTGGCATGAAAGCATTGACTTTCAAAGTAGATGATGGCGAGGGGTCAGATACAAAAACAGCCAAAATAACAATAGTTTCAAGTGACCCTGATCTTCCTCCTGTAATCGACACACTTGAAACCCTTTATGTAGATGAGAATTCAACTCTGACATTTGGATTGTCTGCAACAGATCCGGAAGGTGATTCTCTAGCATTTTCCTGGGAAACAGGCCAGCCGGCTAATTCATCTATGTCCTGGGTTAATAGTACCTCGATACTTGTAAGCTGGACACCTACATACGGAGAAGCAGGTGATTACCATGCTGTATTCAGAGTGGCAGACAGCCATTCAAGTTATCGGGTAGTAGACATAGTAGTATCGGATGTCAATCTTGCTCCTGTAATGGATTCTGTAGCAGACACTACTGTTGCTGAGGATGATGTGCTATACATCGATCTCACAGGTTCAGATGCGGACAATGATGAACTTACCTTTTCCACAAACAGCAGTCTTGGATCAATAAGAGGTAACACTTTTATCTGTGATCCAGACTTCACTGATGCCGGGACTTATAATGTTTTATTTACAGTTTCAGATGGCAGTTTGAGTAACAGCACAGTTGCTACTATAACGGTTACAGATGTTAATATGCCTCCGAAACTTAATTCTGTGAGTGCGAAGGAAATCGATTACAATGACACTCTAGAATTCTATTTGTCTACAGAAGATGTAGATTCCGGTGACACTCTTACATATACATGCCTGGAAACCCCTTCTAATGCTGCATTGGACTCTTCTTCAGGATTATTTAGCTGGACACCCGATGAAGATCAAATGAGCACATACTCAGTAAGTTTCTATGTGACAGACGGTACATCAGAAGATTATGAAACCGTGTCCATTACAGTAACAGACCCCTCCTCTTCCAGCAGTGGAACAACTACTTCTTCAGGAAGTGGTGGTGGCGGCGGCGGTGGCTCCCAGAACACAGGGGAGAAGTATGAGAATATAGAATTCAAAGACTATGCCCTGAAATCTGTCCTGAAAGACAAGGAAACTATATTCGAGTTCGATGAACCAGCTAACAATATAGTGTCCATTAGTTTTGTCTGCAAACTCAATGGCGGCCAGACCAAGGCAGTTGTTGAGATCCTGAAAGGAACTTCTGCCCTTGTAAGTTCAGCACCTTCTGGTAATGTATACAAGAACCTAAACATCTGGGTAGGAGATTCAAAGTTCCCTTCAGAGGTTATTTCTGATGTGGTTATCAGGTTCAAGGTGGAAAAATCATGGGTATATTTCAATGGTATTGAACAGGATTCAATAGTACTTTCCCGTTACTCAAATGAAAAGTGGACGCTTCTTGACACTTCATTTGAAAGCGAAGATGGGGACTATCTATATTACACAGCCAAAACTCCCGGATTTTCACCATTTGCAATTCTTGTTCCGACTATCACAGAAACAATTCTGAGCGAGAACAGTTCTGCTGCAAACCAATCAGTTATGTCAATGGGTGATGAAATAGTCCCAGTTGGAGCAGAGTTACCTCAGGATAAGAAAAGTAACAAAGGAATTCTGCTATTTCTGATTCTAGGTATGATCGCTGCTGTAGGAGTTGTAGGATATAGATACAGAGGCCACTATGAGCAATTGTACTTGCAGATTAGTAATCCAGATGGAAAAAGATACAGGCGCCTGAAGAAATGATGCTGTATCCGGCATCATTATTTATTTATTTAGTTACTTACGCAATTATTTATTAAATATCTTGTATTAATTATCCGGTCACCGGCTCAATCATTTTATATTCTTCTTGAAACCTTACACACTTATTATTTTGATTATGTTTTAGTATAATTATTATATCGATGTAATTAAAAAAATTTATAATCTATAAGGGATTAGTTTTTAAATGGTGGGTGGTAGTGCTTTCTTCTATTAAGGTACACCAATTAAAAACGTTCGACTAGAAGGCAGTTTCATCCTCCTTTAAGAATGCTTTGGGGGAAAAGCATGTTTCCTAAAGGAACGGAAAAATGTAAGAAAATAGGTTTTATTCTATTAAGTGTAGCTTTGTCTATATTGTTGTTGTCGGTATTTGCAAGTGCATATTCAAATGAAACAGTAATTGTAGGTTCAACTGTAGTCAATCCAGGTGTTTCATTTTCACTACCTGTATTTGTAGATAATATCACAAATATCAGATTCCTGTCTCTTGATATTCTATTTAATAGTTCATCTCTTGTGATAGATGATATCAATGGAAATAGTTCATCATCAGTATCAGATACTCAATTTTATCTTAACAATTCTACGGGTTTTGCCAATACGACATTTGTTTTTGATAATCTCTCAAGCGAAGATGAGATCCATGTTGCAAACCTGTTGTTCAGATCGCTGGTCAGCGGTTATTATGACATCGTACTCAGAAACGTTTCGTTTTCAAACGATACGACTTCATTCCCGGCAGACTATGCTGTGAACGGCTCAGTGAGGGTTAACTATCCTCCTGTAATAGGCGAGATCGAGAATAAGACTGTGAATGTAGGTTCTAATCTGAATTTCACTCTGTCTGCAACCGACCAGGATGATACTAATCTGAGCTTTGGTATTGAGGGACTTCCAGCAGTTTACTCTCTTAATTCCAGTAATGGATCATTTTCATGGACTCCAGTAGCAGATGATATTGGTAACCATAGTGCTAACTTTTCGGTTTTTGACGGATACGCATCAGACTTTACTTATGCGACCATATTTGTTAATGAGATAGAAGTTCCAGTCATTGACAATCCACCGGAACTTCAGCCTATTGGAAATAAGTCATTGAATGAAACAGAAGTTCTTTTCTTTGTAATTGAGGCAAATGACCCAGATTCCGATCCTATTACATTTTCTGCAGATGTTCTTCCCGGTAATTCCACATTGAATGTTACATCAGGTGAATTTTACTGGGTTACCGGTTATTCCGATGCCGGTGAATATATTGTAGAATTTATGGCTTCATCTACGGATAAAGACGATTTGGAAATGATCACGATCGTTGTTGCAAATAAAAACCGTGCTCCGGTTTTGGATTATATAGGCCCACGATCAGTTTTCGAGAACGATCTTCTTGAGATTCCCCTTTCTGCAGCCGATGATGATCCAGAGGATGTTCTTAAATATTCTTCAAACGCAAGCTTTGGCAACCTTTCAGAAAACATTTTCACCTGGACACCAGATTCAAATGATTCTGGTATCTATTCCATTGAGTTCAACGTCACAGACGGCACAGAGTTTGATTCTGAAATAGTGATCATCAATGTAAGTAATGTTAACAATGCTCCTGTTCTGGATGAAATAGGCGAGCAGTTTTTAAACGAAACAGCAACATTAGAACTGATTCTTACAGCCAATGATGAAGATCCTGGTGACACTCTCAGCTACTACACCAATGCTACATTTGGTAACCTGACAGATAATGTCTTTACCTGGACACCTGATTACAATGCTGCCGGAACTTACGTTGTGGAGTTCACTGTAAATGATAGCATTGATTCTGATTCGCAAACCGTGATAATTAATGTTGGAGATACTAACCGTCCCCCCGTACTTTCTCTAATAGATGATTCTGAGATCAATGAGAATGAATCCCTTTCAATTACATTGTCGGCAAGCGATCTTGACAACAATAGTCTGACCTATTCATCTAATGTTTCATTTGGAAATATATCAGGAAACATTTTCACCTGGCATACAGACTTTAATGATGCAGGTACTTATGTTGCAGAATTTACTGTAAGTGATGGTGCTGATTCAGATTCAAAAGTCGTTAATATCACAGTCAATAACGTCAATCGCGCTCCTGCTCTAAATGGCATAGGATTGCAATCAGTTTTCGAGAACGATCTTCTTGAGATCACACTTTCAGCTACCGAGTTGGACTCAGGTGACACTTTAACCTATGGTTCCAATGCCAGCTTTGGTAACCTGGCAGACTATATTTTCACCTGGACCCCCGGATTTACCGATTCAGGTGTTTATAGTGTCGAATTCAATGTGAGTGACGGTTCACTGGTTGATTCTGAAATAGTGACTATCATTGTCAATAATGTCAACAATGAACCGGTTTTGTCAGAAATTGGTGAGCAATTCGTCAGTGAAAATGACACTTTAACAATCTCTCTTTATGCAACTGATGCCGATATAGATGCCAATCTGACTTATTCAACCAATGCTACGTTTGGCATTCTATTATCCAATACGTTCACATGGACTCCTGATTATGATTCTGCCGGAATCCATGCGGTTGAATTCGCAGTAAGCGACGGTATTGATTCAGATTCAGAAACCGTGACTATCAATGTTGCAAACGTTAACCGTCCTCCAGTTCTGTCCTCAATTGCCGATGTAGTGACAGATGAAAATAATCTGGTATCAATTACGTTGCCGGGCTCAGATCCGGATGGCAATGATCTGACATATTCAAGCAATGTTTCATTTGGAGACATTTCAGGCAATGTTTTCACCTGGACTCCTGACTATGATTCTGCCGGTGTTTATACAATTGAATTTTCCGTCAGCGATGAATCTAATTCCGATTCAGAAATTATTACTATAACTGTAAATAACGTCAATCGTGTTCCAATCCTCTCATCACCTGGTTCTTATACGGTGAACGAGAACTCATCGCTTACCATAACTCTCAATGCAACAGATCTGGATTCAGAGGACACTCTTAGTTATTATACCAATGCCACATTTGGTAACCTGACAGATAATATCTTCACCTGGACGCCCGATTACGAAAAAGCTGGTTTTTATGCGATAGAATTTACTGCAAGTGATGGGCTTGACTCTGATTCTGAAGTTGCAATAATTACTGTGAATAACGTTAACCGTGCACCGGTTCTGATGTCTCCCGGATTTGATTCTGTTGCAGAGAATTCTTCACTTGTGATTACCCTTTCAGCGAACGATCCTGATACTGAAGATTCTTTGGTATATAGTCACAATGCGACCTTTGGAATTCTGGAAGACAAAGTTTTCACCTGGACTCCTGATTATAATTCCTCAGGTATTCATGCAATTGAGTTTACTGTAAGTGACGGTGACCTTTCAGATTCTGGAGTATCTATAATCACCGTAAATAACACAAATCGTGCACCGTTCATTCAAACAATATCTGATGAATTAGTGAATGAAAACGAAGAACTGATCATCGTGATAAACGGTAGTGACCCTGACGGTGACACTCTAACTTATGATAAAAATGTAGCCTTTGGGATACTTAATAACAATGTTTTTACCTGGACTCCTGGCTATGATGACAGCGGAATCTATGATGTGAGCTTTACAGTATCAGATGGTAATCTTTCATATACGGAGAATCTCAAAATTGCCGTAGGTAATACCAATGTTCCACCTAATCTCTATCACATAGGCGGAAAAACCGTAGATGAAAACCAGTATCTTTCATTCAAAATAAATGCTACTGATGAAGATTCAGGCGACACACTGACTTATTCTGCATCAGGTCTTCCTTCTGGCGCATCATTCAATGATCAGACTCGTCAGTTCTCATGGACTCCTACATATAACCAATCCGGAACTCACAATGTAGTCTTTGAAGTGAATGATGGAATATTCAGCGACACCGAACTTGTGCAGATAGTTGTCAATAATGTCAACATTGCTCCTGTTCTTTCATCGATAGGCAACAGGACGGTCAATGAGAATTCTGAACTTAGCTTCATTGTGACTGCCACTGATCATGACAGGGATAGCCTGGTATTTTTAATTTCAAATCCTTCCTATATAGGAAGTTTCAATCCAATTACTCATGAATTTAGCTGGGTGCCTGACTATGACAAATCTGGAACCTACAATCTCACTATCGATGTAAGTGATGGTGACCTTTCTGATTCGGAAACAGTATATATTGAAGTTCTGAATATCAACAGAGCTCCTGAGCTGGATTATATTGGTAACAAAGGGATCAGTGAAGCAGAGGAACTTACATTCACAATCACTGCCACAGACCCTGACTCAGATTCTCTTGTCTATTCAGCCACAGATGTTCCCGATGGTGCAGACTTCGATGAATCCACACATGTTTTTACCTGGACTCCTGGTTATGAAGATTCAGGAACTTATGATGTAACTTTCAGTGTAACTGATGGCGACCTTTCCGACTCTGAAACTATTACTATAAGCGTTGGCTCTGTCAATCGACCACCTGAACTGATACCCATAGGTAATAAGAATGCTATTGAAGGTTCAGAACTCAGTTTCACAATAAACGCCACTGACCCTGATCTCAACGATCTGACATACTCTACATCTGTTCTCCCGGAGGGTGCGGTTTTTGATGAAAACACTCTTACTTTTGTCTGGACTCCCGATTATGATCAGGCAGGCAGCCACTTCATAACATTTACTGTAAGTGACAGCGTCCTGATTGACTCTGAAACCATCTCTATAGATGTTGCTAACACAAACCGTGCTCCAGAGCTATCAGAAATTGGAAATAAGAATATTCCAGAAGGTGAAGAACTCTCCTTCACTATTAGTGCAAATGATCCGGACTCAGATTCAATTGTTTATTCAGCCACAGATGTTCCTGATGGAGCAGACTTCGATGAATCCACTCATGTTTTTACCTGGACTCCTGGTTATGATGATTCTGGAACATATGATGTAACTTTCATTGTTAGTGATGGCGACCTTTCCGACTCTGAAACCATTACTATCAGTGTTGGCTCTGTTAACCGTCCTCCTGAACTTGCATCCATAGGTGACAAAACTGCTACTGAAGGTCTGGAAATCAGTTTCAGTATAAACGCCACTGATCCTGACGAGAATGATCTTACTTATTCCACATCTGTTCTTCCCGATGGTGCTGACTTTGATGAATTCACACACGTTTTTACCTGGACTCCTGACTATGACCAGTCAGGCAGTTATTCCATTGCCTTCATGGTAAGTGATGGTATTCTAAGTGATTCTGAAAGCATTACTTTAGATGTTGCTAACACAAACCGTCCTCCGGTAATGAGCTATATCGAAAATGCATCCGTGAATGAGAATTCAGAACTGGTCATTTCAGTCTCAGCAACAGACCCGGATAACGAGGCACTTTCCTATTCAGTCACAGGTAAACCAGAGGGGTCAGTTTTCAATTCCCAGACACGTGAGCTGGTATGGACTCCTGATTATGATGCTTCAGGTGAGTACGAAGTGACTTTTACTGTAAGTGATGGTGACCTTTCCGATTCTCAGATAGTTACTATTACGGTGAATAATGTCAATCGTGCTCCGGTTCTGGATGAGATCGGTAATAAAAATGTAGATGAAAATGCAACACTATATTTCACAGTGAATGCAGAAGATCCTGATTCCAATCCGCTTACTTATTCAGCAACAGGAGTGCCAGGATCTGCTGATTTCGATCCGCTTACCAGGGAGTTCACATGGACCCCTGTTTATGGCGAATCAGGAACTTATGATGTGACATTTAATGTGAGCGATGGTGATCTTTCCGACTCTGAAACTATTACTATCAGTGTCGGTCTGGTAAATCGTGCTCCTGAGCTTGGATCAATAGGAGATAAAACTATCAGTGAAGGTTCAGAACTGAATTTCACAATAAGTGCCAACGATCCTGATGGCAATGCTCTTGAATACACTACATCTACACTTCCGGATGGTGCATCTTTTGATGCTGTTTCCCATGTATTCACATGGACTCCTGATTATGAGCAGGAAGGAAGTTACTCTATAGATTTCAGTGTAAGTGACGGCTCTCTGGCAGACTCTGAAACTATATCCATAGAAGTTCTGAATACTAATCGTGCTCCAGTGTTGTCAGAAATTGGCAATATGGATGTTGCAGAAGGTGAAGAGATTTCATTCACTATCGATGCTAATGATCCTGATTCAGATACACTTAGCTACTCCGCTTCAGGTATACCTGATGATGCGGTCTTCAATATTAATACCCGTACTTTTGTATGGACTCCTGGTTATGATGACTCCGGTAACTATGAGGTAACTTTCAGTGTAAGTGACGGTGATCTGAATGATTCTGAAAGTATCACTATTACAGTAGGTTCTGTCAACCGTCCTCCTGTACTTGCATTTATAGGAAACAAGATCATAGATGAAAATTCTGAACTGTCATTTAAAATTACAGGAACTGATCTCGATCAGGATGAACTTACATATTCTATTCAAAATAAACCTGTAGATGCTTATTTCGATGAAGGGACCGGCCAGTTTAGCTGGACCCCAGATTATGAGGCATCAGGTACTTATTCTGTAATTTTTGGAGTAACTGATGGTAATCTTAATGATTCAGAAACCGTAAAAATAACAGTATATCATGTCAACCGTGCTCCGGTTCTTGATAATATTGGGAATAAGCAGATAAACGAAGGCGAAGAACTTTTATTTACAGTATCTGCTTCCGATGACGATGGGGATTCACTGATCTATTATTCAACCGGAGTTCCTCAGGGAGCAAACTTTGATCCTGAAACCCGTGAGTTTACCTGGACTCCGGATTTTGATGACTCCGGTTCATATTCCGTAACTTTCTATGTGAGCGATAGTTACCAACTTGACTCGGAATCAATTATTATTACTGTTGGTTCAGTAAACCGCGCTCCTGAACTTGAGCCAATAGGAGATAAAACAATTGGTGAAGGCTCTGAAATAAGGTTAACAGTATCAGGTTCGGATCCAGATTCAAATGACCTGACCTATTCAGCTACAGGAATTCCGGATGGAGCAGATTTTGATGAAGGCACACAGGAATTTGTCTGGATACCGGATTATGATCAGTCTGGAACCTACAATGTAACTTTCAGTGTAAGCGATGGTGATCTTTCAGATTCTGAAACGATCAGTATTATTGTAACTTCAGTAAACCGTGCTCCTGAACTTGTACCTACGGGTGACATATTTGTAGATGAGAATGAGCTATTAACAATCAGTCTCCATGCAGGTGATGAAGATGAAGGAGATATTCTTCATTATTCAGTGATAGATACTCTGGAAAATTCTGCAATAAATGCATCTACCGGTGTTTTCACATGGACTCCCTCCTATGATGATGCCGGAGTGCACTATGTAGTGTTCTCTGTTTCAGATGGTCAGGCAAAGGACACGGAAAATGTAAAAATAACAGTTTACAATGTAAACCGACCGCCACAAATAGACATACCTTCCAAGGTATTTGTGGCTGAGAATGATACTTTAGTCCTTGATCTGAATGCATCAGATCCTGACAATACTCCGCTTGGAATCAGCAAGGACTTTGCATCAGGTTCTTTGCATAATGGTATTTTCACATGGAACACCGGATATGAAGATGAGGGCAATTATGATGTGACCTTTACTGTCAGCGACGGTGAACTGGAAGTGAGTCAGACCGTTGAGATCATAGTTACCGGTTCCAATTCTGCACCGATATTGGATTCCATAGATGGTATGGTTATCAATGAACTTGAGACATTGTCGATCAATCTAACAGCCAGGGACATAGACGATGATGAACTTACATTCTCAAAAGATGTGGAATACGGTGAACTCGTAGACAATATATTTACCTGGACCCCAGGTATAAATGATAAAGGTATACATTATATTGTATTTACAGTATCAGACAGCCAGCTTTCGGACTCTAAGACTGCTATGATCGCAGTAGGCAATACGAATATTCCTCCCAGCATAGTACATATGGGTACTCAATATGTGCATGAGAATGAGACTCTGGAATTTATTATCAATGCAACAGACCCGGATAATGAAACATTGACCTATGCAGTTACGGGTCTTCCATACGGCGCTGATTTCGATAATATCACAGGTTCTTTTACCTGGACTCCTACTTACGGACAATCAGGCAAATATACGATCGAATTCCGTGCATCTGATCTGCTGTACACTGCTTTTGACACAGTGACAGTCAATGTTGAGAACGTCAATCGTGCACCTTTATTTAATTCAATCCCAATGTATGAGGTAAATGAGACCGAGCAGGTAAAGGTAAATCTTAGTGCTACAGATCCTGATGGCGATTCAATCTCATTCTCAACTGACTTTGATAATGGAAAGATTATCGGTGATAAGTTTGTCTGGGAAACTGGTTATTATGACAGTGGAGATTATTACATACTTTTCAATGCCACCGATGGCGATCTTTATGATAGCACCACGGTTCATGTAAAAGTGAATCCGACCAACATGCCTCCGGAAATAGAGTATATAGGTTCACGTTCGATCTATGAGAACGAAACACTGGAGTTCTACGTAAATGCCACAGATGCCGACAACGATACTCTTACATATTCATTAAGTGGTGCACCGTCGGGTGCATCATTTGATCAGGAAACAAGGCTTTTCCACTGGATTCCAAGTTATCGTCAGGCAGGTACCTATTCTGTAGAATTCCACGTAACAGATGGTAATCTCAACGATTCAGAGGCTATAACTATCAGAGTATATGATGTTGACAATAAGGTCACAGATTACAGCGGCTTTTCATCATCAAGCAGCGGTGGTGGAGGCGGCGGAGGTGGTTCAAGTGGTGCCGAGGACTACAATAATGTTGCATACAAAGATTATTCTATCAAATATGTGACACAGGGACAGAAAATAGCATTCAAGTTCCCGAATTCAGAAAATGACCTTGAATCTGTGGAGTTTACTGCACTTAAGGCTGCAGGCCAGGTAAAGGCGATAATTGAAATATTGTATGACCGTTCTTCCCTGGTAAGCACCAATCCGCCCGGAAATGTTTACCGTTATATCAATATATGGGTTGGGGACACCAAATTCAATTCAGGGAATTATTTCTCATCGGCAGAGGTCACATTCAAGGTTTCAAAGCAGTGGCTTGAGGATAACAATGCAGATCCTGCGTCTGTAAAACTTTACAGGTATTCCAGTGGTTCATGGAGTGAATTAAAGACTTCCAGAATCGGTAACGATGTCAATAATTATTATTACAAGGCACAGACACCCGGATTCTCACCATTTGCAATTGCAAGTACTGGCAGCACTGCAATTCTTCGAAGTACGATTCCAGAGTCTGCGGCAAAGAGCACGAAGGTGACCTATGAGAGCAACGCAGAACTAAACTCCATTGATGTCCAGGACGCGGAGATGATGAACAAGGCAGTGGAACAGGAGCCAGTAAGTCCTTTCAACGCTGGAATATTCTTCATAGGAATTATAGGTATTCTGCTGATAGGCTCTGCAATTGGATATCGTTCCAGGAATGAATCCCCGGTACTCAGGAGATATTACGAGGCAATTCATGCATTTGTTCTTGGAATAAGAAATGCAGCAGAGTGGACGTCTCATAAACTGAGTTCTGAATCCATGCATAAGGATTATGCGGCTCTCAGTGTGAAATGGAATGAGATAAAAACTGCTGACTATAAGGCCATCTATGAGAAGAAAATGGCTGAAATCAAGGAAAGGCAAAAGTAGTAGCTGTAGAGGAGTTTCAAGGGTAAAGTTTGTTTATAAATGATAATTTGTGTAGGAGATAATATAATTATTCTTTTACACATATATTTTCAACAATCTGATGTCGGGGAGTAAATAATGTTAACTGATGAAATCCGTGAGTTTGTGAATGAAAAACACTTTGTTCCAGCAAGGTTTGAAAATAAGACCGAACTTGTCATCAAAGCTGGAACTATTCATGATCAAATGAGGCTTGAGAGTAGACAACCTGCTGTATGCAGCGCTTTAAGATCTAAAAAATTACAGATGCGATATAATGTTCAATTGACCAATGTAAAATATGGTCCAAAGGTGAATCAGGAAAATGCTAAAAATATATGGTATACTTTCAAATTAATGTGAATATATTCATTATACCTTTCCCGTATAAGAAACCAAAAACAATCTAATTTTTCGTACAAAATTATTGACAAAACAAATCTCTTTCTTTTTTTACTTTCTCCCTTAATTTTATCTATCATTGTATAGTAATAATAAAAAGGGAATTATCTAAGGGAGAAATACATGCTGGAGAAAATGTTCAATCCTGATTCTGTAGCCGTTATCGGTGCATCCAGGACAGAAGGAAAAGTAGGGAGAGCTGTACTTGAAAATCTGATGCAGAACAGTGAACTCACTATCATTCCTATCAATCCTAATGTTGACGAGATACTGGGACTTCCGTGTTATCATAACATACTGGAAGTTCCGTCTGAAAAAAAGGTCGACCTCGCAATAATCGTTGTTCCGGCAAAGTTTGTGCCCGGGTCAATTGATGAGTGTGGCAGGGCCGGAGTTGAAAATGTCATAATCATATCTGCCGGTTTCAAGGAAGCTGGTATTGAAGGTGCACGTCTTGAACGCGAATGTATAGCATTATGTGAAAAATATGGAATAAAGCTGATAGGTCCAAACTGCCTTGGTATAATCGATACTGCTTCAGGGCTTAACGCATCTTTTGCAGCCAACATGGCATACAAGGGAAACATAGCCATGATGTCTCAGTCAGGTGCGATATGTACGGTCACCCTGGACTGGGCGGAAAGAATTGGAGTTGGTTTTTCCAAGTTCATAAGCCTTGGTAACAAAGCCGTACTTGCGGAAAATGATTTCCTGAAGTTGTTTGAGACCGATCCGTCAACAGCAGTCATTGCAGCTTACCTTGAAGGTGTAAAAGATGGTCCTGAATTCATTAAGATCGCAGAGAGAGTGTCACGTTCAAAACCAATCGTTATTGTAAAATCAGGACGAACTTCAGTAGGTTCCAAAGCCGTGTCATCCCACACCGGTACACTGGCAGGTTCTGATGCCGCATATAATGCAGCTTTTAAGCAGGGTGGTGTGCTGCGTGCGGATTCTCTTGAGGAAATGCTCGATTACAGCCGTGCTTTCTCGTTTTGTCCTCTGCCGGAAGGCAGGAACATTGCCATAGTCACCAACGCAGGTGGTCTTGGAATCCTGACGGCTGATGCATGTTATAACTCAGGTCTTTCAATTGCATCATTTGAAGAAAAGACCGTGGAAAGACTGAGAGAGAAACTACCACCGGCAGCAAACTTCTACGATCCGGTCGATGTTCTGGGAGATGCAGGCGCAGACCTTTACGAACATGCTCTTGACGTTGTTCTGGATGACATAAACGTAAATGGTATCATCGTTCTTGTTTCACCGCAGTCGATGACAGACGTTGTGGGAATTGCAGAAAAGGTTGCAGCAAAGATCAAGGATTCGAAAAAGCCGATACTCTGTAACTTTGCAGGTGGAAGCAGGATCGCAGCTGGTGAGGAAATCCTCAACAAACACGGAGTTCCAAATTACTCGTCTGCAGAAAGGGCAGTTGCAAGTATGAACGCTCTTTGCAATTATTACACGATCAGGAATCACAAACGTGGTGACCCTGCAAAGTTGAAAGCCGACAGGGAATATGCTCGTTCGTTCATCGATACTGCATCTGAAAACAAAAGAAGGATGCATGGTCTTGAATCAATGGACATACTGAAAGCGTATGACATTCCTGTTGTTGATGCAAGAATCGCAAAAACTCTTCCTGATGCTGTCAAGGCAGCAGAGGATATGGGGTATCCCATTGTTATGAAGATCCTGTCCCCTGATATTTCACATAAAAGTGATGTAGGCGGTATCCGTCTGAATCTTAAACATGCGGACGATGTGGAGCGCTCTTATAATTCTATGATGTCAGATGTGAGACACTACATGCCTGATGCCACTATCACAGGTGTCCAGCTCCAGAAGATGATAAGCGGAGGAAAAGAGGTAATCATCGGAATGGACAGGGATCCGCAATTCGGTCCGCTGCTAATGTTCGGACTTGGCGGAACTTATGTTGAGTTCTTAAAAGATGTTTCGTTTGCAGTTGCTCCTATCACAGAGTCAGAGGCAAAACACATGGTGTCGTCAATTAAGACCTATCCGTTAATTGCAGGTGTAAGAGGTGAGGCGGCATCGGATATCGACTCAATTGTGCAGACTCTGCTGAAAGTGTCACAGCTTGTAACGGATTTTCCGGAAATATTAGAATTTGAAATTAATCCTTTAATGGTAATGCCTGAAGGTAAGGGATGTGTTGCAATGGATATCAGGTTCACACTGAATCTGAATGAGTAAGGAGATGGTAATTATGGCTTCAATATTGGTTAGTTCATCAGAAGAGTACTCTGGTAAGAGCTCTATATGTATGGGTCTGGGGAAAATATTCCAGGAAAGTGGTTTGAAAATAGGTTACATGAAACCAGTGGGAAATCTCCTGATAGATGTGGACGGTTCACTTACGGATGAAGATTCCGAAGGTATCAAGAGACTTCTGGGAATTGAAGACCCTGCAAAATATGTAACTCCTATTCACCTTACGGACAGCCTCATAGACGATGCTCTCAAAGGTGTTGAGAAAGACCTTGATAAAAGACTTTCAGATGCATATTCTGTACTCTCAAAAGACAAAGATGTTGTATTCGTGGAAGGTACAGGCTGTATCGGAGGCGGTTCAATGTACGGTCTTTCAGACCCGGAAGTTGCATTCAAACTTGGAATACCAATGCTGCTTGTTACACGTTTTGATTCGGTTTCTGCAATTGACAGGATACTTTGTGATGTGCGCATCGTTGGTGACAAAGCCCCGCTGACAGGTGTGATACTCAACGAAGTTCCACGCAACATGGAAGACAGGGTAACTGAGATAGTTGTTCCTTTCCTTGAGCGCAAAGGCATAAAGGTATTCGGAGTTATTTACGAAGATCATACCCTGCGTTCAGTATTTATTTCCGAAATTGTTGAAGATCTTCATGCAGAAGTTCTTGTAGCTCCCGATAAACTGGACCAGCTTGTTGAGAATTATCTTGTAGGTGCAATGGAAGTCGGTTCTGCGATAAAATACTTCAGACGGCAACCAAACAGTGTTGTTATCACCGGTGGTGACAGGGCAGATATACAGATGGCTGCAATCGATTCAAGAGTAAAATGCCTGATCCTCACTGGAAATATGCGCCCAAGTGGTGCTGTTCTTGCAAGCGCAGAGGAAGCAGGAATTCCTGTGATCCTTGTGCGTGGTGATACCATGAACACCATTGAGAGAATGGAAAACCTGATAGGTCATGCTCATATAAAACAGCAGGTAAAGCTTGACAGGGTTGTCGAGCTTTTGAGAAATCATCTTGATATTCCTGCTATTGCAGAAAGTATCGGTGTCGAATTAAATGAATAAAGGAGAGTTTTCTCCTTTTATCCTCTCTTTTCATCTCAGTATCAAATTCCAAATTTCGTTTCCAAATTAAAAAATCTACAAACTTAATTTTCCAGTTTCATGGTTTTTTCCTTCAGTGCCTGAACAACATCAGGATCCTGCAAAGTTGTCAGATCCCCAGGGTCTTTCTCGTTTGCAATTGCCTTTAGCACTCTCCTCATGATCTTGCCACTTCTTGTTTTTGGCAGGTCATCTGCAAATATGATATGTTTTGGACGTGCAAAGGGACCAATGTTCCTTTCAACATAGGTTCTGAGCTCTTTCTTAATGTCGTCGCTTTCCTCAACACCAGTCCTGAGGGTCACATAGCAGTAGATGACCTCGCCTCTGAGTTCATCTTCCTTTCCAACAACTCCTGCTTCAGCAACCGAAGGATGTGACACCATGATACTTTCAAACTCTGCACTTCCGATACGGTGTCCTGAAACTTTGATGACATCATCCACACGGCCAATTATCCAGAAGTAACCATCTTTGTCTTTCTTTGCACCATCACCGGCAAAATAGGTCTTGTTGTCCCATTTGCTCCAGTATGTTTCAATGAAACGCTCCTCATTCCCAAACACTGTGCGAACCATGCTTGGCCACGGATTCAGGATTGCAAGATAACCATTTTCATCGGGTGCAACTTCGTTTCCTTTATCATCAAGGACTGCTGCTTTAATTCCCGGAAATGCCATGGTGGCACTTCCAGGCTTTGTTGTTGTTATTCCCGGAAGTGCTGATATCATTATCATTCCGGTTTCGGTTTGCCACCAGGTATCGACAACAGGACATTTTCCAAGTCCTATATTCTCATGATACCAAATCCATGCGCCCGGATTGATTGGTTCACCTACAGAACCGATAAGCCTGAGTGTTGATATGTCATGCATCTTGGGCCATGAAGGTCCCCATTTCATGAATGTCCTGATGGCTGTCGGTGCAGTGTAAAGTATCGTAACTTTATGTCTCTCAATAATGTCCCAGTACCTGTCCTTATCAGGATAATCCGGTGCACCTTCATAAGTTACAAGGGTGGTACCGTTGGCAAGTGGTCCGTAAACGATGTATGAATGTCCTGTGATCCATCCACAATCTGCCGTACACCAGTAGATATCGTTTTCTTTCAGATCGAAGATGAATTTGCTTGTTGTTTTGGTTGCAACCATGTATCCGCCGGTGGTGTGTACTATTCCCTTTGGTTTTCCTGTAGTACCGCTGGTATACATCAAAAAGAGCATATCTTCGGAATCCATAACCTCAGGTTCACATGAAGTGTCTGCTCCTTCCATGACATCATGCCACCAGAGGTCTCTTCCTTCTTTCATCTGAACGTCGTTGTCCTGATGCTTAACGACAATAACTTTGTCCACAATTCCACAGGAGCGAATACCGTCATCGACCTTGTTCTTCTGTTCAACGACTTTTCCACGGCGTGAGTATCCGTCACAGGTGATCAGGACTCGACTATTTGCATTTCCAATTCTGGTTGCAAGAGATTCACCGGAGAAAGCTGCAAAAACAACACTATGCGGTGCTCCTATACGCGCACATGCCAGCATGGAAATGATTACCTGAGGTATCATTGGTAGATATATAGTGACAATGTCTCCTTTTTTGACCCCGAGGTCTTTGAGAACGTTTGCAAATTTACAGACCTCTTCAAGTAGTTCTCTGTAAGTATATTTGCGAATCTCGCCGCCTTCGGATTCCCATATAAGCGCATTCTTGTCAGCACGTTCCTTTAGGTTCACATCAAGACAGTTGTAACAGGCATTGAGTTTTCCTCCAACGAACCACTTTGAGTGCGGAGGTTCCCATTCCAGAACTTTATCCCATTTTCTGTACCACTCAATGTTCTCCGCATTCTTTTCCCAGAATCCCTCCGGGTCTTCATCAGCGATTCTATAAATATCTGGGTCATTTATATTTGCATTCGAGGCAAAATCTTCCGGTGCTTTGAACAGAGCTCCGCTTTCTTGAGATTTGTCTGATTTTTCTCCCATGGTAAACACCCACATGGACAAATAAATCCTTATATCTGTCCTTAAATAAAATAGTATCAATTTGTTTATATGGTTTGTTATGGGTTGCTTTGAAAGTCACTCTTAAATGAACTGAAAAAGTAAGCAAATCATGAAAAGTAAGTGAATAAAGATGTGAAGAAAATATTTCATTTCTTCATCATTTCAAGGACATCGCATACTTTGTTTATTGTGTCAACTGCTGTTTTCATGCCTTCTTCGTCTTCTGCAGCAGGTTTCTGGAGAATTCCACCGAAGTGTCCGCCGTCTCCGACAACTATCATTCCGTGGATGTGCATCCACTCGTGGATTGTCTGGATAGTTTTTTCCTGGCCGCCATTCCTTGAACCGCCGATCGCCATTGCTGCACCGAGTTTGTTGCTGAGTCTGAATCCCTGTCTTCTGTGGACAACGCTTCTGTCACAGAGTGCTTTAAGCTGTGCGGTCATGGTTCCGAAGTAGACCGGGGAAGAAACCACAATTGCGTCTGCTTCCACAAGCTTGTCATATATTGGCTGCATGTCATCGTCAATTACGCATCTTTCTCCTTTTGCGCAAACTCCGCATGCAGTACATGGAGCAACCTTTGATTCAGAGAGGAAGACTGCATCAGTCTCAAATCCTCTTTCAGCTGCGATCTCAAGCACTTTTCTTATCAAAGTATCATTGTTCTGGCCAACTTTTGGGCTTCCTGATATTCCGAGTATCTTCATATGATCACCTTTTTGCAACGTGATACAAGTAATGATACAAGTAATATTAGTTTTTGGCTGATCTGCTTTTTCGCTTAATGGAAAAGGTATAATAAGATTAGTTCATTATGACAAAAAATTAGACAATATATGTCATTTATATACTTACGTGGACTTATTTACTCTATATATATTGATCATTAGTCATTCATGTTTAAAAGAAGCGGTGATGGAATTTTGACTAGCAGGGACTATCTTACTATTGATGATTTTGATGTGGACGGCAAGACCATACTTGTGAGAGTGGATCTGAATACTCCTATGGATACGGAAGGTAACATTCTCGATGATATGAGAATAAAGAGCCATATTCCTACCATAAAGGATCTTGCGGACGCAAAGGTCGTACTCATGGCTCACCAGAGCCGTGCAGGTAAAAAAGACTTCACTACAATGAAACCACACGCTCAGCGCATGTCGCATTATCTCAGGAAAGAGGTAAAGTATGTAGACGATATTTTCGGCACATATGCGCGTTCTTCTATTTCCTCGATGGAAAATGGCAATGTGATATTGCTTGAGAATGTAAGGTTCTATTCCGAAGAAAGCATCGAAAAACCAGCTTCTGAGCATGCAAATACCCATATGGTGAAAAAACTTGCACCTCTTATTGATATTTTCCTCAATGACGCTTTTGCAGTTTCCCACAGAAGTCATTTATCCATAATGGGTTTCACTGAGATCCTGCCAACAGGTGCCGGAAGGGTGATGGAGAAGGAAATCGCTTCCCTTGACAGAGGTATAAAAGGCGGCGAAAGACCGTGTATCTTTGTTCTTGGCGGTGCAAAGGTCGACGATTCCCTCAAAGTTGCTGAGAATGTCCTTATCAATGGCGGTGCTGACAGGGTGCTTGTCACAGGTGTCGTGGCAAATGTAATGCTTGCCGCATCAGGTGTCGATATTGGTTCCGCGAACCTGGATTTCATCGAATCACAGGGTTACACCGACCAGATCGAAAGGGGAAAACAGGTTCTTGAAAAGTTCAATGGGAAGATCGGTCTTCCTGTTGATGTTGCTTTTAATGATGGTGGTAAACGCGTGGAAGCACAGGTCAGCGAACTTCCAAACGGAAACCTTCCAATAAATGACATTGGTCTTGAGACCATTGTTGCTTTTTCTGAAGAGATAAAGAACGCAAAGACCGTTGTACTCAATGGTCCTGCAGGTCTTTCTGAGGTTGAGCCGTTTGCGCTTGGTACACATGAGATCATCAAGGCTGCTGTAAATTCTGAATATTCAATTGCAGGTGGCGGTCACATCTCCGCAGAGATAAGGAACCTCGGTTACGAGAACGAGTTCTCACACTTAAGTACCGGTGGTGGAGCCTGTATCGATTACCTCGCAGGTGAGATTCTCCCGGGTATTGAAGCCCTGAAAATTGCCGCTGCTCGATACAGACTTAACAGATAAAGAACAAATTTCCTGTATGAAAGTTCTCAGTTGTCCGGTAATGTGTATTCCTCATTACCAGCATGCTGTTTGCTCAACCATATTAAATAGATCAAGGAGTCTTATTCATGAGTGAAGGGGTAAAATTGCTATCAGATACCGAAGGTCAGGCGGCTGTGCAACTTGCAAGGGATGCCATTGAACTATATTTGAGAACAGGCGAGATGATGGACGGTTCAGAGATCCAGCTCCCTGCTATATTCAATGAAGTAAGGGGAGTTTTTGTAACCCTTACCAAAAACCACGACCTGCGCGGTTGTATCGGTCATCCGTATGCCGATTCTTCATTAAGACATGCAATAACGGATTCTGCTCTTTCAGCAGCGCTTCGTGACCCAAGATTCCCTCCGGTTAGAAAAGCAGAGATGAATGATATTTCTGTGGAAGTTACTATACTCACAAAACCTGAACTGGTTGATGTTCCGCCAAAGGACCTGCCATCCTCAATTAAGATCGGCAGGCACGGACTTATTGTAAAAAGCGGATACCGACAGGGTCTGCTATTACCACAGGTCGCTCCAGAGAATGATTTTGACGAAATAGAGTTCCTGAACCATACATGCATAAAAGCAGGTCTTCCTCATGATGCATGGGTTACAGGCGCTGAAGTTTATGCTTTTGAAGGTCAGATATTTACAGAATCTGAACCCGGCGGCAAAGTCACAGAAAAAGATTTCAAAGAAGGGTCATGTTCAGGTAAATAATCGATTACCTGACATGAATGTTTTTGTTTTGATTTTAAAATCAATTATTATTTGATTCGGTTCTAAAGGTAGTTTTCAAGTACCTTGATAATGGAATCAACATCTCTTTCAAGTGCTTCGACTGCCATTTCCATCATCAGGTTAACAATACCTTCGTCACCAAATGTCCTGAAATCGGTCTTAAGTCCAAGAACTGGAATTCCTTTTGCATATGCATAACCCATTTCCCATGCTGTTCCTGAATCCACATCGCTGCCGCCGTCAAGTACTGCCAGTACAATATCGGAGGTATCAATTCCCCTTACATCATTATCAAAGATGTTTTTCTGCCTGTCCTCCATACGGCTTGATTCAGTATCATTGCCATCCTCCTGTGGCAGGAAAACAGAGAATCCCATTTCAACCAGTTTGTCCCTGAGCAGTACGTTAAAATCCCTCTCCGCCTGTGAAAAAAGTGGCCCTGCTAAGTATATCTGTTTTTTTCCATCCATTAATTATTCCATCCATTAAATTTAGAGAAATCTATAATTGACCACTTGCTTAATAATAGTGTTGTAAGCAGGGTGAAAATAATCTATAAATTCAACTGCGGTAACGTAAAAATCTATTGATTCTCAGAAACCTGATCCTCGTTCAGTCGGCTAAATATGGATCTATTGGGATCTCAAAAGTAAAATTGCTGCCTTTTCCCGGCTCACTTGTCACCTTTATGGTTCCGCCATGCAGCTCCACAAACTTCTTTGTAAGTGCAAGTCCGATTCCGGTTCCACTGTATTTACGGCCAATGGAGCCATCTATCTGGTGGAATGGTTTGAATATGTTGTTCAGGTCTTCGTTACAGATTCCAATTCCGGTGTCTATGACTGATATTCTAAGCATCCGGCCGTATGTTGAAGTTTCAATTGTGACCGATCCGCCCGGCTCAGTAAATTTGACAGCATTTTCAAGAAGGTTATGTATTATCTGTGTAAGTTTATGCTCATCTGCGTAGAATGTACCAATTGATTCCTTTCTCTTGAATGAAAGACTGATACTTCTGTCTGCTGCCTTTTTTGCTATAAGCATAATTATCTCGTTCACAAGACTGTCCAGTGTTACCTTTTTAAGATTCAGATTTTCGAGGTCATTGATCTCGTATTTTGAAAAATCAAGTATCTTGTTTATAAGGTCCAGAAGGTTATTTCCACTGGTATAGATATACTCTGCATACGTTTTTTGTGCCTTACTAAGTCCTTGCGAATCCTGTTTCAAAAGGACATCTGCAAAACCAATAACTGCTGTAAGTGGTGTTCTCAGTTCATGGGACATATTTTTCATGAACTCACTTTTGATACGGTTAGTATCTTCAGATATGATCTTTGAATATATCAAAGCCTCTTCTGCTACCTTTCTTTCAGTAATGTCCCAGTTAGTTCCAATTGCTTTCAATGGGTTTCCGTCAGGATCACGTATTACCATTGCATGCGCTTCAAGGAAACGGACTTCATTATTCGGAGTGAGAATACGGAATTCTGTCTTGAAGTCCTTTATTCCTGATACGGCATCATTAAGCTCTCTAGAGACCATTTTACTGTCATCAGGATGAACTTTTTCTTCCCAGTGCCTGAACTCACCTGTAAATTCACCGGGGTCGGTTCCGTAGATATCATGCATCTTTTTGTCCCATATAAGGGAATTAGCTTTGAAATCCCACTCCCATATGCCTATCTCAGCACTTTTGGTTGCAAGAGAAAGTCTGTAAGTCGCAGAACCAAGCATTTCCTCTGCATTGATCCTGTCGCTAATATCAGTGTGTACTCCAAGGAAGAGTTCTTCAGAAAGACGTACAATATCCACAGCCCAGTATCCGCGAGTTCCATCTTTCTTTAGGAACGGTAATTCCACGGACAAATGACCATTTTCATGTAATTCCTGAAACAGTTTTTCATAATTGTATTTTTCTTCAGGAGGAAAAGTATCTTTCTGGTTCATCGATAGCAATTCTTCCCTGCTAAAACCTGTGATCCTGCTTGCTGCAGGATTCACATCTATGTATTGTCCGGTATTATCCGCTACAATGATGGCACTGGGTGAATTATCCACATAGCTGCGGAATTTTCTCTCATTCTCTTTCAGTGCTTCTTCTGCTTTCCTTCTTTCGATCTCGGCAGCAGCACGTGCAGCAAAACTACTCAATATTGAGTACAGGTGTGCAGAGTGTTCCATAGGCTTATCGTCGATGATCACAAGCACACCGATGTTTTCGTTAGAATCGTTTCTAAGTGCCAGTCCCCAGTAACTTTCCGCTCCCAGCCTTTTAAGTACCTGGCTTTCAGGATAAAGTTGCTGTACATTTGAGGGACAGAACCATTCTCCGCTTAACAATACATTTTCGCATAATGTTCCTTTAGTATCAAACCCAAAATTCTGAACATAGTTCCCGTGATTCCAGACTGCGACTGTAGACGCTTTTTCTTCTTCCTGACAGAACTCAGCCAAAAAAGCAGTATTTACACTCTGAGACACAGCAAGTTGTCTGACAAGAATGCGGAATATGTTATCCCCATGTTCAAATCCGGTCTCTGTGATCGTTGTTAAGGTATCCCTGTAATTTTTGCTTTCGGTTATATCACGGATAATTGCAAGCACATTGTTCTCATTAAGCGGGCTCACCCTTGCTTCGAAAAAAGATATTTTTCCATTTTTGCTTATCTGATATTCAACGCTCTTCATTTTTCCAGAATCGATACACTCGTTGCAGATCTGTATATATCTGCTTGCCTCTTCAGCAGGGAACGCATCTTTTATGTTTGAGCCGACTACGTCTCCAATAGGGTTAACAGGTTTAGACTCTTCACCGATATAGAACTCCCTGCAATATCCTTCTCTGTCAAAAACAAGTAACATATCCGGTAGTGTATCGATTATTGCTTTGTCTCTTTCAGCCTGTAACTTGTGTACTTTTTCTGCCTTTTTCCTCTCAGTTACGTCAGTTATTATCGTTGCGAACTGACCCGGACGTGGTCTGTATGCTACAACTTCATAGTACCTGTCAAGTTCACTTGAATAATTTTCATAGAACAGTGGTTCCCCGGTAGTAGCAACGTGTCCGTATTTTTCTATCCAGTAATCTTCTGTATTTGGGAGCACTTCAAGTACGGTTCTGCCAATTATATCTTCTTTTTTAAGACCGGTTATCTTTTCAAAACTATCATTTACGTCAAGGAACCTGTAATCTGCAACTTTTCCTTTATCGTTAAAGATGATCTCGTGAACCGCAAGTCCCTGTTGCATTCCTGAGATGAGTGTTCTGAACTTTTCCTCACTTTCCCGCAGTGTATATTCGGCTTTCTTGCGTTCAGAAATGTCAGTGCATACACAAAGTACAAGATTCTTATTTTCGTAGTGAATGCTACTGGAGCTTATCGCTACATCAAAAGTAGTGCCATCTTTGCGACGATGTATTGTTTCCAGGTCAATACCATTTTTTCCTACGGAAAGGATCATTTTTTCCAGTTTGTCTCTGGACAATTTTGCATCCCAGTCCCATACGTGTAATTGTTTCACTTCTTCAAGCGAATAACCGATCATATTTGCATAACTCTGGTTTGCATCATAAACGCCTCCCATTTTATCGAGTATGACAATTCCATCCTTTGACTGGGTGATCAGAGCTTCCCATCGTTTTGCTTCATCAGCTATTTTTTTCTCATTAGCTATTCTTTCAGTTATGTCAAGGGCTGTAAATGTTACTCCAAGTTTGAGGTTATTAACATCGATTGGAGTGGAGGATAGCAATATATCAATGATGTTCCGGTCTTTTTTCATCCATTTTGTTTCAACGGTCCCGGTACCATTTTCTGCGATCTGGCGGTACTTTTCTGAACCTACATATTCAAACTCAGAATCAGATGGGTAAAGTATTCTGGAGCTGGAACCTACCAGTTCTTCTTCAGTGTAGCCGATCATTTCACATATTTGTGAGTTGACTTCGGTAAGAACTCTATCGGATACAACACCTATTCCAATAGGTGCAGCTTTGAATATGCTTCGAAGCCTTTTCTCACTTTCTGATAGGTCATCAGGTATGTTTCTGATAGTTCTCCGGAAACGGGCTGTTTCAGCCATATTTATCACTCTATGGAATTTGAGGTACAGATCTTGTCAGTATTTGTTTGTTCATCAGACAATAATATTTACAAAACAAATGTCAAGAGTGGTTTTATGATAGCAGTCGATTTCAGGAGAGAGTAATTTGTTCAGTCCCCATGTCGCATTCTACAATAACATCTCCAGATATTATATTTGAGGTCAAGAACTATATAATCATATTGTTATCTTTTAGATAGTATATGTTGCACATTTAAGAAAGAGTACTTTCATAAGATTTCAGTACCAATTATGGATCGATGTATGTTTTAACACCCGGATTGAAATTTTCTCACTGGAAAAACCTTTTATCTTCTGCATTCCAAACTTAAACAGGGGTTTAGCATGCAAATCAGGTCTGAGAATAAGACATGGTGGATAGCTTTCGTTTTTCTGGTAATTATCATTATACTTGTCCTGTCTGCCAACTATATGGGTGTTCGTCCGACAGTTACAGGTTCAGGAGCTTCAGGCATAGATCTGCCGGAAGGTTTTGTTATTGATGTTTACGCAGATGATCTTGGAAAAACTCTGCTCTCTTTCGGTGGTCCATCACCCGGTCCTCGCATGATGATGGTAAAAGATGGTATGCTCTTTGTTTCTATCCCGAACAAAGGAGTCATAGCTATTCTGCCGGACAGGAACAACGATAATGTTGCTGATGAACTCAAGATTTTCATTCAGGGACTTGATTATCCGCATGGTATAGACTACTACGATGGCTGGTATTACATAGCTGAAGAGACCAGGGTCATTCGTGTGAGAGACGAGAATGGTGACCTTGTGGCTGAGAATGAAAGTATTGAAGTCCTGATAGACAATCTTCCAAGCGGAGGTCACTATACAAGGACCGTTAAGGTTCATGACGGCGAACTTTACCTGAGCATGGGATCATCATGCAATGTATGTGATGAGTCCAATGAAATGAGAGCAGCCATATCAAAGAGTGATCTTGATGGCAGCAACCTTACAGTATTTGCAAGCGGACTTCGAAATTCCGTAGGTCTGGCATTCCACCCGGTTACAGGAGAGTTGTATGCAACCGAGAACGGAAGAGACTGGCTTGGAGACAACACCCCGCCTGATGAGATCAACCTTATAGTTGAAGGCGGAGATTATGGCTGGCCGGATTGTTATGGTAAGAATATCTTTGATACCGATTTCAATAATACCGAGTACACCGGAAACCCCTGCAACGATAGTGGCAGGATTCCCAGTTTAGTTGACCTTCAGGCTCATTCCGCACCGCTTGGCCTGACATTTTACGATGGCGACATGTTCCCTGAAGAGTATCAGGGTAATCTGTTCGTGTGTTTCCACGGCTCATGGAACCGTCAGGAACCCACCGGATACAAGATAGTTAATATTGACATGGACACTCTTCAGGTCAATGATTTTGCAACCGGATGGCTCAAAGCCGCAACAATAAGCGGCAGACCGGTTGATGTGATCGTTGCAGATGACGGTTCACTTTTTGTAAGCGATGACAATGCGGGGAAGATATACAGGGTACATTACTCTGGCTAAAAAAAGCAACTACTTTAATATAAGAGTTTGATACAGTTATAGTAAGCAAACAGCGGTTACATAACGAAATCACAGTTCGTCATTTCGTACTAATATTATCCAGATAATCGATTCACATTAGCGGGGTTATAGCATTACTATACAGAATATCCGGTCAGATATTGATTTTAAAGAGGATTTGACACAGGGTAATTCATTTTCCCTGCTCTACGATACCACCGAACAGCTTGTGGATGTTGTTGCTTCATTTTTTGATGCGGGACTGAAGAACAATGAGTGTTGTCTCTGGGGTGTGGCAGGTCAACTTGATGTTGAAAATGTGAAGCAGATGCTAAAGGAAGCAGGACTTGATGTTGACAGGTATGTTGATAATGGACAATTGCTGTTCTCGCAGTGCAATGAATGTTATATTGCCGGAAAAGGCTCTGTTTCTGATATTGATCTCCTGAAATGGCAGGAAATATATAACATTGCAATGGCTGAAGGCTACAATGGCCTGCGTATTGTTGACAAATTTACGATTGTAGATGGAGAGTCCTGGGACAGTTTTGTAGAATATGAAAAACAGGCCATGGAGCTTATCAGGACAAAGAAGATCACAGGTCTGTTTGCGTTTCTCCTTGAAGCACGTTCAAGGATGGAAATGATCGAGCTTATCAGTATGCATGACGGAACCATCATTGAGAAAAATGGCAGATGGACACTACTTCAGAGTTCATCATCATGCAAGACAGTTAGCAGGAGTCAGTATTTCAGGGACGAGATACTTGAGAATGTCTGGACAGGTTTCTGGGCTGTTGACGAAAATGATAAGATCGTCTTTTTCAACAAGGGCATGGAATCCATATCCGGTCTGTCAAAAAGTGATGTTTGCGGAAAGAAGCTGACAAGTTTTGTCCCAAAAAGCATTGAAGGTGAAGACCCTGGATTTGCAGATGTTTTCCAGGCTGTGAAAGAAGACCTGCAATCAAGAAGTTATGATGTTTTCCCATTTATTAAACCGGATGGTCAGTTCATTTATCACAGCGGTTTTCTGCTGCCTCTCACAGATGATGAGGGAAATTACAGCGGCATGATAGGTACTATCGGCAAACTTGTCGATCAGACCATTGACCATGAAGCCCTTCGTGATAAGTTCAAATCCATAGAAAAACTGGAAGATATCTACCGGAAAAGTCCTGTTGTTGCATTTCTCTGGACTGCTGAGGACGACTGGCCGGTTGCTTTTGTTTCAGAGAACATCTCCCAGTTCGGTTATACTCCTTCTGACCTGACTTCCGGCAAAATGAACTATGGTGACATAATCCATCCTGATGATCTTGATTATGTACGCAGTGATGTATCACAGCTTGAAGTACAGGGAAAGATGTTCTTTTCAAAGGAATATCGCCTGATGACTAAATCCGGCAAGGTTCGCTGGGTTACGGAAAGGTCTCATCTTATCAGGGATGAAAAAGGTGATCCTGCTTACTATCAGGGTATCATCATAGATGTCACGGATAGGAAAAAGGCAGAAGAGACCGCTCTTGCTTCAGAGAAGAAATATCACCTTATTTTTGAGAATTCTCCTCTTGGAATTTTCCATTTCGATGAAAAGGGGATCATTACTCACTGCAATGAAAAATTCCTGGAAATAATGGAGCTGAAAAGCAAAGAGGATATTATTGGTTTTGATCTTGGAGCATCAATAGTAGATAAAAATATGAAAAAAGCAGTTGATGATGCTCTTTCAAGAAAGCAGGGTTTTTTTGAGGGTGAATACCATACAGTTTCCACTGGTATCACGATCTACATAAAAGCATATTACAGTCCAAATGTTTCTGAAGACGGCAGTTTCCTTGGTGGGATCGGTGTTTTTGAGGACATTTCTGATAAAAAGATGGCAGAAGATGCTGTACTTGACGCTGAGAAGAAATACCGCCTTATTTTTGAGAACTCTCCGGTAGGGATCTTCCATTTCAATGCTGAGGGCATCGTAACTCACTGCAATGAAAAGTTCCTTCAGATAATAGGAGTTGAAAACAAGGATAGCGTTATTGGTATCAACATGGTCACTCAGATACAGGATGAGGGCATGAAAAAGGCAATTTCCGATGTTCTTTCAAGAAAGACCGGTCATTTTGAAGGTAAATATCATACTGTTATCAGCGGCAAAGATCTTTATCTTAAAGCCGATTTCAGTCCAAATCTTGCAGACGATGGGACTCTTCTTGGAGGTATTGGCATTTATGGTGACATTTCCATCCGCAAAAGAGCAGAAGAGGCTTTGCGTCTTGATGAGTCCCGTCTTGAAGCCTTACTGAAGATAAGTCATGTCACAGATCTCTCTCTAAGTGGCGTTTCAGACTTCATACAGGAAGAAGCTGTAAGGCTAACCCAGAGCAAGATCGGTTATCTGGCATTCCTTGATGACACCAGTACAAAGCTCATAATTTATTCATGGTCACAAAGTATCATGGACAGATGCAGGGTGAAGGGAAAGAAGCTGGAATACACAATTGAGGAGACCGGTCTATGGGGAGAACCTATCAGGCAGAAGAAAGCCGTGATAGTAAACGATTTCGATGCTCCCAATCCACTGAAGCATGGTTATCCGCAAGGTCACATAAGGCTCAGACGTTACATGAGTATCCCAATATTTGACGGGAAGAAGATCGTAGGCGTTGCCGGTGTTGGAAATAAGGATGAGGACTACGATAAGACCGATGTAAGGCAACTGACATTGTTCATGGAAGGTATGTGGAAACTCATCCAGCGCCAGAGATCAGAGGATACTTTGCGTGAATATGCCGATGAGCTCTTCAAAGTTAACGAGGAACTTTCAAAGACCAACGAAGAACTTTCACAGGCAAACGAGGAACTGAAATCCCTTGACAGGATGAAGGATGATTTTCTCTCAAACGTAAGTCATGAATTTAAGACTCCGCTAACTTCAATTCAGGGATACAGCCAGCTAATTTCTGACGGAACACTTGGTGAAGTGAACGAACAGCAGCAAAAGGCTGTTGAGACAGTTCTCAGGAACTCAGAGCGCCTTCGAAGGCTTGTGGATTCATTGTTGTATCTCAGTCGTGCCCAGTCCGGTAAACTTAACTATTCTTTTGAAAAGCTTGACATTAAGGATATACTGGACCATGCAGTCCAGGATCTTGCGCTTCAGGCTGCAAGCAAGAACATAGAACTGATAACTGAAATTCCATCTGATCTGCCACAGCTTTCTGTTGACCGTGATAAGATGATGGATGTTTTTGTGAACCTGATCGATAATGCGGTGAAGTTCACTCAAGATGGTGGCAAAGTCACAGTTTCCGCACATGTTTCCGAAGGTTCGATGTATCTTGACGTTGAAGATACGGGTATTGGAATCCCCGAAGATAAGATACCTATGCTTTTCCAGCGTTTCTACCAGGTCGATTCCTCAGTGAAAAGGAGATATGGTGGAACAGGTCTCGGTTTGTATATCTGTAAGAAGATAGTTGAGGATCATAAAGGTGATATTTACGTTAGCAGTGAAGAGGGCAAGGGTACAACTGTCCATGTCCGTCTTCCTCTTGAACAATGAACTGTTTTAATAAACAGTTTAAAACCCTTCATCATAGTTTCATCATAGATTCTTTTTCAAAAAGCTTTTAGTTTAGTAGCCAGATTTATGGGTGTATTTGCTTTTGGACCCACACTAACTACAGACAATATTAAGGTATTACTTAATGGTGAAATAATGAAAGTCATAATTGTAGGCGGTTTTCTTGGTAGTGGCAAAACTACCACTTTAAGGAATCTTGGTAAACATCTCATTGATAAAGGTCACAAGATAGCCATAATTGTCAATGAGGTTGGTGAGGTCGGAGTGGACGGTGAGACTATTTCAAGCAGCGGTCTTGTGACAAAGGAACTCACAAGCGGTTGCATATGCTGTTCACTCAAGGTCAGCATGGAGTTTACTCTGGATTCTTTGATAGAGGATTATGATCCGGATGTTGTTATTATCGAACCTACCGGAATTGCATTCCCGTTGCAGATAAAGGAGCATATTGAGCTTATGGACCTTGGAGAACTTTCCTTTGCTCCGGTTGTTACACTCATTGATGCAAGCAGGTTTGGTGCAGAGTGGAGTCAGATACCAAAGTTCATTGAGAATCAGATAAAAGAGTCTGAAATAGTCTGTATCAATAAGATCGATCTTGTTGACAGGGAAACCATTGCAGCCTCAACTCAGAAAGCACTGGAAATAAATCCCGATGCCATTGTTGTTGAATTCTCTGCAAAGAATGCCGATGATAAGTTTGAAAGATTCATGGACCTTCTGACTGGCGAAAGTGAGCTCCATCAGGATCGTGAGGACGTGAACTCCATGGAAGTCTCAGGTGTTGGAAGCTATGCAGGTGAGTATTCCATTACTTCCAATGGCAAAGATGTTGATCAGGTAACAAACATGCTGGTCCATACTCTTGTGAATATCAAGGACAAAGTAAAAGAGATAAATCCTGATTTTGTAGGTCATATCAAGATAAGTTTCAAATCTGCTTCAGGTCTTGTGAAAGGCAGCCTTACTTCTTCTGAAGGTGAACCTGTAGTTGAGATCCTTGATGAGAAAGGCGATGGAGAAGAACATCTCAAGTTCCTCAGTGCTGTGACTAAGGTTGAAAAAGAGGATCTTGTGGAGATCGTTGATGCCTGCATCCAGGAGAATCTGAAAAAGGAAAATGTGGAGTTTGAAAAGACTCATTCTCATGTCCACGATGAGCCTAATTTTATAAGTCTTGAACTGTGATCTTCAGTTTTCATAGTGTGAACGATGATCGGCTTGACAGATTATTTCTGCAGCCGTATCGCTTTCACACTAATAAATATATTCTTATTCAAATATTATAGTGTGTGAATTTATATTCAATTAATTCATATTATCCAGTATGAAAGGATTTTCTATAAATATCGAAGAGGCTACTCTGGAAAACACCAATTTCCGTAAGGTCCTCTACACTTCAAAGCACAGCCAGCTTGTACTTATGAGCCTTAAACCAATGGAAGAAATAGGAATGGAAGTCCATGAGGAAAATGACCAGTTCTTCCGTTTTGAGAGCGGACAGGGTAAGTGCATAATTGATGGCAATGAGTATGAACTCGGTGACGGTGTTGCAGTTGTTGTACCGGCAGGTGCACAGCACAATGTCATTAACACCTCAAAAACAGAGGAACTCAAATTATATACTATCTATTCCCCGGCACACCACAAGGATGGAATTGTACGTTCCACAAAGCAGGAAGCTGAGGCAAACGAAGCGGACTTTGACGGAAAGACCACAGAGTAATATTCTTTAATGGATAAAGGTACTTCAATGTACCTTAATCTCAATTAATATATAGAATCAAAACATTTCTTTTTTTATGAAACAGAATCCTGAGCTTGAAGTACTTGAAACGCTTGCAGGAACTATTCTTGTGGCTGCAAGGACAGCACCGAAAGGTAAGGGTATCGATGATATTGTGACCTATATCTTCGATGATGATGACAGAATGGAACTTGCTGATAAGATGGTGGAACTCAGTGAGATCAAAGGTCTGAAATTCCTTATCCGTGATGCTCATAATGTAAGGGATGCTGATTGTTTGTTGATAATTGGCCTGAAACCTTCAGGTGTAAGCTCACTTAACTGTGGTGCATGTGGATTTGAGACCTGTGCCGATATGGTTATGCACAAGAAGGTGAAGGTGGAATTCACAGGCCCACATTGCATGATCAAGTACATGGATCTGGGAATTGCAGTGGGTTCTGCTGCCGCCAAGGCAAAGGATCTGTGCATCGATAACAGGATCCTATACTCTGCAGGAGCCGCAGCATGCTATTCCGGTATGGTCGATGCGGATGTTGCAATGGCAATGCCGCTAAGTATCAAGGGCAAGAACATCTTCTTTGACAGGTCATCCACAAGGTGAATGACCGTTTGGGCATCCACAAGGTGAATGACCGTTTGGGCATCCACAAGGTGAATGATTCATTCATCTACATTTTTTCAGATATTATTCTCTATAATCTATATAGAGTACTTTTATATTGCCTGTTGGTGACTAACCTACTATATGACATCAGATACCAACAAAATTAAAGTCCTTTTCATATGTGTTCGCAACAGCGGCAGAAGCCAGATAGCCGAAGCCTATCTGAAAAAGATTGGTGGCGACAGGTTTGAAGTTGAAAGTGCAGGCTATAAACCAGAACCAGTTAATGATCTGGTACGGAAAGTCATGGAAGAGGATGGTTTTGATCTTAGTGACAAAAAACCTCAGTCTGCATGGGATCTTTTCAAAGAGGGCAGATTATACAAGTATGTCATAACGGTATGTGACAGGGCACATGAAGAAGAATGTCCGATTTTCCCAAGACCATATGTTCAACTTCACTGGCCTTACCCTGATCCTGAAAGTTTTACCGGAACCCAGGAGGAAAAACTTGAACAAACACGTAATCTCAGGGATTTGATCAGGAAAAGAGTTGAGCAATTTGTAGAAGATGTTGACAACTCATGATTTCTACGATTAAAGTTGCGATTAACATTTCACTTTTACTTTCATTTTTATTTCTACCTCTGTTTCTGTTTTTGACTATTTTGGCAGAAATGTATTTTTCAGTATACTATTGTGATATATACATGTGCAAACAAACACACTTTGATAATATTTCTTGATTCTAGAAAAAACTATAATTAGAATTATTACATATGTGTATACAAGTAATATTTGAACGTACATTACATGTTTTGGATTTATTCATGTAATGGACTTTATTACAAAAAGAGGAATGAAGTGAGTGGATGAAAAAAATAATAGTTATTTTAGTTCTGCTAATGGCAATGCTGATGCCGGTTGCCAGCGCAGATATTGTCAGTGACCTTGAGAATGATGTTGACCAGTACAATGCAAACGTGGCTGCTGTGCCATCGTATCTTGTAACTCTTCTTGGTGATGAGGATATTAAGCTTGTAATAGTCGATGATGATGGAGATGAGGTCTACATCAAAGCCATAACAGAGGATGCAGTCATCACAACATTTGAAGAAATAGATGATGACGAAGACTTTGATGCAACAATGGTTGTCGGTGCCAACGAGTTCACCGTCAGATCAGTTCTCAGATCATCAGACCCATTGTCAGAGTTCATCGCAGCAAAAGACAACGGTGAGATAGTTGTAGAACCTGTGGGCGTTACAAGCACCGTGAAATATACCGTTGCCAGCGTGGTAATGGAAGTTACATCACTGTTTGGATTTTGATTTCTAGAAATATATATTTTCTAAAAATCTAATAGTTATTTGGAAGGTGATACTATCACCTTCTGTCTCTTGCTTCTACGATAGCTAAAATAAAGTAGGTTGAGGTTGATGATGCCAAACCTAATAGAAGTATTTTTTTGATTAGTTCTATAGGAAATAGCAGATATAAACCATTGAAAACAGTTTTATCTATAAAATACTGAAAACTATCATCTTCAGTATATTTATGTGTAAAATAGAGACTAGGATTGTAATCAATTGCACTACGCTCTATTGCCACGCTGATGATATCATGATCAATCATTTCATCATAAAACTCAGCATCTATATTACTCAGAAAATTATTGACAAAGCGGTTTGAATCTGTATAATTATTTACTATTTCTTTTATGTCTTTAATATAAAGATCATTAAAATCAGTATAAAGGATACGAGAATGAAATAGGATAGATGTTAAAGCAAGTTCTATATATCCAAATGCACCGCCATTGATTGAAAGCTTTCCATTCTCATGAGACATGGCACCACGATGTACTCCGAAGGCATTATCAATAAAGTATTGATTAAAGAATATACTTCTAAAAAAATCAGAATCAAGTACCAATTTTAAGTATTTTATATCCGTTTCATCTAATCTGTGTTCATTCGGTTTTGATGTCTTTCGCATTTGACTTATTTTCAATAGATATTCTAGAAATGGATCTATTTGAGCTTTTAATGGAACCTTGCTAATCCCTTCTCCAAGAATAAGTGCTCCCTCTAAAATTAATTTCTCTCTTGCTTTTTTGACAGGGTTTGAATTGATATTTTTCTTGCCATATATCAGCTCAATTGCTTCAGTTTGTGTTTTTGGTTCCATTGTTGCAATATATAGTAAAGATTCTATGGAATTTGATTTTAGTTTTTCTTCAAGATATGTGCTTGTCATGAATTCATTTCCATACACTTTTTTGAATATCTGTATGCATATACATTTGCTTTCTCAGATTCTCTTCCTTTATATCTCTCTATTTGTAATCTTATCTTAATAAACTTCTATGTATTGGCATACAAAAATGTGTGTGATACCTAGACATTCCAAAAAGGAGGTATATTCCTTTGATAAAAAGAAAAGTTCAGAAAATAAAAAGTAGTTACTTGGTAACAATTCCTTCTCAGCTTTGTGGATTGATGTCTATTGGTAAAGGTACCATTATGGGTATTGAGTTGAAAGATAACAAGATAATTATGTATCCAGTTAAATCAAATCAGAATACAAATGAAGTCACTGGAATAATTTCAGGCGATTTTTCCAAATCTAATAGTTCTGTATTGAGTTACAATAACATTAGTATTAATTTGTTTATGTCTGTACATCTGGTATTATACCATATATTATCTCTTTATTTATTCAAATAAAGCTCATAGTCCCGCAAAAAATAAAAAATAGGATGAAATGCAGCATATTGCTCATTTCGCTACTAATCAATCAATCGTATTCAGGCTACCAGAAGTGTCTCCAGTCATCCTGCCAAAGGTCATTCCATCCATCCCACCAGGAGTTATCCTGTTCACTTGAATCATAGCGATCAGTGAATACATCTTGCGGTTCACTGGATTCTTCATTGATCGTCAGAGTCGTATTTGCTATAAAAACATCTATAGGATGACCTGATGGATCACTTACTATCACATTTTTCAGACTAATAGTTGATGTGCTTGCAGCCTGCTCTTCTGCAGTCATTGTGATACTTGCAAAAGACCCCGGTTCTATGATACTTGATGGACCCAATACTACACCATAAACATGTGAAAGTATTCCAGTACTGTTGTCTATGTCTCCGCAGCTGATAAATGATGGAGCTCCACTTGAATCTAAGAATTCGCCCTTAGATACATTGTTTACCTGTATCTTTGAGCTGTCATACTCGATATCGAACTGTAATCCGGCAACCCTGGTATCCGGTATTATAATAACATCGACTGTGAAGTTATCACCGGTTGTAACAATCTGAGTTGATGGTTTAAGTGTTACGTATGTTGCACTTGAATTGAAACAGCCAAAAACAAGAATAAATAAAAATATACCAATTATTGTAGTGTGTTTGATGTTGTATACCCCACGCATTTCAGTACATCAATATCTAACCATATATAATTATTTGTGTAACTAAATAATAATATATTAAGTATGATTTGCCTCCTCTTTTTTGTATTTTTACGTATCACACATTCTTTCCTTACACGGCATACTGAAACCATCTTCATTTTCCAATAACCACCAAAGCGCAACCATTATACCCCTGCAACCACTTTTTCACCTTATATTCAAAAAATCATAGACTATGTGGAATACTGCAACCATTAGGTGCAAATCCTGAAATATCATAGTAAAGTAAGGTATAATCATGGACGTAAAAGATGTAATGAACACTGACGTTGTAACCTGTTCCTCTGAAACACCTATCAGGGAGGTAGCACAACTCCTTAAGCAGAAAAAGATCAGCGGTCTTCCGGTAGTGGATGACGGCAAGGTAGTTGGCATAGTTTCAGAAGGGGACATTCTCAAACTACTTGAGGTTCCGGAGCACAGCGGTCTGTGGCTGCCAAGTCCTTTCGAGGTTATTGAGGTTCCTATCCGCCAGTTGCTCAACTGGGAAGAGACCAAGGACATGCTTGAGGACTTCGGCTCAAAACCTGTAAAGGAAATAATGACCAAAGGTGCTTATGCAATAGGTCCTGATGCATCCATAGAGGACGCTTCAACTGTCCTCAGCAAACACAAGATAAACCGTCTTCCTGTAGTAGACGAGGACGGTACGCTTGTGGGAATTGTAACACGTGGTGACATCATCGGCGGTCTTGGGCAATTGTAAGTCCGTCCAAATTCTAACTATAACAATTACAAAATCATATTCAAAAGAATAGAAGGCATATCATGAAATTCATTGAAGGCGGTATCTGTGCTGTTAAAGGCGTGCGTGCCGGTGGAATCAAACCCGGTAAGATGGGACTGGCGATCATTCAGGCAGAAGGAAACGCTGCCGGAGCTTACACCAGGAACAAGGTCATTGCAGCTCCTCTTGTAGTAACAAGGGAGCATATCTCAAAGACCGGCAGACTCTCAGGTGTAATAGTGAACAGCGGCAATGCCAATGCTTTCACAGGTGTCCAGGGTCTTGCTGACGCAAGGATAATGGCATCTGCTCTCGCATCAAAACTCAATGTTAGCGAGGAGCTTATCGGAGTGGCTTCTACAGGTGTTGTAGGCCGAAAACTTGACACCGGCTGGATTAGTGCTCACATCGATGAGGCTCTGGCTTCTATGGGCGAGGACGCTGACGCAAGCATGAAAGCAGCACGCTCTATCATGACAACCGACACAGTTCCAAAGGAAATCGCAATTGAGCTGGACTGTGGCATCCGCATAGCTGGTATTGCCAAGGGTGCTGGAATGATCGAGCCTAACATGGGTACAATGCTCGCTTTCGTTTACACCGATGCAGAAGTTCACCCTGATGTCTTACAGTCATGCCTGACAGTTGCAGTTGACAAGAGTTTCAACATGATAGTAGTAGACGGTGACACAAGCACCAATGATATGGTCCTTGTAACAGCCACAGGTCAGTCCGGCATCACCCCTGAAATCTCAGACATCCAGGCAGGTCTTGATTATGTTCTCACAGAACTGGCAAAGATGATAGCAGTTGACGGTGAAGGTGCTACCAAACTCATAGAATCCAAGGTAACAGGAGCAGCAACAGAAGAGGATGCCCGTCTTGTAACTAAAGCAATTGTCCGCTCTCCTCTTGTAAAATCTGCAATATTCGGTCAGGATCCTAACTGGGGACGTGTGGTAGTAGCAGCAGGTTACTCCGGTGCAAATATCATACCTGAAAAGATATCTCTTTCATTCTCAGCAGGAACCGAGGTTGTGGAGCTTGTAAAGAACGGCGAGGTCGTCAGGAACGACGAGGAAACCCTCTCACAGTTAAAAGCCATCATGTCACAGGATGAGATTTACATCATCACCGACCTTGGTATGGGTGACAAGAGTGCAACAGCATGGGGTTGTGACCTGACGTACGATTATGTCAGGATCAATGCTGAGTATACGACTTAATTTACATTAGCAGTTTGAGGGAGTGATCTCCCTAATGTTCATTTTTTATTGATTATTTCTTTCAAATCCACAATTTATTATGTGGATAGATATCGGAAAAATTAAATAATGTATATGGGTATGTAGAGTTGAAAATAATTTTAATATTTAATAAATCTCACTGTTCTTTTTAGCATAAACTTACACAATTGGATTAAGTAATATGGAATCACAAATGAAGACAGCCCGACTTATTTTCATGTTGATTATCTTAATCTCGCTTTTCCCTGATGTTAAAAGTAGTTTCTTGGATAGTGTATCTTCTGCACAATCATTGGATGACTTTATTCCTGAAAAAGCAACATATGATTATGATATGATAAGCAATATTGATTGTTCTCCAGATAACAAATATGTCGCATTTGGTTGTGTAATTGATAATTCTATAGTTCTATGGGATAAAAAAAAGGAAACGGAATCTTTTGGGTATAATGGAGTTCAAAACAGCGGAGAGATTTATATTTTAGGAAGGGAACCATACATTTATCCCGGATTGAAGTTTTCACCAGACAGTAAATATTTGTTGGTATATTCTAGTTATTATATTCCGGAACTTATTAAGTCCCATCTCACACTGTATGATATAGAAAACAAAACCATTGTTCGGGAACATGACGTAGACAATAATGATATAGAAGATGTTGCTTTTTCCCCCGATGGGAAATACTATGCATCCTCTTATAAAACAGAAGAATATTCTGGGCAGTGTATTGTCAACTTGTGGGATACAAGAACCGGTGATGTTGCAAATTCTATTATTAGTGACAATTATGGTGTAAAATCTCTGACTTTTACTCCAGATGGTGAATTTATAGTCATAAGTTTTGAAGGCAATAAAGGCAGTGCAGATAGTATCGTATTCTTTGATGCAGATACAGGAACAATTCATAAGACCTTAGATGGAATTTCTGCTTTTGACTTGCAATTTTCTAATGATGGAAGCATTTTAGCAGGAGAAATGGGAATGAAAAAGGACTTTTGGTATGGGATACCAGTACCTATGATGTAATAGGTCGATTTACTGATATCGGTCTCCCTTATGATGTTTCTTTATCACCAGATGGTAAATTCCTGATGGCGGTCGACCCCTCTGCGTTAATTGTATGGGATATATCCTCAAAAAAACAAATTCTGAGAACTAAAAGCTACAAGCTGGATTATGTGGATGAATTTTATGCAGCAACTTTCTCTGCTGACGGAAAACAGATCATAGTTGGACTTGAGGCTACCGAAGATTCCATGTATTCAGTAGGAACCAAATCTGATGAGAGCATGCTGTTTATTTACAATTTCACGGAGATTGTTGAAAGTTATTACCAGTAAAATTAGAGATTAGCAATATAGTAACTGCACTGACAGTAGGATTATCTTTATAATATTATTAATAGCTATAAGAATAGTAACAATGAAACAACAGGTGAATACTCTTAGAGTAATCAGCACAATAATAATTCTGATTATTCTTTTTCCAGATGCAAAAGATGCATTCCTTGATATTACTTCCAGCGCCGAGTCATTAAGTGATTTTACACCAGAAGAACTACAAGATGACTATGCATGGATAAGTGAGATGGACAACTCACCTGATGGCAGATATGTTGCTGTTTTATCTTTTCCTGACAGCCCTATAGTTTTGCGAGAAAAAGGTGGAACTAAATATTTAGTAGATGATAAAACATCCAGTATGTCAGAACTAAAATTCTCATCTGACAGTAATTATTTGTTAATCGCCTCTAATGAATACAATCCAACAAAGAAGGATTTTGATAATTCTTATCTGACACTATATAATGTTACAAACAAGTCCATAATCAGAACCCATGAAATGGAAAATAACTATATATCGGAGATGGCTTTTTCCCCAGATGGAAGATATTATGCATCACCTTATAGAAATGGCGATGATTCTGGAAAATGTGCTGTAAATATATGGGGTGTAGAGTCAGGAGAGATTATACAGTCTATCACCAGTGAAAACTATCAAGCACAAGCTCTTACTTTTACGCAGGATAGCAAGTATTTAGTTGTAAGCTATACTGGTTCCGACCATTCTTCAAGCAATACCATGTTTTATGACATTGGTTCAGGAGATAGCTACAGGACTTTAAATCAAATTTATGCTTTTGAATTACAGTTTTCTAATGATGGTAATATACTGGCTGGATATAATGGAAATGGTAAAGGACTTCTAGTTTGGGATACAGGCACCTATAAAACGATAGCCAAATTTACGGATATATCCGCACCAAATGATATGTCTTTATCATCTGACGGTAAATATCTGATGGCAATTGATGACTATGCATTAATGATATGGGATATATCCACAAAAAAACAAATTTTGAGGACTAAAGTTAACAATTTAGATTATGCAGATCGATTTTATACTGCAGAATTTTCTGCAGATGGACAGCAGATTCTCATTGGACTTAAAGTTTCTGAAGATTCCATATATTCGATGAATTCTAGGGCACATAGTGGTAGAATTTTTGCCTATAATTTCACGGAGATCGTTGAAAGTTACTACGCATAAAGAATGATTCGTATTTCAGAGCCGAAATATAGAATAACCATATAATCTATCAGGGTATTTGAGGAAGATAATGTACAAGATATATGTGGACGGTCAACACGGAACGACCGGCTTACTGGTAAACGAGCGTCTGGCAAAGCATCCGGAAGTAGAGATACTTGAGATTCCATATGAAGAGCGTCACAACAGGGAACTGAGAACAAAGCTACTCAACGAGGCAGACCTTGTATTCCTGTGCCTGCCGGATGAAGCTGTAGCAGACACTGTCAATCTGGTCACAAATCCTGACACAAGGATAATTGATGCATCCACAGCCAACCGTACAAACGATTCATGGGCTTATGGGCTGCCGGAACTCTCTGCTAAACACAGGGAGAATGTAGCAGGAGCACGCAGGGTTTCCAATCCTGGTTGTCATGCTTCAGCAGCCATAGTTGCACTTTATCCTCTCGTGGAAGAAGGTATCATTTCCAGGGAAACTGCTGTTCCATTGTTCTCCATTACCGGATATACCGGTGGCGGAAAGCAGATGATACAGACATACGAGACCACAGAAGAGCGAGCTTACAAAGCTCCAAGGCAGTATGCTCTTGGCCTGACACACAAGCACGTTCCAGAGATAAAGGTACGTGCCGGTCTGAGCGTAAATCCGATCCTCATGCCAGTTGTTTCTAATTTCCCAAGGGGACTTGCAGTTACATTACCTCTGTCGGTGAAGGATTTGGAAAAACCTGTAACAAAGCAGGACCTGTATGAGATCTACAAGAAGTATTTCGGTGACTCAATATTCATCCGGGTTCACGAAGCTGATGCGACAGATGACCTTGTGGACAACGGTTTTGATGTTCAGGGAAGCAACGACACCAATTATTCTGACATTTACATCTACGGCAACAATGAGCAGATCCAGATAATCTCACGTCTGGACAACCTTGGAAAAGGTGCATCAGGTGCAGCTATACAGAATATGAACATCATGCTTGGAATGGATGAAACCACCGGTCTCCTTTGAGACTGGTTCTGTTATTTTGTTTTTTACTTTTACTTCGTTTCTATTCTGCTTTTTAGTTTTCTCCTATCCATCGTATATATATACTCTCTAAACATAATTAATATCAATTGGGTGAAATAATGGAGATCGAGGAATGGGAGAAACGCTATTCTGAAGCTGTTTCCAATGTAAAGGAAGAGCTTGCGAACGTACAGGGAGTATTCGTGGCTTATAACAGCAATGTCGATGCCATGAAGCATGTACGCAAGGATGACATCAAAAAGCTCACTGGTATCATCGGTTACGAGAAAGTGAGGGAAAAGATACTGGCATACCCACGTGAGATAAATGAGCCGTCTGATTTTCTGGCAAGACTAATTATCGCAATGCGTGACGGTAAAGCTGCAGAGGTTCCGACCTATACATCCGACCTGCATGAATGGCTCATGGACAACATGGTCTTTGACTCTGCACGAATGGGCGGTCAGGCAGGAATTATCTCAAACCTACTTGCAAACCTTGGCGTGAAGAACGTGATTACATATGTTCCCTGGTTGTCAAAGGATCAGGCGGACTATTTTGTAGATTCTCCCAACCTGAAACATCCTGTAATAGAGAATGGAAAGCTCTATCTCAAACACCCGAAGGAAGCATACGACCCTAATCAGAAACCTAAGATCAACTGGATCCTTGAATTCTCCAAAGGTATGAGTTTCCGTTGTTCAGGCGAAGAATTCGTGGTCCCAAGAGACAACCGGCTCATTGTTTCATCAAGACCAAAATGGCTTCGCATCGACATGAGTCCTGAAATGTACGAGCAGTTATCAGATATCAGGGAAGACATAGACGGCGCTATACTTTCAGGTTACCAGATGATCAGGGAAGAATATGATGACGGCACCACATACAAGGATTATGTGCAGCGTGCTGTGAGTGTCATTGAACGCCTGAAAGGCTGTAATCCTCAGATGCGTCTTCATGTGGAATTCACATCAATACAGAACAAGGTTATCCGCAAAGCCTTGCTCACGGAAATTGTAAAAAAGCATGTAACTTCTCTTGGTCTTGACACAGTAGAAGTTGCAAATGCTCTAAATGTTCTTGGTTATGAGGAACTGGCATATTCTGTAATCAACAAAGGTGAGAACAGCATAGTTTCACTTTACGAAGGCTCTGTAATGTTACTCAAAGAACTGGAGCTTCAGAGAGTACATATCCATTCCCTCGGTTTCTACATATGTGTGGTTTCAAAAGACCATCCTTTGGATGCAGATGCGCATCGTCAGGCACTGCTTTTTGCATCAGCAGTGGCAGCAACGAAGGCTGCAGCCGGCAATATTACAGAGCTAGATGACATAGATATTGGTCTTAGAGTACCGGTTTATGACCAGGGTTACAGGGACCTGATAGAACTTGAAAAGCATCTGGTCAGGAACAATATCTGTTCAGCCGAAGATTTCGAGGACGGCTGCATAAGTGCACTTGACCATAACCTGATAATCGTTCCTTCCAAGGTTGTAAAGGATCCTGTTGCAACTGTAGGAATAGGTGATGCAATTTCAGCAGGTGCTTTTGTTGCGTTACTGGCAAAAATGCCAAAAATAAACGTATGCAGAATAACGGAGTAATCAATGAATATCCTCTGTGCCTATAATGCCAATATCGACTCTATTTATCATATAGATGGCAGTGAATTATCCCGCATTATCGGTGAATTGGATACCGAAGACTCCGCATTTTCGGATAAACTCCAAAAAAAACTCACCTCGCTTCCCGGTTCAATTTCCTCAAAGTCCGATTTTCTTGCAGGTCTTATTACCTGCATGCGTGAAGGAACAGGCGCAGAGTGGATGGTAAAAGACCATGATGTGTTTGAATGGATCAAGAAGACCTTCATCGATGGCTCTTTTATGAGAATGGGCGGCAACATGGGAATAATGTCCAACGTCCTTTCAGAACTCGGAGCTTCAAAGGTTGTGCCCAATGTGGCAAGTTTATCTAAATTGCAGCTTTCCTTTTTTTCCACTAAAGCTATTTATCATCCATTTGAAGGAAAACTCTATAAAAGCTCTGAACTGGAAAAACTGCTTCCAGCAAATAACAATCAACAAGAGCTCATACATTTTGTTTTTGATTTCAGAAAAGGTGATGCAGTATCTATTTCAGGACAGGAGTTTACAGTTCCAAGGGAAAACAGGTTCATAGCGACCTATGATCCATTGAATTTTGAGCTTCATATGGATGAAGAATTCAGGAAATATTCCGAAGAACATATATCAGAAATCGATGGAGCTATAATTTCAGGTTATCATATGCTTCAGGATAATTCTGCAACAGGCTCAGATTACAAATCTAAACTGGATTCATCCCTAAACCAACTTCAAAGCTGGAAAAATATCCGCAAGGACTTACACATCCATGTTGAATTCGGTCATTTTTCATCAAATGATATTGCATTATACGCATTCTCCAGGCTTTCACTAATTGCAGACCGGATAGGAATGAACGAAGATGAACTTGCCATGCTCGCAGGATTGAATGGCATTGACCCCAAACCAATTCTTGAAATGGATTCCGTGGCAATTGCAGATGCCGCAATTTCACTCTGCAACGATTCAGGACTTTGCAGGATGCTTATTCATACAAGGGAGTTCGTTGTTTCAGTTTCATGCATGAGGGATGATGATCCCGAAATTATAATCGAGGCTATGAACTTCGGAGCAGGATGCGCTGCAGCCTTTGCATGTTCCGGTAAACTCGATGACAGGAACAAATTGCTTGAAACCGCATCTGATATTCCAGAAAGCGAATCTGGAAAAAAGGAATCTTCAAGACTGGCACAGCACATTGAGGACAAATTAAAATGCAGTACTGTGTGTGGAATACATCATGCATATCAGGTTGCCATCGTTCCCACACGCATCTGTGATGAACCTGTCTCAACCGTGGGACTTGGCGACACTATATCAGCCGCCATTTTTTTAAGGGAGCTTGAACTCAGTTCCTGATATGTACACTCTTTTCTCTGAGAATTTCAATCTTGACTATACTCTTGATTGTGGTCAGGTCTTCCGCTGGGATCTTATTGATGACTGGTGGACTGGAGTTGTGAATGGACATGTTGCAAGGCTTCAGCAGGACAAAGACAGCGGTGAGGTTCTTGTAGACTGCTCCCTGCCGAAAAGTTTCTTTGAGAACTACTTCCGCTTTGATGATGACCTTGATTCCATTCTTCAGGAAGTGAACAAGGATGAATTCATGGACAAAGCCATTAAAAAGTACATGGGAATGCGCCTTATCAGGCAGGATCCCTGGGAGTGTCTGATATCATATATGCTTGCAACAGCATGGAGTATTCCCAACATCAAGCGTGCGATCTCCATGATGTGTGCGAACTACGGAAAAGAGATCGAGGATGGTTACTACAGTTTTCCTGAACCCCACGCACTTGTTCATGCATGTGACGATGACCTGCGTGCCTGCAAACTTGGTTTCAGGGGTGGCCGTGTGATAAAAGCTGCAAGGCATGTTGAGGATGGAAATCTGGTTCTTGATGATGTTTTCAAAGTGGACTACGAGGAAGCCAAACAGAGACTGATGTTCCTTGAGGGCATCGGTGAGAAAGTTGCGGACTGCATTCTCCTTTTTGCATTTGAAAAGATGGAAGCGTTTCCTGTGGACACTCATGTTGAAAAGGTTGTGAAGACCGTTTACGGTCATCATGAATATTTCAATGGAAATGCAACCAAAAGCAAGATAGGAAACTGGGGGAGAATGTATTTCGGACATTACTGTGGTTACGCACAGCAATATTTCTTCTATCAGAAAAGGCTTGAAGGACTATAATTTTAAATCCGTATTCGAAATAGCAAAATGAAGTATCATGGGTACAGGCTATTTACCCTGCTCCCATTTTCGCATAAAAACCCTGAAGTCAGGGTCTTTTATCTCTAGGATATCTTCATCTTCAAGAATCGTGAAGCTTTCTAACACTGCTTTTCCAAGGTGTTTGCCAAGGGAGCAGGTCTTCATCCTTTCCTGAAGCAATTCTTTTGCAGTTGTGAACTTTCGTTTTATATCTGCAACATAGAACCCGTCTTCAATGTACATGGAAAAAAGCTCGTCAGAGTTGCTGTATTTCATCTTGAAACCTTTTGCATGTTCAGTTACCCAGACAGGTGGTCCTCTATGCTTTTTCACAACCGGGAGTTCAGATGATACCAGCTCAACAACAACTATGGCTCGTTCATTTGCCTGGTATCCGGAGTTGAGAACCTGAAAATCATATTCTTCAAGAAGTGCACGGACCGAATTTTCCATCTTGTCAAGTTGTGGATACAGTATGTCGTCCACAAGTTCAGGAGTTTCAAAAACAACAGCTATAAATGAGCTTCTCCGGGACTGCATAATGTCTTTAATCTCATCATCTGACATGGGTTCTTTTGCTTTTGGGAAAAAGAAATCTTCTGAAGGAGCATCTGAATATGCCCTGCACGCATCAATGAACTGTGCAAAGCGGTTAAGGGAAAGTGCTGCTGCAACATTTCTTTTCGGGTCAGTAGGATCGATGACCACCAGCGGGTCTTCGTGTTTGAGAGTCCCATGTTCCAGCATGTCTATTACAAGTCCCGGTTTCCAGGTGCAGGCATTGCGTATGAGGTTGCGGAAAGAGCCATAGTGGACTATGAGCAGTTCTGTAAGGTAGCCTGAAAATCCCTGTGTACGAAGTTCTGAACCATAGGTTCCGGTTCCCTTCATGAACTGTTTCATCATGAGTACATCGTCTTCCCTGCCGGGGATGCTCATTTTGATGAATTCGTTGTGGAATGGTGTCCTGTCAACTGCGGATTTTATCTCGGATGCGGACTCAACGGCAAAACATGGTACTAGATCAACATCGAAGCCTTTGTAATGCATGTTAAGGTATGGATGCTCTGCATAACGCTCTTCTACGTTTTTTCCATTCCTTGCCACTTCCCTCGCAATAAGGAGTCCGTTCTCTTCCAGTTCTTCACGGCTCACATTTTCAGGGAATGAGATAAAGATGTCAAGGTCGTGTGTGCCTGATATCCATGTATTTCTGGCTGCGGAACCTACAAGTTTCGGTATGATGCCATCTATTCCTTTTATTCTTGCAATGGTACTAACTCTTGCAAGTAGTTCTGAAGCAACTTCCTGTAACTTCTCTTTTTCAGCAGGACCGGGTTTGATCCTTCCAAGTACCAGTTCTTCTAGTGTCATTTTTGATCTTGAGATTTGAACCCTTATTATGAGGACCCTTTATAAAAAAGTAATGAAGATACTCTAAAAAAGTTAGTCGTACCTTTAGTATTTGACAAAAGACACCTTAGCAAATACCTATGTTCTCTTTCTTGATAACATGATTGTAGTTCTTGTAACCAAGAATATCTGCTATCAGGTCTGTGTGCTGGCCTTTGACCTTTTCCAGTTCTTCGGAAGTGTAGTCGGTTATACCTTTTGCAAAGATCTTGCCTTCACAGAGTATCTCTACTATTTCTCCCCTGTCAAATTCCCCATTGACCTTTGTGACTCCTGAAGGAAGCAGGCTCATACTATTAAGTATTGCTTCTCTTGCACCGGTGTCTACCTCAATGGAACCGCATGATTTTGAAAGCAGTATCCAGCGTATCCTGTTCTTGTGGACTTCCTGGTTGGCAAGGAACAGTGTTCCGATATCTTCCCCGGAAAGTACTTTTGTGACCACATTCTCAGTAGCGCTGTTAGTGATTATCATGTAGCAGCCTGACATGTAACATATCTTGGCAGCCTCTATCTTGGTCCTCATGCCGCCAACACCTTTCATGCTTGTAGGACTTCCTCCATAGCTTTCGATCTCAGGGGTTATTTCCTCTACAAGGCTCAGGAGTTTTGCGTCATCGTTGCGTTTTGGGTTCTTGTCGTAAAGACCGTCAATATCTGAAAGTATAATGAGAAGGTCAGCTTCCATCTTGCTGGCAACCATTGCGGAAAGTTTGTCATTGTCTCCGAATGTGGCCTCAATCTCGTTAACGGATGTACTGTCGTTCTCGTTGATGATGGGGATGACTCCGTAGCTCAGCAGGGTGGAAATACTGTTCCTGAGGTTGAGATAGGTAAGCCTGTTTGAGAAAGAGTCGTATGTCAGGAGTATCTGGGCTACTTTCAGGTTGTGTTTTGAAAAAGAGCTGCACCATTCCTGCATGAGCACACTCTGACCCACGGCGGCACACGCCTGTCTTACCGGTATTTCTTTGGGACGGCTGTCAAAATCAAGAATATCGATACCTATCCCGATTGCTCCGGAACTTACAAGGATCACCTTTTTCCCCATTTCATGGAGTTCGGCAACCTGAGCAGCCATGTTTTCCATGAAGTGCCGGTTAAGCTTTCCGTCTTCGGTATTGATGGATGATGTTCCTATCTTTACAACGATCTTATTCACATTTTTGAAGAGCTCTTTCCTGTCGTACAAAAGTGATGCCCCTGTGTGTTTATCTTAACCTTTCTTATTTCCTGGAAACTGCATCACCGACTTTCTTGTTGAGCTTTCGGTGTGTGTATTTCTTTGCTTCAGGTCCAACGTAGTCTGCAACTTTGTCTCCGTTGCCTACGAGTATGTACTTGTAGATGAGAAGTCCTTCCATTCCCACAGGACCACGTGCGTGGATCTTGTTAGTGCTTATTCCGACTTCTGCTCCTTTTCCATAACGGAAACCGTCTGCAAATCGGGTTGATGCGTTAAGCATTACACTGGATGAGTCCACAAGTTCTGTGAATTTCTTCTTCCTGAGGTCATTCTCCGTGATGATGCCGTCAGTGTGGTGTGAACCATAGTGGTTGATGTGCTCGATGGCCTCTTCCATTGAGTCTACTATCTTGATGGAGAGTGTAAGGTCGTTGTATTCCGTTCTCCAGTCATCTTCAATGGCTCTGGCTATACTTTTAAGGAAGTCTATCTGTCCGAGTATCTCAAAGGATGCTTCATCACAGCGCATCTGAACACCGGCTTCATCATACATTCTTGCCATCTTTGGCAGGAACTTGTCAGCTATCTCCGCATTTATCAGCAGTGTTTCCATTGCGTTACACACAGCAGGATACTGTACTTTAGAATCGAAACAGACTTCATATGCTTTTGAAAGGTCTGCTTCAACGTCAACATAAACATGGCAGATACCGTCTGCATGTCCGAGAACCGGGATCTTGGTGTTGTCCTGCATGTATTTGACAAACGCATTGGAGCCTCTTGGGATAAGCAGGTCGATGTATGCATCCATGCTCAGGATGTCGTTGACCTCTTCCCTTGTTTCCATGAGCTGGAATGCGCCGGTTGGCATTCCTTTTGTGGATTCTGCAGCTTCATTCAATAAGTCGAAGATAACACGGTTGGAATTGAGAGCCTCGCTTCCGCCTTTGAATATGGTGGCATTGCCGCTTTTAAGGCATAAGGACATGACCTGTGGCACTACATCAGGACGTGCTTCAAATATCACTCCGATAAGCCCTATAGGGCAGCTTACCTGATAGAGTTCAAGTCCCTGGTCAAGTTCGAGTGCGTCCATGGTCTTGCCCACGGGGTCTTCAAGGTTTATTACGTCACGGATGCCGTCTATCATTCCGCTGATCTTACTGTCGCTGACCTTAAGCCTGTCCACAAGAGCCTGGGAAAGTTCACCTTTCCTTTTGAGCTTCTCTGCTGCTTCAATGTCTTTCTGGTTAGCTTCGAGTATCTTATCGCGATTATCGTCAAGTGCCTGTGCCATTGCTTCAAGGGCGGCATTCTTTGTGTCTGTGCTGACACTTGCAAGAATGATGGATGCCTTCTTTGCCTCAATGACCTTTTCTTCAATTTCAAGAACCATGAATAAACCACCTTGGGTTTTTTAAAAGAGTGATGTGAGATTATTAAAATTTATTGTCTATATAGTGATATTGCACATAGTTCTTTGGTTTTATATTTGTCGATTATGGATTCTTTTAAAAGCTATCATACAGCAATCTGTTAGTATTCTGTTCATGAGTGCCGTATGATATATTTAGATTCATTTAGATTCGTTTTATCATCTTCTTGAGTTCAATTTTGCAAGCAAACGAAGTATTTCAATGTAGAGCCATACCAGTGTTACAAGAAGTCCGAATGCGCTGTACCATTCCATGTATTTCGGAGCGTGTGATTCAACCCCGCTTTCAATGAAGTCAAAGTCAAGTACGAGGTTAAGTGCAGCGATAATAACAACAAAGACGCTGATACCAATGCTCAACGGACTTGCATTATCTATCTCAAGTACAGGTATGGAGCTACCGAAAAAGCTCAGTACAATATTTATGAAATAGACCAGCGCAATTCCCGCCGTAGCAGCGAAAACTCCTAGTTTGAAGTTTTCAGTTGGTCTGATGATGCGTGACTTATAGGCAAACAACAATGCAAGGAATATGCCTAATGTAAGAAAAATTGCCTGTGAAACGATCCCCGGATACATTATTTCAAAAACGGATGATATTCCTCCAAGGAAAAGTCCTTCAAACGCGGCATATATAGGTGCAGTTACAGGTGCTGAAGTTTTTTTGAAGATTGTGATCAAGGCGGTAATAAGTCCTCCAACAACACCGACCATCATGAGCATCAGACTATTGGCTCCAAGACCCCATGTGTATGTGGCGGTAACAAGTAATATACATATCAAGAGGAATGACTTATTGGCAGTTCCTCCCAGAGTCATGCTGTCCTCTGAATAACTATAATCGGTAAATGTATTTTTGTTCAAAGCCGGATTTGCAGTACGCATTATGTATCACTCTTTGTTTTTCTATATAGGTGGGTAGTTAGGTTATGATAGTATGAATTATCTCTATTCTGATATATGTTTTTGTAGACTGTATCAGTTATCTAAAAAATATCCTCAATTACTTACAAGAGGACTTCTGAATAGCGGAACTATTAATCAAATATTCATTTTGATCTGCTTTGTCCCCAAATCCAGAATATCTGATCAAGATTTCTGCATGATATTCCTGTCAACTCTGAAACCAACTCACATATCTGTATTTCATTTCCAAGTCCGATTTCTTCTAATGCATTTTTTACGTGCACATCAGGTTTTACGGTGTCTATGCCAAGACAGAGTCTCAGGTTTTGGACAGTCGCAAGGCCAACATTATTTATGCACAATATTGGATCACTTTCATTAGAATAATCAAATTCATTGGCCCACTTTAACATGGCTTCTTTATCAGATTCTAATCCATTTTCTTTTTTATATTCTATAAATGCATTAACCATATCTTTCAGCATATTATAACGCCAATAATTGTCCTTTGAGATGTTCAATCCAAGTACTTTATCGCAGAATTCTTTTTCACCCATCAAATCTATGAGCTCGCTCATTTTTTCCAAGGTGGATACATAATGATAGTTTTCTTGATACTTCAAAAAACGTGGTTCTGCAATTTTATCCCAGTTCAGATGCATTGCTAAAACAGTATTTACTATGGCTCCAACATGATTATTTGTCCATTCATCGTTTTGTTCTCTCTTTACTTTTTCACGGATTGTTTCTTGTGAATTGCTTATTTTGGTATTTTGCATATCTTCGATTCTTTTTTTCAAATCATCAATTTTGCTTGTCATAAATTTACGTAGTATGTTACAGAATATATACTCTGCTATTTTTGTTTTGAAATTAAAAAATTAAGTGGATGAATCTAAAAAACAAAATCTCAAATATTATTCGTGCCCCGGCTTATAATGTCCACATACTCCGTAAACAGATACCTCTTATATCTTTTCTTGCCGGTGATCTCGGTCAGAATGCCGATCTCTTCAAATTTGTTCATAAGGCTGGTTGCGGTTACGGATGTAATGTTGAGTCTTTCCACAACATCGGCATTGCTTATAAGAGGGCTTTCAAAAAGCAGGTCGATAAGTCTTATGGCATGGATGCTTGAGACTGACTTTTCATAGAGGAGTTTTGTCATATCGTCCTTCAATTTTATTATTTCTCTTGCAGTGTTCACAGCTTCTTCTGAGGTTTCGCTCACTCCTTTGAGGAAGAACTTGAGCCACTCTTCCCATGCACCTTTGGTACGAACCTTCATCAGCAGGTCATAATATTCACTTCTATTGTTCTTCAGGTAGAAACTCAGGTATAGCAGGGGTTTTGAAAGAATCTCTTTCCAGACCAGATAGAATGTGATGAGGAGTCTTCCAATCCTTCCATTACCATCAAGGAAAGGATGTATCGTTTCAAACTGTGCGTGGATAAGTCCAATCTTCACAAGTGCCGGTATGTTATCTTTCTCAAGAAGGAACCTTTCAAGTCCCTCTATGGCAGGCAGTGTGATATCCGGCGTAGGTGGTACAAATATCGCTTCTCTGATGGATGCACCCGGAGTTCCGATGTAATTCTGAACCGTTTTGAAATTGCCAGAGTTAAGTCCGTCTCCTCTTGTACCTTCAAGAAGGATTTTATGGATCTCCTTAATCAGTTCAATAGACATCGACGTTTCTTTCAGTCTGTTAATTCCATAATCAAGAGCTGAAATATAATTCACAACTTCTTTTATCTCATTTATGTCTTCCTTCGGAACAAGGTCGGCTTCAAATTCCAGCACTCCTTCAAGTGATGCCTGAGTGCCTTCAATCTGTGAACTGAGAAGTGCTTCTTTCTTCACATACATGGCAATGAACAAATCTGGATTAGGAAGCACTGAAGTGATTCCATCAAGTCTTGCTAAATTTCTGTCAGCTTTCGATAAAAGTAGTCTCAGTTCATCATCGTAATCAATTGGAGGCTCCGGCGGTAACTCTTTTGGTATGAATGATCTGTATCCGTTAGGTGTCAGTACAAATTTTCCTGCTCTTTCATTCATAAGTTACTCCTCCAAACAAAACAAAGAATATGTTCAACATTTAAATTAAGGACTCTTAATTTAAAATTCAACTCACATTCTAAGTAAAGCCTTCTTTATTTAAAATGCTATCTTCTATTCTAAGTAAAGGATCCTTTACTTAGAATCCTCTCTCCTATTCTAAGTAAAGCAAACTAAAATTAAAATAAAAATCAACTCCTCAACACAAGCTTAAACGATTCTCTCAACAACAGCCATCACTATCTCAATAGCGATCAGCACGATAATTATCCATTCCAGATAATTGGAGTGTTGAATTCTTACTTCATCAGAGAGCATTGAATAATTGTCCCGTATGACATCTATCTTGTGGCTCACACTCTCGCTCCACTGCTCGCTTCTTAGTGTTTTCAGGACGGTTGCATATACTCTTGCGTAGTAAACGTCCTCAGTGACCTTGATAAGGTTATTTACCTTCTCAGTGACCTCAGAAAGGGCTGCATTGTCCTGCATGAGCTTTGTCATAATTGTCCTGTACAGTTGTCTTCTCTTGAAGAATGAGAGTTCGTCTGCCAGGGCAATATCCTCATACATCTTTTCCATGCTCCTGCTCAGTTCCCTGTCGTAGTAACGCAGCTCAAAGACCTGTACATTTGCAAACTCAATGAGGTCAAAAAGATCTGTGGGAGTATCGGGATCGCATATAAGCGCAGAGTCCCAGGAAAATATGGCACGGTCATTTTTAGTGTAACTATGTGTACCTTTGAGAATTTCTTCTCTCATCTGCGGTGAGAACTCTATTTTCTCACCTGCAAGGAGTGGCATCAGGTCAATGGAATCATCGATCCAGTCCATGTGGTAAATAGTATAGTCCTCAAAGAAATCCGGGCTGAGTGAAAACCCTTTGATGTGTGGTTTAAGTATATCTGCAAGGGTATTGAGATACGACAGGAACAGTTCCTCAAGTCCTTCCTGCTCTGAGAATAGCAATGCTGTTTCTTCAAGGGATTCAAAGTCTGCGTCTGCTCTCTCATAAGCGAAACACAGGCTTATGGCACCAATACGGAAAATACGTGCAAGAACGGAGAACTCAAAGGTCTTGCCTTCTTTCTCCACGTTACATTGTCCTAATTTGACAAATAACGGCGGCACTTCCATTATAATAGATGTAGGCCTGACGCGGACAAAACTTGCTCTTGCAGTGCTGAAGCTGCTGGCAAGTTCCTTCTCAAGCCAGTTAAGGTCAATATCCAGTCCGATGTCATAGATCCTGTAAAAACGAATCGTTATCATGAATTATTATCTCCTGCGGAGAACTGCTATTTATATTTCACAGTGTATGTTTATAAACCTTTAGAGTGGGATGCTGTTGATTATTCATTTTGTCTTGTATCTTTATAACTAAATCAATATGCAGTGACATATGTTAACATGCAACATCCCTTTGGATATCTTTATCAATAATCATTTTGTATGACTTGGCAGGAGATTAAAATGAGCACACGCGAGTACATGCTGGGAAACGTTGCAATTGCACGCGGTATCGTAGAAGGAGGCGGACAGGTCATATCCGGTTATCCGGGAACACCATCCTCTGAGATCATCGGTACACTGGCAGAAATGAAGGAAAGAGACTTTTACGTAGAGTGGTCGGTCAATGAGAAAGTTGCCCTTGAAGTGGCAGCCGGTGCTGCAATGGCTGGCGTGCGTTCAGTAGTGACCATGAAACACGTCGGTTTAAACGTAGCAGCAGACCCGTTACTCACACTTGCCTACACAGGTGTCAAAGGCAGCATGATAATAATTGTCGCAGACGACCCTTCATGTCATTCATCACAGAACGAGCAGGACACCCGCAGATACTCACAATTCTCACTCATACCATGTTTTGACCCTTCCACACCACAGGAAGCCAAGGACATGATCCCTTATGCATTCAACTTTTCAAATAAGCTTCAGATGCCTGTAATTTTCAGGCCGACAACCCGTATATCCCATGGGAAATCCGATATAGAACTAGGAGATGTGGAAGAAACCAGACCTGCAGCAGAGTTCGTAAAGGAGCTGGGACGCTGGGTAATGGTCCCACAGAATGCAAGGCTGCAGCATGTTCGTCTTCTTGAGACACAGAAAACCATGCAGGAAGAACTGGAAAACTCGCCCTGGAACTCTCTTGAACTTGCAGACGGTGCAAAGGTCGGAGTTATAGCATCAGGCATTGCTTCAGTTTATGCAAAGGAAGCCATCATCAAACAGGGCATCAATGCTTCGTTCCTGAAGATTGGAACCTATCCTGTTCCCGAGAATAAGATTCGCACTCTCCTTGAGAATACAGAGAAGATAATAATCTTTGAGGAAATGGAGCCAATAGTTGAGGAACAGGTCAGGATAATCGCACAGCAGACAGGTTCCGCTGTCGAGATCATCGGCAAGATACCCGGTCCGGTGCCAAGAATTTACGAACTGAACACTGATATCTGTGCAGATGTTCTTGCAGAAGTCCTTGAGCTTGAAAGACCTGATGTTCCTACAGAAGTTGCAGAGGATTTCGATTACGACAGGTGCAGGATCGACCTGCCAATGCGACCTCCTGTCATGTGTCCGGGCTGCTCTCACAGGGCAAGTTTCCATGTAATGAAAAAGGTCTACGGCAAGAATGCAATCTTCCCAAGTGACATTGGCTGCTACACACTGGGTATCCAGAGTGGCACAGTTGACACAACACTCTGTATGGGTGGAAGCATAACCGTAGCAAGCGGAATGTACCAGGCAGGAGAGAAAAAACCGATCTGCTGCTCAATTGGCGATTCTACATTCTTCCATACTGGAATGAATGGTCTGCTCAATGCTATCTATAATAAAGCGGACATCACAGTAACTATAGTAGACAACCGCATCACTGCAATGACCGGTCACCAGCCAAATCCGGGAATGGGTAAGCTTGCAACAGGTGAGCCAACCGTTGAAGTTTCCCTTGAGGCATTGTGCAGGGGACTTGGTGCCGAATTCGTTGAAACTGTTGACCCTTATGACCTGAAGAAAACCGAGGAAGTCTTCAGAAGGGCAAAAGAGTTCAAAGGAACATCCGTTGTAATCACAAGACAGTTTTGTGTTATTGATGCAAAACGTTCAGGCATCCGCAGGATTCCATGTACTATCGATGCTGAGAAGTGTGTCGGATGCAGGCTCTGTGTGAACCTTGGCTGCCCGGCTATCGAGTTTGACACCACTACAAAGAAAGCATCTATCAATTCAATGTGTACCGGATGCGGAGTATGTGCAGAACTTTGTAAGCCTGCTGCCATCACGGAGGTGAAGAAATGAGTGCTGAAGGAATTTCTAAATTTGATCTTGTCATTGCCGGTGTAGGCGGACAGGGTACTATCCTTGCATCAGATATTATTGGTAAGGCTGCTGTTAAGGAAAATATGTCTGTGCGTGCAGCAGAGACACATGGAATGGCGCAGCGTGGTGGTTCAGTGGTGAATCACATCAGGCTTGGCTGCGAACTCGGTTCCATGATCCCGATGAAAGGAGCTGATGTCCTTCTCGCGCTTGAACCAAGCGAAGCGCTCAGGTATCTTGAGTTCCTTTCTGATGACGGTGTTATCATAGTCAACACCGATCCGATACTTCCGGTAACTGTAACTTCAGGGCAGTGTACCTATCCTGATGTCGAGGCAATCATTGCAAAGCTTGAAGAAACCCATAAGGTAAAGGCATTCAATGCAACTGAGATTGCAAAAGAAGCAGGGCACGTTCAGTCCATGAATGTTGTCATGGTGGGTGCAGTTTCAAACTACCTGCCTGTTTCTGTTGATACTCTGGTGGAATGTGTAAGGGAACTTGTTCCCAAAAAGACCATTGATATCAATGTTAAGGCTTTTGAGATGGGCAGAGAAATTACTCAGGGATGAGTATTTTCATCCTCTGTTTTTCATTTTAAAAAATCCTCTTCTTTTGATTATTTTAATTGTATTTTTGTAGATTTTGTTTACTGAATATATATTTTTATCTGCAAATAACTGTTTAGATATCTTTATACTCTATGATTGTAAAACATAATAACGTTATGAAGCAATAATTCAATTTCATTGCATGATTGCTTGCATGTGTGAATGATTTGTTTTCATACACGGTACGATATAGTGGAGTAATGACCTATGGTTAACAAAAATAAATTGTACAAGCTATCGGCAGATATGCTTTTGATATCTCTCTTATGTATAGTCACTATCTCTATGGTTGGGATGGTAAGTGCAAATGGTGTTATTGCAGAACCTACAGTCACTAAGACAACATCACCAACAAGTATCAATGTTGCAGGTAGTGGTAGCAATGAAATTACAACTGTAACTATAGAGGTAACAGGTGCAGGTAGCGCTACTGAAACATCTGTCCCTATGGATGTTGTATTTGCAATAGACAGTTCAGGAAGTATGAGCACAAATGATCCGACTGGTCTTCGAAAAAGTGCAGCAAAGTCTTTTATTGACAAAATGGATTCAAGCAAAGATCAGGTTGGTGTAGTTAGTTGGGATAGTAATGTAGATTTCGCCAAGGGATTGAGTGATAATTTCACATTCGTTAAGTCATGGGTAGACAAAGTTGATAGTTCGGGAAGCACAAATCTCAATGTTGGTCTGCAAGCATCGACCACCATGTTAAATGCAAACACAAGGGTAGGTCCATCTGCAAAAGTTATTGTTTTCCTTAGTGATGGTGATGGAACTTATTCTAATTCAACTGCAGACGCCGCAGCATCTGCAGGATATACCATTTATAGTATAGGGCTTAAAATAACAGAAGGCTCCTCACCAGAATCAAAGTTAAAGGCTATGGCTGCCAGAACAGGTGGAAAATACTATTCAGCTCCAACTGCAGAAAATCTTAATGATATTTATCAGGACATATACTCCGCGGTCGCTACTTCTACTATTCCTTACAATGTAGATGTTGTTGAGATCACCCAGGAATATATTATTGATGAAGGATCATTCAATATTAATCCAGACAGCATAACTACAGATGCTAGTGGACAAACAGTCATTACATGGCTCGATATTGGTGCGATCAATGATGGTAATTCTGATATGTCTGCTGATGAAGTAGTCACTTTAACCTTTGAAGCAAAGTGTAACCAGATTGGAACCAACTTGCCTGTAGATGTTGTTCCTGATGCAGTAGTTAATTATGAGGACAGTGAAGGAAATGATGCAGGGTCTGTAGAGATTCCACAGGCATACATTACTGTCGGTGAAAATATTCCTCCAAATGAGGAAATCCCTGAATTCCCAACTGTAGCAATTCCAATGATTGCAATTATTGGATTGGCATTTATATTCAGAAGAAGGGAATAATCCCTTCCTTTTCTTTTATTTTTATCGCATTGAATGTGTTTTGATCCTTTATTTCGTCAATCTAATAGCTTTTCTTTCTCTTACTGGGATCTAATGGCGTAATAGCGTCCTTTTGGTTTTCCTCATTGGAATAACTCTAAATACAAACAGAATATATGCGCCATTGTGCAGGTATCTTGAAATGGAGCGCATAATGGGCATGCCTTTGGGTTTGTGTGTTATTTCTCTGTCCTTAGCGCACTTGCTTTTCTGGCAATTAGCTTTACCAGTTCCATCCCGCATTCACATTTTCATGTGGTGGTGACCTTTTCTGAAACTAAAGTCCTTAGCTTCTGATTTTCTTGTTGATGAGATCTATTCTCCAGACATTTTCGCCGATGAAGGCGAATGGCGTGTGTATCTTCTTACAAAGCAAAAATGCAATACAATGGATGCTTTGAGGTTATTGGCAAGGAACAACTCTCTGCCTCTTGACTGTTTCTCTTCTGCCGGCCTTAAGGACCGGCAGGCTGTAACCACTCAGCTTATTGCAGTCAAAGGAAAGAATCTGACTCCCATCATGCAGGATAGTAAGGAAGCTGTCAGGTCTGGTTTACACATTCAATATATGGGGCGTATGGATCACCCATTATCCGGAAAGGATGTGATAGGGAACCGTTTTACGATCACAGTAAGAAAGGTTCCATTCTATCAGGCAACTGCGTTTGAGGATGAATGCGTAAAAGTTTCCAGAACAGGTATGATAAACTATTTTGATTCTCAGAGATTTGGTTGTCTTCGTAATGGCGAAGGATTTTCCATGCGCTACATTCTTCGGGGTGAGCACGAAAAAGCTTTCAGGATGATAGTTTGCTCGCTGCAGGGTGAAGGAGAACATGATAGTCATGTCAGGGGAATGATCCGGGATAACTGGGGAAACTGGCAGTATCTTTCAAAGGCGCTTCACAGGCACAATTATAGAAGGTGTTTTTCCCATCTTGCAAAACACCCGTATGATTTCAAGGGAGCATTGGGACTGCTTCCTGAATTCGAAAGAACTCTCCCTCTGTTTGCATATCAGAGCTATTTGTGGAATTCTGCAGTTGTGAATTTCCTGAAAAAAGCTGTTCCTTCGGATTCATTTTTCCATGTGGATTATGTGGCAGGAAAACTGTTGTTATTTGACGGCAGTTCCGCATTGCTGGCAGAGCAATTCAAAGATATGAAATTTCCCTTGATAGGTAATACTCTGGATAGTATCTCAGATCCTGCTCACAGGGAGGCTTATGTGGAGGTTCTGGATGCTGAGGATATTTCCTTATCTCAGTTAAAGGTTAAGACGCATGGTTTTTACCTTAAGGAAGAACAACGTCCATTGGTCGTGTTTCCTGAAAATGTATCTGTGCTGGAAATATGTTCGGATGAACTGGTAAAGTGCAATGGTATGATGAAAGTGACTGTTTCTTTCGATCTTCCTCGCGGATCGTATGCTACTCTTGTGATGAGGTGCATATTGGAAGGTGTTGCTACGTCGCAGTTGGAAATGCGAGTTGTCTGCAAAGAAAATTCATAGATGGAATTTGTTTTTTGTTTTGTTTTTTGTTTTGTTTTGCTTTTCTTTTTCTTGATGGCAGATGGTTTTCAATGTGTGCAGACTTACCCAGGTATCTTTTTTATATTTACGTTGTTATTTTTAGCAAAGTCTTTAAATTATATCGCCTTATATTATATTGCACCATAAATTTTGGAGGGTAAAACTATGGTATCAGTTGGTCAAAAACTATTAGATGTCCCATTCGGGGACATGATAAAAGAAATGGCTTTTGCCATTGCCGAGGGTCAGACAGCACTTGATATGAACTCTATCAATGTTGCACAGGCTCTTGCAGAGACAGAACTACAGGCTGGAAGTGTAATTCTCTACATAGAAGAAACTGTAGACGAGGATGGTAACGTTACTGCAAGTAATGTAGTTACCAACGACAAACCAATGTCTTTATTGACATACGGTCTTGAACCTCGTTTCTACGAATTCACTGAGTCTATCATTGAGGTCAAAATGACAATCTCAATGAAGAGAGAATACTCAACTGAAAAGAAATATGGCAGAGAATTTAAATTTACCAACGAGTCCAAGATCAAGGGAAGCTACCAGTCTGGTGGACTTGCAGGTCTTCTCTTTGGTAAAGCTAAGACGAGTTTTGAGAACACTACAAATGTTGCATACACATCTACTTATGATGCAACATACAAGTCAAAGTACACCTTCAGCGAAGAAGGTACAAGCCTTCTGAGGACCACTTTAAAGCCAGTGCCTGCACCTGAGAGAGCTGTTCCGACCGTAAGGGTTAAAGAGAGCTCTTCAGAGTAAGGTGAATATTTGATATCAATGCAGAGTTCCTGCATTGGTAATCTTTTTTCAAAATAATCAGGAGGTATTGTATTGCCATCCATTAGTAGTGAAAATATCGAAGAGGTCCTTGTAAGTCCGCTTTCAACGATTCTTGGTGAAATGGGTAGATCAATTGCACAGACCCAGAGGGCACTTGATCGTAATTCGATTGATACTCAGATAGAGCTTTCAAGTGATGAAGTACTCAAAGAGTATAATCTGGAAGCTACATGGTATCATATTCCGGAAGTGGATATCGAACTTAAAATGACCCTTTCCATCTCATACGAGGAAGAAAAGGATTCCAAGGGCCGTGTTCGCGGATACAAACGTATTCTGAATGCAGCACCTTTGAATGCTTCTTATAAATCAATTAATTCCTATGATGTTGAAGGTTCAAGTGTTCTGAAGGCTAAGATCGTATCAGTACCGCCATCTTATCGTGTAACGGAAGAATGAGGGTAGGAGGGGTGTAATGGCTGATATTACTGAACTACGAAAAAGTCTTGACAGTTTGAACAAGGCAACTACAGCAGTCGCTAAAAAGCAGAGTTATGTACTTGCTGAAAGAAATATTGCTGCAATTGAGTCTGAATTTGATACGATCAACAAAGAGCTCGTCTCAAAAACAGATGCAATTGAAAAACTCCGGAAAGAGAATCTTGCACTTAAACAGGATTACGATATTCTTGATAGTCGTGTGAAAGATATCCTCAATGAGAAACTGGAGATAGAGAAAAAACTGGAACTGTTATCTCGTACCAGGCCAGAGCTTTCATCCATAAATCTGGTAAAAGCATTCAGTGATTCTCTAGAGAGTATGGATTCCTCTCTTAAAAGCAGTTCTTCAAGGGTGAATTATAGCATTAGTTCAATGAACATTAAGCTTAAGACGAATATTGCTATGAATGGCAATGATCTCTGTTTCCAGTTACCTAAAGCGGATGACGTAATTCCTGCAAGTAATTTGAGTGAGGTTGAATTCACTATTAATTCATCGTCGAAGGCTCCTGAACTTACCAGTTACGAGGATGTGCCTGATGTTGTGGGACTTGAACTTGAAACCGCACTTTCTGCGATTAAAGAAGCAGGTTTTGTACAGGGTGAGGTTGTTGAAAAGGACAGTGAACTTGCACAGGGTACGGTACTTTCTCAGATCCCTTCCGGCAGTTCGGTTGCAAAGTCTGGCGATGCAGTGGATCTTGTAATTTCTAAGATCACGTCTGTTAAGGTTCCGGATCTGACTGGTAATACACTTGCAGCTGCTAAGAAATCACTGGCAAACATTGGTCTGTCTCTGGGTAAGGTGACTGAAGAAGTGAATTCTTTGAAAGCAGGTACGGTTATAGGTCAGTCTGTTGAAGCGGGCAGTTATGCGGATATAGGTTCTGCTATAGATCTTGTTGTTGCAAGTTCAGAAACACAGTTTGCTGCTGTCTCGGGAAAGGTTGCTTCAACTCCGATAGTTTCCACGTCGCCTGCTAAGGTAGTATCCAGTGCAGCAACCAGGGTAAGCACAACGAGGAAAACAATTTCCAGGAAGTAATTGCCGATGCCTGTTGAAACACATATCGTAAGGGTTGCAGATAATGCAACTCCTTCACAGATAGAAGGAATACTAAAAGCTCTTGTGAGTATTGGAGGCAGGGTTGACGTGATTGCAAATAAAAGTATAATTGCCACTTTCAATGGTGATTATTCTGAGGTCATCAAACGCAAACCTGGTGTCCTTCTTGTTGGTGGTGTGAATTTCAGGGGAAGGACTGTGAGAAAAGTTGTTAAACGAAGTTCACAATGATCAGAGTATTGTGAACTTGCGTTGTTTATTCAAGGTTCCTATGCCTATATATTATACTGCATGGATTCGTTCTTTAAATCGTGATGTGAGTTTCAAAAATATCAAAATTCGATGCCTGCAATGTGTTCTTTAATTTGTTCTCTCATATCTTCTTTATTAAGGGCAAAGTCAATTATTGCTTTTACATATTCCACTTTGTCTCCGGTGTCATATCTTTTGCCTGTGAACTTGTATGCATAGACTTTTTGTTCTTCATTTAAAAGACGGATGCCATCGGTCAGCTGGATCTCATTGCCAACTCCAATGTCAGTCTGCTTGATACAGTCGAGTATTTCCGGAGTGAAAACGTACCTTCCTATTGCACCGATGTTTGAAGGTGCATCTTGCGGTGAAGGTTTTTCTACAATGTCTTCCAGAACGTAAAGTGAATCATCCAGTGGTTGACCTTTGATTATTCCGTAACTTCCGGTTTTTTCCATTGGAACTTCTTCAACTGCAATGGTGGACCGACCGTATTTCATGAAATTATCAATGAGCTGTTTTGTGCATGGTTTTTTATTCACGATTATATCATCGCCGAGAAGGACTGCAAATGCTTCATCATTAATGTGTTTCTTGGCAGTGAGTATTGCATCTCCAAGCCCTCTTGGTTCTTTCTGGCGTATGTAGTGTATATCCACCATGGATGATATGTCCTGTACTATCTTTAGGAGCTTTTCATTGTTCTTCTGGCGAAGATGGGTTTCAAGTTCAGGTGAATCATCAAAATAATCTTCAATAGAACGCTTGCTCCTACCTGTGATAAATATTATGTCATCGATACCGGAAGCTATCGCTTCTTCTACTACGTAATGAATGACTGGAATGTCAATAATTGGCAGCATTTCTTTTGGCATTGATTTAGTGGCAGGCAGAAACCTTGTACCCAATCCTGCAACAGGTATCACAGCTTTTTTTATCTCCACTTTCTAACTCCTTATTTAATATGATATGTGGATTGTGAAATAATATGTCTTTTCATTGCTATGCTATTTGCATTTATTTAGTATGTATGAGTGGTCTTATTTTATAATGGAGTTGTTTTAATTAACAAGGATGATTGGCGTTTTTATTTTGGGAGGTCGTCTAATTAGAATTTCAGCATAAAAGCTTAATCCTTTTTTTCGTTACCTTCAAAACCTATTTTTTTTTTTGGGGGGGGGCGGCAGCTATAAATAGCATACATTTGGCCCGTCTCATGGCTAAAAAATCTATAATGTATGGAGGAGTCCACTTTGAGGATTCAATTGAAAACTATCTGAACAGAGAAAGCGCCTCAATTTGCCAATTCCTGCACTTTCTCTGCATAGAAGATATTTCAAAGCACGTGGAACGTGCTTATTATGCCAACAACAGTTGGCATTTTAAATATAGCATTTCTTCGATGATAAAGCTCTTCATTGTGATGTGTTTCAGGCAGTTATCCTATGAAAAAACTATTGCCTCATTGTCAAATGAAGAGGCAATACTACTCGCTTTTTATGGTGATAATGACCTCGTAAAGCTTCCTTCTCCAAAGACGCTACATAACTTTGTAAAATATAGGCTGGGTGATGAAGGAATCAACGAAATAATGATGTTAGTTGGAGAAAGAATCCTTAATCTTACTCAAATAAAAGAAGCTAAGATCGATTCAACTCCACTTGAAGCATCAAGATATGATAAGCATGCTGATTACAATCCACATTATGGATGTAAGATGGACAAAGCCCATATTACAATGATAGGAACTTATCCAGTGTTCATGACACATACAAATGGCAAAGCAGGAGATACTCATGAACTCATCAAACACATTCAAGCATTGAAGAAAATGAATGCTGATATTGACATGTATTCTGCAGATACGGGTTATAAAGCATTCAAGAATCATGCAGATATCTGGTATCATTTGAATGCAAGGCCAGTTATTGCATATCCAAAAAATGCTGTGATCAGCAAAGAGGGTGAAATGGACAGAATCAATCATTGGGTGAATAAAATGTGGTTTCTAGGTGGGAATATACTTGCAAGCACTGAAGAAAAACTAAAATTCCTATATGAGATTGGAATGTCTAAACAGGTTGGAATGAACTTACGAAATCAAAATATGAGGGATCAATCGTTCTATGAGCTATACAAGAAAAGAGGAGAATGCGAATCAAAGCACGGACACATTAAGGATGTAGTCAAGTTTGATATAAGAAGAATCAGAGTAGAGAGTAGAAAGCTCTACTCTCTACTGAATTTTGTAGCGTATCAGTTGCTTGTACTTACAGAAATACAAAATGGATTTGAGAAAAGAAATTCATTTGGAAGCTTTTATTGAAAATGTCTGTCTAATTAGAATGGAGGGATTTGGGAGCTAATTAGATAACCTCTTTGGATTTTTATACCTTCTCTATTTTGTCACTTACTCGCAGTATTCATATATGATCGGTGGCATGTGTCCACTGAAAACCAAGTTGTATGAATTAAGTCATACTCCTTTGTATTTTCAGTCTTTTTTCTTGCAAAGGCTTTATATATAATATATTCCTTTAATGGCGCAACGTAGATTACGTAGGAATATGTAATTCTGCATGTATTAAGATTACAGTGCGAAAAAGTCGGATTTAACATGAAGTATAATTGGGCCTCTTCAAGAATGCCCGCTTACACACACGGTGTTAAAATACTGGGATGTTTAAATCTTTTCGAGATGACCCCTCAGTAGTTCCTTTGGGCTACTAAGGTCCGTTGATGACTGGAATATTGTACAGGCTCGGCGTTGAGTGCGTATCATGTGAATACGTGGAGTCCGCCGGTTCATGTATCCTTCCTGCTTATTTGCGGTTCCTGCCTGACTTTCTCGCGTAATGCGGCCATGTAAAGCTACATTGGCTCGCTCAAGAAGAAAATGTGTAAATTAGGAGAATAAGAATGGCAAAAGGACACAGACCAAGACGAGGATCACTCGCTTTCAGTCCACGCGTAAGAGCAAAAAGCCACATACCAAGGTTCAACTCATGGCCAGAGGCAGCTGGAGAATCAAAGCTCCAGGACTTTGCAGGTTATAAGGTTGGTATGACCCATGTGGTAATGATAGACGACACCAAGAACAGCCTCACAGAAGGTATGGAAATCTCAGTTCCTGTAACTGTTGTAGAAACTCCGGCTGTTCGTGTTGCTGCAGTTCGTGCTTACACCAGCTCAACAAATGGTGACAAGGCGCTTTCTGAAGCCTGGGCAGCAGAGCTTGATGAGAGTCTTGGTAAGACAATTACATTGCCAAAGGAATCAAACACAGAGTCTGCAATTGCAAATATCGAAAGTTTGATCGACGAGGGCAAGGTAACTGACATTAAGGTCATCACTTACACTTTACCAAAGAAGCTGACAGGTGTTCCTAAGAAGAACTCCGATGTAATGGAGACAGCAGTCAGTGGTTCTGATGTAAAGGCAAAGTTCGAGTATGCAAAGTCAATACTTGGAACTGAGATCAAGATCAGTGATGTATTCAATGAAGGTGTATTCGTAGACGTAGCAGCTATCACAACTGGTAAGGGTACCCAGGGTCCTGTAAAGAGATGGGGTATCAACCTGATGAAGAACAAGCACTCACGTCAGGGAAGTCTCAGGCAGATCGGTACACTCGGTCCATGGCACCCAGCACACGTAAGCTGGAGGGTCCCACAGATGGGTCAGATGGGTTACCACCAGAGAACCGAATACAACAAGCGTATTCTTAAGGTCGGCGAAGATGGAAACGAGATCACTCCAGCAGGCGGTTTCCTTAACTACGGTCTTGTACGTGGTGAATACGTCCTTATCAAAGGAAGCATTCCAGGTCCTTCAAAGAGACTTGTAAGGCTCAGAGATCCGATGAGGTCAAAGGTACCTGCTATGGGTGAACCAGAGATCGTTCACGTAAGCACACAGTCCAAGCAGGGGTGAACTGAATGGTTACAGTAAATATTATAGATTTATCAGGAAACGCAAAGGGAGAAGTTGAACTTCCTGCTGTGTTCGATGAAGTATACAGACCTGACCTTATTAAAAGAGCAGTTCTCGCAGCTCAGGGTAACAGGTACCAGCCATATGGTCCAAGGCTGTATTCCGGTATGGATACCTCTGCACACTCCTGGGGTTCAGGAAGAGGTGTAGCACAGATCCCAAGGATCGCAAACGGCAGCCGTGCAGCAAGAGTTCCTCATGCAGTAGGCGGTAGGAGAGCTCACCCACCAAAGCCTGAAGCAGACAGAACTGAAAAGGTCAACAAAAAGGAAAGGCGTATGGCCATCCGCTCAGCAATTGCTGCAACATCAGATGCAGAACTTGTAAAGGCACGTGGTCACAGGTTCGAGGCTCAGCTTCCTCTTGTAGCTGCAGATGAACTTGAGAACGTTGAAAAGACAAAGGATGTCATAAGCTTCCTTCAGAGTGCAGGTCTTTATGATGATGTGCTCCGTGCAAAGGATGGAAGGAACATTCGTGCAGGAAAGGGTAAGCTCAGAGGTAGGAGATTCAAGAACAAGAAGAGTCTTCTTATCGTTGCAACATGTGACAGTCCTATAATGAAGTCTGCAAGGAACCTTGCAGGTGTGGATGTAGTTTCAGTCGATTCACTGAACGCTGAAGTTCTCGCACCAGGTACACACGCAGGTAGACTAACAGTATGGACCGAGTCTGCAATCTCTTCACTTGGAGGGATGTTCGAATGAATGTCATCAAATATCCGTTTATTACTGAAAAAGCAATGATGCTGTTGGATGACAACAAACTCCAGTTTATTGTTGATTCCCGCGCAAACAAGAAGCAGATCAAGGCCGATGTAATGAAGATGTACGGGTTCCCTGTATTATCTGTCTGCACAATGAGCACAATGAAGGGTCTTAAGAAAGCTATCGTAACTTTTGAAGGAACCGATGCAGCTCATGAGATCGCAACCAGGATTGGCCTGATGTGAGGTGGACGTAAATGACAAAGAGAATCATATCACAGAACAGGGGTCGCGGATCCCCGACATACAGGGCTCCATCACACAAGTACAAAGCTGCACTGAAACACCCACGTGTCGATGAAGAAGGCACATTGTACGGTACAGTTATTGAGATAACACACGATCCGGCTCGTTCAGCACCAATCGTCAAAGTATCTTTTGAGAATGGTGAAGAGCGCCTGATCCTTGCTCCTGAAGGTATAGCAGTTGGTGACAAGATCGCCTGCGGAATTTCAGCTGAGATCAAACCAGGTAACATCCTGCCTCTTGCAGAGATCCCTGAAGGTATTCCAGTCTGTAACATTGAGTCCAAGCCAAATGATGGTGGACAGTTCGCACGTGCATCAGGTGTCTATGCAACAGTTGTCTCCCATGACCGTGGTAAGACAGTTGTCCAGATGCCATCAGGTGAAATGAAGTGGTTAAATCCTAAATGCCGTGCAACAATTGGTATTGTTGCTGGTGGTGGAAGGGTGGACAGACCTTTCCTTAAGGCAGGTAAGAAGTACCACAAGATGAAGACAAGAGCTGCAAAGTATCCTCGTGTATCAGGTATTGCTATGAACGCCGTTGATCACCCATTCGGTGGAGGTAACCGCAAGCACCCTGGTAAGCCAACCACAGTTGGAAGGAACGCACCTCCTGGACGTAAGGTAGGTCAGATAGCAGCACGCAGGACCGGAAAGCGTTAACCGGAGGCTAATACATGGCAAAGAAATCATCATCAAGATTACCAAAACGAAAAGGTGAATATACCTACCGTGGCAAGACGGTAGTAGAACTCCAGGCTCTGGACGTCGATGAGTTTATCGGCATGCTTCCTGCACGTGAGCGCCGCACTCTTAAGAGGGGCTACACCGAGGGCAGGAAGAGCGTTGTCCAGCAGCTCAAAGAAGGTAAAGACAATTTGAGGACCCATTACAGGGATATTATTATCTTCCCTGATATGGTCGGCAAAAATGTAGAAGTATACAACGGCAAGTCATTTGTGGCATTTGAGATTCAGCCTGAAATGATCGGACACAGGTTCGGAGAATTCGCACCAACCCGCTCAAGAGTATCACACGGTAGCGCTGGTGTAGGAGCAACCCGTTCAAGCAAGTTCGTGCCACTTAAGTAAGGTGAGATAAATGGCAAGAATTGAATATACAATTGAAATGGACCCAAAGGCAAGCTCAAAGGCAATGGGTTCTGAGCTTCACATCTCCCCGAAAAAGTCACGTGAACTCTGCAAAGCGATCAAAGGCATGCGTACTAGTGCAGCTCAAAAGTACCTTGAAGATGTAGTGGTTCTGAAGCAGGCTGTGCCTTTCAAGAGGCACCACGATGGTTCAGGTCACAGAAAAGGTCCAATGGCAAACGGTAGGTACCCTGTAAAGGTTGCTGAGGCATTCCTTAAAATTCTGGAAAACGCCAGAAGCAATGCTGAATATAAGGGACTTGACCCTGAGCACATGTACATTGCACATGCAGCTGCAAAACGCGGACGTGTGATCCATGGTATGAGGCCAAGAGCACGCGGACGTGGCAGTCCAAGCAACACAGAGACTGTGAACGTTGAGATTATTTTGAATGAGGTGCGCTAATGGCAATAGAGAAGAAATTCGTTCAGGAAGGATACGTAAAAGCTTCAATGAACGAATATTTCGCAAAACAGCTCAGCAAAGCAGGTTACGGTGGAATGGAGATCAATCGTACTCCTATGGGTACCCAGATCACTGTATATGCTGAGAAGCCAGGCATGGTCATTGGTAAGGCTGGTAAGGTCATCCGTAAGCTTACACGCGATATCGACAGAATGTACGATATGGATAACCCACAGATCGATGCTCAGGAAGTTAAAAAGCCAGAGCTCAATGCCCAGATGATGGCAACTCGCCTTGCTTCTTCCATTGAGAGAGGCTGGTATTTCAGAAAAGCCGGTCATAATACCCTTAGGGCTATTATGAACTCCGGTGCACTGGGCTGTGAGATCGTAATTTCAGGTAAATTGACAGGTGCAAGGTCAAGGGTTGAAAAACTCGTAGATGGATACATCAAGCACGCTGGAAAACCTGCTGAAGATATGGTTGATGAGGGATTCGCAGTAGCTGTTAAGAAGCTGGGAACCCTTGGATGTAAAGTAAGGATCATTCCTCCAGGAGTTGTACTTCCTGATGCTTTTGATATCAGAACAGATGTTGTTGAAGATGTTGTAGAAGCAGCTGTACCAGAAGCTGCAAAGGCAGATCTGAAAGAACTCGTTGACAAGGAATCAAAAAGCGAAGTTGCAGACGAAGAGGAAACAGTGGAAGTTGCCGAAGAGGTTGCAGAAGCAGGAGTCAGTGAAGAAGCTTCAGCTGAGGAAGTTGAAGAAGGATCCTGTGCAGAAGAGGCATCTGAACCTGATGATGATTCAATTCCGGTAGAGGATCTCGGAGATGAACAGCGCAGGCTGGTTGAAGGTGTATGGCAGCATAAGCACGAAGGCTATGACTACTGGCACCCAGTTGCACGTGTTCACAAGGAGTGATAAGCAATGGCAATTCTTCGCATGAACGAGATTCGGGACATGTCCCCGGAAGAAAGAATGGACGAACTTGAGAAAATGAGAGACGAGCTCATTCGCGAGCGTGCTCTTTCATCTGCTGGTGGTGCTCCTGACAATCCTGGTAGGATCGGGGAACTCAGAAAAACCGTCGCAAGGATAAAGACCGTCCAGAAGGAAATGAAGGAGATCTGACTTGGAGATCACCCCTTCAAATCTGGTATTCCATGAACTGATCGGATTACAGGTGGTAATTACAGAGTGTACTAATCCTACACTCGAAGCCATACGTGGAAAAGTGGTAGACGAAACAAAAAATATGCTGATAATTCAGACAAAGGATCGAACTGAAAAAAAGGTTCAAAAAAACGGTACAACCTTTGTGTTTCAAATACCCACCCACCTATCCGATATGCATGCTGAGAGGTATGTTATGGTAAATGGGAACCTTCTGCTCTCACAACCTGAGAACAGAACAAAGAACATAAAAAAATACACATGAGGTAATAATCATGGTTAGAGATATTGGATTGGATGTCCCTGCTCCTGAAAAGGAGTGTGACGATGTCAATTGTCCATTCCATGGAACACTTCCTGTTCGCGGACAGGTTCTTGTAGGAACTGTTGTCAGCGATAAAATGGACAAGACAGTGGTCATCCAGCGTAAACATGAAATGCTGATCAGAAAGTATCAGAGATACGAGAAGAGGCAATCCAAGATCCACGCACACAACCCTCCATGCATTGATGCAAAGGTTGGAGATGTTGTAACTGTGGCAGAATGCAGGCCTCTTAGTAAGACAAAATCATATGTAGTCATCAAGGCGGAGGCACAGGAATGAGAGGAATTAGATCCACCGTTCCACGTGCACTCAACGCAGGTGCTAAAATCGACTGTATAGACAATACAGGTGCACGCGTAGTTGAGATTATCTCTGTAAAGGGCTACAGAGGTGTTAAGAACAGACACCCAAGGGCTGGTATAGGCAATATGTGCGTTGTTTCCGTTAAGAAGGGAACTCCAGAGATGCGCAAACAGATACTCCTTGCAGTGATAGTACGTCAGAAGCAGGAGTTCCGCCGTCCAGACGGTCTGAGGGTTTCCTTTGAAGACAATGCAGTTGTCATTGTTGACAAGGATGGAATTCCAAAGGGAACTGACTTTAAGGGACCTGTTGCAAGAGAAGCTGCAGAAAGGTTTCCAAAGATCGGTACAACCGCATCTATTGTAGTGTGAGGTGTGAATTATGGTAACAAATCAGCCAAGAAAACAGAGAAAGGCAAGATATACTGCCCCTCTGCACATCAAGCAGAAATACATGGGTGCTCCTCTTTCAAAGGATCTCCGTGATAAATACGGCCGCCGCAGTGCCAGCGTTATCATCGGTGACACTGTAAAGGTAATGCGTGGGGACCATGCAGGAACTACCGGAAAGGTAGAGGCAATTTCCCTGAAGCACGGAACTATCGTTGTAGAAGGAGTTACAGTTTCCAAGGCAGATGGAACTGAGGTTGCAAGACCTGTCTATCCTTCAAATGTGATGATCACATCCCTCGATATGAAAGACAAACGCAGAGAAGAAGTAATCAATAACAGGTGATTTTGTGGGCAAACATCAGAAGAGAATATCTGTCCCTAATAGCTGGCAGATATCAAAGAAATCCAATAAATGGATCACATCAACAAGGCCCGGTCCACATAACAAGCAGCAGAGCATCCCTCTTGGTGTAGTTCTCAGGGATATGCTGGGTATTGTAGATACTCGTGCAGAAGCAAAGCGCGTTCTTTCCGAAGGTAAAGTGCTTGTTGATGGTGTCATCAGAAAGGATCTCAGGTTCCCTGTAGGTCTTTTAGATGTAATTACAATCCCTCTTGAGAATGTAGCATATCGTATGTTACTGGACCGCAAAGGAAGACTTGAGGTTCACAAGCTTGAGGATGTAAACGCAAACAAGCTTTGCAGGATCAACGGCAAGACCGTATTAAAGGGTGGAGCCATACAGCTTAACCTCAATGATGGTACAAACCTCATAGGTTCTAAAGACTATAAGACAAAGGATTCACTTATCCTCTCACTGCCTGACAAGTCAATTGTCAAGCACATCAAGTATGAGGTAGGCAACCTTGCTATGATCGTTGGTGGAAGGCACACCGGTGAGATAGGAACCATCAAGGAAATCAACACAGTAAGAAGTTCCAGGCACAACACAGTTTCCATATCCGGTGACTATGAGTTCGAGACAATCGAGGACTTTGTAGTTGTAATCGGCGAGAAGGAACCTGAAATCAAACTAGGTGGTGAGGTAGTTGAGTAATCCAATGAGAACACCTGTAGTTGAAAAGGTCGTTGTTCACATGGGTGTCGGCGAAAGTGGTCAGCACCTTGTAGATGCTGAAGGAATTCTTAGCGAGATTACCGGTCAGACCGTTGTAAGAACTTATTCAAAGAGAACTCTTCCAGCATTCGGTATCAAGAAGAACGAACCAATTGGATGTAAGGTCACACTCAGGTCAGACCTGGCAGAAGAGTTCCTTAAGACAGCACTTGGTATTGTAGAGAGCAAGCTCAGATTATCCCAGTTCGACAAATACGGAAACGTTGCTTTTGGTATTGAAGAACACACTGACTTCCCTGGAATGAAATACGATCCACAAATAGGTATCTTTGGAATGGATATCAATGTAGTTGTAAACCGTCCAGGTTACAGGATCAACAAAAGAAGGATAGTCAAAAGGAAGATCCCATCATCTCACAGAATTACAAAAGAGGATACAATTGCTTTCTTCAAAGACGAATACTCCGTGGAGGTAATTTAAATGGTACAAACCACAAAGAGCTTTGGAAGAGGAGCAAGCGAATGTAAGAGATGTGGAAGAAAACAGGGTCTTGTAAGGAAATATGGTATTTACCTTTGCAGACACTGCTTCCGTGAAATTGCCCACGATATGGGATTTGAGAAGTATACGTGAGGTGAAAGAAATGGTATTATTAGATCCACTCGCTGATGCTTTGTCTACAATAAAGAACGCAGAGGCAATTGGTAAGGATTCCTGTATCATCAAACCCGCATCAAAACTCATAGGCACTGTACTGAAAGTAATGCAGGACCGTGGCTATGTTGGTGAATTCGAATTTGTCGAAGACGGTAAAGCGGGTATTTACAAGGTAGAACTCATTGGTAGAATCAACAAGTGTGGTGCTATCAAACCACGTTATTCAGTAGGTGCTGCAGACTTTGAGAGATGGGAAAAACAGTTCCTTCCTGCAAAGAACTTCGGAACACTTATACTGACAACATCAAACGGTGTAATGTCACAGTACGAAGCCCGTGAGAATAACGTTGGTGGACAGTTACTTGCATATGTGTACTGATGGAAGTGATGTCACATGGCAAAAGAAATAAAGAAAACAATCGCAATCCCTGAAGGCGTGACCGTTACAATGCAGGGCAAGCTCCTGTCAGTCACAGGTCCAAAAGGCAAGATTGAAAGGGACTTCTGGTATCCTGATGTTAAGGTGGAGGTTACAGGTTCAGCGATCATTGTGGACTCAACAGTCATGAAGAAGACTCAGAAAGCAATGGTTGGTACCTTCGCATCTCACATCAATAACATGGTGAAAGGTGTCACAGAGGGATTCGAATATCGCATGAAGGTCGTTTACTCTCACTTCCCTATGCAGCTTAAAGTTGAAGGGAATAAATTGGTTATCAACAATTTCCTTGGAGAGAAGAAGCCAAGAACTGCAAAGATCCTCGGAGATACCAAGGTAAAGGCTTCAGCTGATGAGGTCATTGTCACAGGCTTCAACAAGGAAGATGTAGGACAGACAGCTGCCAACATCGAGCAGACAACAAGGATCAAGAGATTCGACCCTCGTGTATTCCAGGATGGAATATACACTGTTGAGAAGATTGTGTAGGTGATTTGAATGGATGATAAAGTAAAACGCCTTTTTAAGGTAAGGAAAATCCAGAAGCACAAGAAACCTCAGTTCAAGAGGACAGAAAGTCACAAGTACAAGCGTCTGGATGACAACTGGAGGCGTCCAAGGGGTGGCCAGGGTAAGCAGCGCAGAGGCATTAAAGCAAAGGGTGCTGTTGCACAGGTAGGCTACGGAAGCCCTGCTGCTGTAAAGGGATTACACCCATCAGGATATGCAGAAATCCTTGTCTGTACCGTTTCACAGCTTGACAATGTCAACGCAGAAGTAGAGGCTATCAGGATCGCTGCAAAGGTTGGCGGAAGAAAGAAGGCACTTATCGAGGCAAAAGCTGCAGAGCTTTCCATAAAGGTCCTCAACCCAACAAGGGGTGAGTAAGATGACCGATCTGACAAACCAGAAAAGGATTGCTGCAGCAGTTTTGGGCTGTGGTGTCAACAGAGTATGGCTTGACCCTGAAGCAGCAGAGGATATTGCAGTAGCTATCACAAGAGCTGATATCCGTGAGCTTGTTGCAGCAGGAAGCATCAAAGCTGTCCAGGCTAAAGGTGTAAGCCGCGGACGCGCAAGAGAAAGAGATGCAAAGCGCAAGTACGGTCACCGTAAAGGACACGGTAAGAGGAAAGGAAAGAAGGGCGCACGTAATCCTCGCAAGGAGCAGTGGATGAAGAAGATCCGTGCTCTGAGAAAGGAACTTAAACAGATGCGTGAAGATGGCTCACTTGACAGGTCAACCTACTGTAAGGTTTACCGCAAGGCAAAGGGTGGAGAATACCGCAGTGTAGCTCACCTTAAATCACACCTTGAGTCAGCTAAGCTCATAAAGCACGAGGAATAATCATGGCAACAGGACCCAAATATAAAGTCGCATTCAGACGACGAAGAGAAGGGCGTACTGATTATCACCAGAGACTAAGATTACTCCTTTCAAAGGAGGATCGTGTGGTAGTACGCAAGAGTTCAAAGCACATGCAGGTCCAGCTTGTAGCTCCAGCGTCTGAAGGAGATAAAACTCTTTCAGCTGCAATTTCAACAGAACTTAAGAAATATGGATATGATGCATCTACCGGAAACACAACAGCTGCGTATCTGACCGGTCTGTTGTTCGGTTACAGGGCACTCAGCAAGGGATATGAGTACGGTGTTCTTGACATTGGTCTCCAGGCATCATCTTCTGGATCCCGTGTTTACGCAACCCTGAAAGGTATCGTAGATGCAGGTTTTGAGATTCCTCATGACTCATCTGTTCTTCCTTCAGATGAGAGAGTAAGAGGAGAACACGTAGCAGAGTATATGGAAGACTCAAATCTGCCTGAACTGTTTGATGCAGTTAAGGAAAAGATCTCTGCAGAGTTCAATTAGGTGATTACATGGCATATGAATATGAAGAAGAATGGGTTCCACAAACAAGGCTTGGAAAACTCGTTCAAGAAGGGCAGATCACTTCAATGGACGAAGTTATAGAGTCAGGTCTTCCAGTAAGGGAATCCCAGATTATCGATATCCTTTTACCTGATCTTGAGGATGAGGTTCTGGATATCAACATGGTCCAGAGGATGACTGACTCTGGACGTCGTGTAAAGTTCAGAGCAACTGTCATTGTTGGTAATGGAAACGGCTTTGTCGGTCTTGGACAGGCAAAGGATGTTCAGGTCGGACCTGCTATCAGGAAGGCTATCAGCAATGCAAAGATCAACATTATCAAGGTAAAGCGTGGATGCGGTTCATGGGAATGCGCATGCGGTCTTGAGCACACAGTTCCTTCACAGGTACGTGGAAAGGCAGGCAGTGTCCTGGTAGAGCTCAAACCAGCACCACGTGGTCTTGGTCTTGCTGCAGGGGATACTGCAAGGAAAGTACTCGAGAAGGCAGGTATCAAGGATGTCTGGACAAGGACCGAAGGTACTACAAGGACAACCCTTAACTTTGCAAAAGCTACATTTAACGCTCTGGAAAACACAGGTGTTGTAAGAATGCCTGCAAACAGGAAGAAGGAGGCTTAAAATGTACGCTTTGATCAGGGTACGTGGTGACGTAAATGTAAGAGGAACTATTAAGGATACCCTTAAAATGCTCCGTCTGCACAAGGTAAACCACTGTGTTCTCCTTGCTGACAATCCTCACAATGCAGGAATGATCCAGAAGGTAAAGGACTACGTTGCATATGGTGTGATCAGTGCAGATTCTCTTGCAGAGATGCTTGCAAACCGTGGAAGACTTGAAGGTGACGTAAGGCTTACCGATGAGTATGTAGCAGAAAACACTGACTTTGACTCTATCAAGTCATTTGCACAGGCAGTCTGTGATGGAAATGCAACTCTTAAGGATGTTCCAAAGCTGAAACCTGTATTCAGGCTCCATCCTCCAAGGAAAGGTCACGCAGGTATCAAGAGAACAGTCCAGCAGGGCGGTGTACTTGGTAACCATGATGAAGATATCAACAAATTACTGAAGAAAATGAGGTAATTCCATGACATCTAAGAAAACCAATACAAAGAAGTTCAGAGGTTCCCGTACATGTGGTGGCGGTACCCATAAGAACAGACGTGGTGCAGGTAACCGTGGTGGAAGAGGTAGATGTGGTGAGAATGCTCACCACCATACTCGTGCAATGCAGCTCGGATATACCCGTGGACACCAGAAAGGATTTACCCGTCCACTGAAGGTATTGAACGATGTTTCAATTGTAAATGTAGGCGAACTTGATGAGCTTGCAGATCAGCTTGTTGAAGATGGTTTTGCAGAACTTCAGGATGGCACTTATGTCATCGATCTTGCAGTTCTTGATATCGACAAAGTGCTCGGTTCAGGCAAGGTCTCAAAGAAGCTTGCAATCACAGCAGCTGAATTCTCAGCCAGTGCTAAAGATAAGATCGAAGGTGCAGGTGGATCTTGCACTGAGATAGAAGAGTAATGCCACTTGGCATTACTTATTTTATTTTATAAAAATGCAAATTAAAGGGTGCATATTTATTAATGTGTAACGCCATTAAGGTGTACTTTACCTAAATTTGCATGGATTTTCCATTCAAGGGTGGAATTAATGAGTCTAAAGGATAGTTTGGAACCAATTTTTAATAAATTGCCTGCGGTTGCAAGTCCAGAGGGGCATGTCCATTTCAAAAATAAATTAATGTGGACACTTGGCATTCTTGTGCTCTATTTTGCGCTTGCAAATGTACCGCTGTTTGGATTGTCAGCGGATTCGATTGACCTTTTCGAATCCTATAGAGCATTTTTTGCCGGAGCTTCGGGTTCTCTGATGCTTCTGGGTATCGGTCCTATTGTTACCGCATCCATCGTCCTTCAACTATTGGTTGGCGCAGATGTCATTAAACTTGACATGTCCAATCCATCTGACCAGGCATTCTTCCAGGGTGCACAGAAATTTATGGTCTTTGTAATGATAGTACTTGAGGCCCTGCCACAGATAGCCGGCGGTTACATACAGCCTGATGCTGCTCTTGCAGCTACTTTAGGTGTAAATACCGGAGTAATCACATTTATCATCTTCATACAGATATGCATTGGAGGTGTCCTCGTACTCTTCATGGATGAAGTCGTTTCAAAATGGGGCATTGGTTCAGGTGTAGGTCTTTTCATCGTAGCTGGAGTTTCCCAGCAGATTGTTACAGGACTGTTTAACTGGACATCAGATTCAAGTGGTCTGCCAACGGGTTTCTTCCCAAAATGGATATATATCCTCCAGAACGTAGAAGCTGATTTCCTCTTCTCCGGTGATGGAATAATGTTCATGCTGGTAAGTGGAGGAATACTTGCTCTGGTAAGTACAGTAGTGATCTTCCTGCTTGTAGTATATGTTGAAAGTACGCGTATTGAGATTCCTCTGGCACACAGTGCAGTAAGAGGTGCAAGAGGTAAGTTCCCTGTAAAACTTATTTATGCTTCAGTTCTTCCAATGATCCTTGTAAGGGCATTGCAGGCAAATATCCAGATGGTAGGTCTTCTGCTCAGCAGTAAAGGCATCACATTCCTTGGCGAGTTCAGTGGTTCAACTCCTATTAACGGTATTATGTATTACTTAGCTCCTATTCACAGTCCATATGACTGGATTCCTTCTCTTGTGAGAGAATCGTTCACAAGTTATGGTGCTCCTGTGCCTGCGATATGGCAGATTGGGCTCCATGTACTTACTGATGCGGTATTCCTGATTATAGGTGGTGTCATATTTGCACTGTTCTGGATCGAGACAACTGGAATGGGTGCAAAGCCAACAGCCAAGAAAATATTTAATTCAGGTATGCAGATTCCTGGTTTCAGAAGGAACATAGGAAGTATTGAGAAAGTCATGATCAGATACATACCAAAAGTAACTGTAATTGGCGGTGCTTTCATTGGTTTCCTGACACTTGTTGCAAGTTTGCTTGGAACGCTTGGAGGTGCAGGTGGTACTGGTCTTCTGCTTACGGTAAGTATAGTATATCGTCTCTATGAGGATATTGCATCTGAGCAGATGATGGAAATGCACCCGATGGTAAGATCCTTCTTCGGACAGGAATAAAAACAGGTGTTGATTATGAATATTGCATTATTTGGCCCACCGGGTGCTGGCAAAGGCACCCAGGCAAAAGAATTGTCAAAACAGTACAGCATTCCTCACATCTCAACTGGTGACATTTTAAGAGCAAATGTCCGTGACGGAACTGAACTTGGATTGAAAGCAAAACAGTATATGGACAAAGGCGAACTTGTTCCTGATGAGGTTCTTATAGGCCTTATCAGAAATAGGTTAAGTGAGTGTGATTGTGACACTGGTTATCTTCTCGATGGATATCCACGTACAATTCCACAGGCTGATGCCCTGACTGACATTCTTAAAAAGATCAACAAACCTCTTGATGCAGTTATCAATATCGAAGTAAGCGATGATGAGCTTGTAAAAAGACTCAGTGGTCGCCGCAGCTGCACATGTGGTGAAAGCTATCATGTTATGTTTAACCCTCCTGAAAAGGAAGGAGTTTGTAATGCATGTGGTGCTGAACTCTACCAGAGGGATGATGACAAAGAAGATGTCATACGCCAGAGACTTGCTGTCTACAATGAAAAGACAAAGCCTCTCATTGATTATTATGACGATGCAGGCATCCTTGTCAATATTGATGGTACTGGTGCAGTTGATGCTGTATTTGCAGATGTTTGCAAAGTAATGGATCAATTCAAATAAACTAATTAAGAGAGGTTATCCCTTGGTTACAGAACAATTCAAGAAAAAGCTCGACCAGTTTCTCCTGGCTTTTGGGCTTTCCCTTATGCTGGGAATAATGATACTTGGTCAGGATTTCAGGGACTCACTTGGAACAGCAATGAGTGTTATTATGGATCCTGTGGTGTTAATCCTGGGTGCAGATAACCTCCACATTGTTTTGTTCATAATGGCTTCCATAACTGCTCTTTATGCATCTCTTATTCAGAAATATACTATTGACTGGGACCTTATGCGTAATACTCAGGAAAAAATGAGGGTATTTCAAAAAGAGTTCAGGGAAGCTCAGCTTTCCAACAACACTGCTCTTATGAAGAAGATGGATGAAGAACGCAAGGCAATGATGGAAGATCAAATGGAGATGTCAAAGCAGCAGTTTAAGCCCATGGCATACATAAGTATAATTTCTCTTCCTTTGTTCATGTGGGCTTACCATTATATCAAAGGGCATGGCGCTGCTTCACTTGTATTCCCTTTCTGGGGAGAGCAAATTCTAACCGATCCTGTATGGGGTCCTTTCCAGCACTGGATATTCTGGTATTTCATTGCCTCTCTGGCTGTAAGTCAGTTGATAAGAAAGGCTCTGGATGTCGGTGGAGTCTGAAGTGTTACTGACTATCAGCGGCCTTCCGGGAAGTGGTACTACTACTGTTTCCCGTTTACTTTCAGAGAAATATGGTCTTGAAATGATTTCTGCAGGTGAGGTTTTTCGTTCCCTTGCAAAAGAATACGGAATGACCTTGGCTGAGTTTGGCGCTCTTGCTGAATTAGATGACAGTATCGATCTGAAAATAGATGAGCGTCAGAAAGAGATTGCCAATACTCGCGATAACATTATTCTTGAAGGACGTCTTGCCGGGCATATGGCTAAAAAGGGATTGAAGGTATGGATAAAATCTCCAGTGGATACTCGCGTAGAAAGAATCGTCAGCAGGGAAGGTAGTTCTTTTGATGAAAAACTTGCAGAGACCATTGGACGTGAGGCATCAGAGGCTGTCAGGTACAAGACCATCTATGGTATAGATATTAACGACCTTTCAGTTTATGACCTTGTCATTGATTCCCTAAAATGGGATCAGTTTCAGATAACTAATATCATTTCCTGTGCAGTTGATAATTATTCTGATCTTTGATCAGGTACTGGCGATTTCTATGACTAAATATATTCTTCCTTCTGAACAAAAGCGTGAATTGCTGCACAAAGCAGAGGCTACAACCAATCCTCTTTATGGCTGTTCCCCATATGATCGTCCTATAAGAAAATATATTGATATGGGTGTTGTAAACCTTGACAAACCTGTAGGTCCTACAAGTCACGAGGTAACTGCATGGGTAAAGGATATTCTTGAATTGGACAAGGCTGGTCACTCTGGTTCATTGGATCCTATAGTTACAGGTGTGCTTCCTATCATGCTTGGAAAAGCAACCAAGACAGTTGCAGCCTTGCGTCTTTCCGGCAAGGAATATATCTGTCTGATGACGCTGCATGATGCAGTTCCTGAAAAAAAGGTGCGCAAAGTATGTACTCAGTTCTCGGGACCAATTTTCCAGATGCCTCCTGTCATATCCGCTGTAAAAAGGGTTGTTCGTGTGAGGAACATTTATTATCTGGAAGTTCTTGATGTAAAAGAAAAATCTGTGCTCATGCGCGTTGGCTGTGAGGCAGGTACTTACATGCGTAAACTTTGTCATGATATCGGTGTTGCTTTGGGCTGTGGTGCCCACATGCAGGAGTTGCGCAGGACAAAGACCGGTCCTTTTAGGGAGGATACTCTTGTAACGCTTCAGGAACTGAAAGATGCGTATGTTTTCTGGCAGGAGGATAACGATGAATCTTTTCTGCGTAAGGTTGTAAGACCTATGGAAGAAGGACTATCACATCTTCCTCGTATCGTTATTCGCGATAGTGCCATTGAGGCTATCTGCTGTGGTGCGGCAATTGCAGTGCCAGGAATATTAAGCCTTGACAGTGGTATTAAAAAAGGTGATGATATTTGTCTCTTTAGTTTAAAAGGTGAGGCTGTAGCTTTGTGTAAATCTCTTATGGATTCTGAAGAAATGCTTCTAAATGAGCATGGAATCGCAGCTACGACCGAAAGAGTAATAATAGATGGTGGCACTTATGCGCAAGGCTGGCACAGCAAGCCAGCAAAAACAGAATGAAACTCGTGTGCCGAGATAGTCTAGCGGTAGGGCGCAAGCCTGGAAAGCTTGTGGGGCATCCGCCCCTCGGGAGTTCGAATCCCCCTCTCGGCGCCATATTCTTTTTTACATCATAATTTGATTATGATTCATTTTACGATTTGTGTTGTATGTATATAGTATTGGAGTATATACTCTCGAGATTGAAATAAAGGGTGTAATTATGTCTGATATTAATATTTTCCATATAAAAGAGAACATGGATGTAAACGATGATGGAAGCACCATCGTTGCATGTCCGCAATGCGAGGCCGAAATATGTGTAGAATATTCTAATATTGCTGATGATAGCATGGCACTTATTGAGTGTGTTGATTGTCCTATCTGTAACAATACTCTGGATCAGGTGCATCCTTCTGAAATCTTGAACAAAAAGATTGCTGATCATGTGGCAAGGGAATTATTGAAAGGTTTAGAATTAGATCTTGGAAAAGCATTATCCAAAAAGTGATGATCCGTAATCTCTAATGATAACGTATCATCAGGGTCAGGCTTTATTTTTAGAGATGATTTGCGTGAAGTTGACTGGGAGAAAGCTTCTTTGTTGTTTGAGCGTGCTCCGCTTGGTAGAAATAAACGTGATCATGTACAGCTGCAAAAAGCCTTTGAATCAAGTTATGCAGTGGTGATCGTTTATGCTTGCGGTCATGGCAGTTATGTGTCGTGCTTTGTGAGATGGGCAATATCAGGCAGCTATCTACGATATTGTTCTGTTACCTGAGTATCACGGTAATGGCATAGGAAAGCAAATGCTAGAAAAAGCTCTGCGAAAAGTTATCAGTTGAGAATATAATCCTATATTCTGTTCCCGGAAAAGAAGGTTTTTACAGTAAGCGTGGATTCAGAAAAATGAAGACTGCTATGGCGCGTTTAAATGAAGCAATGTCTGATCCATCAAGCGGCTATCTGCTTGATTAAGCATAAATTGTAAGTAAAAAAGTAATTATGAGTAAGCTATTGCTTACTCTTGCTTGCGGCGCTGGATAAAGAAAGCCAGTCCAATTATTGCAGCTACTGGAAGTGCAATTGTTGGGAATTCAGGAATTGTGGTGTTAAACCTCTGTGTAGCTGTAGCGAGGAAATCCAATTTCTCATTTTCGGTTCCGATAGGATTTCCATTTGCATCAAGAAGTTCCCTTTCAATGTCAATTGCAATTGTATACGTCTGTCCTTCTACTGCTGATTCACTCATTTCGACATAGAAACAATCTAGGTCTACAAAAGGATTTGCCAGTACAAGAGGTGCTGAATCCCTTATGAAATGAACTGTGATTTCAGAATCAGTATGTGCAGTATCTACACTATAGTACAAATTGCTGTACTTCTGCAATCCTTCTAGTTCTAGACTAAGGTTCATGCATGTTCCAGGAGCTAGCGGAATTACTTCATCCAAATCTGCTCCTGTTTGGCTGAGGACATTTGCTCCAAAAGCACTTGCATTCCCTGCCATTGCCAGTAACACTACCAACGCTATTAATAATTTCTTCATTGTTTACCCCCCCGTACATCGTACGGATTTTCCCGTTTTTCGGGAAAGTTTCCCATATTATAATTACTGATTATCTGTATTTATACGTAATCATAGTCTGTATTTTTATTCAGTACTGTCAATATATCATACATATTGAAAATTAGGTGACAGACATTTGTCATCTGATGAGTAATGTCTCTTCTATAAATGTCATATACCCCCTTCCATTTTAGTATTGGTTCTATATTCTACATTTTGCTTGATTTAACCGTATTATAATCTATTATTCATCTATTTAAGCTTATTTAGTGCTTTATATCATGAATAAACTTTATTTTATCTTTAATTCTGCTATTACTTGTATTATTTGAAACCAAATACTGTAAACATTAATATTAAGTTGTTTTATCGTTCAATAAGTTAAAATATGGTGAATCTCTTCTCCCACATGCAACTATGAAAGTTCATTCCATTCAGTTCCTGGCCGGGACATCACACATGATGTCCAACGTTTTTATCCCTATATTTGCCAGGTCTCTCGGTGCTTCGTTTCTTGAAGTAGGGGTTATTGCAGCCTGTTTTAGTCTTGCTTCTTTTGTATCCTCCTTTATATTTGGAAAAGCAGCGGATATCAATCGTCTCAGGCCAATTGTACTTGCAGGACTGCTTGCATCTGCAGTTGCTTTCATGCTTCAGGTTTTTGCTTACAGCACATTATCACTTGCAATTGTGCGGGCTCTGGTGGGTTTTAGTATGGGTATCTACCCGGCAGCTCTCACTTTATATGTATATTATCAAAAAGAAAGTATTGGAAAATTCAGTTCATTTGCTTCTCTGGGGTGGATGGCAGGTTTTCTGATAGCGGGACTTATTGATGATATAAAGTTTCTTTTCATTCTGTCTTCTTTATTTTATTGTATCTCTTTTATATCTGCCTTAAGTCTGGAGGATATTGAAAAGCCTTCATTAAAGGCTAATTATTTTTCATTTGATACTTTCAGGAAGAACTTTGCAACATATTTGGCTGTATTCACAAGACATTCAGGTGCTGCTGCCGTATGGGCTATATTACCTCTCTATATGGCTTTTTTGGGAGCATCCAGTTTGTGGATCGGTGCAATATATGCCATAAATCCATTTCTTCAGTTCCTTATCATGAGGAAGCTGGATAGTTTCAGGAACGAATGGCTGATGAAATGGGGTTTTATACTATCTGGTATGGCCTTCATGGCATATTTTCTGGCACCCAGCTATGTGTTTATCATTCCAGGAATGCTCTTTGTTGCATTTGGATGGTCTTTCCTCTTCGTAGGTGCCAGTCAGCTGTTGATGGATCGTAGTACTGAGAAGGCAACAGCAACAGGTATGTTAAATTCAATAATAGCTGCCAGCAATATTGTAGGTGCTGTTTTGGGTGGTTTGATGCTTCAGTTCTATGGGTACAGGGAAACCATGGCTTTTGCAGCAGTTTGTTCTGTCTTTGGATTGCTTTTTTTTATGCACTTCGGCCGCAAGGATTTGAAGTCTGATTTAAATTTATGATTCATTTCTATTTCACAGGAAAGTATTTATGTAATTAACCAATAGTCAGTGCTCACCTGTTTCACTATTTTCTGTGACATGAATACTGTTAAATAAGAACAATGGTATAAACAGGCAAGTTATTCTATTAATCTTTAGAATTGCCTGCTCCGTAATGTCGGAGTGTGTCGAAACTTATGTTTCGAGGCTACAGGACGCATGCGTCCCTAAGGAGGAACAACTAATGGCAGATGAAGAAATAAGACACTTAGTCCGTATCATGAATACTGACCTCCAGGGTAGTCAGCCTGTAATGTACGCGCTGACCGGTATTCGCGGTATTGGACTCAGAACATCACGAATTATCGTAGACAGTACGGGCATTGACCCGAAAGAAACAATCGGTTACCTTTCCGACGAGGATGTTGCAAAGCTCGATGATGCTATTGCTAACTTTGAGAGCAACCTCCCAACCTGGATGCTTAACAGATGTGAAGACCCAATCTCCGGTGCAGACAAGCACCTTCTCGGTCAGGACATTCTGATGACCCTCAGGGAAGACCTGAACAACCTCAAGAAGGTCAGGGCTTACCGTGGTCTCAGGCACGAGAGAGGTCTTAAGGTCAGAGGTCAGAGAACAAAGTCCACAGGAAGGCGTGGCTCTACCATCGGCGTAAGCAAGAAGAAGTAATTAAGGTGATTTTATGGGATTTCCAGGTAAAAAGAGAAAGAGTTACGATACTCCAAAACACCCTTGGCAGGCAGCCAGGATGGCAACTGAAGTCGAGCTCCTCAAAAAGTACGGTCTCCGTAACAAGAAGGAACTCTGGAAGGCAGTCAGTATTCTCAGAAGATACAGAGCAGATGCTCGTAGAATTCTTGCAGAATCTGCAGAGACTGAGCTTGCCGGTCACCTCAAGACTGAATCTGATCAGATTCTTGCAAGGCTCATAAGGTTCTCAATACTTCCATCCGATGCAAATATCGATGATATTCTTGCACTTCAGACCGAAGTAATTCTTGAGCGCAGGCTTCAGACCCAGGTATACAGACTTGGACTTGCAAGAACTCCAAAGCAGGCAAGACAGTTTATCACACACGGTCACATTGCTGTTAATGGACAGAAGGCAACAGTTCCAGGTATGCTCATCTCCAAGGCAGAAGAGATGCAGATCGATTACTATGGTAACTCACCTTTGACAAGCGAGTCACATGCAGAAAGACCTGCACAGATAGCTTCAGCAGTAGCAGGAAAGGAGGAGTAATACTATGGCAAACGGAATTTGGGGTGTAGCACACATAAAATGCTCATTCAACAACACAATTATTACCGTAACTGACATCACAGGCGCAGAGACCATTGCCAAATCATCTGGTGGAATGGTTGTAAAGGCAGCACGTGATGAAAGTTCACCTTACACTGCTATGCAGATGGCAAGTCAGCTTGCAGATACCCTTAGAGACAAGGGAATCGAGGGAATCCACATCAAGGTGCGTGCACCTGGTGGAAACAAGCAGAGAAGCCCGGGACCTGGAGCACAGGCTGCTATCAGGGCATTTGCAAGGGCAGGTATCAAGATCGGAAGGATACAGGATGTAACACCTGTGCCACACGACGGTACACGTCCAAAGGGCGGTAGAAGAACATAATACTAAATAAAATGGATATGAACTCATGACAATGGAAGTAGACATACTTGAACTGTCAGAGAGGTCTGCAAAGTTCATATTATCCAATGCAAGTGCGGCATTTGCCAATGGTATAAGGAGAGCAGCGCTCTCTGATGTACCTACTCTTGCTATTGATGATGTGAACATCTATAACAATACATCAGTCCTCTTTGACGAACAGTTAGCGTTAAGGCTTGGCCTTATCCCTTTGACAACAGACATTGAGGAGTTCGTACCTTTAGAAGAGTGCACCTGTGGCGGTACCGAATGTCCTGCATGTAAGGTTTCCCTTACACTCAGTGCTGAGGGTCCGAGAATGGTATATTCAGGTGATCTTGTATCATCTGATGAAAGAGTACAGGCAGCCGACCAGAATGTTCCTATCATTGATCTGAAGGAAGGCCAGAAGGTTGTGCTTGAGGCTATTGCTCATATGAACTATGGTCATAAGCATGCAAAATGGCAGGCTGGTGTGGCATGTGGTTACAAGAATATGCCAGTAGTCACTTTCGAGAACTGTGACGAATGTGGTGCATGTGTGAACGAATGTCCTAAGAACATTATTCACATTGGTCCGAACGGTGCAGAAATATCCGGCGACGATATTCTTAAATGTATTCTCTGCAAGCTCTGTGCATCTGTCTGTGAGATCGATGCAATAACTGTATCTGAAGATGAAAATTCTTTCATTTTCACAATGGAATCCGATGGTTCATACACGGTCCAACAGTTAATTATAAATGCAGGAACAACTATTAAGGAGAAGGCCAGCCGGTTAGGAGAGATTTTAGAGTCCCTCTGACACGGTTTTAGGAGATTCGCTCTCCTAATAATTTATATTTAATTATTGGAAATCCAACTTGATGCGGGGGTTGCCCAGCCAGGCCAAAGGCGCTAGGTTGAGGGCCTAGTCTCGTAGGAGTTCGTGAGTTCGAATCTCACCTCCCGCACTATAATCTTCCAAATAGGAGATTAAAAGTCGGTAGTAAGTTTCCTTCAAATTAAAGTTCAACTGCATATCTTGTGCGGGGGTTGCCCAGCCAGGCCAAAGGCGCTAGGTTGAGGGCCTAGTCTCGTAGGAGTTCGTGAGTTCGAATCTCACCTCCCGCACCAAATATCTTTTTCTAAAAACTATTTTGGTTTAACTTTGATTTTTCTAAGCATGTCCTGTAATTGATCAGTCTGATTCAATATTAGGCTCTAAATATAAATGGGATTGTAAAATAGTACCAGAGTCAAAATTTTACTCAATTTATCAATTGTACTCTTTAGAATGGTGCCGCACTTCATCAATCTCTGCTTTTCCCAGTGATTTCAGGAAATGTGCCGCACGTATGGTTGTATGCTGTTTTTTCTCTCTCATCCGGGCCTGATACACGCGAATAGAGCGAAGAAAATCTATCTTACGGAACTCTGGCCAGAATGGGGCGCAGAAGTAAGCAGCACACTCATTTCCATTGGCCTGCCACGGGAGGAAATTGGATACTCTTTCATCTCCTCCTGTACGAATAATAAGATCTACGTCAGGCAGGGCAGAATTGCCAGAAGGATAAAGATGATCTGAAATCGTATCTTCGGTAATGTCTTCCGGTTCAAGCTCTCCATGCTCTACTTTTGAAGCTATCTCCCTGACTGCCTGAATGATCTCCTGCCTGCCGCCGTATGCAATAGCAACATTGAGGTTGAAATTATCATATTCAGACGTTACAAGTTCCGCATTTCTAATAGAGTCACGCACAGGGTCAGGTAATTTGTCTACCTCACCGATGGCATTAACTCTTATCTTTTTTCGGTGTGTCCTTTCATCTACACTGATCTCATCAAATTTCAATCTGATGAGTTCGAAAAGTTTAGTTTTCTCTTCGTCGGTTCTGTTAAAATTCTCAGTAGAAAAAGCATATATGGTCAGGTATTCTATTCCCAGGTCTCCTGCCCATTCAAGAACCATCTCAGTTACATCTGCTCCCCTGGCATGTCCGTAGGAAGTTATCTGTCCGAGTTTACGTGCATATCTCCGGTTCCCATCCATAATTATGGCTACATGCCGGGGAACCTTCTCACTCTTCACTTCCTGTGTGAGAAGACTCTCATATCCTTTGTAGACTATTCCGGGTATGCTCTTCAGTATATTTGACACTCCCGTACCTTAGGTAAAAGTAATTTCCATATGGCTGATTTCTATTTGAAATTAATCAAACAAAAAAAGATGGAATCAGTAGTTATCAAGTACGTTCCTGACAATATCCCTGTAATCTTCCTTTAGCAGGTAAATATTGTGGTCACCTGTAACATCAATACTCAGAATTCCAAGTCTTGTGTTCATGAGGCCAACCATTGCGGAAACTCCTCTGTAACTCACATCAAAATCCGTATCATGAAGATGCTCGTACACGTCACCTGTGGTGAATTTACCACCATTAAGGAACAGTTTCAGTACTACTTTACGTATACCTGTATCATCGCGACTAAGATATTTTATCAGCCTTTCTCTTACTCGCTCTTCAATCGTTTCCAGTACAAACACCTCTTTCTTCAATATGTTATTTTATCTTATAAAACTATTTATTTACAATAGTTTTAAAACCTGTATTGTATATGAAAATTGTACCATCTATATCATTCTCACATATATATTTTGGCCTTTCACAAGGGTATTTTCTCAACAATCAGTCCCTCTTCAAAAGGATATCTTTCTATAATGTACAATTTTCTACCGGGCTTCTTAATAGATTCTGCAATATCCTCAAGTATCCACCATGCAATATCTACTCCCAGTGACTTTACTTCCATCATGTCTGCCGGAACTTCCATATGTATCAGTTCTTCTGAGACATATTCCATATCATCTGTCGTGCATTCAATGTGCCCGTAATAAACAGTTCCTTCCTCGCCGATCTCATCAAAAGTTCTTGCCGTATTTTCTGCGATTCTTTTGAGTCTCTTTCGGAGCTGCACTGCATCCTTATAACTTGATGAACAGAAATGTATTTTTTCGCAATTCTTTGCCGCCTCACGGGCATGATCCTCTGAACCGGATACTGCATTAGATACGTCATCTATGAGTGAGTATCCCAGTTTTTTCATGGCATCAGAGTTAGTGTCTGAAAATTCCAGTTCATTCAGGTTCAGGAAACATTCTACGCTATTTACGAACTCTCCTACGCTTTCCACACCTGCAATGGATGGTATCTCAATACCAGTTTCCATTTCCAGTTCCCTGGCATATCTGATGGAATTTGCATAACCTGTTTCTTCCAGTTTTTCCCAGAGCTTTACCGGCGGATGGAACCTTATCTCATCAAGACCTGCATCTGCCAGGTCTTTCAATGTATCGCAGTCAGGTGCCATTGATGTGTACATGTGGATGTGATGCTCTTCTCCAAAATAGTCTTTCAGGAGTCTGATATAGTGAATGACCTTCTCTTTTCTAAGGAGTGGCTCACCACCGGTTATTCCAGTTCCAAGGGCATCCATCTGCAATGCCTCATCCAGTACATCCTGGTCAGAAAGAACTTTTCTCTCATTGGCAAAGGTCACGTCTGCGCGTCTCTCATCGGATACCGGGCAGTAGAAACAATCCTTCGGACAGATGCCTGTAACGAAAAGAACCATCTTTGCGCCCTGATGACAGAGTTTACAACCTTCTGAAAGAAAAGAATTGAAAGAACCTGCTTCTCCCTGTATGACCTTACTCATCAGGCCATTCTATAACCTGCAGGTATTTAAGGGTATTTTACTTTGAAGGGTTAAGGCTTATCTAAGATTCACACATTAACCTGTTCTGATGGAAGAACGAGATGGTTTTATAGTTTCTATCGGGTGCCGCAAGTGCGGCAAGTGTGATAATATCTGTCCAAACGGCGCTCTTTACAGGATCAACGGTTTTTCCAACGTTGACCATCAAAAATGTGACCTTTGCATGAAGTGCGTGAAAATATGTCCTAACAAGGCTCTGGTCTACATGGAATAGTTCCATGGCCCAGAACCTGCAAATAATTATCTTGTTAGCAATGACCTTATTTTTTAGTTCCTTCCATTCCTATGGAAAAAGCTTTACCCAGGAATTCGCCAACTCCGTAATAACTCCTCTCCGGTGAATAGATGATGGGTCTTATCTTTTTGATAAGCGGATTTCCTTTTTCATCCAGTACGGATTCATCCGCTTTTACATCCATTATCTCACCAATGAACTGTGTGTGAAGTCCAAGTTCAAAGCTCTGAACCAATTTGCATTCGAGCACAACGGGGAACTCTTCCACGTACGGTGCATACACCACATCACTTTTTACAGGAGTAAGTCCCATTTTTTCAAACTTGTCCTCGTCCCTGCTACTTGCGATACCAAAATAATCTGTCTCTTTAACATAGTCTTCAGATGGTATGCTAATGGTGAATGCTTCCTTTTCCATTATATTGGCATAACTGTACGTGGCCTTACGCAGGGATACGCTGATACAGGGCGGTTCCGAGCAGCATATTCCTCCCCAGGCTGCAGTCATTGCATTTGCTTTCCCGAACATGTCATAGGTTCCCACAAGCCATGCAGGAGTTGGATATGCAAGCGTCTTTGCTCCGATAGATTTTTTCATAAGAACACCTCTATAAAAAAAGGATTAAAGAAGCTTTAATCTTACGGCAGTTGCTATATATCATTCTCTTTAGAATCTCACCCTATCTCATCCATCCCCACATCCTGCTTATCCATAAACTCATATCATTCCCCTGAAGATTATCCTTGAGAATATGGTTGAAACTGTAAAGACAATTATTGTCACGGGAAGTATCTGCCCTATCTCATACCTCAATTGTGCCCTGTCACCACCGTACTCGATGGTTCCTGAGAACCTTACCAGTATCACGGTTATTAATATTATGTAGATACCAATCGCGAACATGAATAGGTCTGAAGGAATGGATTGGTTAAGATTCTGCGGTGATATCTGTGCAGGTCCGGGAAGTGAATTCTCAGGAAGTCTCCTGATGCTGTCAGATATATTCTGAAGGATCTTTGCTATGACCTCAGAGAGTGCGATGGTGACACCTGCAATGAGTGGTGCGAATACTGCTGCGGTGGAGCGCATGGTAGAGGTCATGTCATACAATGACTGTTTGATATTAAGCTCCACGTCCTGAAGCTCCTTCAGGTGATCTGCCAGCTTTACTATTGCAACACCTGCAATCTCATGGCTCTTGTGAGTGCTTTCCACAAGCAGTTTCATAGTGGTCTTTATCCTTTCAGAGTAAATATCCTTGAAAGCTCCGAAATCCTCATCGAATATTGCGGAGTAGACATCCGTTCTCATATTCATGAGGTTAAGCGATATCCTCTCAAATGCAGGTGCAATATCAGATCCGTCCATGGTAGCTGCTGTGTGTATGAATGCCTCTTCTGCGGACCTGCCCTCCGATATCCTCCTTCCCAGAATGAAAAGGGCATCTGAGAACTCATTCTCCATCTTGCGTATCTCATCCCTTATTTTTTTGTATGGGGCATAGCTTATGTTCAGGTAGACTGCCGCCGCAAAGACAATTCCCCATATAATAAAGAGCGTAGGTGGAATTATTCCGTCAAGTGTGTTGGTGGAAACTATGTTCCACGGATTTCCTTTGAGGATCAGTATGTATCCAAGCGAGGAGATCACCAGACATATTACAAGAGACAGGACGAGTGATTCCTGTTTTCTCTTCCTGATGCCTTCAAGTTCTGGATGGCGGTCTGGAATATCCTGCGGTATGAATGCAGCCGGACGCTGCATAAGTATGTACTCCGCATAGGCGAATGTAAAGAGCGGCAGAATAATGTCGTACACTATCACAAGTGTTCCGATACCAAACCTGATGCCAACCACCGTGATTGCAGGCATGAGCGCCACAAGAGCCAGAGGAATCAGGATGAACACAGAGTAAAGTACATACGTTGGCGTTTTCAGTTTGGATGCGAAGCTGTCCATGAGGTTCTTCGTGCTTTCAAGCACAAGGTCAAGTGACCTGTTCAGTGTGATTACCCTCTGTGCTTCGTCCGGTTCGCTGGTTGAGCTTTTAATAAGGTGTAGTGCTCTTTTGAAAAATTCACTGTCCTTGCCCCAGAGATTGGAGAATTCAAGTATTGCATCATCAATTCCACGATATTCCCTTACATGCAGGTTCCATATCATCTTCTTCAGGTCTTTTGCAAGCGGTCTGCCTGAATTGCCCGCAGCAAAGCGAATTGCGACTTCCATGTTCGGCACAAGCTTCATGGACATTACCAGATAGCTCACGATCTCCGGCATATCTCCAAGTGAGCTTACCTTCATCCATTTTGCATGGAGCTTGATATACTCGCTTGTGTAAAGTAACACAGCCAAGGGAAACAGCATGCTTAACACTATAATTGCGTTCAGGGTCGAGCTTTCAAAGCTTGTTGTCCTGAACAGGAAATAATCGAATATCAGTATGCTTACAAGTGCACAGGCGGCTGTGACATAGGAGAAGAGCACGGTCTCATAAGGCTCAAGTCCTATACCAGTGTAGATCATTGCGTTACGATATTCCTCACTGGTAGCATTGTCAGCTTTTCGCCGGAATGAATCCAGGTCTTTTAACAGCCAGTTGAAGTTTGCAGATGTGAACTTGCATCCATGATAATACCAGTTCTCACTGTACAGCCTGACCACCTTCTGTGAAGTAGTCTTCATTTGTGATCAGGTCGCACGGTCCTTCAGGGATAATCTCCTCAAAAGAAAATGCAGCCTTTTTTTCGGAAAGAGCAGTTGATCCCTCTTTTTCATTGTTTCTGCCTGCAAAAGAAACAAACCACTCAACCCATCTGTCATAGACCCTCTGATAATCTATGCCATCAGGTTCGCTGATCTCCCGGTCCATGAGCATCCAGAACATGTTATTAGCTGTTGCCACATTCCGGGCTTCAAGCAGATGAGGCTGCTCCTGTCCATACTCTGCTATCTTTCCTTTGATATTTGCTCTCATGCGGATGTTCAGGGCAGCTTCATCCATGGAGATGCCCCATTTGTCTGCGATTTTCCCGATGAGCACGGATTGTCCTCTGTCCATGAGGTCAGATGGCAGAAGTTTGTCACTGGCGGCATTGTAACTGAGTATGTCGGAGAAAACCTTTCCTGAAGTTTCATCCCATTTCTCGTTGACCTCTGCAACCTGCATGACACGTCTTTTCATTGTCATGCTGCCTGACAGTCTGGTATTAGCACAGACTATCACGGCATCAGTTGCCTTGAAAGATGCAGCAGGGACTTCCAGGGTGTTGACTATTCTCTCATAGACCGCATCTGTGGAAGAGCCGTGAATCGTGCCGATAACTGAGTTTCCAGCCGCGCCAACCTGCATGGCCTCATACAGTACTGACACTTCAGGCCCTCTTACCTCTCCCATGACCAGGGATGAACTGCCAAGCCTCAGGGAAGCACGCAATGCAACGGAAGGTTCGATCTCCACACCGTATTTCATGATTGCTGACTGTGAATTCAGACCCTGTACCTTCCAACCCATTTCCTGAAGCTCTTCTATCGGTATCTCGGGTGTATCCTCAATTGTTATCATGCGGTACTTCTGCGGCATTTCAAGCAACAATGCGCACATGAGTGAGGTCTTTCCGGCTCCAACACCACCGGCGACAAGCACTGATGCCTGTCCGTCCATAATAAAACTCAGAAGACCTGCCGCAAGTGGCGAGATGGAACCTTTGTTAATGAGCTTTGGCAGTGACCATGGGTCTTTTGCATGTTTCCTGAAGGCATACGCGATGCCTTTTGCGCTTAGCGGATCGCCAATTACAGATACTCTCACTCCATATTCCCGCAGAAACATCTCAAGCACCGGAGTAGCTTCTCCGAAAGGTCTTCCACTTATCGAACGCAGTCTCGACACCATGGATTCCATATCGTCCTGTGAAAGATAGATATTGGAAATACATTCCTCGCCGTCAAGCACAACATGAACAGGGTTCTGGTCGGCAGGCGCGTTGACATAAACATCTGTTACGCGCTCATCTGACAGCAGGTCTTCAAGGATTCCAAGACCTGTCGTGTATTTTGTGAGCAGGTCACAGCAGAGTTTCACCTTTGCGGGATCGGAGATGATATCCTCTGCATCTTTCTCTTCCAGAAGGAACTGTTTGCTAAGCCTGCGGAAATATTCCCTGGAACTTCCAGGGTCTGCAAACTGAAGGTCTGCAGGCCGGTGAGCGATCATTTTCTTCCTTATCCTCTCGATAAGTTTCAGTTCCTTTTCCTCAAGGGAATACTCAACCGGATTTATGATGTACATCTTCTCCGGGCGGTCAGTCAACTGGTAGATATTGACAGGCAGGCATCTCTCATCCTGGTAGCTTATGTCGTAGCATTCAAGGAAGAGTGTATTGTCCGGTGGTTCTGTGTATATTCTGGACGTTGAAAAAGGAGGTCTGACATATGACCGCAGCTGGCTTTCATAATCTGCATGTTGAGCTATATTTGCTCCGTTTCCTTTACAACCGCAGACTTTGCAGGATATTGTTCTCATTTCCTGCAGAGTGTTGAGAAATCTTTGTCTGCAGAGCGAACATTCATTCTGGTTACCGTTATCAAAACGGCCCTTGCTTATTTCGTAATATTCTACCAGTTTTTCAATTGAATAACAGGCTTTTAATGGATCTGTTCCGGAAGTAGAAATGATCGAGTCCATTATCCTTGTATACTCTTTCTTACAGAGACTGGAATTGTCACAGTTATCAGTCGTGAACCTGGAACTTCTGTATGGAAGGAGTTTGTCCTGCAAGCCTGCCATGAGATAAATTGCAGCCAGCGACCTGCTTTCATAATCTCGTTCGTAGAGGTTTGCAAGTGTAAGTCTGTCAACAGCAGGCTCTTTTCTCAGTATCCCAAAAACGTTCTTCCTGCAATACTCGCTTTCCAGACTGGATTCATGTTCACATTCACTACAATCTATTGTGATGTTCCTGCTGTTTCTGGAGACTTTCGACCTGTAAGGACAGAGTTCATTCTGTTCTGCCTTTTTTCCTGTTAGCAAACCGAATCCGGATGCCAGTTTGCTAACTATGTTTTTTGTCAGAATGCTCCCAGTTTCATTTGAGGGAACGATACCTGCAAGTATCATCTCTTCTTCAGGCAGGACCATTTGCATTTGTGAATAGTTATCGATGTCAATGTGATTGATGCTGTCAATGCTGTCTGTTATCAATTCTGAATTGTCATTTCTGTCACTATTCGCTATGCTGGTCGTTTTTCTTTTTTTGAGTACCACGTTTTTACCACCCATGAAGTTTTTTCAAATGAAAAACGAACATATTAAAAGTTTTCTAAATTAAATTTCAAGTATTTACTTATTTACAAACTTATTTTTTAGAATAGTCTGCTATCAGGATAATTTGGGAAAATATCAACAGCAAGCGTTAATACAATACTTTCACATTACTTCCCACTGGGTTTTATACTCCCGGAACATATTCTCTTAAAAGGCCGGAGATCTGCATGGGTATATACACCGTATCACAGCTAAATGATCACATAAAAAAGGTTCTGACAAGCGACCCACAACTATCGCAGGTGTGGGTGCGTGGTGAGATATCGAACCTGACCAAACATAGCTCCGGTCATTATTATTTCACGCTGAAGGATGGGAATGCCCAGATAAGCTGCGTAAGTTTCAGGATGACCAACCGAACCCTGAAATTCGAACCTGAATCATCCATGAAAGTTCTGGTTTTCGGAACTGTTGACGTGTACACTGTTCGTGGTCAATATCAGCTCAGGGTTCTTGACATGCGGCCAGACGGTATCGGTGAGCTTTACAAAGCTTATGAGCAGCTCAGGAACAGGTTAAAGGAGGAAGGTCTGTTCGATGTTGTTCACAAAAAGAAGATCCCACAGTATCCTTCCAGAATAGGTGTGATAACCTCACCTACAGGGGCCGCAATTCATGACATACTCCATGTGCTGCGGCGCAGGTTCCCTGTGGATGTCCTGCTCAGTCCTGCAATAGTCCAGGGTGAGAACTCTGCGGAGAGCATCGTAAAGGCCCTTGAATATCTGAACAAGACCGATGTTGATGTTATCATCCTGGGACGAGGTGGTGGCTCTCTGGAAGACCTGTGGTCCTTTAATGAAGAGGTTGTTGCAAGGGCCATATTTGAATCTGGGATTCCTGTGATATCGGCTGTAGGACACGAAACAGATTATACCATTGCAGATTTTGTTGCTGATGTGCGTGCGCCTACACCCTCGGCAGCCGCAGAAATCGCAGTTCCTGAAAAAACCGGTCTGAAAAAACATATTGATTCCATGTCATCACGTATGGGGCAGGCTGCAATACATCTGATTGCAGACAGGCGGCATCATCTTGAGTATCTTTACTCTCGCATAGAACCGGAGAGATTTGCAGAGATCGTGCGGCGCGATATGCAGAGGATCGATGAGCTGGGTTCCCGTATGGAGATGGCTTTTGGAAGGTCAATGGAATCCAGACAGGCATCACTTAGCGGACTTGCGGGAAGGCTTAATGCAGTAAGTCCTTTGAACACTCTTGAACGTGGTTACAGTATTGCTCTGAAAAGCGAGGACCATGCTGTGATCAGAAGTGTTGGTGATGTGAAAACTGATGATTCGGTTGATGTAAGGTTAATAGATGGTACTCTTGAGTGCAAAGTAACGGGTACGAGATCAGAGAAGGGAAATAACAGCAATGTCACTAGCTGAAAATAAAGGCGTATGAAGGAGCAGATCGGAGCAGGAGCTGAATATCATGGCAAGAACAAAGAAAAGTTCTGATGAAAGCACAGACGTTGGGAAGCGTCAGATGAGCGAGTTAATGGATGTATCGGATTCTGAGTCCACAGAGAAAATAAGCTTTGAACAGTCTCTCGAAGAACTGGAATCTCTGGTGGAAAAGCTCGAAAAGGGTCAGTTGACATTGGATGAAAGTCTGGGGTTATTTGAGCGCGGCATGAAACTTGCCAGGATATGCAACCAGAAACTTTCAAAGGCTGAAAGGAAGATCGAGATTCTTATTGAAGAGAATGGCAATCTGAAAACTGAAAACTTTATTGAAGAGTAATTAAAAGTGCTTTTATGCGTGCAGTAAAAAAGCAGAATGACAATTGCTGTAAAAGCAATTGTCCGAATAACCGTTCTGTTTTCAATTTTCAACTTTAGTTCTCTTCAAGATATCGCTTACCAAGAAGGAATATGCTGCTTCCTGTGAGAATCACCAGGAATATTGCGATGATGAGTCCTTCTGTTGTGAAATCCTGCCATGAGTGCACAGAGGCCCATATACCACTCCTTGTGACAAAGGTTGCGAATATCACAAGTATGAAAGACACGATAGCAAGTAATGGTGCCAGGAAACCATACTCTCCATGTTTTGAACGTGATTGTGCGTGAAGATATGCTGTTGCAGTAATCCATGGGATCAGTGAGGACGTTTCCACAGGATCCCATGTCCAGTACCATGCGCCCCATCCAAGCACTTCATACGCCCAGAAACCTCCAAGGCCGATTCCAAGTGTGAGGAACAGCCATGCAATTCTCATCCAGTCCCTTGCGACCTGTGTCCAGCGGCTGTCCTTTGTGATGAGGTTAGCTACAGCGGCAGCAAAAGGAATTGTGAATGCTGCATATCCCAGGAAAAGCATTGGGGGATGGACAGCCATCCATGGATTTCTCAGGAGAGGGTTCATTCCCTGACCGTAGGGCACATCATAGAGTATGGCAAACGGGTTCCAGTTGGTTGGTTCTATAGAACCTGTAGGCATGATTCTGAATGCTGAAAATGGGTTGTCGATTACAAGCAGTATCAAAAACACAGACACAATTGCCATAGTTACCATTGTAGTAATGTCCATGAGCTTTGATTCTGCAAATTCCTTTGTGTGTCCTGTGTAGCGCACAAACATAAGCATCACAAGGATCGCCCATGCCCAGAGCAGAAGTGAGCCCTGCTGGCCTGCCCAGAATGCGGATATGCGGTAGAACCATGAGAGGTCGGTGCTTGAGTGATTATACACGTATTCGTAGGATGCGTTCACACCCAGCAGGTGTATGATAAGTATCATTGACGAGAGTGTGACGGCAAGCGTACAGAGTATTTCCAGTTTCTTTGTCAGGAGTCCTGATCTCTGGTCAGAGTTTGTGTAATGTCTGACTGAAACGAATGTGGCTCCAAGTCCGCAGATGAAGGCTATCCATATAAGTATCATTCCGAAATTCAAATCATCACCTCTTTCCCTTCATCCTCTTTTCTTTACGCTTCTCTATTTCCTGCTGAAGCATGCGGTCGTATTTATCTCCCGTGTCATCGGTAGTTGGGCCTGTTTTTGATGATTTGGTACTTGAGGGGGTAATTGCTCTCTCCTTGTTCCCACGGTCAGTGAAAAGCAGGGCAATGATGCCTATTACCATAAGGTAGATGCCTCCCCAGAGACAGTTGATGAACGGGACAGTTCTCATGTAAAGGTCTATCTCACCGGCAGATTCGTCAATGGCTCTTGGAGCTATGAAAAGTTCCTCGGTAAGCCCGCGGTTAATGTAAGTGGTTGTGTATGTCTGTCCCCACTTGAAATCGGTAATGTAGTTGACTTTTCCACTCTTAAAGAACCTGCCGTTTTTGTATATGTCAAAGACTATCTCTGTGGTATAAGATGATGCTGGGTAGCTTCTGAAAGCCTCTCCGCTGTAGTATGAGTTCATACTGGTCATTTTAAGCTGGTAATGCTGATCGTCAAAGCTTATGATCTTATCAGACCCAGAACTGAGGACTGCTGAGCTTTCCATTTTCATATTGGAACTTAGCACTATGCCAAGCAGGATGAGCAGTATTCCCACATGGATGATGTGTGCGCTTATTTTCCTGATCTTTTCTTTCGTTGCAGTATTCTGCTTGCCTATGATCATTTTGTATATGCGGTAGAATGTTGCCAGGAGGGCTACTATCAGTATCGGCAGGGAAATGTCGATAGGAGTACTTCCAAATGGTGAGATCAGTGCAAATATCACCGAAAGCAACGCTGAGCCTGCTACTACAGGAATGATGTACTTTTTGTCTGCATATCCGATGAGCATGCATGTACTTAGAAGCAGTACAAGTGCAGCGACAGGGATTGCAGATCTGGTGTTATAATAGCCGGGGTCAAGACTGAGATCCACACCGTTTGCAAGCTTTGCAATAAGTGGGGTCAGCATTCCCATTGTGATGATAGTTGCCAGTAAAAGAAAAGTGACAACAGTCGCAAGCATTGTATTGCTTGTTGTCATGTCAGGTATTTTGTTTTTCATCTAGCGGGAAATTTTAGTGTACAATGTATTTATAGTTAGAGCTATTTTATCCGTTGTACTCTGATATATTAAACAATAAAACAATGGTATTGCAAACGTAAATTGCAAAAAAGAGTTTTAAAAGAGGGTTGTTACTTGATAGAGATAATCATCATTGCTGTCTGGCTGATGCTTCCTGCTTATCTTCCTAATTCTATGGCTGCTGTTTTTGGCGGTGGCCGTACTATAGATGGTGGAAGAACGATGTCCGATGGTCGTCGCATTCTTGGGGATGGAAAGACCTGGCGTGGTCTTATTGCAGGGACTGTATGCGGAATGCTACTTGGCTTGTTGCAGATGTATTATCTTAGCAGGAGCAGCAGCATATTTGGAGTTGAACTTCCTACGTTTGGGGAAGGTATGGGTGCTTTGCTTGTGATATTCACTCTTGCGTTCGGTTCACTTATGGGCGACATGTCCATGAGTTTTTTCAAACGCAGAATGGGATACAAAAGAGGTGCTGCCCTCCCGGGTGTTGACCAGCTTGATTTTGTCATGGGCGCATGGCTGCTGACATTGATAACTTCACCTGCATGGTTTTTGGGCAATTTCACATCCAGTATTGTCCTTACCCTGCTCATCATAACACCTGTGCTGCATTTTGTAACGAACGTTATTGGTTATTTCATAGGGGTGAAGAACGAGCCCTGGTGACTGACAGAGTTTAACAATTATCAAACAAATATTCTATTTAGTAATTATCAGGAATTATAGGAATTATAACAATGATCGGTGATCCTATGTCTGACGGGAATGGCAAACGTACATTAATTGATGCATTGAAGGCATGTGGTGCAGTCAAGTTCGGTGATTTCACACTTGCTTCAGGAAAGAAAAGCAGTTATTATATCGATATCAAAAAAGCAAGCACAGATCCGAAGACCTTGAAGGTTATAGCAAAGGAAGCAGGAAAGGTCATCAAGGGTCTGGATATTGATGCAGTCGGCGGAGTTGTGCTTGGTGGCGTTCCTCTGGCAACCGCAGTTTCAATGGAGACTGATCTTCCTCTGATTCTCATTCGTAAGTCTGAGAAGGAATATGGGACTGGTGGACGCTTTGTAGGAGATTTCCAGAAGGGTGCAAAGATACTGCTTCTTGAGGATGTGACTACCAGCGGTGGTTCTGTGATGGATGCCATTGTGGCAATTCGTGAAGCTGGTGCTGTGGTTGACAGGGTCATAACAGTTGTTGATCGTGAGTCCGGAGCAGAAAAGAGCCTGAGTGATATCGGCGTTAAACTTGTTCCTCTTGTCAGGGCAAGTGACCTCATCTGAGATTTCCATTTATTCTCATTCGAACATCCGAATAAAAGACAAGTTATTTATTTCAGGAATTAGAACTCTCTGATATTCTAATTCCTACTTACTTATAATTACATAATTGCAATTACAAACAAAAATATCTCAAATCGATCGAATACCGATATACTATATTTGATAAGATTTTTCTGACAAATTTTGATAAATGAGGTTTCATAAATGAATATACTAGTAGTTGGTGGCGGCGGAAGAGAGCATGCTATTGTGGAAGCAATTGCACGTAGCAGGAAAGACCCGTCCATCTATGCGGTGATGTCAAAGAAGAACCCGGGCATTGCTGCTCTTTGCGAAGATTATCTCCTTGAGAAAGAGACAAACGTTGAGAAAGTTGTCGAGTATGCTGTTTCTAAGAACATCGAGATAGTTGTTGTTGGTCCCGAAGCACCTCTTTCAGTAGGTCTTGCAGATGCCCTTGAAACAGAAGGTATCAGTGTTGCAAGTCCCAAACAGAAGGTTGCACAGCTTGAGTTTGATAAGGCATGGGCACGCAACTTCATGAGGAACAACAATATTGCAGGTTGTCCTGTATTTGATGTTTTCACAGATAAAGCTTCAATGGATGCTTTCATCGATGAGCTTGGAAATGTTGCTATAAAACCCGCAGGTCTTACAGGTGGTAAGGGTGTCAAGGTAATGGGAGACCAGTTACCTGATGTAGAGGCTGCAAAAGAGTATGCAGCAAGTCTGCTTGACATGGGAAGTGTTGTTGTTGAGGAGAACCTCGTTGGTGAGGAGTTCACACTTCAGGCTTTTGTTGACGGAAAGCACCTTGCTTTCATGCCAACAGTCCAGGATCATAAGAGGGCATTTGAGAACGACCTAGGGCCAAACACAGGTGGTATGGGTTCCTACAATGCAGCAGGCGAGATCCTTCCATTCCTGACCGCTGAGGATGTTGAGAGTTCAAAGCAGATCATGAAGGACACAATCAAGGCACTCTACAAAGAGACCGGACAGGAGTATAAGGGAACACTCTACGGTCAGTTCATGATCACAAAGGATGGTCCAAAGGTCATTGAGTTCAATGCTCGTTTCGGTGACCCTGAGGCAATGAACGTACTGCCTCTTCTTGAGTCTGATTATGTTGATGTACTGGCTGCAATGGCAAGCGGTACACTTGATAAGATCGATGTGAAGTTCAGCAGTAAGGCAACAGTGTGCAAGTATGCTGTTCCTGCAGGTTATCCTGACGATCCTACTAAAGACAGGGAAGTCGTTGTTGGTGATATTGGTGATGCAATTCTTTTCTATTCAAGCGTTTACGAGATGGATGGAAAGGTTTACACCACAGGTTCAAGGGCTGTTGCTGTTGTAGGTGTCGCTGATTCTATCGAAGAAGCAGAAGAGATAGCCCAGAATGCTCTGGAGAATCTTACCGGTGACCTTCATTACAGGAATGATATCGGCAAGGCGTTCCTTATCCAGAGGCGTATTGACCACATGAAGAAGATACGCGGGCAGTAGTTTTATTAGTTATACAGTGAGGGTTTAAGTATGAAGCACCTGATTTCAATGGCAGACCTGACTCATGACGAGATCAATGAGTTACTCGATATGGCGGAGGATCTTAAGGAGAAACGCCTGAGGGGAAAGGTCACAGACCTGCTAAAGAATAAGAGTCTCGGCATGATCTTTGAAAAGTCATCTACACGTACCCGTGTGTCTTTTGAGGTTGCTATGTGTGACCTTGGCGGGCACGCTCTCTATCTCAACGCCAGGGATATGCAGCTTGGCAGAGGTGAGACGATAGGTGACACCTCCGAGGTTCTTTCCAGATACCTCTATGGTATCATTGCAAGGGTCTATAGCCATGAAACGGTGAAACAGCTGGCAGAGCATTCCTCTATTCCGGTTATCAATGCGCTTTCCGATAAGGAACACCCATGCCAGATTCTTGCTGACCTTCTCACTATCCGCGAGTACAAATGTGGGCTTGCCGGTTTGAAGTACGCCTGGGTTGGCGACGGGAACAATGTCTGTAATTCTGCTATTATCGGCTGTGCCCTCATGGGCATGGAGGCTGTGGTCGCATGTCCTCCGGGATATGAGCCGGATGAGGATGTTGTTGAGCTTGCAAGAGAACTTGGCGGAAACATTACTATCACCAATGATCCGCATGAGGCTGCAAAGGATGCAGATATCCTTTATGCTGATGTGTGGGTCTCAATGGGCGATGAGGATGAGCGCGAGAAGCGTTTGAAAGACCTCGCACCATATCAGATCAATACTGAACTGGTTGAGCAGGCTAAACCTGATGTCATCGTTATGCATTGTCTCCCTGCACACCGCGGTGAGGAAATAAGTGCAGAGGTTATGGATGGTCCTCATTCCGTGGTCTTTGACCAGGCAGAGAACCGCCTGCACGCCCAGAAAGCTCTCCTTATGAAAATGATGGCATAACGCCACCGTTTTCACCAAACCTTTTTTAACTTTCCAAACACAAAGTTTAACTAGAAAAAGCGCTACTAACCAACGTTCACATTGCGGGAGTTGCCCAGCCTGGCCAAAGGCGCTAGGTTCAGAGCCTAGTCTCGTAGGAGTTCATGCGTTCGAATCGCATCTCCCGCACCACGTTCTTATTGTTTAGTTTTTGGTTAACCAATTAAATATTAATTTTATCGCTGATCGAAATTATAGTTAATAACCAAACTTTTATTACTTAACAGCTCCTATTATATATTATGGCTAAACCTGAACAAATACCAATCGAACATCATCTTTCATCCCAGGAATTGCTTAAAATAATCAAATCATTAGAAAAAGATACAAGAGTTCTACAGCGTCTTTATTTTGTTAAACATCGCTACGAGGGTGCTTCTGTTGCAGAATCCGCCAAGCTTGTAGGAACCTCAAAACCCGTAGCTTATCAGTGGCAAGAACGCTGGAACAAAGATGGATATGATGGTTTGATACCTCGGTTTGCAGGAGGTTGTCCTTCCAAACTTTCAGATGAACAAAAAGAGGAATTAAAAGATATTTTACATCAGAGAGATGATTGGTCAACAAATGAAGTTAAGGAACTTATTTCCAATGAGTTCGATGTCAAATATACAGGTAAACAAATATTGGAGATTTTGAAAAAGTTTGGCATGCATCATGCCAAACCATATTCTCATGATCACAGAAGGCCAGATGATGCAGAAGATCGTTTAAAAAAACTTACCTGTGATCGATGAGGATTGTGTAATTGGTTTTCTTGATGAATCATCACCTCAGACAACAGCAAATACGGTTCGTCTATGGTCTTTCGACAAACCAGTTATGTTTAAAAACACAACCCGTCTAAAAGCAAACTCCTTCGGGTTTTATGCATTGAATGGCAATTCTGTTATTGATTTTAAGGAGCATTCAACTAAAGAAGATGTATGCTCATTTCTATCAACTATCAAAAACAGCAATAGAGGATATAGGATTGTAGTCATTCTCGACAATTTCAGATCTCATCGAGCAAAAGATACAGTGGATTTTGCACTGGCAAATGATATCGAATTGGTTTATTTACCTCCCTATTCGCCAGACTTGAATCCTATAGAATTCATATGGAAGAGCGTTAAAAGAGTTATTTCTTGTAATTTTGTGAAAGATTTAAGCCACATGAAAAATCTGATTGCTGAAACGTTTATCAGTTGTTCGTCAAAGCTTAGCTATGCAAGAAAATGGATCGAGAAGTTTCTAGATAATAAGTTAAGAATGATAGGTAATTAACTATAATTAGTGTTTCCTCTTTTTTAAAGGAAACAATAGTTTTTATCTTTAAACAAGTATTTCTGGAAAATCATTGAATTTCCATTCTCCTTTTATTCTCACCATTTCAATCTCTCCTTCTTTTGTTATCGTTGACGTTTCAGTTTCAAACATTTTCTTTAAGTAACATAAAATGTCAAACGTATTGCATTGAGTTCCAGTTATGTTGTATTTTATTTCTACAAGTGCAGTGTTATCATATTGATATTCATTTCCAAGTTCGATGAATTGGTATGAATCATCACGTTTATCCTTGCAAATTTCAATAAAATTTTTAAAATCATGTTTTCTTTGGTACTCATTTGTCATCATTTGATAGCAAAAACTATATTCTTGTGAATCAAAATGGTTTTTGAAATCAGATACTGTTTCGGTTCCTGATTTATCGATATGCTCATCTATGCATCCAGATGTAAAAATCATAGCAAAAGCTATGGCTATTGTTATTATTTTCTTCATATTATTTGACATTATAACTTTTGTTTATAATCTATTCTGAAAATCAGAGTTATATATTATTAGTTCATCAACAAAAGTAAGGAGAATTTATTTGCTCTTCCAGGCAATTCGGGCCTTACTTTTGTTTGGCTTGTTATCATCTCCTTTAATGTTACTGTCTTGGTGGCTACAAGGCAGTAACTATATAGTATATATGTAAGCATTGATTATTTATAAATTAAACGATATCTATATATTTTGCAATAATCTTCATAGCTATCTTATATGTATGTTTTTTAAAAGCATAGGGTATATCGTAACTTACTATTTGTTGTCTCTATGTAAATCTCCTACTTATCCCAATTTCCTTATTACAAATAATTCACACCATATTCTTTTTCAGATTTAACCTACAATAACAATCCACTAAAAGAGGAAACCACCATGAAAGTAGTCGCTATAAACGGAAGTCCACGTAAAGAAGGAAACACAGCAGCCATGCTGAAAAGACTCACATCCAAACTTGAAGCAGAAGGGATAGAGACCGAAACGATCCACATTGGCGGGAAGAAGGTTCATGGCTGTACAGCATGTATGAAATGTTTTGAGAAAAAGAACGACCTTTGTATTTTTGATGATGATCCTATCAATGAGTGTATCACAAAAATGAAGGAAGCCGATGGAATTGTAATTGGTTCACCAACTTACTTTGCTGATGTAAACACAGAGACCAAGGCGCTCATCGACCGTGCAGGATATGTATCACTTGCAAACGGTGGTTTCTTTTCAAGAAAAGCCGGTGCGGCGGTTGTAGCAGTTCGCAGGGCGGGCGCAGTAGCTGCTTATGATTCGATCAACCACCTGTTTGGAATCACCAGTATGGTAACTGTGGGTTCATCTTACTGGAACCTTGGTATTGGTCTTCATCCGGGGGATGTTAACGAGGATGAAGAGGGTATGAGGACAATGGACAACCTTGCAGCTAACATGGCATGGTTGCTGAAAAAGATCAATTCCGAGTAACTATGAATTGAACTTGACCTTCAAATAAAAAACTCAATGGAATCTAAGCCTATGGCTTAAATTCCTTCAACTTCACTTCATCATCGATAATTTCGATGTATTCAAGGTCTTTTTTATCTCCGAATCCCCAGCTTCCGGTGTTTGCAACCTTGTTCCTGTCATCAACATAAGCCAGGTGAGTGTGACCATATACAAGGTACTGTTCAGGACGCACATTCAACAGGAAATGCCTTGTCTTTGCAGCAGCAAGCTCCATTATAGGTTCAACAACATTGTGTCTGTTGTACTTTCCTATCCTTCTTTCCGGCGGCTCCATCATGGACTTGAGCGCGGATTTTGGTTCACTTGGGAATCTCTTCAACGTATCCCAGAATGAACGCTTGGACTGTATCTCTTCCCAGACCATTTCTGCAGCATTGCCTGCATCATCCCCTGCAAGACACATGTGCTCGCTGAAAGCCTCGTAAGTTGTCATTGACTTATAGTACGGGTTGCACAGCACTTCAAGCTGGTATCCATGGAAGAAGAAAAACTCCTGTTCCCTGCTCTTGATGACCTCATGCTTCTTCACTTCGAATGGGAAATTCTCTTTCAGAACCTCACTCATACGAAGCAGATAGAAATCATGGTTACCAACTACATAATGGACTTGAGTTTCATCCAATATGTCATTCAACATTGTCAGGGCTTCGGAACATTCCATCACAGCTTTTGTGAAATCCCTTCTCCATATGTCGATTATATCTCCAAGAAGGACAAGGTGCTCCACATCCCTATCCCTTAGATCCTTTATGAATTTAACAAATTCCTTCTCCTTTGCTCCATTCATTCCCAGGTGTACGTCCGAAACGGCTACTATTGACATTGACTACCTACCTCTGCTATATTTCTCAATATTTTCACCATATTTTGCCGCAAGGTCATCTCTTCTCTCCATATTCTCAATATGATCTTGCCGAAAAATGCATCATTATAATATATTGCTACTATACTATTTTTACATAATGACTAAAAAATAAAAACATTATTTCAGAACAATATTTCGGAATAGTGTTACTTTATGTTGCTGTTACGATTTCCATGAACTCGATTCTTAAAAAATTCGCAGTTCATAACCGGCAGACTAATGGCAAGGTATTCATACTTATTTATCCTTTAAAGGTCAATAACTATCTTTAATCAATATACTATAATCACATCAACTCAAATTCCTGATCAAAATGAAACTCTACAGCACAAATCTTAACGCACCGGAAGTAAGCTTTCAGGAAGCTCTCATAACCGGACTTGCACCGGACCGCGGGCTTTACATGCCACATAGCCTTCCTACATTCTCAAAGGAAGAGATTGATTCCTTCAAGGACGCCCCGTATCCTGAGATAGCTTACAAGGTACTGAGCAAAGTACTCGAAGGCGAGGTTGACGATGAGTCACTCAAAGCTCTCATCTATGACGCTTACAATTACGATGTCCCGCTAGAGCCTGTTGACGAGCAGACCTATATCATGAGACTTGACAGGGGACCAACTGCATCCTTCAAGGACTTCGCAGCCCGTATGATGGCAAGGCTCATGCAGTATTATCTCAGCAAAGAGAACAGAAGCCTGACAATCCTCACTGCAACATCAGGTGACACCGGCAGCGCTGTCGCTGACGCATTCTACGGTCTTGACAACATCAAGGTTATCGTACTTTTCCCAACAGACGAGGTATCTGACCGCCAGCGTAAACAGATGACAACACTTGGCAAGAACATCACCGCAATTTCAATTGATGGTAAGTTCGATGACTGTCAGGCAATGGTAAAACAGGCTTTTGCAGACGAGGATCTCAAACACCTGAACCTCTCATCAGCAAACTCCATTAACATCGGTCGTCTTGTTCCTCAGTCTATCTACTACATTTACGCTTACGCAAAACTCAGGGACTATCCGGAGGAAATAATCTACTCCATCCCATCCGGTAACTTCGGTAACATGATGGGCTGTGTCCTGGCAAGGACCATGGGAGTTCCTATCAAAAAGATAATCACCTCAGTGAATGAGAACGATGAGGTTCCGACTTTCCTGACTACAGGCAAGTACCACAAGATCGTACCTTCAAAGAACTGTCTTTCCAATGCAATGAACGTTGGTCATCCAAGCAACCTTGCAAGACTCATCGCTGTTTACGGCGGTGTAATGGATGAACAGGGTAACATCAGCAAAGAGCCAGACATGGATAAGCTCAGAAACGATATCTATTCCAGCTCTGTAACCGATGATGAAACAAAGGCAACCATCAAGGAGATTTTCGAGAAGTATGACATTCTTATCGAGCCACATGGCGCAGTAGGAATAAAAGGACTTCTTGACTTCAGGTCACAGTCAGGTGACACCACACTTGCAGTAACCCTTGAAACAGCAGATCCTGCAAAGTTCCCTGAACACGTCAAAGAGCAGACTGGTGTTGAACCAGAACTCCCGAAGAGCCTGAAAAAGGTAGAATCAAAGGATGAGTTCATGGATTATCTTGGAACAGAGTATCCAGCTTTTAAGAAATATCTTCAGGAAAAGCTTGAATAAGCTTTTCTTTATTTTCTTTTTTAGTTGCTGAAGTTTCAGCATCCGCTTTACTTTTATTCATTTATTTCTCATTGAAGGTGATCTATTGACAGATAATAATTCATGTGTTTCTGAAAAGCGTGGCAAGTATTTCGGGATATGCACTTCCTATCACCATTCAAAAGGCTGTAATTGCCCGAAATGTCCTTCTTATCCTGAAAAAGGGAAGTTCATGTTCTGCTCCAAAGGTGCATATCCGGGAGCAGAAAAGAAAGGATGTCTGTGTGAGGAGTGCATAATTCATAGTAAATTTGGTCTTGAAGGTGAGTATTTTTGTTCGGAGTAAGCTCTTTTCGTGATTGTTAGGCACGACTAAAAATCACCTCATCATTATCATGCTCATTATCTATTATTGTATACATATATTTATATAGTAGTAAAAGATAGTATGAATTGTGGCAAAAACTGCCTGTCAGGAATTGCCAGAAGAAATGTACCATATAGAAATACGATATGGACTTCATCCCAACAGATCCGTGAAAAACGGAATTGGATTGCACGGAAATGTGGGCACGATACATCCCCTCAGTATCTAACAAAAATGCCTGCATTTCACCCTCTCTAAAAGGATGAAGTGGAGTATGAGCGATCATAAGGGGAACAGGTGGGGGCACCTGAGTGGGTTAATGGAGTATGAGCTAAAGGGGTGCCATTTCGGTTTGACCGAAGTGGCGTGGTTATTGTCTTTTAAGTTTCTTGTTTTCGTGGTCTTCTTATGGACATTGATCTATACTGTTTTTACTGATAGTGGCTTTCTTAATTTGAAATTTAACTGTTATTTACAGCTTAAAACTATTTTTATTCTCTAATTATTTATCATTTCAGATTATTTTAAATATAATTGCGTGCTTTCAGCAAAACCTCAATGAAAAGCATTAAAACCGGTAATTACTCCTATCTGGAACTTTTAATCTCATGTACTATATTTGGAGCCAGTGGAATCTTTCTTAAACATATATACTCCATGCAAACAGTCTCTATTATATTTTACAGGCTTGTTTTTGGATTTCTTCTTCTATTAGCATATTGCATTCTCTCTAAAAAGACACATTTGCTGCATATTGGTAAAAAAAGGCGCTATATTGTTTTAATTGCAATATTCAACGTTTTAACTCTCTATACTTACTTTAGTTCTATCAAGTATGCAGGAATTTCAATTGCTGTACTTTTACTGTATACTGCTCCAGTATACGTTACACTCCTGTCTCCATTATTCCTGAAAGAAAAAATTACAAAACGTGGAATGTTCTCACTAATTATCTCTGTATGTGGAATACTTCTTGTAGTTCTCCCGGGAAACAACATTTCCGGGAATTCACTGCTTTTTACAGGAATAGTGCTGGGTATACTTTCCGGTCTATCTTATAGCGGAACTATAATGACAGTAAGTTACCTGAAGGATGAATACTCCGGTCTTACACAGCTTTTCTGGTCAACTCTGATAAGTCTGCTGATCCTTTTGCCGTTTGCAAGCAAAGTACCAGTTGATATACTGGTACCTAACCTGCCTGTACTGTTCCTTTTTGGCCTTATCACAACAGCATTTGCTTCAGTTCTCTATCTGAACAGCGCAGCAAAGATCAGGGCACAGACTGTAAGTGTGCTTGCATTACTTGAACCAGTAAGCGGCATTATCTTTGGGTTCGTATTTCTGCATGAGCCAGTATTCATGAATACGATACAGGGGTGTTTCTTCATACTACTTGGTGCAACGATACTCGTACTGGAACCCGGGAAGTTTAACCTGCAAGGAAAAACGTATGGAAAAGTATCAGTCCTTGGAAGGATTTTCCCTGCTTTTAGCAATTTAGCAGCATCTTCACTTTTAAGAAAATGGTAATAGCCAATTGTGAAATTACTTCCTGTTGAAGAACATAGCAATTCCTGTTACAGCAACTAATGGGAGCACAATATTTGGAAATTCAGGGATTTCCCCGGAACCTTCTTCTTCATCATTGTTCTCTTCATTGCCGCCATTTCCTGAGGATTCATCACCGGTACCTGACACTGATACATTGCCACCAGTTACAGTACTGTGTCCGTCATGTTTCCACCATCCTTCTTCATCACTAACAACACTATCAGGAGTGGACATCAGCGGACTTTGATCAGCAGGCTGGCTCATGTTTGTGAGGTTATCTGTGGAATTATCTTCAGCTTCCAGTCCGGGGTAACTATTCTCCAGTGGAGAAAACAGGCCGATCAAAAAAAGCAGCATCATTAAGCCAATAAATATATGATACCCTGTAATCTTCACTTTCATTCCTCACATGAATAGAAATGTTTGCTGCCTATGCATTTTCCTTATATGGGTATCCTAAATATATCTTTTCCCGTATACTATTTACTAAATTATGTTCCTTAAGATGGAAACTACTTTATGGTGGAATTGCCAACTTATTATATTCATTATCAGTAGCACATCCCATAGGGAAATAGTTGTGGAGGCTATGTTTTGCTCATCAAATACATAAATAGATTCCAGACATTAATAATAAAAACAATAATGGTCATGATGGTTATTGTCATCCTGAGTTCCATGCTGGAAATTATCTGGATAGTCTTTACTGACTTTTTAACCCCGCCTTATCTATTGATAGGTGTGGACCAGATCCTGGATATATTTGCTCTTTTTTTCCTGATTATCATAGGAATAGAGTTGCTTGAAACGGTAAAGATGATCATCATTGAATCATCTATGAATGTTGATGTCATAATCCTGGTAGGTATCACTGCGGTGGTCAGGAAAATATTGATAGTCGATCTGAAAAACACTGATCCTTTATTTTTAGTAGGAATGGGAATTCTCATAATTGCCCTGGCAGGAACCTATTATCTTGTTGTGAATTCTAAAAAGGATTTCAAATGCCAGCTTGATATGGATGATGAGCATTAACTGCAGAACCATTCATACTTGCTAATAAGAATAAAAAAGATGAAGGGATCATTCCATCCCTTCAAAATCATTTTTGAACCTGAATCTTTCCAGTTTCGTTCTCAGAGCCTCTGAAAGTTCAGTAAGCTCTCTAGCCGCGTCAGTGAACTCTGTCATGGATGCGGTCTGCTCCTGCACTGCTGCTGAGACTTCCTGTGTTCCCGCAGCGGATGCTTCAGATATGCTGGAAATGTCCTCAATTGATGCAGTAACTTCCTCGATGGATGCGGATTGCTCCTCGGCGGAAGCCGCAATGTTCTGCGCCATTCCTGCTATCTTTGCGCTGCTCTCAACTATAAGTTTGACAGCCTCGACTGTGTCATGAAGTGATTCTGCACCATTGGCAATAGTGTCAGTACCTTTCTCGACTGAAACCACAGCTTCTTCAGTTCCCTTCTGTATCTCCCGGATAAGTTCTGATATCTGCTGCGCGGCGTGTCCTGAGTTTTCAGCGAGTTTGCGTACCTCATCCGCCACAACGGCAAATCCTCTTCCATGTTCTCCTGCCCTTGCGGCCTCAATAGCTGCGTTAAGTGCAAGGAGATTTGTCTGGTCTGCAATATTTGTGATAAGCTCAACAATTTCGCCTATCTTTCTCGACTTAACATCCAGCTCACGGATAGCATTTGCAGAATCTCCGGCAGAACTCTGGATATTGTTCATCTGCTCAAGCAGCTCTTCTGATCTCTTTCCAAGTTCCTGTATAAGTTCACTGGCAGAGGTCGCTGTTTCTGCTGCCACCTGTGCATTGGATGCTATCTCCTGGACGTTGTATGTCATGTCAGTCATAGCATGGGACGTTTCATCTGTCTTCATAGACTGGCTCTGTGCTCCGGTAGCGATCTCAGATATTGTGCGAGATATCTGGTTGGCAACAGATTCCATCTCCACGGAAGAGCTGAGCATATTGTTCGAGTTATCTGTGACCTTGTTAACACTCAGGTCTATTTCCTGCACCAGGTCTTTCAATCCTCCTGCCATACGGTCGATAGCCGCTGACAGTCGTCCTATCTCATCTGTAGAGTTGCTTTCCATGTTCACTGTCAGGTCGCCTTCTGCAATACGATCTGCTGCTTCCATCATTTTATCCAGCGGTTCGGTTATCGACCTTGAGAATTTCCATGCTGCCAGTGAACCTGCGATCACAAGTATGAGAATGGCTGCAAGCATTGTGTTCCTTATGGCTATTGTTCCCTCTGTGAATTCGTCAAGGTAACTGCCGGAAGCGATTATCCATCCCCGTGGTTCGTAGTATGTATAAGCCATGACTTTCTCGCGTCCGTTCCACTGATAGTTGATGTACCCCTCCTGGTTTTTGATCATTTCTTTTGCAAAATCATACTGATAGAGGCTTTCACCCTCGTTCTCAGGATGCATTATCAGGTTTCCTTCTGTATCCATTATGTAGATGTAACCTGTTTTTCCAACAGTGATGTCGCTCATCTGTTCTTTCATCTGCTCAAGGAACGGGTCTTCAAGCACGCCTACATAGAGAATTCCTATTGTCTTTCCCGAGTTGTCCCTGATGGGTTCATAAGCTGTCAGATACCATGCATTAACGACCCATGCTCTGCCGTAGAATGTTTTACCATTAGTTACAACAGCATCATAGACCGGCTGGGATACTGTGGTTCCAACTGCTCTGCTTCCATCGTCATTTATCACGTTTGTTGATATTCTCACAGCCTGTCCGTTCTGTACCTGAAAAACGGTCGCTGTGCCACCAACCATATTTTTGATATCATCCACGATCTCAAAATTGTTGTTAACCACATAATTGTCATCAAGGACCATTTCTCCATTTATGATGGAAGGCTCCCCTTTAGAGTAAAAGAATGTCCTGGCAACATCAAGATCACTGTTGACCTTGTTCTGTGCGAAGGACAGGGTGGATTCAACATAGTTCTTTTCGATCTGTACCTGCTCTTCAAGGTTTACCTGTGTTTCGTCGGCAATACTTGTTTTGGCCTGTCCGTATGCATAACTGCCAACAAGCAGCACCGGTAAAATTGTGGCTATCAGTGTAAATACTATTAATTTCTTTCCAATTGGAATGTCCTGATATCTCATGTTTTTTCTTCCGTATATATTCAGTGTTCATAGGCTTTAGTCAAGGTACTGTATATACATCAAAATGATATTATTAATATATAAATAAATCTATAATTTTATGTGCTTTTGGGTATCAGGAGTAGCATTTGCTCAGATTACAATATTTTTGCATATTCTCTCATGGCAATGTTTCGCAAAAAGGTTTAAACCTGTAAGTTCCATTCGGGATGGAGTCATCATGAATATATATTGTCTTGTTCATCTGGATTTTGAGACCCTGGGTAACATCAGGGATTGGTTATTTGAAAAAGAACACTCGATCTTTATCATCATGCCTTCAGAGAACCAATTGTATCCCGAGCCTGAAGATGTCGATCTTCTTATCATCATGGGTGGTCTCATGAGTGTCTATCAGGAAAATGAATATCCGTGGCTAAAACAGGAAAAAGAGTTTGTAAGGTCTGTCATCGCCTGCAAAAAAGCAGTTTATGGGATATGTTTTGGCGCCCAGATGCTTTCAGAGATACTTGGAGGGCACGTCAGCCGCAACAAATATCGGGAGATTGGCTGGCACAATGTAAGTGCTCTTGATGAATTTGACAGAAATGACAAGCTTTTCAGTGTACAGAATGAGCTTACTGTTTTCCAATGGCACGGAGATACATTCACTCTTCCTCAGGGATGCAGGCGACTCTTTGAGAGTGAAGCTTGTCCTGAACAGGGATTTATTTATGGTGATAATGTGCTGGCTTTACAGTTCCATCCGGAAGCTGATGTGGATTGTGTGGAAAGTCTGCTTGAGAATTGCGGTTCTGACCTGACAGGAGCAGGAAGATATGTTTCATCAGAGGATGAGATTAGAGGCAGGAAAGACCTGCTGCAAGCTTCGGCAAACCTGATGTTCTCCATTCTTGACTGGTTTGAGGATATGGTAGAAAACACTTAACACTATGGCAGGCAGTTGTGTATTATGCAGGAAGATAAAGAACACATAAAGAAGCTGTGCAAAACACGCCCGCTTCGCTTCTCAGATCTTGATTACCTTAAAAAAGGTTCAACAGCCTTCCTTCATGAAAAAGGCTATTCAAATGCAAGTATCGCAGAAGCTCTTGACCTGGATGAAAAAGATGTAGAGAACAATCTTAAGGGAACTGGTTTTGTACTGGATCGCAAAAAGATATCTCCATTTGAAGACAAATTACCTTCTAACATCGGTGATACTGTAGTTATCCGTGTTCCTTCGTGGGGCAGTGAAACTCAGGACCATGATATTAAAGCAACTGCGCTTCAGTGCGTTCCAAGAGGCAATAACTGCGGTCTTTCAGTGTTTCTGCTTGAGGATGCAAATTTTGAGATCCCGCTTTATGGAAAAGCACGTAAAGGCAGCGAGATTGTTGTTCCAGTTGACTGGGTCTCAAAATGAGATATTTTCACTTCATTTAGTATTCATGGTCATGCAATGGCTTTTTCCGTATAATGACCCTCGTGGCCAGTGCAAAGGATACCTGAAATATCATTGAATAATTCTGCCTTATAACTGTTGTACTCGCCTAGCTGACAGCGCCCGGTTCTGTCAGTTCCGTGGAAATCTGACCCGCCAGTCATGATAAGTCCCTGTGAGGCGCACAATTTGTACATTGTCAGGACCTGGTCTCGGCTGCTGTTCGCATAGAATACTTCAAAGCCATCCAGTCCGCATCTTATGAGCGACTCGGACATATATGGGAGCAATGGCAGGCTGTTGCTTTGTTCCAGTGTTCTTAGCAGGTGAGCACATACAGCTTTACCGCCTGCTCCATGAATCGCTTTAATAGCCTTTTTAGCGGGAAATTTTTCAATTGAGATCTCAAGAGGTGTGTTCTCTGACAACCACATATTGTGGAAATCATAATTGCTCATCCCTTTATTCAGCACTGACAGGGCGATGTCATGTTTTGTGATAATTCCCTTTGCATTGTCCAGGGCTGAGTAGTCTATCTCCATATCATACGCTTCAAGTGCGGAGCAGACTTTTCTGCAATATTCCTTTGCATTCTGCTTTGCGTGGTCGGTCATTCGGAGAAGGCCGTAGTCATCCTGATCGAAATTATATCCGAGTATATGTACTTCAATACCTGAATATTCGGTATCGGTTGTAAGTTCGATTCCCGGGATCAGGGTAATGTTCTGTTTTTCGCATTCCCATCTGGCTTCACACAGTCCGTCCACTGTGTCATGGTCGGTAATACTCAGGATCTTTAACCCTTTGTTCTTTGCAAGTCTTACCAGTTCAGCCGGATCAAGGTCTCCGTCAGAATAACATGTATGGGTATGCAGGTCTGCTAAATTAGCTATAATGTCACCTTCGCTGTCTTAATGTTTTTTCATTGAAACAAGATTATATATAATTATTCTATGTAGAATATAGTGGTCATGATATCTATATATTGGTATGATGCAAAAACTCTGAAAGAAAAAATAATGTCAAAACGAATTTCAAAAATAAAAGGGAAATGATTCTGATAAATGATCGATGGAAGGAGTGATATGAGGAATTTCCTCATATCCTCAGGATATTATCTCATCATCGTTCCTGATGGCAGCCACGATCTCAACAGGATAGACAAAGATCTTACCGTCTCCGAACTTGCCGGTTCTGGCACTCTCTCTTAATATCTCGATAATTGGTCTGACATCTTCGTCGCCAACAACCATTTCAATCTCAGTCTTTGGGATCATGTCCACCTTGATCTGCTTACCCCTGTACTGGAGACAGATTCCTTTCTGTGCGCCACGACCTTTGACTTCTCTTACTGTCATAGCGAAATAACCTTTTGCTTCCAGTGCTGCTTTTACATCCTCCAGCTTCTCTGGACGAATTACTGCTTTTACTGACTTCATTCATCTCACCTCAGGCTGTTGTAGATTCTCCATGCTGGGATATATCAAGTCCAACATATTCTTCTTCTTCGCTTACACGCAGTCCCATTGTCTTGTCTATTATTATGGCAAGTATATAGGTCATAACGAATGCATATATCATTGCTACTGATGCGTCAAAGAGCTGTACAAGGAACTGGTGTGTGTTTCCGTAGATAAGTCCGTCAACTCCGCCAACTGCTGCGCTTGCAAATATTCCGGTTGCGATTGCGCCCCAGAATCCTCCCATGCCGTGTACTGCCCAGGCGTCAAGACTCTCGTCAAGTCCCTTGCGTACACGGAAGAGAAGTGCTCCGTAACAGAGAAGTCCGGCAAAACCACCGATAACAATAGCAGCCATTGGACCAACGAAACCGGATGCTGGTGTGATGGCTACAAGACCTGCAACAGCTCCACTGATAAGACTCAGTGAACTTGGCTTACCCTTTATCCATGAAGCGAGCATCCAGGTGATAGCTCCTGCTGCTGCGGATACATTTGTAACTACAAGTGCATTGACCGCAATTCCATCTGCTGCAAGTGCGCTTCCTGCGTTGAATGCGAACCAGCCGAACCAGAGCATTGCTCCGCCAAGGAGGGTTGTTGTGATATTCTCCGCTTCCATGCTGTATTTTCCAAAACCTACACGGTTGCCGATCACAAGTGCAAGTGCGAGTGCACCGAATCCTGAACTGATGTGAACAACTGTACCACCGGCAAAGTCAAGAGCACCAAGCTCTCCTGCCCAGCCGCCCCCCCATGCCCAGTGGGCAAGCGGATCGTAAACGATAGTTGTCCAGAGTACACCGAGTACCATAAATGAACTTAATTTTACACGTTCTGCCACACCGGATGTAAGAATTGCCAGTGTAACACCTGCGAAAACGAGCTGGAATACCATGAACAACATGTCAGGGATGCCGTCACCGTCAAGACCTACACCTTTAAGGCAGAGGTAGTCAAGTCCTCCGATGAATCCTGAAATATCAGATCCGAAGGAAAGTGTGTATCCTACTGTTACCCACTGGATACTGACGACAGCAAATGAAATGAAAGACATTGCTATCATGGAAATTATGTTTTTACTACGTACCATTCCGCCGTAAAAGAGCCCAACACCCGGGGTCATCAGCATTACCATGGCGGTACAGATGATTATAAAGGCAGTATCTCCTGTATCGATTGCCACTTAGATCACCTGTTTTTCTAAAATGCATTCTGTGATATGTTCCATAGTTCCACCTATGTTTAAATAATGTAAATCGGATATCTGCAATACTCTTCCCTCTTCCTACTCGCTAATACTTAAAGATATCGATATAGGTTTGTTATTTTCAGATATTATATCTGTACAAAATCTTTAATTCCAGCAGAACCGTAAACAAAATGGGGTTAATTATGACTTCAAAAGAAGCTATTGTAGAAATCAGTAAAGACGGTCCTTATATTGTAAAGAACATGTCCTCTCTTGTAAATTCCAAAGGTGAACAACTTAAAGTTCAGCCGGTAATGGCACTTTGCAGGTGCGGGGGATCAGGAAACAAACCTTTCTGTGACGGCTCACACATTAAAACAGGCTTTAAGGATGATAAGAACTGAGCTTTAAAGTCATCAGATAATTCTTTTTTTCTTTTTTTAGCCCATACAAAGCCTATTTATTGGTAGATTAACTATAGCAAAGTCATACCGTTAATTTAAATGATATCTATAATATGTCTGTATATAGATATGTTTAGACATCGATTTCATGGAGATTCAATAAATGGCAATCCATCCTATAGAATACCGTTACGGCACAGATGAGATGAAATTCGTCTGGAGCGAGGCAAACCGCCTGGAAAAAATCATGAAAGCTGAGGCTGCTCTTGCCAGGGCTGAGGCTGATATCGGACTTATTCCTAAGGAAGCTGCAGATATAATAGAAAGCAGCATTGGTTCAGTAGAACTTGAAAGGGTAAAAGAGATCGAGGACGAGATCCACCACGATATGATGGCTGTTGTACTTGCTATCTCTGAAAAGTGTCAGGAAAACGCTGACAAGTGGGTTCACTTCGGTGCAACCTCAAATGATATGCTTGACACTGCTACAGGTCTTCAGTTAAAGGAAGCAGTGGCTATTCTGGATGACAAGATCCGCAAGCTTCTGGATGTACTTCTTACCCAGGCAGAGAACAATAAGAACCTCGTATGCGCCGGAAGGACACATGGTCAGATCGGTGTTCCAACCACATACGGACTTAGATTTGCAATATGGGCATCCGAGGTTGCAAGACATATCGAGCGTCTGGAACAGCTCAAACCACGTCTTATCGTAGGTCAGATGACAGGTGCTGTAGGCACCCAGGCTGCATTCGGTAAGGACGGAATTGAGATACAGAAAAAAGTCATGCAGTATCTTGAGATCGGCTCAGTTGATGTTTCAAACCAGATCATCCAGAGAGACCGCCACGCAGAATTTGTAATGTGGATGGCAAACACTGTCACTACTCTTGATAAAATAGGTATTGAGATCCGCTCTCTCCAGAGAAGTGAGATCGCAGAGGTTGAAGAGAGCTTCAGGAAAAAGCAGGTTGGCTCATCAACAATGCCACACAAGCGCAATCCTATCAAGTCCGAGCAGATATGCGGTCTTGCAAGGATCGTGCGTGCAATGATCGAGCCGGAACTCCAGAACAACACACTCTGGGACGAAAGGGACCTTACAAACTCCTCATGTGAAAGAATCGTATTCCCTGAAGCATGTGTATTGACAGATCACATCATAAAACTCGCAATAGGTGTTATCGAGAACCTTAGATTCTACCCGGAGAACATCCGCCGCAATCTTGACCTTCTCAGAGGTCTCAACATGGGAGAAGCAGTAATGATCGAACTTGCAATGCGCGGTGTCGGTCGTCAGGAAGCCCACGAGATTGTACGTTCCAGTGCAATGGAAGCCCACGAGACCGGAAAACACTTTAAGGACGTACTTCTGGCAAATCCTGAAGTTGCAAATTACCTGAGTGAAGAAGACATCATCAACCTTGTAGACCCTGACAGATACATTGGTACCGCAGTGGAACAGGTTGAAATGGTAGTCGCAAAACTGAAGAGATAATTATCTCTTTTCCTTTTTTAAGATAATTTATTCTTCAAACGGCAGGGTCAGTGTAAAATAGAATGTGCTCCCCTTACCAGGTTCACTTTTTAGTTCTAGTTCAGATCCCATTAGTTCAAGAAGTCTGCTGACTATTGTAATTCCTAATCCAGTACCACCATATTTTCGGGAAATAGAACCGTCTATCTGTGAAAAGGATTCAAATATAGTGGATTTATCTTTATCTGCAATTCCTATTCCTGTATCCTGAATTGAAAATGTGATATTCATTTTATTTGTTTTGTCAGGAACGTTGCCAGTTTCAACTTTAAGATCTATCTCTCCGTCATTTGTAAATTTAATAGCATTATCTAACAAGTTTCCCAGGATCTGTCTTAATCTGGCAGGATCTACAATTACAAAATGTGGAATATCATTTGATGCTTCTAAGTTTAGAACAAGTCCCTTTTCGCCGGCTTTTGGCTCATAAAAGTTTGTGATTAATTCAAGTATGTGAACCAGATTTGTCTTTCCAGGATTAATTTCCATTTTTCCAGACTCTATTCGTGAAAAATCGATAACATCATTTATCAGGTTCAATAACGAATTTCCGGAGTTATTTACTATTTCAATATAGTGTAATTTTGAATCATCTACTTCCATTTCCATCAAAATATCCGAAAAACCGATTATTAAATTTAAAGGTGTGCGTATTTCATGACTCATATTAGCAAGGAATTCTGTTTTGGCACGATTTGCCATTTCAGCACTTTCATTTGCTTCTTTTAATATCCTGTTTGTTTCAATCAGCTCTTTTTCTGCATTTTTACTATTAGTGATGTCCCTGATTACGAGCATTTGTCCGAGCATGTTATCATTTCCTATGCTAAGCGGTAGGAAATCAACATTGAGCCATACAACATCGTTCTGTATTTTTCTCACAATTTCGATGGTATTTACCTTATATTCGTCATTATTTTGTTCATTGTTAATGATCTCCTGCCATGAACACAATGCTTCTGAGATTTTTTTACCAATATCTTTGGACTTAATGTCCAGATATTTCATAGCAGAACTGTTACAATCAACTATTCGTTTCATATCATCAATTACTATTACTCCATCTGGCAATTTCTCAAAAAGAGCACTACGTGCCATGGGTGTTATATCCAGTAATTTGTACCTTGTCAATCCAATGTATATCAACAACGAAGTAAAGGTAAGTGAATAAGGCATCAGGTCCAATCCCGGAGGAAATATTCCGAAATGATAAAAGATAAGTGATACAAAAGGAACAATTACTCCTATGATCACAACACTTACCTGTTTTCTTAAAGCAGGAGTTACTTCCAACCACATTTTTAGTAAAAGGATCTGTCCTATGATTATACAGGAGAAATTGTAGGCCTGCTGAACGAAATGCCATACTCCAGGTTCAAATGTTAATGCAGGAAATATTCCATTATGTCTCATGACCAGTTCCTTATAGTAGAAAGTATGCTCTCCGATGGTAAAAACAAGAATCATGGTAATAAAAGGAATTATTATCAATGCAATGAGCGTTGATGTATTCAACCATCTTTTTTTTCCAGTGTAGTTGATTGCAAATATAAGGAAAAAATAAGGAATGAACGGAACTCCTGTATATTGTAGTTTATAATATATCAGGGCGGTATCATAATTAATAGTGGATATTTCAAGTGCATAAAAAAATGAATAAATTATACTGCAGACCAACAACAGCGAGAATGAAGTAGTACCAAATGCATCTCTATACTTTCTGATCTGGTATAGCATTATACAGAGTATAAACGCCAAAGCCAGTAGTGGAAGTGCATAGTAATTCAGATACATGATTTTTTCTTCTATTCATGGCAGCTTTTGAACATGTAACCAGATCTAAAAGTCAATGTTACTTTACTCTAAGTTAAAATCTGATAATTTCCTAAGCCCGCCACTTACTTATATATTTCTGCAAATATGGTATAACATGCTATTTATATTTTTGTAAATCTCTAATTTACTATGCTTTTCTAAATTAGAAATTTAGTTAAAAACCAAAAATGCATTTAATTCCAGCATTTTCTTCAGGAATTGTCCTGTATAGAAAATGATGTTCTTTGAAACTGACAGATACATTGGTACCGCATGGAACAGGTTGAAATGGTAGTCGCAAAATTGAAGAGGTAATTTCCTCTTTTGTTTTATTTTAGATTAATTCTCTATTTAATTGGTTAAATCATATTATCTTTGAATCTTTATTTTTGAGTCATGATCAATTAGAAAAATGTATATATGTTTAGGTAAATTATAAAATAGTACCGTAGGGTATGATTCTTTCTATAGAATTTTTTGCTCTATCTACTAATTGTAATGGTTTATATATTCATACTGTTTCAGGTATTTACATATAACTCATCAATTTTATTATTGCGGGCTGATTATTATGTTAGATTATTCTCGTGGTTCTGAATGGCGCAGGTGGGATTTGCATATTCATACTCCAGGTACATTAAAAAATGATCAATTTCAAGGTAGCAATCTTGACGAAAAATGGAATCGGTACTATGGGGATATTAATAATTATATCGAAGAAGGAAATTGTAGGCAAGACATTGCTGTTATTGGTGTAACAGATTATATTTCAATAGATAATTTCAAAAAAATAAAGTCTGATGATAGACTTCCTGACTCAATTAAGTTAATTATACCTAATGTCGAAATGCGAATATCTCCTATAACTGGTTCTGGAATACCAATTAATATTCATTGTTTGTTTAATCCAGATATTGTTAATGAATTAGAAAATCGTTTTTTTGCAAAACTCAAGTTTGATTATGGAGATACTAATTATTCAGCTGCTAGAAGTGAATTAATTAGGTTTGGAAGAGATTTTGAAGGTAATCCTACTCTTGATGAAAATGTTTCTATCAAAAAAGCAAAAGAACAATATGTAATTTCATTTAAAAGTCTAAAATCTATATTTGATGAAGATGTAGATTTACGTAATCAGACCATAATTGTTGTTTCAAATAAATCAAATGATGGAGCAAGTGGATGTACAAATCATTCTGATTTTTTTATAAATCTTGAGGGTGGTTCACGTCGTAGCCAATTAGAAGCATCTAGACAATCGATTTATAAGCTATCAGATGCGATTTTTTCCTCAAACAATAATGATAGGCAATATTTTATAGGCAATGGTCCTGATACAAAAGAAAAAGTAATTTCAAAGTGTGGCTCTTTAAAGCCTTGTTTACATGGTTGTGATGCTCACTCAAATGATAAGATATTTAATCCTGACATGAATCGTTATTGTTGGATTAAGGCTGACCCTACTTTCCAAGGACTAAAGCAAGCTATCCATGAACCAGAAGATCGTTTTTTCATAGGTGAAATGCCAGATGTGTTGGTTCGTGTAAATGGCGATAAAACTCGTTATATCAAGAATGTATATTTATCTACTTGTGATGAAATTGAAGTGCCTGATCAAATATGGTTCAAAGATTTAGAAATTCCTCTTAGTAAAGAATTAACGGTTATAATTGGAAACAAAGGAAGTGGAAAAAGTGCTATTGCAGATATAATTGGTTTATGCGCTGATGCTCAGCACCAGGACCATTTTCTATTTTTACATAAAAACAAGTTCAAAAAAAGAGGTTTTGCAGAGAGGTTTTGTGCAAATATGCAGTTTGAAAGTGGTATTCGTACAACTGCTCGAAAACTTGACTATAATATTATAGGTACAGACGAATCAAAAGTACAGTATCTTCCACAAAACTATTTTGAAACAGTTTGCAATGAGATTACTGAAGCTACTTCTTTTAGAAACGAAATTGAAAATGTAGTTTTTCAGTATGTTCCAGTAGAGGAAACCCTTAATTCTAAATCATTCAAAGAGTTAATTGAATTAAAAACATCTAGTGTAGAAAAAGAAATCATCTCTATTATTTCTAAAATAACATTGTTAAATAGAGATATTATAGATATGGAAGATAAAAGTAATTCTTCTTACATTAAGAGTATAGAAAGTAAACTATTGTCTATTAAAGAAGAATTGGAAGTACATGAGGTAAATAAACCATTAAATCCACAAAAAGAAGATTCAGAATCTAATTCAGATGATAATGAAAATGTCCAGCAATCACCTGAGTTAAAAGAATGGACTGATAAACTTGAAAAAGCCAAACTTGATATAGAAAACTATGAAAATGAATTATCTTCAATTAATTTGTCTATTGAGAAATTGATAAACTTTAAACGAGATATAAATACTTTTTATCAGGACGCCACAGACTTTATAGAATCAAAAGCAGATATATGTAGGGAATTTGGTTTCACCTTGAATGAAATTATTTCTATCTCTAAAAATGTATCTATCATTAGTATTGCTATTAAGGAATATGAAGTAGATAAAATAATGATAAAGTCTATTTTAGGTACCACTGAAATCGATGACTTATTAGTATATGATGACTTGCCTTTAAGAGCAAAAAAAATAAAATGTGAAACTGAAATTAAGGCAATTCAAACATCGTTGAATAAAGCTGAACAGGAGTATCAAAAGTACTTATTAGATTTAAAAAAGTGGGACGAAAGGAAGGAAGCTCTTATAGGTAACTCTAATTTGCCAAACAGCATTAAGTTCTATGAAGCAGAACTACATTATATTGTCAATAATCTTTCATCAGAGTTACATGCTAAAAGGCAAGAAAGACTTAGGTTGAGTTCTTTAATTCATTCAAAAAAAGCAGAAATTAAAGATTTCTTTGATCAAATTGGCGAAAATATTTCTGTCAAATTAAAAGACTGTGAAGTTCAAAATCTAACTATTCAAAGTTCATTAGTTTTATCTTCCGATTTCAATGATGAGTTTCTAAATTTTATCTCTAAAAATAAATCTGGTTCATTTTATGGCACTGAAGATGGACTGAAAATTCTAAAAGAGTATATAGCTAATATTGATTGGAATTTGCAAGATTCATCAATGTCATTCTTAGAATGGGTAGTTGATTCTCTTGAGAATGACAAAAGAAATGGAGTCACGGAAAAAGATAGACATCGATTTATTGGAGACCAAGTTAAAAATAGAGAATCTTTTTATGACTTTATTTTTTCTCTAAAATATCTGAAACCTATCTATGAACTTCAAAAAGATGGTAAAAACATTGAGGCTTTGTCCCCGGGTGAAAAGGGAGCAATGCTATTAGTTTTCTACCTTGTTTTAGATAAAAGCACGGTTCCATTAGTTATTGATCAACCAGAAGACAACTTAGACAATAACAGTGTCACAAAGATACTTGTTCCTTTTATTAAGCAAGCCAAAAAAAGAAGACAAATTATAATGATTACCCATAATCCGAATTTAGCTGTTGTTGCGGACGCAGAACAAGTTATTCATGTAGATATAAATAAGGAAGAAGGAAATTGTTTTTCATTTGTATCTGGTAGCATTGAAAATCCTCTCATTAACAAGTCTATTGTAGATGTATTAGAGGGAACAATGCCAGCGTTTAATACTCGAAAGAGCAAGTACCATGAAGAAAAATAGCCTAAATTAATTGATACTTAACTTTTTTAGTAAGCAGACAATTAGTACATATTTCCAATTCTAATTCTTTTCAGGTGTATCTATATGCTTTTTAATCTCAAATCTAATCACTTCGATCTCGTTTTCTATAATATCCAGCATTTCAGGAATATTCTCTACGTGATTCTCTACAGAATCTTCCAGTTCCTTTGCCATTGTTGCCAGAATATTGAATCCCATATTAAGTGAAACACCCTTCATCCTGTGAGCAGTTTCCTTCACTCCTTGAAGATCGGCTTCTGTGAACTTACCAATGATCTCTTCCAGATTAGAAGTGATGGACCTCAGTGCCATGGAACTCAATCTCCGGTAAGTCTCGTCATCACCTGCAATGGTGTTCATAAGCTTTACTTTATCAAAGTGGGCAGGTTCCTCCTCTTTTTCAGAGACAGGACATTCAATAGTATCATCGGTATCACTAACGTCCTCAGTCATCATGGTATTTTCACTGTAAAGCCATTTGTTAAGGATTTCATGTACCACCTCAGAAACCACGGGTTTTGTAATATAATCGTCCATGCCTGACTGGAAACACAGTTCTTTTTCCCTGCTAAAAGCACTGGCTGTCAATGCAACAATAGGGACATGTCCGCCAATATCTTTTTCGATACCTCTTATCATTATGGAAGCGTCATGTCCGTTCATTTCAGGCATCTGCACATCCATCAAAATAAGATCTATTTCCTCCTGATCATTTTTCTTTCCTTTCAGGAATAATCTTACTGCTTCTGTTCCGTTCTCAGCTTTGAGGATATTAGCTTCAGGCAGGAATCCTGAAATTATAATACATGCAAGTTCCATGTTTGTATCATTGTCTTCTGCAACAAGTATGGAACATTTCTTATCCCTGCTGCATGGCCTGGAAACATTGTGGCAACCCTTTGCATGATTTTTGTTCTCTTCGTCTTCAACAGGCAGATTCACACTGAAATAAAAGGTGCTTCCTTTTCCAAGTTTACTTTCAAGCTCAAGTTCAGATCCCATCATTTCCAGGAGACTGTTGGATATTGTAAGCCCAAGCCCGGTTCCGCCGTACTTACGTGTGATGGAACCGTCTGCCTGTGAAAAAGATTCGAAGATACGCTCCTTGTTCTCTTCTCCAATACCTATTCCGGTATCTCTCACAGAAAAGATGAAACCGCATTCATTATCATTTTCCAGGGCAGGTTTAGTTTCAACTTTTAGCTCGATCTCTCCATATTCTGTAAACTTGATAGCATTACTCAGGAGATTCACAAGTATCTGGCGTAATCTCAGATGGTCAACGATGACATGCCGTGGTGTATTCTCAGGGATTGTAAGCTTAAGTTTGAGTCCTTTTTCCTGTGCACGATATTTGACTATATCCGTAATCATGGCAAGAAGCTCCACAATTTCCGTTCTCTCCGGATCAAGTTCAAGCTTTCCTGCTTCTATCTTTGAAAAGTCAAGGACATCATTGATGATATCAAGAAGTGAGTTCGCAGATGTGTATACTGTTTGCATATAGTGATTCTGTTTATCACTTAGTTCAGTCTGCATGAGAATATCTGAAAAACCAATAATACCATTTAGTGGTGTGCGTATCTCGTGGCTCATATTAGCAAGGAACTCACTTTTTGCACGGTTTGCCATCTCTGCCTGTGCAGTCATAAACTGAGCTCTGGCAGTGGCTTCCTCAAGATCCCTGTTGGTCTGAAGTAAGATCTCCTCTGCCTTTTTGCTTTCTGTGATATCCCTCAGGATGATCATTTGCCCGATAATGAGCTGGTCATCACTTAACATGGGGAGGAAATCTATCTTCAGCCAGACTTCTTTTCCATTATTACTCCGCATTACTTCGATACTATTCTTTTCATATGTGTTCTCTCTGGAGATTTCAAGCTCTGGCCAGCATTCCATCAGGTCATCAATATACTTGCCAATGTCTCCTGATGATATTCCCATGAACTGTTTAGCAGATCCGTTGCAATCTACAATTCTCTGTATCTGGTCAAGAATGATTACACCATCTGGTATTTTATCAAAAAGTGCACTGCGAGCCATAGGTGCAATGTCCAGTAGTTTGTAACGTGTAAGTCCTGCATATATCATAAGTCCGCAGAATGCAAGAGAATATGGGATAGGATCGAGACCATGAGGGAAAAACCCTGCTATATAGAGGAGGAGCACCATGAAAGGTATAAGTGCTCCAGCCATCACCATTGTGATCTGTTTTCTGAGGGTTGGTATCACTTCCAGCCACATCTTTAAGAAAAGCAGGATACTGAACATTATGCAGAGCACGTTGTAGAACTCCTGGACAGCATACCATATGCCTGGTTCAAAGGTCAGGGCCGGAAAGATGGTATTTGCGCTCAGCATCAGGTTCTTATGATAAAGTGTGTGCTGGCCTGTTGTGAACACAAGGATCATCGTTATCAGGGGCACGGAGAATAAGGACACTATCACAGGTGCTGTTAACCAGTGCTTTTTGCCTGTATATTTTACAGAGAATGTAAGCAGGAAAGCAGGGATAAAAGGAATTCCCAGATATTCTAGCTTATAGAAGATCAGTGCCGTGTCAAAGCTTTCTGATGATATCTCCAATGCGTAAAATACAGAATAGATTATAGTTGCCAGTAACATAAATGAGAAGCAGGTAGTTCCACTCGTTTCCTTATGTTTTCTTACGTGGAACAATACAGTACTGAGAATTATCACCAGTGCTATCAGAGGTAACGCATAGTAATTGAGGTACATATTAATTTATAACGGAACTGTCTTGCAGACCCATGATTTTTGGCAGGTCTGTATTATGTTTTTTAGAATCTGTTCTGAGATATCCAATATATAGTTATTCAAATTATATAAAACAACGTTATATTTCTGCATACTCTTTTCTATGGCAGAAGCTCGAATGATGGTGTTTTTTAGGAATGATAAAATGTGCATCACTGCACATTTTCAATAATATATATAGTTTTCAGTTAATACAGAATTTGATCATTCCAGCATTTTCTTAAGGAACTGTCCGGTATAGGAAATATTGTTCTTTGAGACTTCTTCAGGTGTTCCCTGTGCGATGATCTCTCCGCCACGGTCACCACCTTCAGGTCCAAGGTCAATGAGCCAGTCGGCAGTTTTGATTACATCAAGGTTGTGCTCAATGACTATCACTGTATTTCCGGCTTCTACCAGTCTCTGCAGAACCTCCAGGAGCTTTTTCACGTCATCAAAGTGAAGTCCGGTTGTAGGTTCATCAAGGATAAAAACAGTCTTGCCTGTGGAGCGCTTGCTAAGTTCCGTTGCAAGTTTCACTCTCTGGGCCTCTCCTCCTGAAAGTGTGGTTGATGACTGACCAAGCTTTATGTAGCCAAGTCCTACATCGTTGAGAGTCTCAAGTTTACGACTTATGGTCGGGACATTCTCAAAGAACTCAAACGCCTCTTCCACGGTCATGTCAAGGACTTCGGCAATATTCTTGTCCTTGTAGGTTACTTCCAGTGTCTCCCTGTTGTAGCGTTTTCCATGACATACTTCACATGGAACGTAGACATCCGGCAGGAAATGCATTTCAATTGTGATTATGCCATCACCGGAACATGCTTCACAGCGTCCTCCACGGACGTTGAAACTAAAACGTCCAGCTTTGTAACCTCTTGCACGTGCCATCTTTGTCTGTGCAAAGAGTTCTCTTATAGGAGTAAAAAGATTGGTATAGGTTGCAGGATTTGACCTGGGTGTACGCCCGATAGGTGACTGGTCTATGGTTATTACCTTGTCAACATTTTCCAGTCCTTCGATAGAGCTGTATTTTCCAGGAATATCCCTTGCTTTGTTGAGTTGTTTTGCGAGCACTTTGTTAAGTGTTTCATTAATGAGCGTACTTTTTCCGGAGCCGGATACTCCTGTTACACAGACAAGCACTCCCAATGGGAATTCAACATCCACATTTTTAAGATTGTTCTGGCTGGCTCCGTGAAGTATCATGGTGCCTGTAGGTTCTCTTCTTGTTTCAGGGATCTCTATCTTTAGTTTTCCACTCAGGTATTTTCCTGTGGTGGAAGCCTTGTTTTTCATGATCTCTTTAGGAGTGCCCTCGGCCACGATCTCACCACCGTGGATTCCTGCTCCCGGTCCCATATCAACAACATAGTCAGAGTTACATATGGTCTCCTCATCATGTTCGACTACAAGAACGGTATTTCCGATGTCCCTGAGATGCTTCAGGGTGGTTATAAGCCTGAGATTATCTCTCTGGTGCAGGCCTATACTCGGTTCATCAAGGATGTAGAGCACGCCCATAAGACTTGAACCTATCTGGGTTGCAAGCCTGATACGCTGGGCTTCGCCACCGGAAAGTGTGGCTGAAGAGCGACTGAGTGTAAGATAATCAAGTCCCACGTCAACAAGGAATCCAAGTCTTGCCTTGATCTCTTTTAGTATAAGGCGAGCAATGGTGTATTCTCTTTCATTGAGTTTTGGTTCAAGTTCCTTGAAGAATTCCAGTGCCTCTTCCACAGACATTTCAGTGGCATCAATAATATTCCTGCCATCGATGGTTACTGCAAGTGTGACCGGCTTAAGTCTTCTGCCATGACATGTAAGGCATGGCTTGGTGCTGATGTACCTGCTCATCCTTTCCTTACTGTTCTCGGATTCAGTGCCTTCGTAGATCTTGGACAGGTTTGCAATAACCCCTTTGAAGCGTCCCTTGTGTTTCCACATGCCGCCGTTCCTTCCAACATGGACGAACGGGATAAGCTCCTCGCTACCATAGAATATAATATGCTGGATTTCTGGATCAAGTTCCTCAAAGGGTACATTCATTGAGAATCCAAGATGATCTGCAAGGGATTGCAGTGACTGCATGTAATAACCATCGGACTTTTTGCTGTACCAGGGTTCCACTGCACCTTCGTTCAGGGAGAGTGATTTGTCAGGAACTATCAGGTCAGGGTCGAATTCCATTGAGGTTCCAAGGCCGTGACACTCAGGACAAGCTCCCTGCGGACTATTGAATGAGAATGCTGCAGGTTCCATTTCCTCAAAACCGATGCCACATTCCGGACATGCCAGTTTTTCGCTGAAGGTAAGCTCTTCCCCATCAAGTACCTGGACTGTCAGAGTACCTCCGCTCTTTTCCAGAGCTGTCTCGACGGAGTCTGAAAGTCTCTCTTCGATCCCTTTCTTGATGGCAAGCCTGTCAACAACGATATCAATATTATGTTTGAAGTAGCGCCCGAGGTCAATATTCTCAGCATCGTCAAGTGAGTGTATCTCACCATCCACACGTACACGTGTGAAACCTTCGCTGCGCAGGTCGGTCAGGAGTTTCTTATACTCCCCTTTTCTCTCTCTCACCAGCGGAGCAAGCACATGAGTTTTTGTACCCTCACGCAGGTTCATTATGCTGTCAACTATCTGATCGACGCTCTGAGTTTCAATTATGCGACCACATTCAGGACAATGTCTTATGCCTATACGGGCAAAGAGCAGTCTCAGGTAGTCATAAATTTCAGTAACAGTTCCCACGGTGGAGCGTGGATTTTTACTTGTGGTCTTCTGCTCGATGGAAATTGCAGGTGAGAGTCCTTCAATATACTCCACATCCGGTTTTTCCATAAGCCCGAGGAACTGCCTTGCGTATGCTGAAAGAGATTCAACATACCTGCGCTGTCCCTCAGCGTAAATAGTATCAAAAGCAAGCGATGATTTACCTGAACCACTAAGCCCTGTGATAACGATGAGCTTATCACGCGGCAGGGTTAGGTCAATATTCTTAAGATTGTGCTCCTTGGCACCCTTTATCCTGATGCTGCTCAATGACATTGTCTACTCTGATGCCTTACTAATAAGTATAGTTTGTGGTATGGCGAACAAATTTAAATTAATACCTGCTTTTTGCTTTTATCTCTGGAAGCAGCACTCTTTTTCTGGATGTTTCTGATGGTGGTGATCAGCTTTACTCTCCTCTCAAACTCTGTCATGTATTGCTAATTGCAGGAGTTAGTATATATTAGAGATGCAAGCGGGGTGAAAGTATTCTACTATTATCTGTTGTTCAATATTCAGATTCAAAAGAAAGGATGTGATTTCACTCTACTTTTTTACTTTTTAACTTTGATGTTGAGAACCAAAAACAAAACCAATATAGCAATTATAGGAGGTACGAAAGATGAGAAATCCATACTTAGTGCGCTTGTAGTTGATGTAGGGGTTATAATTGATGCGGCTTCTGCAACATTTTCCGTGATGCTGCCTTCCTGTGTCAATGCAGAGAAAAATGTTTTTTCCTCCAGGCTATCTGCAACTATTAAAGTCAGAGTGTTGGAGTTCAGTGCACTAAAATTGTCCTTGACTGTTAATGTAATTATATAGGTTCCTGTTTTTCGGTAAATGTGGGAACAAATCCCATTACTGTTGCTTGCAGTGTCTCCATCTCCGAAATCCCATATGTAATGAACAATAAAACCGTCCTCGTCACTTGAGTTTGTTCCGTAAATTGTTGTGCTTGTATTTACAAGGACTTTTTCAGGAGCTCCAATCACGGCTTTAGGAGCGTTGTTGAATCCACCATTGATTATACTGTAGTTTTTGATATTCTTGTAATTATTAATGATTCCATAATTGTTGATTATTCCCGGAATCCGCTGGTAATCATAATTTACGATGTTTCCGTAATTGTTGATCGTTCCATAGTTTATTATTTTACCATAATTTGTGAGAGTTCCGTATATCTCAATCTGTGAACCGGAAGCAAATTCAATTGTTCCTCCGGCTTCTACTGTAAGACTTCCACCGGATTCAATTACAAGACTCTCTTCTGAATTCACAATAAGAGTCTCACCTGATTCTATTTTGATGTGATTGTTCTCGGCTATTATCTCTGGATTCGATATTGTTTCTGCATCTGCAAATCCGGTTAATGCCAGCAGAAAGAAAATAAATATCAGGACTGTTAATTTGTTTTTCATCATTTACATCAGGTTTGCGTTTTGATTCTGAATTAAGTAGGTTGAATCAAATTCTATTTTTGAAACTCCACTCTCCTTCCTCTTAAAAATTAAGATGTATAAATAATGTATTTTTCACTTAACATGTATTATCTTTGAGTGCAATGGTTACTTTTGATAACTTGAAAATATACTCTGTTTTGTGAGTCATAATTTTGTATCGCAGCGATAGTTGTACAGTTTCCTAACGCGTATCTATATAAATCTATAGTAAATACTCTATCTATCCACAAAAAGAGGAGTTCGTAATGAAGACACTTGTTACATACCTGACCCAGACTGGAAACACACAGAAGATCGCAGAAGCCATTTACGGTGAACTTAAAGGCGAGAAAGACATCAAACCGATCAATGAAGTTGCAAACCTCGAAGGCTACGACCTTGCATTTATTGGCTTCCCTGTAATGCAGTTCGACATTCCTGCAAAGGTAAAGTCATTCATAACCGACAAGACCGCTGGCAAGAACGTTGCTATTTTCATGACACACGCTGTTCCTGAAGGCTTTGAGGCAATCCACTCATGGACTGGCTCAGCTGCCCAGGCCGCAGCAGGCGCAAACTTCCTTGGTTCATTTGACTGCCAGGGAGAACTCGCACAGCCTGTTATCGACATGCTCCTTCAGGCAGAAGACCCACAGATGAAAGCATTCGGTGAAATGGGCCCATCAACAAAGGGTCAGCCTGACCAGTCCCGTGTCCAGAAGGCAAAGGAATTCGCAAAAGAGATTCAGGCAAAATTATAAAAATCTGTCTGACTTATCTTTATCTGAAAAAACGACAAACAAATTCAATAGAACGGAGGGGATAATTAGTGACAGATCAGAAGAAGGCTCCAGTATTCTGTGAGAACTACTGCGTTGTGTGCAGAGGCGCACGTGCCGGAAATGGCTTTTTCAAGGCTATCCAGAACCTTGAACTTAAGATATTCGGCAAAAATGGTTGTCCATGGGGCAAGGCAAGAACAGAATACTATGGTGTAACGCCTGATAAGCCGATTAAGAAGTAAGTTTTAATTATAAAGGCAAACTAGCCTTTTATTTTATCTTTTATTGTCTTATTATCATTAAACTCAGATTCTTTATTTCAACTGGATTTCTTAAAAGTTGAATATATTGTTAGACAAATAGATTTTTCAATCAATATTTTCAATAATGAATCTCACAGCATCTGCATTATAAATACTTTGAATTTGCCGTGGTAATATACCTTTTTTTTCATAGTTATCTCTGTGGCTTCGGTTTGTGAAATTATAGTATGAATATTCTGGTTTGTTTTTAATATCGTGTTCCCGAATGAATGAATTTATTTGATGTTGTTTTATGTGAGGTTTTGCCTTCTTTACAGATTCATGAAGCTCGGTATACGATATGGGATACTTGTCTATTATATGTTGAGTTTTAAGTATAATTGGAGTGTCAGGTTCAGCAGCGGAATCAATAACCGTTGTGAAACCTGTTTCTCCCATAAAATTGTTGACGGATTGCAGTTTTGTTTGAATTTCACATACAAAATGATACCTACTTTCTGTATCAATACTTGATTGTGTATCAGATATTGCCTTAATTAAGTTAGATATTGCTTCTGGTGAGTCTTCTAAATCAACAAGAGAAAATGTCTTAAAATTATAAGCAAATGCGAGTGGCAGAATATAAAAATTATATTCTAATAAACTTCTAGAAAACCATTCATTTATTAACATCTGGTAGTTTTTTAAAGAGGCAGCACCTAGGGTGTAAAGTATGTATGACAATTTAGAATCATTTATAAAATGAACTGCTGTATCCCTTATTTCTATTAAGCTTGTGATATTAGACTCAATCGTAGAATCAATATTTAATTTTCTCATTGCTTTTATAATATCTATAGTTAAAGGAATACCGTTTCGATTTGTTTTTGGAACGCCTCCATTCATTACATATAAACTGTCAATATTGTCCTCAGCATTATCTAATATTTTTGCTTTCAGCAACAATTCCCAAGAGTTAATATTTAATATTGTAAAAATTTGTTCGCGGTATTTGAAATCTGGTTTGTTATAAATTTCTATTGATGATAATGCAGCAGCTAATGAGTTTTCAATCAGGCTTTTTGTAATCTCCCCTGTTTCATGTACTTCTTCTTTACCTTCTATATCCTCCACTTTTTCCATAGTTACCACTTCATAAAATCTATTAATCGTAATAACTATAAGTAGTTTGTGAAAAAATAGAACGAGTGACATTGATTTAAAAATGCCACTAGTTTGAAGTAATGTAATTATTCGATCTTCAATTCGCCTTGATATACGCAATCATCTTCGGTGTCAACAGAGGTATGAGCTGCGGAAGCATATTAGGCAGAAGATTACCCATTGCATTTGGCATGAGGTCAGGCATCTGCTCGAGCATGTAATCCGGCATTGGGACTCTCTTTTCAACAGCCTTGAGCATCTTTGGCATGACCTTTGGCATAATTGAAGGCATGAGCATAGGCATCATTACCGGCATCATTGGCTTCATTAGTGAGTCCATTCCCGGTACGTACTTCACCGTCTTCATCATTGCCTGCATGTATGATGGCATCGCTCCGATCATGTCAGGTAGCAGTTCAACCATCATCTCGGTCATGTTCTCCGGCTCCATCAGGTCAATCATCTTCTCGAAGACCGCCCATGCAGCAAGAGCATCGTTGGTTGTGTCAGGTATGTCATATCCAAGACTGCGTGCTGCAAGTGCACCAAGATCCTGGATATCTACATTGACATTGTTTTCCCTTGCAGCCACCCTGAACTGGACAACACAGCACGGACAGAGTGCAGCCATAATGTCAGCATCCTGGTCAACAGCTTCCTGCAAACGGACATTACCGATCTTTGATGCAATCTCCGGCTCATCGATAAGTGTCACAACAGAGCCACAGCAGAGAGCTTTCTCACGGTTGTGCTCCATTTCCTTGAACTTAACACCTGGAATTGCCTTGAGCAGTTCACGTGGAGCATCATAAACTCCTGCACCTGCCCTGCCGATGTGACATGAGTCGTGCCATGCAACAGTCTTGTTCAGTGGAACCTTGAACTTTGGTTTGAGCACATCAAGCTTGTCCATAAGAACTTCTGAATAGTGTCTTGCCTCAATGTCAAACTCCATGCCGAGCTTCTCAGCCCACTGTGGATAGATAGTTCTCCACATAAGCAGACATGCAGGACATGATGTAACAACAGTCTTTGCACCTGCTTTCTGCATATTGGCAATATTCATTTTCAGGATTCTCTCGAACACATCCCACTTTCCGGCAACAAGCATTGGTATACCACAGCATGCTTCCTTGTCACCAAGAGTTGTGAACTCGATTCCTGCCTCATCAAGCAATCTTGCAGTTCCCACAGCAACATCCTTCTCAACAAAGGACGCAGTACATCCTGCAAAGTAAGCGATCTCTGCCTTGTCCTTGATCTTTGGCCTGAGGTCATCGGGTATCCACTTATCCCTGTCAACTCTGTAATTTGCCCAGATGTTCCTCTGGTTGTCCAGACTTTGAGCCATGATCTCAAACGGAGGGATTGTCATCATGCCTCTCTTCTGGACTAAATTCTCTCTCAGGGTCATCCATGAGCGCTCGATCGGCAGGTCGAGCTGGCAGTAATAGTCACACATTTCACAGGTGGTACAAGCAAGGAACGTGTCAACCTGCTCCTGATCAAGTGGTAATTTACCTGCCAGGTACTCCTTAATGAAGAACCATTTTCCACGTGGTGACTGTGATTCCCATCCGCGTCCGTAGTACTGGTCACACTCATTGACACAATAACCACATTGTGCACAGGTGAATGCATGGGAAATAATATCTCCGGGAAGTCCTTTCTCATCCTTGAATTCCTGATGACCGACTCCGCACATGTTTCCAACCATGCGTGCCATTGGCTCGAAAGTTTTTGCCATGGAAAGCCCCGTGTTTATCAAGGACTTACCCATCATTGTTTCAGGATTCATTATGTCATCAGGGTCAACCTGTTTCTTGAAGTCCTTAATGAGTTTGAAACGATCCCTGTAAACTTTCTCAGCCTGGCTCGCAAAGTAAAGACCTGAAGCGTAAATTCTTCCTCCATTCTCCTCTGCGATCTTAACGATACTCAGAGCAAGCGGGAAAGCAAGATTGTACTTGAATGACCTTTCAGAGTGAGGCATGAAACAGAGCATAATGGCTTCTTCGCCTTTGGTGACCATTCCTTCAACAAGAACTGGCAAACCAATTTTCTTCTCAATTTCATTGAACACAGTGTCTATCTTATCAACAGGAACAACGACTTCAGCCGGGATGAATGAAGGACCAAGTCTCTTCACTTTCATTGACCTGAACCATTCCTGTGTTTCATGTTCTGCAATTTCTTCCGGCAAGATCTCTCCGCCTGCTTCCTTGACTATACCTTCAAGGGCACTTACATCCCTTGATGCCGGATAGGCAAAATTGCATATATAGGATAGTGGCAGTTCCGGTCTGTGCTCGTCAACTGTCTCTCCGTAGTGCGTTTTGTACGGAGCTTTGTTCTTCATATCAGCCCACTCTGGGTTTAAGAATGAGATAGCCCATACCGGAACTTTTTTCTCCCCGACCATCTTGATTGCATTCTTCATGGAAGTTGCGTCAGGGAACTTTGCAGAGATTGCAGTAGTATTTTCATATTTTCGGAGTTTCAGAGTAACCTGTGTAATAATTCCAATGGCTCCCATGGTTCCGATTATCTTTCCGAGTTCTTCACCTGAGAAGTCCTTAACCTCGCCGTTTGGCAGGACAACCCTTGCGGATTCCATGGTGTCCTGTGACCAACCGTATTCGTAACTTCCGTAACCCACACCGTTCTGGGCAAGCCATCCACCCACGGTTGCGGACATTGCGCTTGAAGGGACCGCCTGTACTGCAAGTCCTTGTTCGTTAAGCTTCTCTTCAAGGTTATACCAAACAGAGCCTGCTCCCACGGTGACCCTGAGATTATCTTTGTCAAGATCGATTATCTCTCTCATAGGAGTTACGTCAGCAATGATCCCGCCTTTTGTAGGAATTATTCCGCCGTAGCCTGAAGAGGCTCCTGCTCTTGGTACAATAGGTATTTTGTATTTACGTGCAAAATTAATAAGTTCTACAGCTTTTTCTTCATTCTTTACTTTTACAATTGCTGCAGGTTTGGATTTGCCCACCATTGTTTTTATAAGCGAAGGTAATGCTCCCACGTCATGTGTGTAAAAGTGTCTTTCCTTATCCTTGAAATTAACTCCTCTGCCAAAAATGTCAGAGAGTTCCTTTTTTTGTTGATCATTTAGTTCGAATTTTGAATTTGCCATGAATAAACCCCATTATATATATTGGATTCTTATATTTAAAATATTTTTAAAGATGAGCGATTATGATATGTCTATGGTGTCACTATATATACTGAATTGAATACTTCCGAATAGACCTAAATTTAATCAGTTCCATAAGAACAATTATATTGATTACTGAATATCTTTAAGGTGGGATAATGTATGGATTTGCCTGATCATAAAACAAAGATCGTATGTACTATCGGTCCCGCATCTTCGTCCCCTGAGATGATAAGAGAGCTTATTCTTACAGGGATGAATGTTGCGCGACTGAACTTTTCTCATGGTGATATGGATGATCACCGCGCATTAATCAAAAAAATCAGAGATGCGGCAGATGAGCTTAACCGGGTAGTTGCAATTATGGCAGATCTTCCTGGTCCAAAGATAAGGGTTGGTGTAATTGAAAACGAACCTATGATATTGAAAAAAAATGATAGGATAACTTTAACTACAAAAGATATAGTTGGAAAGGACTCAGTGGTTCCCGTTCAGTATAAACAGATCACAGATAGTGTTTCGCCAGGTAGTCCTATTTATCTAAGTGATGGTTTTATTCAACTTAATTGTGATACAATAGAAAATGAGGATATTCAATGTAAAGTCGTTATAGGTGGTCCACTTTACTCTAAAAAAGGCATAAATCTGCCAGGTTCTAAGATATATGTAAGTCCTATAACAGGAAAAGATCTTGAAATAATTGATTTTGCTCTTAAAGAAGGTATCAGCATATTCTGTCTTTCCTTCATAGAATCCAAAGAAGACGTTATGCAGGCACGCAATTATATTGCATCAAAAGGAAAAACAGCATTCCTTGTTTCAAAAATAGAACGTGAGCAGGCAGTAAAAAATATTGATTCTATTTTGCAGGAATCTGATGCTATCATGGTAGCACGCGGTGATCTGGGAGTAGAAGTTCCTATTGAGGATGTGCCTATTATTCAAAAGATGATTATCCATAAAGCGAACCTTCTCAGCAAACCTGTGATCACTGCCACACAAATGCTTGAGTCTATGATCAGTAATATCCGTCCCACAAGAGCTGAAGCGACAGATGTTGCAAACGCGATCATAGATGGTACTGATGCAGTAATGCTATCCGGAGAAACAGCGGTGGGTAAATATCCGGCTGAAACAGTTAGGATGATGGCTACAATTGCAAAGTCTACAGAAAAGTGGCGGGACCATACAACTTTAGGTCTTGATCTGATGACAAAAGCAATACAGAGCATGAATCCAACTGTCGAGGATGTAATTTCTATACAGGTCAATGATGCGCTTCGCAGCTTGCCTGTTCGTTACGTAATAACTCCAACTGTATCCGGAAAAACCTCCCGGTCAATATCCAGATTCCGGCCAAATGTCTGGATACTTGCATTCAGTCGTAATGAACTAACCTGTGAGCAGCTAGCTTTGCAGTATGCAGTGTATCCTGTATTTGTTGTATTGAAAGTTCATGAATGGGAAGCTACCATCATGGATTCCCTTAAAAGGTTAGGAAATATTGACCCCGGGGATCTGGTTCTTCTGACCCAGGGACAGGCTCCGGGAGATGGAAGATCCGGCGGTACAAATTTCCTGAAGTTCATTGTGGCTGAATGAAACTTAACATGAAAGTAATATTTACAAAAATATAAATATCTTCAGAGAAATAGACGCTTTACGCTTTTGGGGGAGAGGTGCTTATCAATATTGGAACGTTGCGTTTACCTGCCAGATTAGTATTATTATTGCTAGTTCTGAGCATATTCTTTGTTCCCCTGGCAAATTGTGAGTTAAATGAGTCACATACCTACAGGATAGGTGTTCTTTCTGTTTATGGGGAAAAAGAGACTTCCATCAAAAGGTGGGCTCCTACTGCAGATTATCTTTCAAGATCCATTCCTAACGCCTCTTTTGAAGTTGTACCTTACGATTATCACAGTTTTGTAACTGCTGTAAATAACGGCGAAGTTAATTTTTTCTATGGTAACCCACTGGTCTACGCGGAAATGGAACGTGACCTGAGTGCCAGCAGGATAGCTACTTTCCAGCGCTACTGGAACAACAGTTCCTATTTAGGCATGGGTGGAGTGATATTTACAACAGTGGATCGCACGGATATTAATTCCATTGATGATCTTAATGACAAGACGCTCATGGCGGTCGATGAAAACTCTTTAGGTGGTTTTCTGGCTCCAATGGGTGAATTACATCGCAATGGTCTTGATTACAGAAAAGATCTGAAAGAACTCCGGTTCGGTGGCACTCATGATGCTGTTGTTCTTTCAGTTCTAAGCGGTGAAGCAGATGCCGGTACTGTAAGGACGGGTACGCTGGAAAGGATGCAGTATGAAGGTAAGATCAATATCAGCGACATAAAGGTGCTCGGTCAGAAGGAATATGATGATTTTCCTCTTCTGGTGAGCACTGAACTTTATCCTGACTGGGCTTTTGCAACAGTGAGTTCAACACCGGATGATGTATCCAAAGAGGTCTGTATCGCGCTGCTCAGAATTCCATCTAACAGCACAATGGCTATTGCTCTTAGTTCTTCCGGATGGCTGGTTCCGGCAGATTACAGTCCAGTGGATGATCTGATGAGGGAGCTAAGGTATGGGCATTATGTGGATTATGGAAAGGTCACCCTGAAAGAAGCTTTACTGCAGCATTGGTATGTGCTTGTATTTGTCCTGATGTTCTTTATTGTCATGGAAATACATTCCCGTATGATGGCTGAGAAAATAAAAAAGGAGCAGCTTGAGGAGTCTAATAAACTGAAGGATCTCTTCACCGATATTATGCGCCACGATCTGCTGAATCCTGCAAGTGTTATAAGGGGTTTCAGTGATACTCTTTACACAACAGAAGAGGATGAAGAGAGAAAGGAACATCTAAAATTCATCACTGATCAGACCGACCATATGATAACGATGATCGGCTCGGCTGCAAAACTTGCAAAGCTGGAATCATCTGAGCAGATGGATTTCGAACCTCTTGATCTGGGTGTTGTACTCTGGAGAATTGTTGACAGCTTTTCACCGGAGTTCGCAAGGAATAACATTACACTGGAGTATCATAATGGTCATGAATACCCGGTAAAAGCTAATTACGTCATAGAGGACGTGTTTGCAAACCTTATTTCCAATTCATTGAAATACAGTCCTCAGGGAACCACCATCACAGTTTCAGTTGAAGATAAGGACAGGTTCTGGAAAACAATGATCACTGATGAGGGAGATGGCATACCTGACGATGTAAAACCTTTTGTTTTTGACAGGTTCAGAAGAGCTGACAAAAAAGGCATCAAGGGAAGTGGCCTTGGTCTTGCCATCGTAAAAAGGATAGTCGATATTCACAAAGGCAGCGTGGGTATTGAGGATAATCCTGCCGGAAAAGGCTCTGTTTTCTGGGTCATGCTGGAAAAAGCATGAAAGGCAGCTTCAGTTTTGCACACAATTTATTGACTTATTTTTAAAGTTCTTCTTTGTTGTAGGATCATTGTATGATTTGCGCATAATATTCAAGAACTTATAAATATAGTTAGCAAAATAGAATCTGTTGCATAGTTATAGAGTTTGGATGTTTGTAAAATGAAAAAACTCTCTATGTTCCTCGGATTGACTTTGATCTTACTCATATGTAGCGTGCTCTTTATTCCTCCGGCAAGCTGTGGGTCAAATCAATCTGATATCTACAGGATCGGCGTTCTTTCGATCTTTGGAGACAAAGATGATCTAAAAGCAACGTGGATCCCCGTGGTGGATTATCTGGAAGACTCCATTCCAGGTTCCAGTTTTGAAATAGTTCCTCTTGAATACGATGAATTCTCACAATTACTAGAGTCCAAACATATTGATTTCTTTTATTGCAATCCGACACTCTATGTGGAAATGGCACGTATCTATGGAGCCGGCAGGATAGCAACTATACAGCCGGTCTGGAACAACTCATCATATGCCGGTATGGGCGGTGTTATTTTCACAAGGGCTGACCGGGATGATATCAATTCCTTAAAGGACCTGAAAGGCCGCTCTTTTGTGGCTGTCAGCGATAAGTCACTGGGCGGATATCTGGCAGCAAGCGGAGAATTTGATCATGTGGATATCAATGGTGATGATTTCAGCGAAATAACATTTGCTAATTCCCAGAAGGATGTTGTCCTTTCTGTTATCGATGGATATATCGATGCCGGGACGGTCAGGACAGGTGTTCTGGAATCGATGATCGCAGAAGGTGTCATTGATAAAGGTGATGTTAAGGTTCTGAACAGGAAAGAGTATGATGATTATCCTTTCATGTCCAGCACCGAACTTTATCCTGAATGGGTTTTCGCAAGGACTGCATCAACGCCCGATGAAATATCAAAACTTATCACCATTGCTCTTATGAGTATGCCTGCAGACAGTGAAGCTGCAATTTCCATTGGTGCAAGCGGCTGGACAGTTCCGGCGGATTACAGTCCGGTGGACAGGCTGATGCGTGACCTGGGATATGGGATGTATGCTGATTACGGAAAAATAACCCTGAAAGAAGCTGTTCTACAACACTGGTACTTTTTAGGATTCATAATTATGCTTTGTGTTCTGTTTTTAGTTCACTCACACTGGATGAATGACCGGAAAGAAAAATCACAGCTAGAAGCCTCAAACAGACTCAAAGACCTGTTCACTGATATTATGAGGCATGACCTGATGAACCCTGTAAATGTGATAAGTGGTTTCAGTGATGTGCTTTATGCAGAAGAGACAGACCTTGAAAAAAAGGAATCCTTAAAATTGATATGTGGTCAGACAAAGCATCTGACCGCAATGATAAATTCCGCTGCAAAACTTGCAAAACTTGAATCTCCTGAGGATATGGAATTTAAAGTGCAGGATATTGGTTTAAATCTTCACGCGGTTGTTGATAGTTTTTCCCCGGAATTCTCAAAGAAAGGGATCAATCTCATCTATGAAAATGGAACTGAGTACTATTCCAGGGTCAATAATGTGATCGAAGATGTTTTTTCCAATCTCATCTCAAATTCTCTGAAGTATAGTCCCGATGGTAGTACTATTACTATTTCTGTTCAGGACAAAGACAAATTCTGGAAAATAATGGTCGCTGATGAGGGAGATGGCATACCTGATGCATTAAAACCATTAATTTTTGACCGGTTCCAGCGTGCTGACAAGAAGGGTGTAAAAGGAACCGGTCTTGGACTTGCTATTGTAAAAAGAATAGTGGACATTCACAAAGGTACGGTAGGTGTAGAGGACAATCCGAAAGGAAAAGGTTCTGTTTTCTGGGTCATGCTGGAAAAAGCATGAAGCGTAACATATGTTCCTTCATTTCCTCTAATTCCCAGTCTTGTATCAAGCTATTTTGCGCATAACAATTGAACCGTCGCGCATGTGAACTTCAACATACTTTGCTTTTTCTTTGTCCGGCTCATACTTGTTGTAGAGCATAGATTCAACCCTTCCGGCATCCATGTATTCTCTCATGAGCTTGCTGTCATCTCCTTTCATCCTGGATCTTGCAGCAGGCGGACTGGTCTTCGCCTTGTTCTTACTGAATATTGAACCGCCCTGCATTCCGGCTCCGATGAAACCTTTAGCGTTCTGGAATATCAGCTTTCCATCTTTCATGTATGCTCCGGCAAACTCTCCAACTTCGCCGTGTACTACAACAGTTCCGCCATCAAGGTGGGAGCCAGTATTCATTCCGGCATTTCCATTCACAACGACCGTAGCTTTTCTGGCAAGCAGCCCGGTTCCGTTGTAAGCATCACCTTCAATGACGACCTTTGCATCACAGGGACATCTTGCAGCCACAGTTCCTCTGGGAACTTTATCTTTAAGGATCAACGTCTTTTCAGTTTCGTTGAACTCATTATCAATGAGCTTATCATTGTCGCTGCCGTTACACAAAATATCTGTAATTGAACGGAATTTCCTATATTCAGGAACGTCGCTTACAAGTTCCACAATATTTCCAAGCGGATATTCAATGTCACCTTTGACATACAGTGTCCCGGCAACCATTCCCATTCCTGCTTCCGGTCCTACATTTCCATCAACAAATATCCTGCCTGCTTTTTCGATTTCCCCGCTTCCGCCAAGGTGCTTTATGTCAGCCCCAAGGCTGTAGGCGAAATTCTTCCCGGCATTTCCGGTGATCCGCACATCTCCGCCTGTCTTAAGTTCATTTACAATATCCCTGTAAGTGAATGTGGTTCCACTCTGCCCTGGAATAAGGGAGTCAGGATTCAGGCTGTTATTGTGCCAGTAAAAATTGAAAGTGTAGTCGCAGATATTATCTGCAGTTCCTTCAAGGACAAGTTCCTTTACCATGGTCTCATCCATGGATAAGCTTTGGAAGGCATCTTGTGCAGACCCAGAGGCTTTCCATGTTATGCCTGACGGGCATCAGATAGTTACCCTGTTCACCGCAGCCGCAACTGAAACACTTGATGGAGACATCTGTGGTCTTTGGTTGTGATTCGGCTTTTCTCAGGTCAAAAGGAATGGCTTCTCTCTCTTCAATGGTGATGGCACCTTCAGGACAGACTCCGATGCAGAATCCCATTCCATCGCAGAGCTCTTCGGCAACGACCTTTGCCTTGCCGTTTATTATCTGTATAGCGCCTTCGGCACATGGTGATACACATTTTCCACAGCCGGTACACTTTTCTTCATCGATCTTAACTATCAGTCTTTTTCCCATGTTTCTCTCTCCTGATACTCTCTTTTCATTCTAATGATGTGTTCCTTCAACAAGCTTGATTCCTGCATCCTGCACTGTCTTTTTGATCTCGTCGATGTGCGGGCATTTAGGATAATTTTCCATCTGCATACATGAACTCAGGTGTATCACGTCAACACCCCGTTTCTTTAATGATTTGAGCAGGCGGTAAATTCTTCTGCCGGAACATCCGCCGCAGGTGAAGAATGCAACCATCTCTGCGTTCTCATCGTACTGCTGAAAGTGCATGCTCTTTTTATTGAATGCCATGAAGCATCCAACACCCGGACATGCTTCCGAAACTATGTCGCATCTTATTACTGCGATCCTTGTTGGAGGTTTAACATCTTCGATAATACCAGCTCCGTTTTTTAAGATCCAATATCTAATATTCGATATGTAGAATTTAATATTTAATATTAAAGAATAAAAATAAGAAAAACAGGGGAAATCCCCTGAAGAAAATTACTCAATTAATTTAAAGACCGATCTCTTCCTTGAACTTGTCAAGGCCGATCTCATCGATTACTCTTCCGAGGCGGTGCTTTGAACCGTGTGCTTTTGTGAATGTTACGATCTTGTCAACAAGAGCCATAACTTCTTCTTCGCTGAGCTCATCTGCAATTACGTCTGCAAGCCTTGGTTTGAGTGCTGCGTTACCGCCTACCATGACAGTGTATCCCTTTGGTGTTCCCATGATACCGATGTCTTTGATAGCAGGTTCTGAACATGAGTTTGCACATCCGGAAACAGCCATCTTGAATTTGCATGGAAGTTCCATTCCGTGGTATTTTGCATCGAGCTTAAGTCCAAGACCGACAGCGTCCTGCTGTCCGCGCTTACAGAATGTTGTACCTGGACAGATCTTGATACTTCTGACACAAAGTCCAATGGCAGCTCCTGGTTTAATTCCAAGGTCATCCCATGCACCATCGATGTCATCTTCTTTGAGTCCTACAATACAAACTCTCTGGGATGATGTTACTTTAAGTGTTGCAGCTCCATACTTTTCAGCTACATCAGCAATTTTACGAAGCTGTTCTGCAGATACTACACCACCTGGCAGGTGTGGTGCGATTGCGTATGTTTCCTGGTCTCTCTGCAGGATTGCTCCTTTCTCAAGTAGATCTTTTGCCATATTGGTCACTCCTTCTTCCAAAATTCTCTTCTGGATTAATGGTATATTACAGATACTCACTTATATATTGGGTGGTTTCCTATAGGATACTATGAAAGATTGCACAATCTACAAAACGGTCGATATAGTCGGCAAAAAATGGTCGTTATGCATCTTGCATGAGCTTTACAAAGGCGAAGATAAGTGTAAAAGGTTCAACGAGCTTAAAAGTAAGTTACAGGATGTGACTCCAAAGACCCTTTCCACAAGGCTGAAAGAACTGGAAGAGCATGGCCTTGTTGATAAGATAGTTGATGATACAGTGTTCCCGATCAAATCGGAATACAGTCTTACTGAAAGCGGTGAGGAGTTCCTGCATGTGTTGCAGAACATAAAGCAGTGGGGCCTTAAATGGCAATTCGAGAACCCTGATTGTGGCGGCACCAACTGTAAGACTTGTGACCTTTGATCGCTTAAAGAGGAATCTATGTATAAAGAATTAAGACGCTCCAGAGAAGACAGGATGCTTGCAGGCGTATGTAGCGGTATTGGTCTTTACACAGGAGTTGACCCGGTGCTTGTCAGGCTCATCTGGGCCGTAGGTACTTTTTTCAGCCTTGGCACTGGACTTCTTATATATCTCATTGCCTGGATAATCATTCCAGAGGAATAATGCAGTTCATTTAAATTAGTGGCTTTGCTGCTCTCTCTTTTTTTAACATTCTCATATTATGCCACAAACAATAAATAATCGGCAGTAAGTGTATTACTTGTATTAAATTTAAGCGGGGTTATGCGTTCAGATCAACTCTTTCAGGTAATATTATGTACACTCAGCGTACTATCAGGCTCACAGTAGTGATCTTAGTGATGTTTTCCCTTGCATTATCAGGTTGTGTTGGATCAGATGATGTGAAGGAAGAAACCACAGATGTTCCAGGTGGCAAAGCTGAAGACATTCCAGATGACATGGTTGCCAGTTCGGATGATGATACTATGAGTTCTCAAACACTAACAATTACAAGTTCAGCCTTTGGAAATACTGAAGCTATACCGATAAAATACACCTGTGGCGGCGAGGACATAAATCCGGATCTGGAAATATCCGGTGTTCCGTCAGAAGCCGTATCTCTTTTACTTATCATGGATGATCCTGATGCACCGATGGGTACTTTCACACACTGGGTGGTCTGGAACATTCCGGTTGACTCCCGGATAAGCGAGAACAGTGTTCCGGGTGTTGAAGGTAAGAACAGTGCAGGTCAGGTATCATATATCGGTCCGTGCCCCCCGCCTTCCGGAACCCATAGATATTTCTTCAAGTTATATGCACTTGATACAGAGATCTATCTGGAAAGTGGTTCTGACAGGTCTCTTGTGGAAAATGCTATGAATGGACATGTACTGGCATATGGCGAACTTATGGGTACGTATAGCCGATCATAAACTGAAACAAAAATCATCCGGATGAATAATATGAACGAGAAAATGAGGAACGATGCATATTCCATTATGTCAGAGGCAATTGCAGCGGTTGATCCGAAAGCATGTATTCACAGGTCAGTAGTGAAAAATGGTTGTGAGCTTGTCATAAGCGGTCGTTCCTATGACCTTTCGCGTTATGAGAATATCTACATCATTGCTTTTGGAAAAGCATCCATTTCCATGACAAAGGCAATGGAAGAGATCCTGGGAGATTCTCTTACCAGTGGAATTGCAGTTACCAAATATGGATTTGGAGGGCCTGTGTCAAGGGTGCAGGTATATGAAGCAGGACACCCCATGCCGGATGACAACAGCATTATAGCCGGGAAAAAGGTTCATAGTTTCCTGGAGACCACAGGTGTAAATGACCTTATCCTTTTCCTGATATCCGGTGGCGGCTCTGCTTTGCTTACCTATCCACGCAAGGGTGTTACTTTAACTGATGTTGCAAAACTTACCGACAGTCTGATACGTGCCGGTGCGACTATTGATGAACTTAATACGGTAAGAAAACACCTGTGTTCGATCAAAGGCGGAGGCCTTGCGAAAATGGCTTTCCCGTCGGAATCTATCAGTCTGATCCTCTCTGATGTGGTTGGCGATCCACTGGATGTTATCGCTTCAGGTCCGACAGTTCCTGATACTTCTTCTTTCGGGGAGTTCCATGAGATCATCGAACGATATAATATTATCCTGTCCCCTGCGGTTGCCGGGTTACTGGAGGATGGCCTTGAGGGAGTTATAGAAGAAACTCCTAAATCCGATGCTTCCGTTTTTGAAAAGACCAGTCATCATCTTGTGGGGAACAATTCCCTTGCACTCTTGGAAGCTGAGAAAAAGGCTTCTGAATTGGGTTATAATTCTATGGTGCTTACATCATCCATTGTGGGTGAGGCTAAGGAGGTTGCCAAGGTCTTTGCAGCGATCGCCAGAGAAGAAAGACGCAGGGGAACACCGCTTCCATTACCGGCCTGCATACTTTCCGGCGGTGAAACCACAGTTACGATGAAGGGCAAAGGCTTAGGTGGCAGGTGCCAGGAAATGGCACTGTCTTTTGCGATCGAAGTTGCCGAGCTCAATGATGTTCTTTTACTTGCGGCAGGAACAGACGGTAACGATGGTACCACGGACAGTGCAGGTGCTTTTGCTGATGGTGAAACCGTACAGCGGGGAAGGAACCTGCAGCTTGATGCCAGGATGTATCTCTTCAACAATAATTCCCATGCTTTCTTTAAAGAAACAGGCGACCTGATAAAGACCGGCCCAACGGGAACAAATGTAATGGATATTTACATTATCCTTGTGGATCTGTTCTGAAGGCTGGAACGCTTTTTGATGTTAGTGACCACACTTTTCTTTTTTTCAAATCCACAAGAACAACCTGCTATCTAAGAACAAAGTAACCTTCCGCCGAAGGCGGGACATTCCGATGCTGCTGTATCGAATTGATCTACAAATAGGATTCCATGAACTATCGAATTTGTACCAGGAACCCTGCTAACACAGCAAAAATAATCATCACATTAGAAAAAATAAAAAGGTGGTAGTTTTGGTGGTAATTGGATCTGTCGTTTTTCTGCAGGAGCCGGAAGACTCCTGCGGGGATTTGAGGTTAAACCTCAAGCCAGGATCCGGATTCGAACCGGCGGCATAACTTTACAGGAGAATATTGCCGTTCCGATACCTGGTACTTGGAGATCAAATGCTGAATCACAATTGTGACAGTACCTAATACACAATTGTGATATTTAAAAACAACGTTCGTATATAGACTAATAGAGTATAACAATCCGAAGATCAAAACCGGACAATTACCAACAATATAACTCCACAGCATTGTTAACACTATATTTATCTTCAATGAGAAACATGCAAAATGAGTTCAAGCATAATATCAAAGCGGACCTGTAGTGTAGCGGATATCACTTAAGCCTCCGGAGCTTAGAACCCGGGTTCGAGTCCCGGCAGGTTCGTACATTTCTGAAAATCAATTTGGCGATCCCATGAGTCAGAAACACAGCACAAAAGGAAAAAGAAAGACAGAAACCGAACAGCAGAAGATGAATGTCAGACTTCTCCCGCTTGCACTTGGAATATTGCTCATGGCAGCCGGTGCGATAGGGATAATGTATAATTCGGATGATAGTGATCAATGGTCAGTTTCAGATGACGGGATTCTCTCCTACTCTGAAATCAAAGACGTTGATTACAGTTCACAGGACATTTCAGAAACCAATGCCACTGATATTGTAAGAGAAGTCAGTTTTAAAAGCCGTGACTCTGATATTGCGGGACTCATCCGTATCCCTGAATCCGGCACGGATGTACCCGGTGTTGTTGTCCTTCCCGGAGCAGGCGTATCAAAAGAACAGCAGACAGCAGTTCCTCAATTGCTTTCATCCCTTGGGTACGCATCCATAACTATTGACCAGAGAAATCTCGGAGGAATTGACCCGCAGGGTGACCTGGCACTTTATATGAACGGGACAGAGCCGGTAGAATACATGATGGTGCATGACGCACTTGCCGCTGCAAATGTGCTCGGCGGGCAGCCGGAGGTCGATGAGAACAACATTGCAATGCTTGGGCTTAGTAACGGCGGAAGGTTTGCAATTATTGCAACTGCCCTCGATCCGCAAATAAAAGGAGTTATCGGCATAAGCACAAGTGGGTACGATACTGATTCCATAGTAGTCGATGAAAACGTTGACATGGAAGCATACCGGTTTTACAGGTCAATAGACCCTGACAACTATCTGGAAATGATAAGCCCACGCAGATTTGTGATGCTGCATTCTGTTAACGACAGTATTGTCCCTTATGAACTTGCACTTCGAACTTTTGACAGGGCTGAAGAACCGAAGGCACTTTACCCTATCAACGGAAGTACACATGGTTATTCTCTGCTTATGGCAGAAGATATTGAGAATGAACTTGACATCATGTTCGGATGAAACTGAGTCAAATAAAATAGAAATATGAAAAAGAAGTGGTGAAAATATATTCATCATTTATTTTACTACAATTACACCTGAAATTGCAGGGTTGTTCTGAACACTGTACCTACAGGTGCCTGCTTTTTCAAATGTGTACGAGAATGTCTTGCCGTAGTAGATGGTCTGATCATCCCAGATACCTGCATCACTCATCAGAACCAGCGGCATCTTCGGACGCTGCATATTCCTCCAGGTAACAGTATCACCTGCTTTTATCTGCATTAGTGATGGTGTTGCCACACGAATAACAAGAACCTCGTAGTTATGCTCCATTGTTTGTTCACGGACCTGAACCATTGAACCATCGTCTTCCCCTTCCTTCATCATTAGAGGTGCAGGAGCTGGCATTACCTCATCTGTTTCCATGTCCTCTACAGATGCCATCCTTTCTTCCGAAACAACTATTATACCTGTCATCTCTGGATGGTCCTGAACACTGAACGAGTAGGTTCCCGGCTCATCAAAGGTGAAAGAGAATATCCTGCCATAGTAGATGATCTCATCACTCCATAGTCCGTCATCACTTACAAGAACTATTGACATTTTCGGTCTCTGAAGATTTTGCCACGTGACCATCTCACCTGCATATATTTCCATGGAAGCAGGTGTTACAGTACGCACGATCAGAAACTCGTTGCTGCGGTCAACAACCTGTTCCTGCATCATTACCTGACTCTGTTCACGGGACTTTGTCATCACCATCATTACCTCAGGTTCCGGCATCATCTGATCCTCTTCATCAGACACATCGGCCACAGATTGCAGGCTCTTTTCGGAGACGATGACAGTTCCGGTCATTGCAGGATTATTCTGAACACTGAATGTGTAGATACCGGGTTCTTCAAAGGTATAAGAGAACATCTTACCATAGTAGACAGTCTGGTCATCCCAGAGCCCGTCGTCACTTATCAGGACTATTGGCATCTTCGGTCTCTGAAGGTTTCTCCAGGTCACCGAATCCCCAACTGTTATTTCCACTGATTCAGGAGTGACGGTCCTGACCATCAGAAATTCAGAGTTCGCATTGTTTGAACCTGTTGCTGATGCTGACATCTCCGCACCCGAACCATATGCTGCCACTGATACCGAGGTGAGCAGTAATACCACTGCTATGAACAAAGCTGAACCTAATGCCACTGCCTTTGTAAATCCCATTAGACGATTCCTCCCTAAATTCACTTCATCATATTATATTTTCATTTGAAGTGATATAGCCAAAACCATCATGATATGACAAACAGAATGCGAACATTCCAGCACAACTGGAAAAGGAACATATTAAAGGTATATTCCCGGGATTTAGCAATATTCCAATTACTTTTTATGTTTATAGAATCAAATTACAATGGGAGTTATATGCGATCATCCCTGATCGATACACTGTTCCTTTCCGAGAAAAGAAAGGACTTGCTGCTGTTCCTGAAAGACGGAACGAAAAGCTCGGAGGATATTAAGGAAGCTTTTGATTTCCCATGGAAGTCCATGATACCTCAGATAAGAAAACTTGCCGAGTGGGAACTGATAAACTACGATAAAGGCACCTGCAGCCTTACATCCATGGGTGCGATCATAGCCCACAATATGGAAAGTCTTCTGATGACATTAAACGTCCATGAGAAATACAGAGACTACTGGCTGAAGCATGACCTGAGTCCCATACCACAGGAGCTTCTTTACAGAATTGGCGAGCTTGGGGAATGTGAGATCCTTGAACCGGATATTCCGGACATATTCGAGCAGCAGAAAGAGATACTCGTAAAAATTACCGGCTCTGAAAGAATAATGGCCTTTGTATCAGTGCACCACCCGACACAACTGATAATCTACTCTGAGCTAATGGAAAAGGGAACTGAACTTTACCTGATAATGACAGAAGAGGTTTACAGGACAGTCAGGAAAGAAATACAGTCTGAAACAGGTGCATTGCAGATCGAAAATCCGATGTTCATGTCCCTGAAAAAAGAATATGACAAAGAAATAGAGAATCTTTTCACCGACTCACGTTCAAACATCTTCGTTCACAGGGGAAACTCCAGACCACTTAACCTGATTGTAACTGACAGCTTTTTCTCACTGGCGCTTCTTGATAATGCGGGTAAATACAATAATTCCATGATCACAAGCTCTGAAATGTCCGCTGTTGCGTGGGGAAAAAAGTTGTTTGAACATTACGTTAAAAGATCTGAAAAACTGACTGAACACGAATTCATAAAAACCTTATGAACTATTGTCTATCCAAAAAAATAGTACAGATAAAAATGATCACTGAAGGCACATTGCTTATTACCTACTTACTTACGCGAATAAATGCCTGTCCGCATACGGAATAAAACCCTTCAGCCTCGGAACGGGTAATTTTTTCATGCTCGGCTGATGCGCCGACCTCTGTTCTTTGTGTTGATGTGTTTTCAACGATAGCTTTTTTCTTCAACTCAGGCAAACTCATACCTCCTTATCCAGACGCATAAAGTTGACTATAATCTATAATATATATTTTAAATATATAAAACTGCCACATACAAAGAGATTCCCCGAATATATAAATAGAAAACCAGCATTAAATCCAGAACAAGAGCATTGAACCGGGAAAATTGAAAAAGGATCAAATGATAAAATGGGAATGAACTTAAGGGGCGTTATCTTTGACATGGACAACACGCTCTTCGACTTTGTGGAAGCGAAGATGATAGCATGCACGGAAGTTGTCAGTTTCCTTGGTGCAGGTGACCCGCATGAGCTGTTCGAGTACTTCCGAAGGGAAACGCATGGTTTTGAAAATCCTGAGAATATCAGGGATTACATGCTTGATAATGGCATTGACCCTGCAGAAAAATACAATGCATGTGTCACCATCTATGAAACCCAGAAAATAGACCACATCAGGCTTTATCCGCATGTCAGGGAAACACTTGAGGAACTTAACGAGATCGGACTGTTGCTTGGAATAGTTACCGATGCCAACAGCGACAACGCAAGGAAGAGACTTGCCATAACAGGTCTGGAAGATCTGGTGCATTCGCTCACAGCCCATGACATGACCGGTGCTAAAAAGCCGGACCTTGCACCTTTCAGATATGCTCTTGATACCATGGGACTTCAGGCCTCTGAAACACTTTTTGTAGGCGACAGCCTTAGAAGGGATATCATGCCTTCAAAGAAACTCGGCATGATGGCTGCCTATGCAGCTTATGGCGACCGCAACAGCACAGTGGACAGGACATCAGGTGAATACGAACCTGACAGGACGCTCAACAATTTCCGTGAGGTTCTGGAAATAGTACTGGAATTTAAGTGAAAATGGCAGAATATGATGTTATTGTCGTAGGCGGAGGGCCAATAGGTTCTGTGGCAGCAAGATATGCCGCAATTAACGGTGCAAAAACACTGATCCTGGAAGACCACGCATTCATAGGAAGTCCGGTGGGATGTACCGGACTGTTAAGTACAAGGGCAGTCAGCGAGTGTGAGATCGACCCCACTGACAGCTCCATCCTGAATTCTGTAAGAGGCGCTTTTGTCCATCCAATGCATGGAGATTGCCTGCCAATTGACGGTAAGAAGACCAAAGCTTACGTTGTTTCCAGGAAGATATTCGACAGGAAACTTGCTGCCAAAGCTCTTGAAGAAGATGTTGACCTCTGGCTGAACTCAAGAGTTACAGGCATTGAGAGGTCACAGAACGAGCAGAAGGTTTCCATTGTAAAAAGAGGAGAAAAGCAGGTTCTGAAAGCAAAGGTCGTGATCGGAGCGGACGGTGTTCGCAGCCAGGTTGCAAAATGGTCAGGACTTGGAAATGTCAGCGAGGTGCTGCCGGGAATTCAGGCTGAAGTGCCATATCGCAGTGATGACACCGATTTTGTGGAGTTGTTCGTTGGTTCACAGGTTCCGGGATTTTTCGGATGGACCGTTCCTGTCAATGAAAGTATATCCCGCATCGGCATGGCAGTTGACCCGAAATATGGAATGTCGGCGCATCAGGTTCTTGAGAATCTGCTGACAAAGAATCAGCATGTAGTTTCAAGATATGGCGGCGGAAAGCTTGACCTTGTTATGGGAGGAATTCCCCTCGGACCTCTTGGAAAGACACACGCTGACGGTGTGATGATTGTCGGCGATGCGGCCGGACAGGTAAAACCTACATCAGGCGGAGGAATTTATACCGGAGCGGTGTGCGCAAAGATCGCAGGCGAGATCGCTGCAAAGGCTGCTGAACAGGAGAATATTTCGGCATCGTTCCTTTCTGAATATGACAGGCAGTGGAGGGCAAAGCTTGGAAAGGAGCTTGCCATGGGAATGAGAATTCACAAATTTGCGGCAGGGCTTGAAGACAAAGAGATTGATGAATTGATAGCTTCAATGAACAATCCTGCAATCCTTGATACCATTACACGTTATGGTGATATGGACCATCCTTCGATACTGATAAAAAAGATGCTGCACCCATCTAAATCGGTGCATATGCTGAAGATATTCAGGGCTTTTGCAAAGGCTGTGCTCTGAGATATCAAATGACAAAAAGCAAAAGATAATAAGCAAATGGGCAACCATTTGCCTGTGAGCCACTTGTCCGGTGCTCAGGCTTAAGCTATATTTACGCTTTTTACAGAATCCAGCTTGAGAAGTTCTTCAATTATACTGCCCGGTACCTTGGTGTCGGTGATTATAGTAAGCCGGGGTTCGTCTGTAAAGAACGGGTCATCTGATACTGCCTGTCTGATACTGATGTTGTGCTGTGCGATAACTGTGGAGACCTCGGAGATTATTCCTTTGTGAGAGGCGTCATCAGGAGTGATGATGATAACACCCTGTCCCATTAGTGGAGCTACGTCACGCAGGAAAGGAATTGATTTTACGTTCTGGAATATCTTTTTTAACTGTTCATCTGAAAGTATGACCTCTGTTGTGGAATCCACAACACGCCTGTCGACTCCCGCTTCCCTGGCAAGTTGTGTGTGCGCTATTTCTATTGCGCCGGAGGTGACCTTTCCTTCATCGTTTACCTGGAAACCACGCTCGAAAAGAAGCTTCAGTACCTTTTGCTGAGCCGGATATTTCTCAAATTTTCTAAGTAATATACTCCACATATGAACCATGTAATCTTTTAAAATATAAAGATTTAAAGGTTTAGTTCGGTATGGAGGAACAGGTCATCCTACCGATATATATAGAAACGATGTTTTAAGTATGAGTTCAGCTATAGTAAATTACAATTCAACTCATGAAGATGATAATCCAGAGTGACATGCTTAATTAGAGTATTAACGCTAATTCGTTTCTATGACCAATACACGCTAATTCAGGCTCTGGATCTTTTGAAATTTAAAAGAAGGAAAAATGGAGGTATCAAATGAAAATATACAAAGATTATGACGACCTTCCAAAGATAAAATTGCCTCTGGGACAGGAGGTTTCTATCAGTGACAGTACCATCCGTGATGGTGCCCAGATGCCGGGCATAGTTATAAGAACCCAGCATAAGGTCTCAATTTACGAATACCTGAACAAGATAGGTATTGAGAAACTGGAGACCTTTGTCTATAATGACAGGGACAGGAAAGCCATTAAGCTCATGCAGGACCTCGGATATGAGTTCCCTGAGATCACCGGATGGGCACGTGCAAACCCTGCAGATATTGACATGGTACTCAACGTTGACGGTATCGAGGAAACAGGCATTCTAATGTCAGTTTCTGACCCGCATATATTTGACAAGATGGGGCTGCAAAGCCGTGAGGCAGCAGAAGAGAAATACCTCAATGCCCTCCAGTATGCCGTTGACCACGGTCTGAGGACAAGGGCACATATCGAAGATATGACCCGTGCAGATAATTATGATTTCGTGTTCCCTCTTGTAAAGAAGATAATGGATATAGACCCTGACTGTACTATCCGTATCTGTGACACCATTGGATTCGGTGTGCCATTCGAAGGCGTTGATGAGCCTTACGGTATGCCAACCATCGTCAAATACCTGAAGAATGAGCTGAATGTGAAAAACATCGAGACTCACTGCCATGATGACTTCGGTCTTGCCGTTCCTAATTCCCTTGCCGGATACTGGCATGGAGCTAACTGGTCAAATGTGACCTTCCTAGGAATAGGTGAAAGGGCAGGTAACGCAGAGATGGAAAAGCTCCTGTTGTTCCTGATGAGGCGTGTTGAAGGATTTGACAAGTATAACCTTGACTGCCTTGTCGATTTTGCCAAGTTCATGGAAAAGGAGATCGGCATCAGAATACCAAGGAACAAGTCAGTTGTGGGTAACAACGTATTCGCACATGAATCAGGCATCCACACTGCTGGCGTCATCAAGAACCCCTTCACCTATGAGCCATACCCACCGGAGATCGTTGGTGGAAAGAGGATATTCCTTATTGGTGACTCATCAGGTATCGAAGTACTCAGGTTCAAGGTACAGGAAACCCTCAATGAACTGATGGATGTGAACATCGAGGTGGAGAAGAACGACAAGCGTCTCCGTGCTATTCAGGCTGATATCCAGAAACTCTATAACGATGATAAAAGGGTTTCATGTATTTCCGATGAGGAGATACTGGGATACGTCAAGAAGTACTACATGTTCAACCCGATGCTCAGCAAGGATATGCACCGTCAGGAAGAAGAAGAGAACGGAAATTCCTCCGGCACGAAGAGTTCTGAGAAAGAGATCAGACCTCGCATGCACGATACTATTGACTGATTTTGTTTTTTGAAGCTGCTGCCTGTGGGTGGTGGCTATGTTTTTCTATTTTATCATTTGAGACGGATTTTTCATATTAACATACATCACATATAGTATACATGACATGTAGCTTATGCCTTATCACTGATCTGTAGTAAGAAAAGACCCTTAAATGAAAATAATATCAAGGTAGCATTCAAATCACAACAATTTCCGCATATCTTCAAGATCAAGCACTAATACACCTTGATTTACAAGGCTCTCTCTATCGGCTATTTTTCTTGCGCATATACCATAGTAAACTTCTGTATCTTCAGGCAAGCCCGGATATGCAGCTTTTTCCTGCAACTTTCTGAGCACATTCTTGCTCTCTTTCGCACCCAGATCACGCCATTTGCACTCCAGAAGCATTACTTTACTCATATCAGGACTTGCAAGTAACAGATCGATTTCATAGCTGTTGCTGCCTTTTGGAGCGCCCTTTATAGTTCCCCACTGCCTGCCTATCCTATCAAAGCCAAAAGGAACTATCTGCCTGTTAACCATCAGGAATTCCTTTACGATTCTCTCAAAACTGAAACCAAGAAAAGTATCAAAACTTTCCAGGAATTTACTGTACAATTCATCCGTCCTTCCTTGCTCGAAATATGCATCATACCTTTTGATAAAACCGAACCAGAAATGAAGGAAAGGGTCTCGTATTGCATATATACCCCTTCTTGACCTGCGGGGATCATCAAGTATGGGTGTTTCCCTTCTGATAACATTGTACTCTTTGCGCAGGATATCCAGGTATCTCGATGCTTTTCCACTGCCTTGGTATTCCAGGACACTGCTTATTTCACCCACATTATTTTTTCCAAGTGAAATGGCTTCCAATATCGAATAGTATATCTTGTACTCACCTGCAAATTCTGTTACGAGTACATTGCGTCCTTCATCCTTTAGCAAAGGCATGTGTCTGTCAAAAAAGAACAACTTTGCAGTCTCTTCAAACGACCCTGCTCCAATGCCTTCAAGAAGATCATAATACTTTGGAATGCCGCCAAATACAGAATAATATTTGATCAATTCTAACGGATCATCTGTACTTATATCGGACAATATCTCTGCAACCGTAGCAAGGTCCAGTGGACCAAGTTCCATTAACAGATCAGCCCTGCCGTAAAGCGGGTGTGCCGAATCAACAAATATCCTGTTCATCAAAGAATAACTTGAACCACTTATGAAAACACAGCATTTCTTCTCACGCTGCCTGAACTCATCAACAAGCTGCTGCATATCCGAATAGATGCTTTTGTCCATGTCATAGAAATTCTGAAACTCATCAATGAAAATATATTCATGAACTTCAAAGAGATAGCGGAACAGATCGCTTACATTCCTGAACTCCGGAATGCTGCCATCTCTTGATACCTCCTGCAGGAATGTTTCTTTGGTTTTGTGCATTGGTACAAAAATATACCCGTATTTCCTGTCCCGAAGAAATTCAGTTACCAGACGGGTTTTGCCAATTCGTCTCCTCCCGGTGATCACGATCATTCTGAAACTTTTGGAACTACATATCTCACGCAATCGCTCAATCTCTTTTTTTCTATCGTAGAATTTCATGTGATCACTTCCCTCGGAGTTATTTTACATGTCAGTTGGAATCAAAACAAAAACTCTCACAATAACATACATGCCATGTAGTATACATACCATGTATTTAATTTTTACTCTGCGTTTTCCAGCTTGAAAGAATATCTGCTTAGCCACATTAAGATGTAGGTACAGAAAAACAGAAGAAAACGATAGAAAGAAGAGCAAAATCCCACAAAAAAAGAAAGTGTTTGAGATGAAATCACTTCATCTCAGCTTCGACTATTTGCCCCGGCCGAAAACCAGAGCTTTCCTTTCGTTTCCACAATCAAATTAAATGGAATCTATAATCCCATTCAAAGTCGCACTGGGTCTCATTGCCTGGGATCTCAACTCCTCATCCGGAGCGTAGTATCCTTTGATATCCACAGCTTTGCCCTGGGCTTCTAACAACTCATTGGCAATCTTCTCTTCATTTTCCATTAGAGCTTTAGCTACAGGTTCAAAGATCGCTTTTAACTGGCTATCTTTTTCCTGATCAGCCAGAGCCTGAGCCCAATACATTGCCAGATAAAAATGAGAACCTCTGTTATCGATCTCATTCACTTTTCTGGAAGGTGACCTTCCATTTTCCAGAACCAGCTCTGTGGCTTTATCCAGTGTTTCTGCTAGAACCAGAGCTTTAGGATTATCAAAACTGTTGCCCAGATGCTCCAGAGAAGCAGTTAAGGCCAGGAATTCTCCCAGAGAGTCCCAACGCAGGTGACCTTCTGATTCAAATTGCTGTACGTGCTTTGGTGCTGAGCCGCCGGCACCTGTTTCGAAAAGTCCACCGCCATTCATCAGGGGGACAATCGATAGCATTTTTGCACTGGTTCCCACTTCCAGAATAGGGAAGAGGTCTGTAAGATAATCTCTCAAAACATTTCCAGTCACAGAGATCGTATCTTTGCCTTCCTGGATTCTCTCCAGTGAGAATCTGGTCGCTTCAACAGGAGATTTGATTAAAATTTCCAATCCGGCAGTATCGTGATCTTTCAAGTATTTGTTCACTTTTTTAATGAGCTGCAAGTCGTGAGCTCTGTTCTCATCAAGCCAGAAGACTGCAGGAGTGCCTGTTGCTCTGGCCCGGTTAACGGCCAGCTTTACCCAGTCCTGAACCGGTGCGTCTTTCACCTGACACATGCGGAAGATATCTCCTTCCTCTACCGGCTGTTCAATGAGTACATTATCGTTGTCATCAATAACCTCTACTTTTCCTGTACCGGTCATCTCAAAGGTTTTGTCATGAGAGCCATATTCTTCAGCTTTTTGTGCCATAAGCCCCACATTGGAAACGCTTCCCATTTTTGATGGATCAAAAGCACCGTGTTTTTGACAGAATTCAATCGTTTCCTGATACACTCCAGAATAACAACGGTCTGGAATTACGGCTTTCATATCTTTCAGTTTCCCATCCGGTCCCCACATGCCGCCGGATGAGCGGATCGCTGCAGGCATGGAAGCATCGATGATAACATCGCTTGGAACATGAAGATTGGTAATTCCCTTATCGGAGTTAACCATAGCCAATGCCGGTCTTTTTGTATACACAGCTTCTATATCTGCTTTGATTGCGTCCTGTTTGTCTTCAGGCAGATCCTGGATCTTTGTATAGATGTCTCCCAGTCCGTTGTTGGGATTGACACCCAATTCTGAAAGCAGGTCACCATATTTATCAAATATATCTTTAAAGAAGACCTTAACCACATGACCAAAGATAATAGGGTCGGAAACTTTCATCATTGTCGCTTTCAAATGAACGGAGAACAAGACATCTTTAGCCTTAGCATCTTCTATCTGTTCAGCCAGAAATGCCTGAAGCGCTTTTTTGTTCATAACAGATGCATCAATGATCTCTCCGGTCAGAAGAGGAGCTTTGTCTTTTAATACTGTTTTATTGCCAGCGCCATCTGTAAAGATAATTCTGTAATTGGTAGCCTCTTCGATTTCAACAGATTTTTCACTGCCGTAAAAATCTCCATCGGCCATGCTGGCTACATGAGATTTGGAATCGGACTTCCATTCACCCATGGAATGTGGATGTTTTTTCGCATAATTTTTTACAGCTTTAGGTGCTCTGCGGTCAGAATTCCCTTCTCTGAGTACCGGGTTAACGGCACTGCCCTTGGCAATATCGAATTTAGCTTTGATCGCTTTTTCTTCATCATTAGAAGGATTTTCGGGATAATCTGGCAGATCATATCCCTTTGCCTGGAGCTCTGCGACTGTCGCTTTGATCTGGGGAACTGAAGCACTGATATTGGGTAGTTTGATAATGTTAGCCTGCGGAGTTAAGACCATCTCTCCCAATTCGGAAAGGTCATCGGAGATCTTCTGGTCCTCTGTCAGTCTTTCGGGAAACTGGGCAAGGATCCTTCCCGCCAGGGAGATATCCCTCGTTTCCATAGTGATCCCGGCGTTTTTCACATAAGCCTGTATAATAGGCAGGAGTGAACTGGTTGCCAGAGCCGGAGCTTCATCGGTTTTCGTATAAATGATTGTGGATTTCTGTGACATGTTGATCCCTTTCTCTGTAAGTTAATATTGCTCAAAATCAATAAGTATTTTAACAAATTGTAATTTTAAAATTGTAAATTATAATATGGATCTGAAAGTTCAAATTGCTCTATTAACGGCAACATCATATATATTTCATACCCAGAAAGCAAACATGCACTAAAAAATAAGAAAAGAAGTAAGAAAAGAAAACAAGGAAAAATATTCAGATAATCACTTATTAGGGGAATCTGTTACTTTTGCCAGGTTCTTCAGCCTGAGAAGTGTCATGGCAAAAATGTAAGCAAATCCCAGAATTATAATGAATATCAGTATAGCCCTCAAACCTGTCACAGCCCCTGAAACAATTACCAGAGCTGAAAGGATCATAATTATCAACTGACCAAGCAGGGACAACAGACTTGACTGGACTTCCCTGTGTCTTAAAAATATTTTCAGGTTCATACGGATATATAATCCGCAATTTGCATATATACCTGACCGCCTACATTTTTAGATTAAAAACTCATATAGAGTACTATGACATCCATGACACAGAGTTTCCCCATCACAGACGAGCATATGCACATTGACCCAAGGGCAAAAGGACTGAAAGCCGTCAAAGAGTTTCAGAACGCAGGCGGAACACACATTTTTCTTGTAATGAAACCAAGCTGGACCCTTGGGATCAAAGTCACAAAACCCCAGGACCACATTGCAGTCTTTGAGGAAACCGTAGACATCTCAAAACAGATAAACGAAACAGGTGTCACATCATTCCCGGTTCTTGGTGTTCACCCTGCAGAAATTACCAAGCTTACCGAATACATGGAGCTTTCAAAAGCTGTAGAGACGATGAAAGGTGGACTTGACATCGCAGCAGGTTACGTGGAAAAGGGACTTGCTGTGGGACTCAAAAGTGGCAGACCTCACTATCCTGTCAGCCCTGAAGTATGGGATGCATCCAACGAGGTAATGGAATATGCCTTCACACTTGCCAGAGATCTTGACTGCGCTGTACAACTGCACACAGAAGACGTTGCAGAGCCGCAACTCATAGATATTGCAGACCGTGCCAGAAAAACGGGCATCAAGATGCACAAGGTTGTAAAACACTACGCTCCACCTCTGGTCAATGTCTGTGAAAGACTGGGAATTTTCCCGGGTGTGCTTGCAGGCAAAGGCGCCATTGAAGAAGCGCTTGAACAGGGAACCCGTTTTATGATGGAAACCGATTACATTGACGACCCTGACAGACCCGGAGCCGTACTTGGTCCGAAAACAATTCCAAAAAGAACCCTGAAACTTGCAGAACAGTATGGAGAGGAACCATTCTGGAAGATACACAAGGAAAATCCGGAAAAAGTCTATGAGGTCGATATCGAACTCTGAAGATTGCAGACTTTTCGCATTCAGAATAACTCTGTAGAAATCCTGTAATTGGAAGTTTAAGATATGTATGTCGTTTTTCAGATAAAAGAGCATTAATGGTCATTGACACATTGCTGACCTTCGTCTCTGAGCTGTTTACAAATGCCGCATATCCTTGATGCAAGATCATCAACCTTTTCCGCTTTCATGTCTTCGGCCAGCTCGCGGATAGATTGTTTCACATTCTCCTCAAGCACTATTCTGTAACCTCTCTTCTTGGACAGGTATTGTGAAACGGCAGAAGGAGCCATGTCAAGCTCTTTAGCTATTTCCTGCTGTGATAGTCCACAATTCATAAGCTCTTCTGCAATGGCTGCTCTAATGGCTGGTAACACGTCCCAGACTATCATCTGACAAGGTAGTTTCATGTTCATTCCTATTATTATTATTATTATTTTATAATAAAATACTCACAATTGTGAATATGTCTTTTATGTTTATATTATTTGTTAATTTTGTAATTTGCATTCCGGATGTTTTCTAAGAGCTCTACCCTCTTGACTTATATTATTTGACCACTTATGAAGTTTAGAGCATACTCTGCGATCCGAATTAATTCAAAGTGAAAGGTCTATTCTATGTTAAGCAAAGATGAACTTGAAAGATACAGCAGACAGATCATGCTTTTTGGTGAAGATGGCCAGAACGAACTAAAGGACTCTATTGTTTTCGTTGCGGGTGCCGGAGGGCTTGGATGTCCGGTTGCGTTGTATCTTGCAGTTGCCGGGGTCGGTCATTTGATAATTGCAGACAAGGATGTTGTGGAGCAGACAAATCTCAACCGTCAGGTCCTTCACTGGGAGCAGGATGTCGGCAAAGAAAAAGTCGTCTCTGTAGAGGAAAAGCTCAGGCAGATAAATCCACACATAAAAGTCCATTCATACCACCTTACTATAGATGAATCGAACATCATGGAGCTTGTTTCTGGAGCTGACATAATTGTCGATGCAATGGACAATTACGAGGTTCGGTATCTTCTGAACAAGGTTGCCTGTGAGAAGAAAATACCTCTGGTCCATGGTGCAATTCGTGGATTTGACGGTCAGGCAATGACGATAATTCCTGGGGAAAGTGCATGTTTTAATTGTGTGTTCCCATGCGCGCCGCCATCTGAAACTTTTCCTGTGGTCGGTACGACTCCTGGTATAATTGCCATGATACAGGCCAACGAAGTCATTAAATGCCTGCTTGGAAAAGGTAAACTTCTGACAGACCGTTTACTGATATGGGATGGTCTGAACTCTGAAATTGACTATATGAAAGTTTCAAAAAGGCCAGATTGTAAGATATGTGGCAAAGAAGTCATTGACCATTAATGAGCCTCATCTTTTTATGAGATATTTACCATTTTTTTGTTACTGGTATGTTTTCCCCATTTTTCTGAAATCCCTTTCTATCAATGTATCTTCTGATATTTTTAAGAAAGTATTAATTATTTTAATAAAACATTTATATAATTCTAAAACATAAATGCACTCATATAAAAGGTGGTGAGTTTATAACAGAGGACAACTTAAGTGTCAGGGAGTTCGAAGAAGCTCTTTTGTCCTTAAATAGGGTTGCTGCAAACCAGATGATAACCAGTAGATTCTCAGGTGATAATGCCTTTGAACTTGTGAAAGATATCATTGCCCCTGCTCTTGAAAATATTGGAGAGATGTGGAACTGCGGAGAAATTGCTCTGTCACAGGAGTATATGGCGAGTAAAATGTGTGAGGAGATCGTAGAATCTATTCTCCCTTCGACAAGTTCTTCCAGAAAAGATATGCCAATCGTGGGCATCACAACCCTTGGAGATGAACACATGCTGGGCCGGAGGATAGTCATTGCGTTTCTCAAATCCTGCGGTTTTAATGTTCATGATTACGGGGACATGGCTCCTGAAAAAGTCGCCGCAAGGATAGCTGAAGATGGTGTACGGGTAATCATGGTTTCAACCTTAATGCTGAATTTTGCCAATGAGGTCAAAAAACTCAGATCAATTCTTGACAGCACTGGTTCTGATACCAAAATAATAGTTGGCGGTGCACCTTATATTTTTGATATGGATCTGTGGAAAGAGGTAGGTGCTCATGCAATGGCTCATGATGCAACAGATTCCCTGGCTGCCATATGCAAATTAATAGGAGGCGTTGCCTGTGACAACTGATGAAATGAGTTCTATGGAAAGAGTTCTCACAGCGCTGGATCACAGGGAACCTGACAGGGTTCCATATTTTTTGTTACTGACGACCCAGGGCTCAAAAGAATTCGATGTCTCAATTGAAAAGTATTTCTCTGATCCTGAAAAGGTCGCATCGGCTCAGATAAGCATGCAAAAGCGCTATGGGCACGACTGTTATTACACTTTCTACTATGCGTCCCTTGAAATCGAAGCATGGGGGGGAAGCAGCATTTTCTATCAGGATGCCTCACCTAATTGTGGAATGCCTATTGTTCGTGATGCAGGTGATATTTCCTCACTGGAAGCGCCTGATGTTTACGAATCTCCCCTGCTGCAAAAGGTACTGAAAACCACATCGGTTTTGAAAGAACATGCTGGAGCAGATATTCCTGTCATAGGGGTCGTAATGTCTCCTTTTGCTCTTCCTTCTATGCAAATTGGAATGGAGCATTATTTTGATCTAATCTATGAGGAACGTGAAATTTACGAGGAATTAATGAAGATAAATGAAGAATTTTGTGTCCAGTGGGCAAATGCACAACTTGAAGCCGGAGCAACAGCAATTTGTTATTTTGACCCGATATCGTCCTCTACAATAATTCCACCGCAGCTTTACAGAGAAACTGGATTAAAGGTTGCAAAGCGCACTCTTCCCAGAATAAATGGTCCGACTGCGACCCATATGGCATCAGGGAGATGTCTTCCAATTATCAAGGACATTATTGAGACAGGAACCGCAATAGTCTGCACAAGTGTTCTGGAAGATCTGGCAGAAGTAAAAAAAGAATGTGATGGTAAGATATCTGTTCTTGGAAACCTGAATGGTATTGAAATGAGGCACTGGTCGCCAGAGGATACCGAGAACAAAGTAAAGGAAGCAATAGATAAGGCTGCCAAAGGCGGTGGTTATATTTTGTCGGATAATCATGGTGAGATACCCTACTCAGTTCCATCCTCTGTAATAACGGATATTTCTCATTCAGTGAGTAAATGGGGATATTATTAGGAGTAACCAATGTTCCATAATTATTACATTCTTGCACCGGAGTGTATAAGGGAGGAAGCTGAGCAGGTTCTGTCAGGAAATGTCCTGCTTAAAGGGATAAAATCCTCATACTTTAATTCTCTTGAAGACTTCGGGAATCTTAATTCGTTTTCTAATATCACCAAGGGGATAATAAAGTCAGGAAATAATATTCTTCTGATATGCAACAATCCATGCATAGAATTTGACATTCTGGATCACGATTCTCAATTATTGAAAGTCAGCAGGGTGGATTACCTGTACTCCCTTTTTACTGAAAAGGTCGTGCTTGAAAAACACAGGCAAAAGGGTGCTTTTTTTGTAGTTCCCGGCTGGCTGGAATGCTGGGAAGATCACCTTAAATATCTTGGTTTGTACGAATCGGGTAATAACGATGTGTTTTTAAAATCATATTCTCATGTTCTTATACTGGATACGGGAGTGCATCCTGAGTTTTCTGAAAGGGCAGCTGAGTTTACAAGAGCTACCGGGATCCCTCATAAAGTGCTGTATGTAGGCATGGATTATTTCAGAATGTCCTTTGAACATCAGTTGATGACCTGGAATCTCAAAAAGAAACATGATGATCTAAAGGTCTGCAAAAGGAAATCTGCATCATATGCCATGTCACTGGATTTCATTAAATCACTTGCCGACATGACTGATGAAGCTGCAACGATTGGTTCCATTTGTAACCTTTTCAGTACAATGTTAGCTCCAGGTTGTATTGTTTATTATTCTGTAAAAGGTGACGCAGCAGAGTTTGCATATTGCAAACCGACTAATACTGACCAGAAAGCTATTTTTAAGTTGAAGGATTCGAGTTCCAATCATTATATTTTTGAGAGCCTTGATGGTTTTGTTATAAAAATACAATTGGCTGGTGAGCTTCTGGGTATTATAGAGGTCAGGGAAATAGCTTTCCCGGAATATATGGATGAATATCTCAGCATAGCTTACGATATCGCAAAGGCTGCCGGTCTGGCTATAGCCAGCATAAGAAGGTATCATGATCTTTTTGAGTCAAGAGAAGAGCAGGCAAAACTTACCGAAATGCTCAGAACTACAAACAGTATTTTGAGACATGATATTGCTAACAACCTGCAGGTTATAACCATGTCACTTGATATTATGGAAGAGAAGGGCGATACTTCTTATATTTCAATGATAAGAAATGCAACAAGGAAAAGCGCTTTGCTAATAACAAGTGTTAAGGAACTTGACATGAGGTCTCCTGGAGACTCTAAATTAGAGGTTCTTAATGTCAAGCAACTTCTGGATTCGGTAATCAGCAGGCATAATGTAGAATTTACTATAGAAGGAAATTGTAATGTCATGGCAGATCAGGCATTATTATCAGTTTTTGATAATATAGTAAGTAATGCTATTTCTCATGGTAAAGCCAGCAAGATAGGAATTCAGACCAGGAATTTAGGTGAAAGGTGTCAAATTTCAATTGCAGACAATGGAAAAGGTATTCCTGATGAAGTAAAACCTCATGTTTTTAATGAAGGCTTTAAGCATGGTGAAGCAGGTCATACCGGGATCGGTCTTTTCATTGCAAAGAAAACAATTGAACGTTATAATGGCTGTATTCGTGTGGAGGATAACAGTCCATCTGGTGCCAGATTTACTATTGAGCTGGACGTTGCGAAAAGTAAAAGCAGTTTGACTTAATTCTGATTTTTTGTGTTATTCCTATAACCTGGATCTTTGCAGGCTTTCTACAGAACTCATAAAAATAGCAATTAATATATAATATTATATTGCTATATAATTTAGCACCTGTGTAACAAATGCGGAGATATATCGGTGAAGTTGCAAAATATCTATGGAAAATACTCAGAAACAACCATTGTAATTCTGGTTCTTCTGGCTTTGTATATGATCAGCCTGAACAGTTACCTCTTATTCCACAGTATCGTTGAAGTTGCAAGTATAATTGTTATTGCTGCTGTTTTCCTTATTGCATGGAATTCCAGAAAATATCTGAAGAATTCATACCTTTTGTTCCTCGGGATGAGTTTCTTCTTTGTGTCATGGATCGACTTCCTGCATATAGTAAGCTATAAAGGAATGGGTGTTTTTCCAGAATATGATGTGAACCTGCCGACACAGCTATGGATAGCTGCAAGATATATGCAGAGTATCTCTCTTTTGATAGCTCCTCTTCTTATGGGAAAAGAGGTCAATTACAGAAAAGTTCTCGCTATATATTTTGTTTTTACTTCTCTGATCATTGCAATCATCTTTCGGGGTTATTTCCCAGATTGCTTTGTTGAAGGCAGTGGTCTGACGACGTTCAAGATAGTCAGTGAGTACATTATTTCTTTGATATTGGTCTGCTCGCTGGTTCTGCTTCACAGTCGCCAGAAAGAGTTTGACACCGATGTTTACAATCTAATTTCAGCTTCAATTGTTCTTACGATATTTGCAGAACTGGCCTTTACTTTTTACATAGATGTTTATGGATTTTCAAATCTCGTAGGCCACTATTTCAAACTGCTTTCTTTTTATCTTGTCTACAAGGCAATAGTTGTCACAAGTCTTTCAAGACCATATGACCTGCTCTACAGGGAACTCAAGATGAGGGAATATGATCTTATTAAAAAGAAAAAAGCTCAGGAAGAGCTGCTTGAGACTCTGAGGCTGGTGAATCAGATACTCAGACACGATATTCTTAATGATCTGAATATTGTTTCCCTTTCAATTGACAATATGAAAGGAAGGATGTCCGAAAAGGAACTTGATTTCTCGGAAAAGGCTGTAAATCATAGCACTAAACTTATTCGCGAGATGAAGGATTTCGAGTCATTGATGTATATCAGGGAGCTTGTGACAATTGATCTTCGTATGCTTGCAATTGAGGTTGCTCAGGAATTCCCTGTAAAGATCAATATATCCGGATACTGTTCGGTAAAAGCAGATAGTGGCCTTCATTCAGTTATAGGTAATATTGTACAGAATGCTGTGATACACGGTAAGGCAGATAATATAGATATATCCATGGAACTAAAGGACAATCATTGTGAATTAAGGATATCTGATAATGGAAGTGGCATACCGGATATGATAAAGGGGCGGATATTTGATGAAGGTTTCAAATATGGTAAAACCGGTCATACTGGTCTTGGACTTTATATTGCAAAAAGGATAGTTGAAAGATATGGTGAGATAGCCCTGGAGGATAATGTTCCTTCTGGAGCGATATTCATTATCAAATTCTATGACAACAGCAGGAACAATGGAGACGAAGCATCAGTTCATCAAGTTCCTGTAAAAGAAAATGAAATTCCCGTATGATCTCTCGGGAATCTCTGTTTTATATTCTAGTCTTCTGTAGCTCTTCCTATTGCTTTTACAAGTGTGAGCATAACTCCCATGCCTTTCTGGAAGTCTTCGTCACCCATTTGTTTCAGCATTCCTGTTAAGCCTACTTTTGGAGGGTTGAGAATTGCCTTATCAAGTTCAGGATCCTGAACTGCTCTTTCCATGACTTCTATCAGGTCAGTACACATGATGGCATTTGTGAGCTTCAGTACGGTGGATGTGAGATCTGCAATTCCGTGGGCAGTCTGGTCATTGATATAATCCTGCAGTATTCTTGCTGTTCTGATCAGGTCTAAGACTGCTTCAACGTCAGCTGGTCTTATCTCGACACCTGATATCTGGTTCATAAGGTTTTCATCGCTCATTTTCTCATCTCCTCAGAACATTCCTTTTACACTGATATCCCAGTGTATGTGGTAATACATGCGGTACAGGAACCAGCCCATTTTCGTAGTTGAGAACGCTTCCGGTGGTTTGGCATATTTCCATGTGGCAATGTATCCTCTTCCTGGGGTGCTCGGAGTTTCCAACTCGGTAACAAGTGGACATCCGGTTTCTCCTTCGTAAGGTGTCTGGATCCCATTCCCGTGGATGGCATTCTTAAGGCTCTGACTTACTGCAATTGCCTGGTAGTGAGCACCGATTCCTGTTTTAAGGATGTCGGCAGGTCCAAGGTCTCCAAGAACATAGACGTTGTCATGGTCGCCTGCAGGGCCACGGTATTGTAGTGTGGCTTTGTCTGCAGAGAGCCATCCTTTCTCATCTGTAAGTCCGGCATCAATCAGTACTTGCGGTGCTTTGTGTGTTGGAACTGTGATCAACAGGTCATAACTGACCGTCTCTCCACTTTTTGTTGTGATTTCCTTTCTGGCTGCATCTACATTTGCCAGTGGAGAGTTCCTCATAACTTCAATACCCTTTTCGTTCAATTGGGATGTTACAAATTTATTGAATTCTGGAGGTCCGATTGGTTCCATAGGCCACACAAGTGTTAATTGCACATCGTCCCTGACTTTCTTTACGTTGCGCAGGTAGCTTTCCAGCATAAATGTGAATTTAACCGGTGCACCGGGGCAGGGTACTGGCATTGAGGCAACTGAGACCACAACTTTTCCGCTAGTTATATTTTTTACAAGATCTCTGACCTTGAAGGCATCCTCCATGGATGTGTAGAAAGTGTTCAGGTCATCTGTAAGTCCGGGAACTGTTGTAGGGTCTGCTCTGCAACCCATTGCGATAACAAGGTAATCATACGTGTATTTTTTATCGCTCTTGACGGTGATCTCTTTGCTTTTGAGGTCAACAGCTTTTACTTCCCCGTCAGCCCCAAAAAAGGCTTTGACCCTGGGGCTTATAAGTTTCTTGCGAGGTCTTGTGATGTCTTCCGGGGTATAAAGTTCAAAAGGAATAAACGTGAACCCACCCTGATTTATGTTTGTATCGTTCTTGTCTAGAATAGTTACTTCTAATTCGTCTTTTGCGATCTTATTTCTGAATTCCCTGGCCAGTATGTTAGCTACTACCGATCCGGCATAGCCAGCTCCCAATATCAATACCTTTTGTTTCATTATATAAAACCCCATATTTTTTATGAGTTGCTGGTTTACATAAATTTTGCGGTATTGGTTCTTTTATTCAGTAGTATTTAAGTAAATGGAATAACTTTAAAAAATAGATTATTTACTGCAGTTCTGTGTGTGAATTTTCATAGCCAGCACTGCTGGCAATATGAAAATTAAGAAGTAGATTAGGTTACAGATATAATCTGTAACTTAAGGAATATAGTTATTGATAGCAATAACTATAGTTTTTAGTTCTGGAGTACTATCTCAATGTTTATGTCCTTTGGTACCTGGATACGCATGAGCTGTCTGAGTGCGCGCTCATCTGCTGCAATGTCGATGAGTCTCTTGTGTACACGCATTTCCCAGTGATCCCATGTAGCGGTTCCGTCACCACTTGGACTTTTACGGACTGGTACTACCATTTTTTTGGTAGGTAAAGGAACTGGTCCTGAGATACTTACACCTGTTCTGTCTGCAATAGCTTTTACCTGATCGCAAACACCATCAAGGTTTACAGGGCTGATTCCTGATAATCTTATTCTTGCTTTCTGTGACATGTTATTCTTCTCCTAAAAAAAGGAAAATTTGAGTGTCTTACTGTTTCTGTTTGACACTCATGCACATGCCAGCGGCAATGGTCATACCCATATCACGGATAGCGAACCTACCGAGCTGTGGGATTTCCTTTACTGGCTCGATAACCATTGGTCTTGTTGGCCTGATGGTTACGATTGCTGCATCGCCTGCCTTGATGAATGCTGCATTCTCTTCCTTGACCTGGCCTGTCTTTGGATCAAGCTTTTTGTCAATGGACATGAGGGTACATGCGGTCTGGGTTGTGTGGCAGTGGAATACAGGTGTGTATCCTGCTGTGATAGCGGATGGGTGCTGAAGAACTACGATCTGTCCTGTGAATTCTTCTGCTACGGATGGTGGGTTTGATGTAGGACCACAGACATCTCCTCTGCGTACGTCGTTCTTACCTACTCCTCTTACGTTCCATCCAATGTTGTCTCCTGGGACAGCCTGTGGAACTTCTTCGTGGTGCATCTCAATTGACTTTACTTCGCCTGATACGCCGCTTGGGTTGAATATTACATTTTCACCCTTCTTCATTACACCGGTCTCGACTCTACCTACAGGTACAGTTCCGATACCGGAAATGGTGTATGCATCCTGTACAGGGATACGGAGTGGAAGTGTGTCTGGCTTTTCTGGTTCCTTGAGCTCGTTGAGGCATTCAAGGAGGGATGGGCCTGTGTACCATGGGGTGTTAGCACTTGACTTTGTGATGTTGTCACCCTCAAATGCGGATGTTGGTACGAATGGGATCTCTGAAGCCTTGAATCCTACCATACCGAGGAGCTGGCCTACGTCCTTCTTAACCTGCTCGTATCTCTCCTGGCTGTATTCTGCTGCATCCATCTTGTTTACAGCGACGATAAGCTGGTTGATACCGAGTGTTCTGGAAAGGAAAACGTGTTCCTTTGTCTGAGCCATTACACCATCAGGTGCTGCTACGACAAGAACAGCTGCATCTGCCTGGGATGCACCGGTGATCATGTTCTTTACGAAGTCACGGTGGCCTGGACAGTCTACTACTGTGAAGTAGTACTTGTCTGTGTCGAATCTCTTGTGGGAGATGTCGATGGTAACTCCTCTCTCACGCTCTTCCTTGAGTGAGTCCATTACCCATGCAAAAGCAAATGATTCTTTTCCTTTTTCTTTTGCTTCTGCTCTGTATTTCTCGATAAGGTGAGCAGGTACTGCTCCTGTCTCGAACATCAATCTTCCGACAAAGGTTGACTTGCCGTGGTCTACGTGACCGATAACTGCTAAGTTCATGTGTGGTTTCTCAGCTGCCATTTTCATATCTCCTTTAGTTTAATATCAATATATCAGTTTGATTTGCCATAATAGGTCTTTTTACGTTTAAACCTTTCTGACGAAATAAGGTTTTTGCAGTGAAAATACTGCAAAATCCGGTGTGATTACATGCTAAGGTAATCAGATGCCTGTGGAAGCTCTTTCTTAAGTCCCTTCCTTTCTCTGATACCGCAAACAATCTCTGCTGTCATGTTTGCTGGAAGTGTGTCAAATCCTGCAAACTCTGTGCTCCACATTGCACGTCCTTCAGTTGCGGATCTGATGTCTCCTGCAAATCCGAATAATTCGGATACTGGTGCCCTAGACTCGATGATGGTCATGTCACCTTCAGCGGTCATGTTGATGATGATTCCACGGCGACCCTGGATCTCCTTGGTTGCACCGCCCATGTTGTCCTGTGGGACCTGGATGAATACCTTCTGGTATGGTTCAAGAAGTGTATCATCAGCCATAAGCATTGCTGCCTGGATACCCTGCCTGGATGCAGGAATTACCTGTGCTGGTCCTCTGTGGACAGCATCTTCGTGCAGCTTTGCATCAACGAGCTTTACCTTTACACCCATACATGGTTCTTTTGAAAGAGGTCCGCCCTTCATTACTTCATGGAATCCTTCAAGGACAAGTTCCATGGTTTCATTGAGGTACTGGATACCCTTTGTCATGTCGATGTAAACGTTGCTCTCGAATATATCTGCGATACCCTTTGCTTCGTCCTTATCCATTCCTGCTGCTATGAGCTTTTCTCTGCGCTCGACTTCTGGCATGCGCATGGAAATCTCACCAGCTTTTATAAGGTCTCTGACGCCTTCTTCAAGAGGCTGGATCTCGACATAGAATCTGTTGTGCCTGTTTGGTGACTTTCCTTCGACAGGACCTGCCTTGCCACGGATAGTCTCACGGTATACTACGATTGGTGGTGTGGTTGTGATCTCTACACCCTTGTCACGCTGAATTCTGTGAGCAATGACCTCAAGGTGAAGTTCACCCATACCAGCCATCAAGTGTTCGCCGGTTTCTTCGTCAAGTGTGATCTTAAGTGTTGGGTCTTCCTTTGCAACCTGTCTAAGTACATCGACAAGCTTTGGAAGGTCCTTCATGTGCTTTGCTTCGACCGCTACAGTAACTACTGGTTCACTTGCGTGGGTGATACTCTCGAAAGGCTCCATGCCTTCAAGGGTTGTTACTGTTGAACCGACAATAGCATCTCTAAGTCCGGTTACAGCTGCAATGTTTCCGGCAGGGATAATATCCACATCAAGTCTCTTTGGACCCATGAAAACACCGACCTGCTGAATTCTGTTCTTTTTAGATGTACCGGATACGTAAACTTCCATTCCACGCTGGAGTGAACCACTGAATAATCTTCCAGTTGCGACTTCGCCTGCATGTGGGTCCATGGTAATGTCCGTTACCATGAAAGCGAGGTCTGCATTAGGGTCTGCGTTGATCATTGACTGACCGATCGCTGACTTCTTGTCTCCGTGCCAGATCGCGCCAACCCTTCCTTCCTGTGCTTCAAGAGGTGATGGAAGGAATCTGATTACCATGTCGTTCAGGACTTCGTGGAGTGGGCACTTATCTGCAAGTTCCTTAATTCCAGCGTCGCCTTCCTGCTTGTTGTAATCATAGATCTGCTGGAAGCTGATTCCAGTCTTTTTCATCATTGGTACACTGATAGCCCAGTTGTACAGAGCGGAACCGAATGCAACAGTACCTTCTGCTGCATCTACTCTCCATCCTGCCTTGTAGCGCTCTTCGTTCATACCTTTGATGAGTTTGTTGACGTGGTCAATAAGTTTTCCGAGTCTGATCTGCATCTCCTGTCCGTCGACCTGAAGCTCATTGATGAGACGGTCAACCTTGTTGATGAACAGAACTGGCTTAACGTGTTCCTTGAGTGCCTGCCTGAGAACGGTCTCTGTCTGTGGCATCGTACCTTCTACAGCATCAATTACCACTACTGCACCGTCTACTGCACGCATTGCACGTGTAACGTCACCACCAAAGTCTACGTGACCTGGTGTGTCGATAAGGTTGATAAGGTATTCCTGTCCATTGTACTCGTGGACCATTGATACGTTTGCGGAATCAATTGTAATACCTCTTGCTTGTTCTTCTTCATCAGAGTCAGTCCAGCATGCGTTACCAGCAAGCTCTTTGGAGAGCATACCGGCACCTGCAAGGATGTTGTCTGATAAAGTTGTTTTACCGTGATCAATATGTGCCACAATACCGATGTTACGAATCATCTTTGGCTCTTTCATAAGAGCTGCGACACGGTCGACCATTTTATCTTTTGCCATATTAATTACCCTTACTTTAATTAATTATACAGCATTAACGTGCTGCCTTTGCGACTCTTTCCTTCGCATCTTTCCTGTTGATTGAGAAACATTTTGCATCGCGGTTTGAAGCTGCAATGAGCTCTGCTGCAAGACAATCTGCTGCACTTCTCTTGGACTTGAAAGCTGCCTGGTTTGCACCTTTTGTGATATATCTGAGTGCAGAGTCAACACGTCTCTGTGGAGCAGTGTCTACTGCCTTTGGTACAGATATTCCACCGTACTTAAGTCTGACAACTTCTTCCCTTGGGCCTGCATTTGCAATAGCCTCTACAAGTACCTGTACAGGGTTCTTCTGTGTTCTCTTGTGAATTATATCGAAAGATTCAGAGACGATCATCATTGCTCTCTGCTTCTTTCCTGTGTTCTGCTCGTTGCGCATGACGTTGTTGACAAGCCTCTCAACAATGCAGATGTCTGACTTGTTGAACTGCTGTCTTGCATGCTTACCATTTGTATGTGGGATTATAACTGGATCGAGATTTACGTACCTTCTGATACCCTGGTCAGCAACCTCTACCTCGCTGAGATCCCATTTTCCGAATAATTTGTACATATGGATTATCTCCTTGGTTTCTCTTTACGGCCAATGACCATCTCGTTTAATGATACGTTGTTAACAGCAATGACCTTAAAGCGTACACCAGGAATATCTCCCATTGCACCACCCATGCGGCCACCGATTCTTTCTACTGTAACTTCGTCGTGCTCGTCGATAAAGTTGATAGCTCCGTCCCCAGGGCAGAAAGCTGACACCTGACGACCATTCTTGATCAACTGAATTCTTACACATTTCCTGATTGCTGAGTTTGGCTGCTTAGCCTCTACACCCACTTTCTCCAGTACGATACCTCTGCCCTGAGGTGCACCACCAAGAGGGTCTGCTTTTACGTCAAGACCAAGTGTGCGCCTGTTGTAGCGAGGATCCTTCCACCTTGCATCCTTTCGCATGCGCTGAAGTGTGTGAGCTGCATATTTTCCATTTGGCATATTATATCCTCCAATTAATGTCTTTGATGAGTATGATATTATTCGAACGATCACTGCAGTATTACGTCGTCTATGTCGTGATGTCTCTTTGCGACAAGTTTGACCTTTTCAATGTTTTTCCCATTGCGTCCTATGGCAAGACCCTTGTCCTTATTAGATACTTCTACATAAGCTAATCGCTTATTGTTCCTGCTTGTGATGTTCACTGATTTGACAGTTACCGGACTGAATGCATTTTTTATGAATACACCGGGTTCGTCCGAATATTCGACAAGATCTATCTGTTTATCCACTGTATTTTTCATACGGTTGATGTGTTCTCCCTTTCTCCCGATGGCAGCGCCCATATCGCCTGCCTTTATCACATATATTATCCTACCGTCATCGAGTATACAATCTTTGACCGCCGCGCCGGTTAGTTTTTCAAATAATGCGATGTATCGGATACCTTCAGTGGATAACTTGATCTCGCCCAAATATCGCAACTCCTTTAAGCGGCAGCCAGAATGTCAGACTCTCCGCTGTCAATGATTGCCATTGCAGCGATAATGAATGGTTTTCCGCATGCAGGACCAAGTTCTGTTCCTGTGCCTGGGTAGTTGAGTATCGGTACTTTTGTGCTTTCGATCTTGGCTCTTACATCGGCAGGACAGTTTGCAGCGAGTACCACCATTTTAGCATCATTGCTAACAGCAGCATCGATGGTCCTGTTTGACCCGATGATCACCTTTCCGGTTCTGATCACTTTGATAAGTGCTTTGTCAATGTTAATATCCATTTTATATCAACTCATTTATAACGTCAGTTTGAGATTTGTATTAATAAGTGATTCCGTATATTTACTTTCTGGTTGTTCTTTATATACTTCTATATAATGATGCATTATTTTGTAATTAGATGTACATCTCCGGTTCCCAGCTTTATCGGCTGTCCCACGATGATGTTCTCAGTAACTCCATTGAGCTCGTCGCGGTCTCCACGCATTCCCGCATCAAGCAAGTGGTTAACAGTAACCTCGAATGCTGCACGGGCGAACACACTGGCCTTCTCTCCTGAGATACCGTGTCTACCGATCTGCTTTACCTCTCCATCACAGCACATGATATCTGACACAAGCATGATGTGTCTGATATCTACAGTAAGACCCTGTTCTGACAGGGTGTTAGTAGCTTCTGTGATGATGGAGTTTCTCGCAGCCTCTATTCCGAACACCTCAAAGATCTCTCCGATATTGTTTGTGGATGTTCTTGTAACATCGACACCTTCGATCTGGAGTACATCCTTAAGTTGTGAACCTTCGGTATAGAGGGTGTATTCGTCACCATCTTTTCTGATAACTACCCTCTTGATACCTTCAATACCTTTCAGGGTTATTGAGTGTATATTCTTTGCAAGCTGGAGCAGTTCGCGGTATGATGGTGCATTTGGTGTAACGATTACCTGATTTGCAACACTGCCGGATACATTTACCATAACATCGAGCTCTTCTCGGAGCTTGTCAGCGATCTCATCAGGTGTGAGCGCTCTGTGTATGAGTGTCTTCTCGTGCAGGTCAATGATAAGCTGCATGTTTGCAAGGTCAGTAGTTATATCTGCAAGATGTTCGATATGAGTTGCCTCTATCTCCCATGCAAGTCTGCGTGCTTTATCCCTGTCGTATGCATACTCTTCTTCCAGTGCGATAGTCATCATTGGTGTACTTGGTGTTTTTCTTGCATCCACGATCTCAATAAGACGTGGCAGACCAAGTGTAACGTTAATTTCAGCGACACCCGCATAGTGGAAAGTACGCATGGTCATCTGGGTGCCCGGCTCACCAATGGACTGTGCTGAAACCACACCCACTGCCTCACAGGGCTCTACGCATGCATAATCATAGCTTTTCATAACCTGTTCGATGATATCTTCAAGCTCTTTCTTTGTAACGCCTACCTTCATCACGTCATCCTTTAAGGTTTTCATGATGTTCTTTGGCAGATCGAGTCCTGCTATCATTGCATCAATAGTAGCTTCACTGATCGTCATTTAGTTCACCTCCTTACCGGTGACTCTCCTGACGATACGGTGGATCGCTTCAGGTTTACTATAGTCACTCTTTGTGGAGTCAATTCCATCTTCTCCATACTTGAACTGGACAATGACACCACGTGTCTCTCTTACAGAACCGTCATACTGGACCTCAAGATCCTGCAATGCGTTAACAAGTCTCCTCTGCAGGTAACCTGACTGGGAAGTACGAACCGCAGTATCTACAAGACCTTCACGACCTCCAATTGCGTGGAAGAAATATTCGGTCGGGTTCAGTCCACTCTTGTAACTTGCCTTTACGAAACCGTGAGCATCTGCACCAAGGTCACCCTTGTCAAAGTGAGGGAGTGTCCTTCCTGCATATCCTCTTCTGATCCTTTCACCACGAACCGCCTGTTGTCCGACACAGGCAGCCATCTGAGTAAGGTTAAGCATTGAACCTCTTGCTCCTGACTTTGCCATGAGCACCGCAGAGTTCTCAAGACCAAGCTGCTTACCAGCAATGTTACCCGTCTGGTCACGAGCCTTACCGAGTTCCTGCATGATCTTCATTTCAATTGTTTCATCAAGGGTACGTCCTGGCAATGGTTCAAGTTCTTTTGCTTCGTATGCTTCAATGAGCTTCTGCACTCTGTCTTCCGCCTCATTCAGGAGATTACCTATCTGCACCTTTGCAGTGACTGGTATATCTTCATCACTTATTCCGAAACTAAGGCCTGTCTTCATCACACCGCGGATAGCAAGTCTTGTAAAGTCATCTACGAACTTTGCACCAGCTTCAGGGCTGTATTCCTTCATGACCTTATCGAGGATCTTACCTTTGAAAGCACCAATTGCCTGTTCGTCAATGGTACCCTGGAGCATTTCTCCATCTTCTATGACCACATATGCGTCATATTCACATTCCTTCTTCTTACAGGTATCACACTTGAAACATGCCTGTGCAGGGAATTCCAGGTAAAGTCCTTTTGGAAGGATCTGACTGAAGATCTGCTTACCGTTCCACAATGGTTCTCCGCTTTCGGAGTGGCTTGCAGGTTCCGGCAAATCTCTTATGTCTGACTTTCTGAGAAGTTCAAGAGCTGCATTCTTTGTGATCTTGTTCTCATTCCTTGTAAGCAGGAAAAGACCTGAAATGTGGTCGTGTATACCGCCGATGATAGGTCCGCCGAAACGTGGTGACAGGATGTTCTCCTGAACCTGCATGAGAATGCTTGCTTCTGCTCTTGATTCTTCGGTCTGCAGAACGTGCATGTTCATTTCGTCACCGTCAAAGTCAGCGTTGTATGGTGGACATACTGCCGGGTTAAGCCTGAATGTCTTGAAAGGAAGTACCTTTACCCTGTGGGCCATGATACTCATCTTGTGAAGAGAAGGCTGCCTGTTAAAGAGGACGATGTCGCCGTCCATAAGCTGTCTTTCAACAGTCCATCCGACCTCTATTTTCTCTGCAAGCTCTTCCTTGTTAATTTCAGAAACTCTGATACGTCTTCCGTCATCACGGATCGCATAGTTTGCACCAGGGTGAACTTCGCTGCCACGCTGCACGTACATACGGAGAAGCTCAATGTTCCTTGTTGTGACCTTTTCAGGAATGGTCATCTGCATTGCCATTGCAAAAGGAACACCCAATTCATTGATACTAAGGTTTGGATCAGGTGAAACTACGGTACGTGCTGAGAAGTTAACACGCTTACCGGACAAACTTCCTCTGAAACGTCCTTCCTTACCCTTAAGACGCTGTGTGAGGGTCTTGAGAGGTCTTCCTGATCTGTGTCTGGCAGGAGGTACACCTGATACTTCATTATCGAAGAATGTTGTAACATGGTACTGGAGCAATTCCCACAGGTCTTCAATAATAAGCTGTGGCGCACCAGCATCCCTGTTCTCCTGGAATCTCTGGTTAATTCTGATAATATCTACAAGCTTGTGGGTCAGGTCGTCTTCACTGCGCTGACCGGATTCAAGTGTAATTGAAGGTCTGACAGTTACCGGTGGTACTGGAAGAACTGTGAGGACCATCCATTCAGGCCTTGCGCTTGCAGGATCCATTCCAAGAACTTTTACATCTTCATCAGGGATGTTCTCAAAGCGGTCGCGTATCTCGGTTGGAGTAAGCTTGTGACCGTCTTCTACATAGTCGCTTGGTTTTTCGAACTTGATCTCAAGCTGTTCGGTTGAACAGTATGGGCAGGTCTTAGACTTGCGTGCTTCTTTGAATACTTCATTGATGATGCTGTCCGGGAGGTGTCCCATGTCCTTGCAAGTGCTTAACTGGTCAAGGAACTCCTGCTTCTTACTTGCATCAAGAAGAAGTCTGCTACAGTTGCGGCAGACTGAACGCAGTGTCTTGCGTATCGTCTTGTTAAAACCAACATGGATAACAGGAGCTACAAGGTCAATGTGTCCGAAGTGTCCCGGACATTCTCCTGCTCGGCTGCCACAGGTCTTACATTTAAGACCCGGGTCGATAACTCCAAGGCGAAGGTCCATAAGACCCATGTCAATTGGATAACCGTCGTCGTCATAGGTGTCAGCGGTAATAATTGCTGTTACACTCATCTTCCTTACTTCTTTAGGAGAGAGCAGACCGAATTTAATTGCGCCAACCCTTTTTGGAATTGATGGAATATCATTATGCATTTTGAATCTCTCCTTATACGGCGTCCTCGAGTTGCAGTCTTGGAGCCACGCCAAGGGATTTGATCTCGTCAAGCAGCAGTTTGAATGCGTAACTCATCTCTACAGGGTGGATGTCAGTCTCAGCACCACAGTTGGCGCAGTATCTGATATTTCTCTTCCTGTCAAAGGTTGCGATCATTCCACAGTGTCCACATACCAGTTCTACTACCTTGTCAGACTCATCAAGGAGTCTTTCTTTCAGTGTCATTGCAGCACCGTGGCCGATAAGCACATCACGCTCCATTTCTCCGAAACGCAGACCTCCTTCACGGGCACGACCTTCAGTTGGCTGCCTTGTAAGCACCTGTACAGGTCCTCTTGACCTGGCGTGCATCTTGGATGCTACCATGTGGTGCAGTTTCTGGTAAAGGATAACTCCTACGAACACATCTGCCTGGATCTTCTTTCCGGTAACACCGTCGAAGAATACTTCCTTTCCCGTGTGTGCGAATCCGTGGGTCTTGAGAGCTGCACGAAGATCATCTTCGTTCTCTCCGGAGAATGCAGTTGCATTAACTCTCCTTCCTTCCATGGAGCCGACCTTTCCACCAATCATCTCAAGCACGTGACCGACAGTCATACGTGAAGGAATTGCGTGTGGGTTGATTACAAGGTCAGGAACCATTCCTTTCTCTGTGAATGGCATGTCAGCAAATGGTACGATAAGTCCGATAACTCCCTTCTGACCGTGTCTTGATGCGAACTTGTCGCCGATCTCCGGGATTCTCTGGTCTCTTATCTTTACTTTTGCAAGACGTGTTCCGTTTATGGATTCTGTAAGAATGACTGTGTCAACGACTCCTTTCTCGTTGGAACGCATGGTAATTGCACTTTCTCTGCGCTGCTCAACGGTGATTCCGAAGTCGGACTGTTCCTCAAGGAAACGTGGCGGACTTGTCTTTCCGATAAGTACGTCGTTTGGACCTACTCTTGTCTCAGGGTTTACAAGACCATCGATGTCAAGGTTTGCGTATGCTTCAGGGCTACGTGCACCTCTGAACTCAGAGTCAGGGATCTCGAACTTGTCTTCCTGTCCACCTGGATAACGTCTTTCTTCACCCTCGAAGGTTCTGAGGAAGTGACTTCTTCCAAGTCCTCTCTCAATGGAACCCTTGTTGAAGACCAGTGCGTCTTCAATATTGTGTCCTTCGTAAGACATGACTGCCACAACGAAGTTCTGACCGGCTGGTCTGTCATCGAAATGGATTGATTCACAGGTCTGGGTTCTTACCATTGCACGCTGTGGGTAGTGCAAAAGGTGTGCACGTGTGTCAGGTCTGAGCTTGGTGTTGGATGTTGAAACACCGATACACTGCTTGACCATCGCTGCACCCATTGTGTTACGTGGGGATGCGTTGTGTTCAGGATATGGTACCATTCCTGTACATATACCGAGCATAAGTCCCGGATTGATCTCCATGTGAGTGTGGTTCTCAGTGATATGGTCCTTGTAAAGTGCGATAAAAGCATTCTCTTCTTCTTCAGAGTCAAGGTACTCTATTTTTCCTGCTTTTGTAAGTTCGGAATATGCCATCTTGCCTTCTGCAAGGAGTTCGATCTCCTCATCAGATACAAGAGCTTCTCCATTCTTTACAACGAACAGTGGTCTCCTTGCGCGACCCATATCAGTGTTGATCAGTACTTCGTGGATGTCTTCATAATAAGTAACATTGATCTGTTCTGACATCAGTCCTGACCTGCGCTGCTCTCTGATATTCGCTACCAGTTCTGCAGGGTCTGTGTGTGTTCCTACGAGTTCCCCGTTAAGGAAAACTTTAGCTTCATTCATCGAGAAGTCCTCCCATGTCATCTAATGAGTCAGAATAGTTCGTGTACCCGATCGGTTCCGGCTTATCGTCGTCTGATACGTTCCTTACTTCTATGTCTTCCATGTAGTCATCAAGTTCCTCGTCATACTCAGGGAGTGCTTTAAGGGATGAATTAAGGACTGCCTTCACTACGCCAAGGTCGTAGAGGATGCTCTTGATCTTCTTGTCTTCCTCGGTTCCGGTGGAAAGCTCTACCATCTGCGCAAAGTTCTTCACAAGACCACAGTTTGGACCTTCTGGAGTCTCCGATGGACAGAGTCTGCCCCATTGTGTCGGGTGCAGGTCACGAGCTTCGAAGTGTGGCTGTGCCCTTGAGAGCGGGGAGATCACACGTCTGAGGTGAGACAGAGTTGAGATGTAATCTGTCCTGTCAAGGAGCTGTGATACACCGGTCCTTCCGCCTACCCAGTTACCTGTTGCAAGTGGGTGCTGGAGCCTGTCGGTGAGTACGTCTGCCCTTACAAGTGTGATGACATTTAGCTCACGGTTTCTCATGTTTGCTCTTTCAAGCTGGTATTTTATGTCCCTTGAGAGCCTGTTGAATGCGACCCTGAACAGGTCTTCCATGAGGTCGCCGGTAAGTTTCAGTCTCTTGTTTGAATAGTGGTCCTTGTCATCCGGATTACGCCTTCCAAGAGCAAGTTCAAAACAGGATTCGGCCATTCTTCCAAGGAAGTTTGCCTTTGCCGCCCTGTCGCGTGGTTCGTTTCCAAGGTGTGGTAAAAGGTATCTGTCAATGACGTAGTTCGCACGTTTGATCTGGTAGTCCCTTGCCTGTCCGGAAGCTACTCTTGAACCGATCTTCTCCATTGCATCTTCAATGTTGTCGACCTCTGCCTCTTCAAGGTTCTCGAACATGAACTTCATGATCTCAGGGTCAGTGGATACTGCCTTAACGAGTTCTTCGTCAGTCTCAACACCGAGTGCCCTCATGAGTGTGATGAAGTTAAGACGGCCTGAAATTGATGGGAATGAGACTTCAAGAAGTGATTTTCTTCCTCTCTCAACTACTACAAGTGCTCTGTATCCTCTTCTCTGTGAGAATACCTTTGAGACTTCTATCATGTCACCGTATCTCTCGCCGAATTCAGTGAGGATCTTGTTAGGAGCGAGGTCTTCCAGTGTCATGACCACACGCTCGGTACCGTTGATAATGAAATATCCTCCCGGATCAAGTGGGTCCTCACCGTATTTGACCATCTCTTCCTCGCTAAGCTCTGTGAGGTTACAGATGTCGGATTTGATCATGACTGGAAGCTGTCCTATTTTTGCTTCCTGTGGTTCCTTCTCCTCATCATTCTCAACAACACTCATCTGGAGGTAGAGTGGTGCGGAATAGGAAAGGTTTCTGAGCCTTGCTTCGTTAGGATAGAGGTTTTCGATAGCTCCATCCGCTTCCTTGACAACAGGATTTTCAACGCGGATATTGCCCAATTTAATATATGTGTCTTCAAGGTCAGTCTCGATGATCTTCTGTTCATCGATGATCTTTTGAAGACCACTCTCCAGAAACTTATTGTAGGAATCTATGTGATGCTGTACGATCTTATCTTTCGTGAAAAACGAACGTGGGATCTGTCCTTTGGTTAACGCTATGATAGCACCTTCTTTATGTGGTTATTATGTTTATTGCAAAAAAGCCCTGTCTGAATAATGTGAATATCGCATTCAAGCGATAACAAGTCGATAGTAGAATGCTTCGCCGGCGGTCTGACTGATGCGTGTTATCTTAACGACGTCTCCAACCTGTGCCCCAATTTCCTGAATAACCGGATCAACAACCTTTATTTTAGGTAGCTGTTCCTTCTCAATGGCATATTGCTTTAAAACAGATTTAAGTTCATCTTCCAACATTATTTCATGTTTAGGGATCAACTGGTGGTCGAGCAGGCTAAATTTTCTCAATATATTACTCCTCCCTCAAAAATGTGAACGTGAGCACTCCTGTGCAAAGTGTGATGGCGGGCTCGTAGGGATTTGAACCCTAGGCCGTCTGGTTAAAAGCCAGACGCTCTGCCTGACTGAGCTACGAGCCCAATATGTTGGGTGGATTTGCTGAGGCTGCTTCACGTTCATCGACTTCGGTGTAGCGGGTGATAAAAGCACTTTTAGTATATATAGTTTTCGTGCTTCCCCGTTGCGTTCGAACTTCTATAACATCCAAGGAGTTACTATTACTTATATCTTTTTTATAGATGTATGCTTAATTTAATGCAAAAACAGAATGTTTATATTCTATTATTCCCGCTTTTTACAAAGTAGCCTATTCATGTGGTTAATTTCTCCCTCTCCACAGGCCACTCCTGAATTACTCCTGCTATATTGGTACTTAATAGTACTTAAAGTAGCAACAGAATCCCGACACCTTCGGTTAGCACCTATGTCGTATCTGATCAGGATATAAAAAAGAAAAAAAGATGGATGACAAGTTT